>DASVBY010000023.1:0-15951 GCA_036381895.1 Burkholderiales bacterium | reverse complement strand
CTGGTCCGAGGAGGAATTTCTGCGACGCACGGAAGGCTCGGCGATACGCCGGATCGGCTATGAACAATGGCTGCGCAATATCGCCGTCGCGCTCGGCAATGCCCCGAGCGATCCGGCCGTGCTGGCCGCCCTCGATAGTCGCCGGAACCATCCCTCGGCGCTCGTGCGCGAGCACGTCGCCTGGGCGCTTGCGCGCCACGCAAGCGGCACCAGTTTGGAAAGCACCGATCGACTGAGCTAATTAGATAGAGAACAACAAGGAGCGGTAGCCCACACGGAGTCCCATGATCTCGGCTCGACGGTTCTCGCTGCTCGTCGGTCTGATCTTTCCCCTCGTTAGCGCGTGCGGTGGAGGGCGGAGGCGGGGGTGGAGGCGGTGGCGGGGGGACACCCGATACTTCACCGCCCAAAGTGCTTTACACCAATCCACCGAACAATGCCGTTGGAGTGGCTCATACGGCTGCCATCACAGTCACTTTCGATAAGCCGATCGACCCCGCTTCCGCGACTGAAAACCTCATTGTTTTCGAAAACGGTACCCCGCTTGGTGGTACCGTGAGTGTCTCCGGCAGTACCGTCAGGTTTCACCCTGAAGAGGAGCTGGGGACCGGAAAAGAATACGAAGCGGTAGTCCGCCCGGAAATCGCTGATCGCAGCGGCAATCAGTTCAACGCCCACCATGTGTGGCGCTTCCGAGCCAGAATCGACGAGTGGCGCCCGATCACCTCGACCGACGCGCCGGAACCACGGCGCGACCATTCAGCGGTTTGGACCGGTACCGAGATGATCGTGTGGGGAGGCCAGGGCAGCGGTACTTATCTGGGAGATGGAAAACGGTACAACCCCGAAACAGACAGTTGGGGCGACCTTGCCGTCGGAGGCAGCGCTCCCAGCGCCCGCTCGAATCACACAGCGGTATGGACGGGTACCAGCATGGTGGTTTGGGGTGGCACGGATTCGCTTCAGCAGTGGAACGACGGGCGAATTTATACCCCGCCCAGCGGTACCGGCAGCGGATCATGGGCCACTATTCCGCCTCCCGGTGGACTGAGCCCTCGGGAACTACACACTGCTCTTTGGGCGCCGGACCGAAACGAGATGATCGTATGGGGCGGCCGGTCCGGAGTATTCCTGTTATTCAACACAGGCGCACGCTTTAATCCGGCTACCGGGAAGTGGCTCAGCACGAGGACAGAAGGCGCACCTTCTGGTCGTGTCGATCACACGGCTGTCTGGACAGGAAGGGAAATGATCGTCTGGGGTGGCAACGACGGCACGCCGCGCAATGACGGCGCCATTTATGACCCTGCCGCCGACTCGTGGCGGCCGATCACGACATCCGGCGCGCCTTCCGCCCGCAGCGGCCACACAGCCATCTGGACCGGAACCAAGATGATTGTCTGGGGTGGCTCCGATGGATTGCCGAAGAACGACGGTGCAATCTATGACCCGGCCACGGACACGTGGAGGCCGATGAGCATCACGAATGCGCCTACCGCGCGCAGCGGTCACACCGCCGTGTGGACGGGAACCGAGATGATCGTTTGGGGCGGCGTGCCCGACGGGAGCGGCGGCGCGTATGACCCAGAGAGCGATCAGTGGCGACCGCTCTCGACGACGGGGCCCCCACCGGACGCAGCGGGCATACCGCGGTCTGGACTGGCAGCGAGATGATCGTTTGGGGTGGAACCGAAACCGACACGGGTGGATTAACGAACACCGGAGCAATATATCTCCCTTGAAACCACTCCGAGCGCTGGCGGGCTCCGTTAGTCGAGCTTCTCCGCCGCCACCACCACTCCGTCCTCATCGGCGTACACCCATGCGCCGGGAGTGAACGTCACGCCGCCGAAGCGCACGGTTACGTTCGCTTCGCCGAAGCCGTTCTTCGCCGGCTTTACGGGGTTCGTCGCCAGCGCCAGCACGCCGACGGGGATGTCCGCGATTTCGACCGAATCGCGGATGCAGCCGTAGACGATGATCCCCGCCCATCGGTTCTCGGCCGCGAGCTTCGCGAGATTGCCGCCGACGAGAGCGCTGCGCAGACTGCCGCCGCCGTCGATCACGAGCACGCGCCCGCCACCCTCTCCCTCCAGGATACTGCGCACGAGCTTGTTGTCCTCGTGCACCTTGAGCGTCGCGATGCGGCCGGCGAAACGACGTCGTCCGCCGTAGTGCCGTAGTATCGGCTCGAGCACCTGCAGCTTCGTGCCGTGCTGGTCGTAGAGATCGGCTGTCTTGGCGTCCATCGATTGTCTCTCCGAGCGCGCGACTACAGCGGGACGCGTAGAAAATGCTCGCGGTAGTAGCGCAGCTCCTCGATCGACTCGCGCACGTCGTCGAGCGCGCGGTGCGTCGCCTTCTTCGTGAAGCCGCCGATCAGGTCCGGCCGCCAGCGCATCGCGAGCTCCTTGAGCGTGCTGACGTCGAGGTTGCGGTAATGGAACCAGGCTTCGAGCGCCGGCATGGTGCGTGCGAGGAAGCGGCGATCCTGGCAGATGCTGTTGCCGCACATCGGCGAGCGCCGCGCCGGCACGTAGCGCGACACGAAGTCGAGCATCGTGCGCTCCGCCTCGGCCTCGGTGACGGTCGATGCCTTGACCCGCTCGATCAGCCCCGACTGCCCGTGCGTGCGCTTGTTCCACTCGTCCATGGCGTCGAGCACCGCGTCCGGCTGCTTGATCGCGATGACCGGACCTTCGGCGACGATGTTGAGCGCGCGGTCCGTGATGATGCACGCCATCTCGATAATGCGGTCGGCGTCCGGGTTCAATCCGGTCATCTCGAGATCGATCCAGATGAGGGCCTGCGGGTCG
Organism: Burkholderiales bacterium; assembly: GCA_036381895.1. Classification (GTDB taxonomy): domain Bacteria; phylum Pseudomonadota; class Gammaproteobacteria; order Acidiferrobacterales; family Sulfurifustaceae; genus JACQFZ01. Next base: position 13,135 of record DASVBY010000023.1, on the reverse strand, counting down.
GGCGCCGCGGGCGGCACTTGCGACATTCTCGGACTCCGTGCGTTAAACTAGGCCGCCAATGATAGCACTCGCGAGCATGCACCCCTTCACGGCGGTGTTCCTGCTGGTGCTGGCGCTCACGGTCGCGACGCAGCTCTGGCTGGCCCAGCGCCAGATACGGCACGTTCGGGCGCGGCGCGACCGCGTTCCGGCCGCGTTCGAAGCGCAGATTCCGCTCGAGGCCCACCGCAAGGCGGCGGACTACACGGTCGCGCGCACGCGCCTCGGGCGCCTCGAAACGGTCTACGGCGCGCTGGTGCTGCTCGCCTGGACCGTGGGCGGCGGTCTGGCCGCGCTCGAAGCCGCCTGGCGGCAGCTCCTCGGGCACGAGCTCGCGCTCGGCACCGCCTTCCTGCTCAGCACGATCGTCGTCACGAGCGCGCTCGAGCTTCCCTTCGCCGTCTACCGCACGTTCGGGATCGAGCGCGGCTTCGGCTTCAACCGTATGACCCCGGGACTGTTCGTGAGCGATCTCTTGAAGCAGCTCGTGCTGCTGCTCGTGATCGGCGTCCCCTTGGTGTACGCGGCGCTCTGGCTCATGCGCTCGGCGGGCGCGCTCTGGTGGCTGTACCTCTGGCTGCTCTGGACCGCCTTCAGTCTCGCCATGGTCTGGGCCTACCCGACGCTCATCGCGCCGCTCTTCAACAAGTTCAAACCGCTCGAGCGCGAAACCCTCAAGCAGCGCCTGCAGTCGCTGCTCGCACGCACGGGCTTCCGCAGCGAGGGCATCTACGTGATCGACAGCTCCCGGCGCACCTCGCACGGCAACGCGTACTTCACGGGCTTCGGGCGCGCCAAGCGCGTCGTCTTCTTCGACAGCCTGCTCGAGCAGCTCGCCGAGGACGAGGTCGAGGCGGTCGTGGCGCACGAGCTCGGACACTACAAGCTGCGCCACATCGCGCGGCGTCTCGTCCTGTTCACGGCGTTGAGCCTGGTCGGGCTCGCCCTGCTCGGCTGGCTCGCCGGCGAGCCCTGGTTCTATCGCGCGCTCGGCGTCCCGCAGCCGTCCAACCATGCGGCGCTCGCGCTCTTCGTTATGGTGAGCCCGGTGTTCACGTACTTCCTGAGCCCCCTCCTCGCCCGCGGCTCGCGCCGGCACGAATACGAGGCCGATGCGTTCGCGGCCGCACAGAGCGACGCGCGCGCGCTGGTGCAGGCCCTGGTCAAGCTCTACCGGGAGAACGCCTCCACGCTCACGCCCGACCCGCTGCACTCGGCGTTCTACGACTCGCATCCGCCGGCGCTCGCACGCATCAGCCGGCTGCAGAAGGCGGCGTCCGGCTGAAAGCCCGGCCGCACGCCGACCGCGACCGAGCGGGTTCGGCGCGCATCATCGTTACGGAACGAGAGGAGGAGCCATGTCGGACCTGAAACAGCAGCGCTGCGCGCCCTGCGAAGGGGGCGTCGATCCGCTCGAGCGCGAGGCCGCGGAGAACCTCCTGGCGCAGGCGCGCGGCTGGCGCCTGAGCGACGACGCCAAGGAGATCAGCCGCACGTTCAACTTCAGGAACTTCCATGAAACGATGAGCTTCGTGAATGCGGTCGCCTGGATCGCGAACCGCGAGGACCATCATCCGGACCTCGAGGTCGGGTACAGGCACTGCCGCGTGCGCTACCGCACGCACGCGATCGACGGGCTCTCGCTGAACGACTTCATCTGCGCCGCGAAGGTGAACGACCTGATCGGGGAATAGGCGCGCGGGAGGGACCGCTTCACCCGCGACCGCCGCGAGGCCGTACGAGGAGCCGTTTGCGCGCACGCCAGCGGATGCCGCGTTCGCCGACTCGCGCTCCTTCGCGTGCCAGGCGCCCCGCGCGGTTCGGGCAGCGAATCACGCTTCGCGGCGGCCGCTCAGCGCGCGCGCGAGCGTCGAGCGGTCGATGTACTCGAGCTCGCCGCCCACCGGCACCCCGTAGGCAATGCGGGTAACGCGGATGCCGCGCTTGCGTACGAGCTCGCTCACGTAGTGCGCCGTCGCCTCGCCTTCCATGGTGAGATTCGTCGCCAGCACCACCTCCTTGATCTGTCCCTGATCGAGCAGCGCCTCGAAACGATCGAGCCGCAGCTCCTCCGGGCCGATGCCGTCGAGCGGCGACAGGCGGCCCATGAGCACGAAATACATCCCGTTGTACACCCCCGCCTGGTCGAGCGACACGAGGTCGGCCGGCGATTCGACCACACAGAGGAGCGAGGAATCGCGCTGCGGCGAGCTGCAGATGCCGCACATGTCGGTCTCGCTGAAGTTGTTGCAGCGCTGGCAGTGCTTGATGCGCTCGACCGCGTTGAGCAGCGCCTGCGCGATCGCGCGCGCACCCTCGCGGTCGCGCTCGAGGAGATGGAACGCCATGCGCTGCGCGCTCTTCGGACCGACGCCGGGCAGGCGTCGCAGCGCCTGTTTCAGTACTTCGAGGCTGGGGATCTCGCTCATGAAAAACCTTGCTGCAAGGGCCGCGGCGGCGGCCCGGGTGGTGCCTGCTTGCGCCTAGAACGGCATCTTGAAGCCGGGCGGGAGACCGAGGCCGCTCGCGAGCCCGGCCATCTTTTCCTGCGTCGCCTTCTCGACTTTGCGTACCGCGTCGTTGACGGCGGCGGCGATCAAATCCTCGAGCACTTCCTTCTCGTCCTTGAGCAGCTCCGGATCGAGCGTCACGCGCCGCACGTCGTAGCGGCAGGTCATGACCACGCCCACCATACCGCCGCCGGCGCTGCCCGTTACCTCGATCGACGCGAGCTCCTCCTGCACCTTGCGCAGGTTCTCCTGCATCGCCTGCGCCTGCTTCATCAGATTGCCGAGTCCGCCTTTCATGTCGCCTCTCTTTGCTTCGTTGCCCGCGCCGCGTGAACGACGCCGCCGCCTTCCTTCCGAACCGCAGCCGTGAACCGCTGAACGCGCCGGAGCACCTGCTCCTCGGCGCCGCCGCGGCGCCTCACTCGCTGCGTCACCCCTTCCCGCGGCTGATCGGCCGGATGCTGTCCGGATTCACGCGGGCGTTGAACGTCTCGCGCAGCGCGCGCACGGTCGGATCGTTGTTGATCGCCGCGATCGCGGCCTGCTGCTGCTCGCTCTGCTGCCTGGCGCGAAGCTGCGCGGGCGTGAGCACCGCGGGCTTGCCGACCCGAATCGTCAGCTGGAGCCGCCGGCCGTAGTGCTGCTCCAGGAGCCCGCGAATCGCCGTTTCGCGCTCCTTCGTGAGCAGCCGCGCGCAGCCCTCATCGAGCACCAGCGCGACCGCCGTCTCGTCCATCGTCTCGAGCACGGTGTTGTTCAAAAGCTCCCGCAGCAGCCCGTTGCCGGGCAGCCGCTCGACGATCTCGGCCCATGCCGCGCCGTCGCCCTCGCGCGCTTCGAGCGGTGCGGCCCCGCGCGGGAACGACGTGACCAGCGGGCGAGCCGCGCTCGCCGACCCGGACGGCCGCTCGCTGGCGGCGGGGGTGGTGGCGGCCGGCGCCGGCCGTACGCTCCCGGCGACGCTCGCCGCTCGCGGCGCAGCGGTCGCGCCGTGCTTGCCCGGCGGCTGTCCCTCGGCGGCGGCCGGCTCGGATGGCGCCCCGGCCGCGGCCGGACGGAACGCGAGCATGCGTAGCAGCGTCATTTCGACGCCGGTGCGCGGATCGGGAGCGAGCGGCAGGTCGCGCCGCCCGATCACCCCGATCTGGTAATAGAGCTGGATGTCCTCGGGCGCCAGCCTGGCCGCGTGCTCGCGCAGGCGCTCGGCCTCCGCCGCGTCCACCAGCGCTTCGTCGGTCTTGAGCAGTGCCAGCCGATGGAGCGCGAGCAGCAGCTCATCGAGCAGTGCCGCACAATCGGTACCGTGCTCCACCACGTCGGCGACGACCCCGAGCAGCGCGCGCGCGTCGTTCGCGCCGAGCGCGGTGAGCATGCGCTCGACCGCGTCCTGGTCGATCGTGCCGAGCATCGCCCGCACGTCGGCCTCCGCCAGCCGCCCGCCGCCGAACGCGATCGCCTGATCGAGCAGACTCAGGCCGTCGCGCAGGCTGCCGTCGGCGGCGCGCGCGAGCAGGCGCACCGAACCGGCATCGTGCTCGATGCCCTCGGCCGCGAGAATCTTCTCGAGCTGGCCCCCGATCTCCTCGACCGAGAGCCGCTTCAGGCTGAACTGCAGGCAGCGCGACAGCACCGTCACCGGCAGGCGCTGCGGATCGGTCGTCGCGAGCAGGAATTTCACGTGCGGCGGCGGCTCTTCGAGCGTCTTCAGGAGCGCGTTGAAACTGTGGCCGGAGAGCATGTGCACCTCGTCGATGAGGTACACCTTGTAGCGTCCGCGCGAGGGCGCGTACTGCACGTTGTCGAGCAGCTCGCGCGTGTCCTCGACCTTGGTGCGCGACGCCGCGTCGACCTCGATCAGGTCGATGAAGCGCCCCTCGTCCACCTCGACGCAGGCGCTGCACTTGCCGCAGGGATTCGACGTGACGCCGGTTTCGCAGTTGAGCGATTTCGCGAGGATGCGCGCGAGCGTGGTCTTGCCGACGCCGCGCGTGCCGGTGAAGAGGAACGCGTGGTGCAGCCGATTGTTGTCGAGGGCGTTGACGAGCGGCCGCACCACATGGGACTGGCCGACGAGCTCCGCGAACGTGCGCGGGCGCCACTTGCGTGCCAGCACCTGATAACTCATCGACCTGGAACGGGCCTCTCGAGAATGGGTGGCGGCGCGAACCAGCCACACCCCGGCACCCGAGTGGTCTGCTGCGGCTGCTTCCTTCCGGACCTGACCGGGTTCACAGGCACTCGTCACCGAGGGGACCGGCCGCGCTGCCATGAGCGATGCGCGCGAGTTTATCACGCTGGAAGAAGCGGGACAGCAGCCTCACGACGCGGCGGGCACGCAACGCGAGGGTTGCCGCAACGATATTACGAGTGGCGGACCGCCGCGATGGCGCGCCGGGCCGCAAGGCGCGCGCGCCCCGCGGCCCGCGCGAATCAGCCCCACGCTTCCGCGGTGATGCTCGCGTACCAGCCGAGCGCGTACTTCGCCTCGTCCTGGCGGAACGCGGCATCGGCGCCCAACGGGCTCACGCCGCCTGCGCCCTGAACTTCCTTGATGCCCTGCGCGGTGAACCGGTAGACGTTCGCAACGGAGATGCCGTAGTCCGGTGCGAGCAGGCTGTAGCAGGTGTTGGTGTAAACCCCGTCCGTGAGCGCCTGATCCTGCAGCTCGCCGGCGATGACGGCCGCCACGCGCTTCGCGTGGCTGTTCGCGGCGAAGCCCGATTTCGGCATCGGCGTCGCGATCGCGGCGTCGCCGATCACGTAGATGCCCTTCTGCTGCTTCGACTCGAAGGTGAGCGGATCGACCGGGCACCAGCCGCTCGCGTCCGTGAGCCCGGCGGCGTGCGCTATCTCGCCGGCGCGCTGCGGCGGAATCACGTTGATCACGTCGCCCGTGTACTTCTCGAAGTCGCCCTCGAGCGTCTTCGTCTTCGGATCGACCGCGTTCACCTTGCCGCCCTTCGCGCCCGGCACCCACTCGATCATGCCCGGATAGAGCTTCTTCCAGCCCTCCATGAACAGGCCCTGCTTGGAGAAGCCTTCCTTCGCGTCCAGAATGAGGATCTTCGACTTCGGCTTGTGGCGCTTCAGGTAGTTCGCGATGACGCTCGCGCGCTCGTACGGCCCGGGCGGGCAGCGGAACGGATTGTCGGGCGCGGCCATGACGAAGGTACCGCCGTCCGGCATCGCCTCGAGCTGCCTGCGCAGCAGCAGCGTCTGCGCTCCCGCCTTCCACGCGTGCGGCATGACTTCGGCCGCTTTCTCGTCGTAGCCCGCGATCGCCCCCCAGCGAAAATCGATGCCCGGCGCGACCACGAGCCGGTCGTACGCGACGCTCGTGCCGCCCTCGAGGCTCACGCGCCGCGCGGCCGGGTCGACCCCGGTAGCGCGCGCAAGCACCACCTCGACGCCGTCGCGCTTCAGCCCGTCGTAGCCGTGCGTGATGCTGTCGAGCGTGCGCCAGCCCGCGAGCACGTAGTTGCTGAACGGACAAGTGATGAAGCGCTCGTTCGCCTCGATCAGCGTGACTTTGATCCCCGGATCCACGCGCTTGAGATACCGCGCGCAAGTCGCGCCGCCGAAACCGCCACCGATGACGACGACATGCGCCGAAGCACGCCGCGCTGCGCGCGCGGTACCGCCGGCTCCCATGAGGCCGAGCGTCGCCGCGCCGGCGAAGCGAATGAAATCTCTGCGGGTGATGGTGCTCATGGCCTGCTCCTCCTCTCAGCGCCCGCCCGACGCGATGTACCGCGCCACGGCCTCGATCTCGGCATCGCTGTACGCCTTCGCGTGACGCCCCATGACCGTCGACGGCTCGGTGCCGCTCTTGAAGCCCTTGAGCCGGCTCGCAATGGTGGCGGCACTCAAGCGGTCGAGGCTCGGGATGGTTCCCGGACTGCGTCCACCCGGGCCATGGCAGGTGAAGCAATTGTTCGCGATATTGCGCGCCATCGCCTGATCCGCGCTGGCGGCGGGAGTGCTACTCGACGTCGTCTGGCAGGCGGCGAGTGCACCGACGGGCAACAACACGAGGAGGGAAAGGTGCTGCCGGACACGACCCATGGGCCTCTCCTATTTAATGTTCGCGTTATGAATCCCCGACTGAAAGCAACCATACCACGGTTCACGTTATTGACTATATGCGCACCTGAGCATACTCTCACTTAGCTTTCGAAGCGGGAGCGTTCGCGTGGACGAGATGGAAGAAGATGTGATGGCGGTCGTCGCTTCCTACTTCGGCGTCCTGTCGGAGCCGATGCGACTGAAGATCGCTCGCGCGATCTGCGAACACGAGAAATCCGTGTCACAGATCGTCAAGGAAACGGGCGCCACGCAGAGCAACGTTTCGCGTCATCTGCAGCTCATGCACCGCCACGGCATCGTGAGCAAACGCAAACAAGGCAACCTCGTCTACTACCGCGTTGCCGATCCCGCCATGATGGATATCTGCCGCACGGTGTGCATGCAGATCCTCAATCGTATCGACGAGCGCGAGCCGCTGCGCAGGGGGCTCATGCGCCTGGTCCCGGCGTCGCAGCGCAAGGTGGGGTGAGGCCGATGCTGCGCCGGGAACGGTCGAACGCCGCGCCGATCGCAAGCGCCGCACGGGCCTATCGCAAGTTTTTTCGGGTACTATATGAGTGTATGCGCATATGAGTATTCGCCAAGGTAAGATCCTGCCGGCACCGGAGAACTTCCTCGGGCCGGAAGAGATTGCGGCGGTTCGAGCCGGACGCCGCGATTTCCTGCGTAAGGCTTTCGCTCTCGCGAGCGCCGCCGCAGCCGGCACCGCGGCCGCGAAGGTCGGCGACGGCGACCCCGCGATCCTCAACCTTCCGCCGCACAGCACCACACTCGGCAGGCCCGTAGCGTTTCGAGGCTACGGGCAGCCGTCGCAGTACGAAAGCAATCTGCAGCGCCGCCAGAGCCCGGGGCTCACGCGCGTCGACGCGTCCTCCGTCGCCTTCACACCGCTGCAGGGCCTCTTCGGCATCATCACGCCGAATGGCCTGCACTTCGAGCGCCACCACCAGGGCTGGCACGACATCGACCCGCGCCAGCACCGGCTCATGATCAACGGCCTCGTGCGCCAGCCCAAGGTGTACACGATGGACGATCTGCTGCGCCTGCCGGCGGTATCGCGGATCCATTTCATCGAGTGCGGCGCGAACACCGGCATGGAATGGGGCAACGTCGCCGTGCCGACCGTGCAGTACACGCACGGCATGCTCTCCTGCAGCGAGTACACCGGCGTGCCGCTCTCGGTGCTGCTCGACGACTGCGGCTTCGACAAGAAGCGCGCGCGCTACATTCTCGCGGAGGGCGCGGACGGCTCGAGTCTCACGCGCACCATACCGATCGAGCGCGCGCTCGACGACGTGCTCGTCGCGTACGGGCAGAACGGCGAGATGCTGCGCCCCGAAAACGGCTATCCGTTGCGCCTGGTGGCACCGGGACTGCAGGGCGTCTCCTGGGTGAAATGGCTGCGGCGCATCGAGGTCGGCGATCAGCCCTACGGCACCAAGGACGAGACGCTGCACTACATCGACCTCATGCCGGACGGCTTGCACCGGCAGTACACCTCCATCCAGGAATGCAAGTCGGTCATCACCTCGCCCTCCGGCGGGCAGAAGCTCCTCTACAAGGGCTACTACAACGTCACCGGACTCGCCTGGTCGGGGCGCGGTCGTATCAAGCGCGTCGACGTGTCCTTCGATGGCGGCCGCAACTGGCGCACCGCACGGCTCGAAACGCCCGTGCTTCCCAAGGCCCTCACCCGCTTCAACATCGACTGGGTGTGGGACGGCGGCCCGGCGATCCTGCAGAGCCGCGCGATCGACGAAACGGGCTACGTGCAGCCGACGATCCGGCAGCTGCGCGAAGTGCGCGGCACGCGCTCCATCTACCACAACAACGCCATCCAGTCCTGGAAGGTGGCCGAATCGGGCGAGGTGTCCAATGTCCAGGTTTACTAGCGCCCTGCCCTGGCTGCTCCTGCTCTTCGCCGCCTCCGCCCCCGCGGCGGCGAAGTTCCCGGGCATCGGGCGGCCGGCGACGCCGGCCGAGATCGCGGCATGGGATATCGACGTGCGCCCGGACTTCCAGGGCCTGCCGCAGGGCGCCGGTTCGGTCGCCGACGGCCAGCAGATCTGGGACGAAAAGTGCGCCTCCTGCCACGGCGTCTTCGGCGAGAGCAACGAGGTCTTCACCCCGCTCACGGGCGGCACGACCGCGGAAGACATGAAAACCGGGCGCGCAGCGACGCTCGCCACCACGAACCCGACCCGCACGACGCTCTCGAAGCTGAGCACGATCTCGACGCTCTGGGACTACATCCGCCGCGCGATGCCCTGGACCGCGCCGAAGTCGCTCAGCGTGGACGAGGTCTATGCGGTCACCGCGTACCTGCTGCACCTCGGCGACATCGTGCCCGCCGACTTCGTCTTGAGCGACGCCAACATCGGCGAGGTGCAGCAGCGCCTGCCGAACCGCAACGGCATGACGCGCGAGCACGGCCTCTGGCATATCGACGGCGCGCCCGACGTCAGGAACGTGGCGTGCATGACAAACTGCCCCACAGAAGCGAAAATCATGTCCTTCCTGCCGGGGCACGCGCGCGAGATGCACGGGAACCTGGCGGACCAGAACCGCTTGATCGGCGGGGTGCGCGGGGTAGAAACCGTCGCACGGCCGCGCGCCGCGGCCGCGGTGCCGGCTCCTGCGGACGCGCCGCCCGCGGGCCGGCGGCTCGCCGAGGCGAACGGTTGCCTCGCCTGCCATCAGGTGCGCGGGCGGCGTCTGGGACCCGGGTTCGACGAAGTGGCGGCGCGCTACCGCGGCGAGCGCGACGCGCGCGCCAGGCTCGCGGCGAAGGTCCGGGCCGGCGGCGCCGGCACCTGGGGCTCGATCCCGATGCCGCCACAGGGACACGTCAAAGAGGAAGACCTCGCGGCCATGGTCGAATGGATTCTGAGCGGTTCGCAGTAGCGGACGTTTCGCAATCGTCAGCACGAGGAGAACGGTATGAATCGTCAACGCAGAGAGATACTGAAGAAGGGGGGTGGCCTGGCGCTGTTCGGCGCGCTCGTGGCCGCCGGGGTGCTGCGCCCGAGCGACGTCCGGGCAGTCGAATGGAACAAGGAGGCGTTCCAGGCCAAGACCCTCGCGGACGCGCTCAAGGCGCTCGGTGCTTCCGCGACCGAGAAGACGGCGGACGTGATCATCACCGCGCCGGCGATCGCCGAGAACGGCGCCGTGGTGCCGGTAACGCTGACGAGCAACCTGCCGAAGACCGAATCGATTGCGATCCTGATCGAGAAGAACCCGAACATGCTCGCCGCCGTGTTCACCATCCCGGACGGCACCGAGCCGTACGTCACGACGCGCGTCAAGATGAGCGAGAGCTCGAACGTCTATGCGCTCGTGCGCGCGGACGGCAAGTTCTACGCGGTCGCGAAAGAGATCAAGGTGACGCTCGGCGGCTGCGGCGGCTGAGCGAGGCCTAGCACGAGGAGAGAGACATGGCAGATCCGATGAAGATCCGCGCCACCGCGCGCGACGGCGTCGTGGAAGTGAAGATTCTGATGAGCCACGAGATGGAGACCGGTCAGCGCAAGGACTCGAGCGGCAACGTGGTGCCGGCCCACTTCATCCAGCACGTTACCGCCACCTGCAACGGCAAGACCGTGCTCTCGGCGCAGTGGGGCCCGGCGATTTCGAAGAACCCGTACCTCGCGTTCAAGTTCAGGGGCGGCGCGCCCGGACAGAAGGTGCAGATCACCTGGGTGGACAACAAGGGCGATCAGCGCACCGACGAGGCGACGATCAGCTGAGGAGCGTTCGGCGGCGCACGCCGCCGTTTCCGCAGCGCAACGGAGGGAGGTACGCCGCAGGCCAGGGAGGGCTCCGTGTGTACCTACGGCCGTGACAGAACGCAAACGATGGGAGTTCTCCTATGACGATGAAAAGACTGGCAACCGCCCTGCTGCTCGGCGGCCTCGCCGCCGGCGCCGGTCTCGCCGGCGCGCAGGACTCGACGGTGGAGGAAATCGAGAAGTACCGCGAAGCGCTCGCGGAAGGCAATCCGGCGGAGTTGTGGGAGGCACGCGGCGAGGAGCTGTGGCGCCAGAAGCGCGGGCCGAAGAACGCGTCGCTCGAACAGTGCGACCTCGGCCTCGGGCCCGGCGTGGTCAAGGGTGCGTACGCGCAGCTTCCGCGCTACTTCGCGGACACCGACAAGGTCGAGGACCTCGAATCGCGCCTCGTCACCTGCATGATGACGCTGCAGGGCTTCACGCGGGAAGAGGCGCTGAAGAACCGCTTCGGCGGCGGCGGCAAGCGCTCCGACATCGAGGCGCTGGTCGCCTACGTCACCTCGCAGTCGCGCGGGATGCCGATGAACGTCTCCACGCGCCATCCGAAGGAACGCGAGGCGTACGAGATCGGACGCGAAATCTTTTACTACCGCGCGGGCCCGCACGATTTCGCCTGCGCCACCTGCCACGGCAAGGACAACCAGCGCATTCGCCTGCAGGACCTGCCGAACCTGACCAAGACCGCCGACGCGCGCCGCGCCTACACGACCTGGCCCGCCTACCGCGTCTCGCAGGGGGAGCTGCGCACGTTCCAGTGGCGGCTGTACGACTGCTTCCGCCAGCAGCGCTTCCCGGAGCTCGAGTTCGCCTCGGAGGCGTCGATCGCGCTCACGATGTTCCTGGCGAAGAACGCCAACGGCGGCGTGTACAACGCGCCCGCCATCAAACGCTAGCGGAGGGGGGAAGATGCACTACCAGCGCACGATTGGTCTCATCGCGCTCGCGCTCCTGGCCGCGAGCTGCGCGAGCACCTCGAACGAATCGAGCTACCGCGCTCGCGCGGTCGAGCTGATGCAGGCCGACTTCAGGACCCGCGGCATCGCCTCGGTCGATCGGCTGAAGCAGGACGAAACCCAGGCCCTGTGCTCGCAGTACCGCGACCAGGTCCCGCCCGAGATCGCGGAACGCATCCGCACGAGCAATCTTGCGGCGGTGAAGTATCCCGCCGACGGCAAGTTCCTCGGCGACTGGAAGCAGGGAGAGAAAATCGCGCAGACCGGCCGCGGCCTGCAGTTCACCGACAAGCCCGGCACGGTGAACGGCGGCAACTGCTACGCCTGTCATCGGCTGTCGCCGCAGGAGCTCTCCTACGGCACCATCGGCCCGAGCCTCTACAACTACGGCAAGATCCGCGGCTACGGTCCCGAGGTACAGAAATACACGTACGCCAAGGTCTACAACTCGCAGGCATTCGTCGCGTGCTCGCTGATGCCGCGCTTCGGCCACAACGGCATCCTCACCGAAGAGCAGATCAAGCACGTGGTGGCGCTGCTGCTCGATCCCGAATCGCCCGTCAACCAGTAGGCCGAGATGGACCGCCGGGAATTTCTCCAGCTGCTCGCCGTCGCGGCAGCGGGCGGCCTGGCGCTCCCTGCCCGGGGAGCGCCGGCTGCGGGCCGCGGCGACGCCGGCTTCTACGATGTGCCGCGCTTCGGCAACGTCAGCCTGCTGCATTTCACCGACTGCCATGCGCAGCTCCTGCCGCTCTACTTCCGTGAGCCCGACGTGAACATCGGAATCGCCGAGAGCGAAGGCCGCGCGCCGCACCTCGTCGGCGAACGGCTGCTGCGGTCCTTCGGCATCGCTCCCGGCACGCGCCTCGCCCACGCCTTCACCCACCTCGATTTCGAACGTGCCGCGCGCCGGTACGGCAAGGTCGGCGGCTTCGCGCACCTCGCGACCCTGGTGAAGCGGCTCAAAGCGAGCCGCCCGGGCGCCCTGCTCCTCGACGGCGGCGACACCTGGCAAGGCTCGGCGACCGCGCTCTGGACCAACGGTCAGGACATGATCGACGCCTGCAAGCTCCTCGGTGTGGACGTCATGACCGGACACTGGGAGTTCACGCTCGGCGCCGAGCGCGTGCGGCACGTGGTCGAGAACGATTTCAAGGGGCATATCGACTTCGTCGCACACAACGTACGCACGGTCGATTTCGAGGACCCGGTGTTCGCGCCGTACGTGATTCGCCCCGTCAACGGCGTGCCGGTGGCGATCATCGGCCAAGCGTTCCCGTACACGCCGATCGCGAATCCGCGCTACTTCGTGGCCGAATGGAGCTTCGGCATCCAGGAGGAGAACCTGCAGCAGCACGTCGACGCGGCGCGCGCCAAGGGCGCGCAGGTCGTGGTGCTGCTCTCGCACAACGGCATGGACGTCGATCTCAAGCTCGCTTCGCGGGTGCGCGGGCTCGATGCCATTCTGGGCGGACACACGCACGATGCCGTACCCGCCCCCGTCGTGGTGAAGAACGCGGGCGGCGCGACGCTCGTCTGCAATGCCGGGAGCAACGGCAAGTTCCTTGCGGTTCTCGACCTCGACGTTCGCGGCGGCAAGGTGGCGGATTATCGCTACCACCTCCTCCCCGTCTTCGCCGAGCTGCTGCCGCCGGACAAGTCGATGCAGGCGTACATCGAGCGGGTGCGCGCTCCCTATGTCTCGAAGCTCGATGAGGTGCTCGCCCACACCGAAGGACTGCTCTACCGGCGCGGC
>DASVBY010000022.1:0-17923 GCA_036381895.1 Burkholderiales bacterium | reverse complement strand
ACCTGCTCGCGCGCGAACGGCGCGCGCTGCTCAAGCGCCTCGGCGTCGCGGGGATCGCGGCGGCGCAGACGATGACGCTCGCGGTGGCGCTCTACGTCGGCGACTGGTCGGGATCGGACCCCGCGCTGCGCACGTTCTTTCATTGGATCAGCCTGCTGTTCGCGCTGCCGGTGCTCGGCTACTCGGCGCAGCCGTTCTTTCGCGGCGCCTGGGCGGATCTGCGCCGGCGGCAGCCCGGGATGGACGTGCCGATCGCGCTCGGGATGAGCCTCGCCTTCGGCGCCAGCCTGTGGAATACCCTCACCGGCGCCGGCCCGGTCTATTACGACTCGGTCGCGATGTTCGCGCTGTTCCTGCTCGCCGGCCGGTACTTCGAGCTGAGCGCGCGCACCCGCGCGGCGCAGGCGGCCGAAGCGCTGGTGCAGGCGACACCGGCGGCGGCGCACCGGCTGCGGCCCGGTTCAGCGCCGGAACGGGTGCCGGTCGCCGAGCTCGAGCCGGGCGACGAAGTGCTCGTGCGCCCGGGCGAGGCGGTACCCGCGGATGGCGTCGTCATCGACGGGCGCTCGAGCGTGAGCGAAGCGTTCCTGACCGGCGAGAGCCTGCCGATCGCCAAACGGCCGGGCGCGGCGGTGATCGGCGGATCGATCAACGTCGAAAGCCCGCTCACCGTGCGCGTCGAGAGGGTCGGCGTCGATACCGTGCTCTCCTCGGTACTCCGCCTCCTCGATCGCGCGCAGTCGGAGAAGTCCCGTCTCGCCGAGCTCGCGGATCGCATCGGACCCTGGTTCGTCGCGCTGATGCTCGCCGCGGCGGCCCTGGTCGGCCTGTACTGGTGGCAGACCGATCCGGCGCGCGTCCTGCCGGTCGTCGTCGCGGTGCTCGTCGTCACCTGTCCCTGCGCGCTCGGTCTCGCGACGCCGACCGCGCTCGCCGCCGCCACGGGTGCGCTCATGCGCCTCGGCGTGCTCGCGACGCGCGGCCACGCGCTCGAGACGCTCGCGCGCGCAACGCACTTCGTGTTCGACAAGACCGGCACCGTCACGCGCGGCGAGCTGCGGCTCGCGCGCATCGAGCCGCTCGCGGACGTTCCCGCGGAGCGTTGCCTCGCCTGGGCCGCCGCGCTCGAGCGCTATTCCGAGCACCCGCTCGCGCACGCCGTGCGCGCCGCCGCCGGCGATATGCGGCTGCCCGAAGCCGCGGAGGTGCAGAACGTTCCGGGCGAAGGACTGCGCGGCCTGATCGGCGGCGCCGAGCTCTGGCTCGGCACGGCGGCGTTCGTGCAGCGCGAGGCGCAAATTCGGGACGCGGCGGCACCGGAGCCGAGCCGTACGACCACGGCACTCCTCGCGACCCGAGGCAAGCTGCTCGCGCGCTTTCACTTCGAGGACGCGCTGCGCCCCGGTGCCAAGGCGCTCGTTGCCGAGCTGCTGACTCACGGCCGGCATGTCACGATGCTGAGCGGCGACCAGCCGCGCCCGGTCGCCGCCGTGGCCAAGGCGCTGGGCGTGCCCGAAGCCCGTGCCGCGCAGACGCCGGCGGACAAGCTCGCACACCTGCAGCAGCTGCAGTCGTCGGGGGCGATCGTGGCGATGGTGGGCGACGGCGTCAACGACGCGCCCGTGCTCGCCGCCGCACAGGTGTCGATCGCGATGGGCGGTGGCGCCCAGCTCGCGGCCGCGAGCGCCGATATGGTGCTGCTCGCAAGCGATATGCGGCGGCTGCGCGACGCGTGGCGCCTCGCGCAGCGCACGGTCGCGGTCGTGCGCCAGAACTTCGCCTGGGCGATCGCCTACAACGTGCTCGCCGTCCCCGCCGCCGCCGCCGGGCTCGTGACTCCCTGGGCCGCGGCGCTCGGCATGTCGTTGAGCTCCGCCATCGTCGTCGCGAACGCCCTGCGGCTGACGCAGGCCGGGAAGGGCGACGCGGCGCCGGGAGCCGAGTGATGCGTGCACGCCGCATCGCGCGCGCTATGCATCGGTCGTTCGTCGCCGGGTACTCGTGACGTGGAAGTCGTTTACCTGCTCGTCCTGCTCGCGGTCGTGCTCGCCGGTGTCATGGCATGGGCGTTCTTCTGGTCCGTGAGAAGCGGCCAGTTCGACGACCTCGAAGGCCCGGCGCACCGCATACTCATGGACGATGACGAGCCGCGCCCCCGTGGCCGCTCATGATGCGCGCGCCGGGGTCCGTTCGCCGGTAGAGCTTTTCCCGCCCCTGGCCTAAACTGGCGGCGCTTCAGGCACTGCCGTGAGCTTGCACCACGAACCCGAGGGGGAGTGACCATGCGCACGATCATGCTCATGAATGCGAAAGGGGGTTGCGGCAAGAGCACGCTCGCGACCAATCTCGCCAGCTACTACGCCTCGCAGCGGAAATCCGTCGTTCTCGCCGACCTCGATCCGCAGGGCTCGGCGCTCGAGTGGCTCGCTGCCCGTGCGCCCGAGCGCCCGGCGATCAAGGGCGTCGCCGCCTGGAAGGAGGGCGTGCGCGTCCCGCGCGGCACGGACTACATGATCCTCGATGTGCCCGCCGGCTGCCGCGGCGCGCAGCTCACGGCGCTCGTGCGGCGCGCGCAGACCATCATCGTGCCGGTCCTGCCCTCGCCCACCGACATCCGGGCGGCCGCGCGCTTCATCCAGGAGCTGCTCCTCGTCGGGCGCATCGCGCGCAAGGAAAGCAAGGTCGCGGTGGTGGCGAACCGCGTGCGCGAGAACACGCTCATACAGGACCGCCTCGAGCAGGTGCTCGGCTCGCTCAACATCAACTACACCACCGTCCACACGCAGATCTACCGCCACCTGGAGCGCTTCCTCACGCGGCTGCGCATCCCGTTCGTCGCGACGTTGCGCGACACGCCGAACTACCAGCTCGCCGACGAGCAGGGCCTCGGCATCTTCGAGCTCGGCAGCCGCGCCGCCTACGATGTCGCGCAGTGGCAGCCGCTGCTCAAGTGGCTGGAGAGCCGCCGCAGCCTGCCGGCGGCGGCCTGAGTCGTCGAGCGCTCGACGCGACGCGAGAACGCGGCGGATCACACGCGCGCGATTCTTCGCCGGAACCTCCCGAGCGCGTTCCTCTTATCGCCGTCTTTCCTTCGCGCCCGCAGCGTCGGTGAACGGATCCGATCCATCGCTCGATTGCTTCCCGGCCGATTACTTCGAGGCACGCGCGCGCTTTCTCGCGCTGGCGCGCGCACGCGGCGCCGAGCTCGCGCACTACCCGATCGATGCGCGCGGGCCGCGCGGCGAAGAGCTCACGATCGATACCGCTTACCTCGGCGCGCAGGCGCCGCAACGGCTGCTCGTCGTACTTTCAGCGACGCACGGCGTCGAGGGTTTCGCCGGCAGCGCTTTGCAGCAGCACTGGCTGCAGGCGGCGCGCCTCGAGGATCTGCCGGGAGACGGCGGCTGCCTGCTGATCCACGCCGTCAATCCGTACGGCTTCGCCTGGCGCCGGCGCGTCAACGAGCACAACGTGGACCTGAACCGCAACGCGCTCGCAGCATTCCCGGGCCCGCCGAATCGCGCGTACGACGCGCTCGCCTCGTGGCTCAACCCGCGCACGCCGCCGCGCGGCATCGACCTCTTCCGGGTGCAGGGACTGCTGCGGCTGCTGCGTTACGGCCGGGACCGGATGCAGCAGGCGATCCTGTGCGGGCAGTACCGGCATCCGCAGGGGCTCTTCTACGGCGGCCAGGCGCTCGAGCCTTCCGTCCGGACGATCCTCGATCTCCTGTGCGCGCCGCGCTGGCGCGGCGCACAGCCGGTGCTCGTGCTCGATCTGCACACCGGCTACGGGCGCTACGGCACCTATACGCTCATGGCGGACATGGACCCGGAGAGCGAGGCGTACCGCGACCTCGTACGCTGGTTCGGAGCGGAACGCGTGGCCACGAGCCGCACTCCCGGCACGATCGCCTATCCCGTCTCGGGCGGCTTGAGCGAGCGCCTTGGCGCGGCGCTGCGCGCTCACGCGGCGGTGCTCGAGTTCGGAACCTACCCGGCGGCGCGGGTGCTCGCCGCGCTGCGGCGCGAGAACCGCGCCTTTCATTACGACGGCGCCGACAGCCCCGCGCGCCGGCGCGCGGCCGCGGAGCTCCAGGAACTCTTCTGTCCGCGCGATCCCCGGTGGCGGGCGCGCCTGCTCGCACAAGGCGCCGCCGTGCTCGCGCAAGCGGCGCGCGCCTGCTTCAGTCGGGCGCCTGACGCACCCGGGCGCGCACGCGCGCGAGCGGAATAACGCCGCCGCGCCCGATCCCTTCGCACTGCCGCGCCTCGGCCTTCCAGCGCGTCGGCGACGCCACGAGCTCCGGCCAGAACGGATAAGTACGGCATTGCGCGGGCCGCACCGGATAAATCCGGCAGCGCCCCGCGGCATCGAGGAATACGCAGCGGTCGCGGTTCCAGCGCAGGCTCTCCGTCCCGTCGGCGTCGCGCGTCACGTAGCGGCGGCGGAACCAGCGCCAGGAAATCCCGAGGAAGCGCTGAATGCGCCGCTGCTCGGCGGCCGTCGCGGCGACGTAATAGGCGCCGCGCCCGGTGCAGCAACGGCCGCAGCCGGTGCAGGCGAAGCGGAAACCGGAAGCCGGCGGCCGCACGTTCCTCATCGTGGGGCGCATTATACGGAATCAACGTCCGCGGTTCGCCGCGCCGGTGCATTTGCTATCATGCGGCTGCTCTTTGAACCGGAGCGCGCGGGCCCGCAGGCGAGAGGGCGGCTTCGCTCACGCATTCGCCGGCGCGCAACGGGCCGTGCAGGTCCCGCGGGAGCGCCGCGCGCACACCAACGATTTGCACCAACGGGAGCAAGCACCGATGAGAAGAATGGTCGCGGCCCTCGTGCCGCTTGCACTGCTCGCCTCAGCCGGCGCCTACGCGCAATCCGGCAACCCCGAGGCCGGGGCGCTCAAAGCGGCGCAATGCGCCGGCTGCCACGGCATACCGGGCTACCGCAATGCCTATCCCGCCTATCGCGTACCCAAACTCGGGGGTCAGCACGCGGAATACCTTGTAGCCGCGCTGCAAGGCTACAAGTCCGGCGCGCGCCAGCATCCGACCATGCAGGCGATCGCCGCAGGGCTGAACGAGCAGGACATGGCCGATCTGGCCGCATTCTTCGCAGCCGCGGGAGGGCAGTCGCAATGAGAGCGTTCGTGATCGGAATCGCACTCGCGATGGCGGGCGCGGCAGCGCACGCCGACGGCAACGTCGAGGCGGGGCGGCAGAAGTCGGCGCCGTGCGCCGCGTGCCACGGCGCGGACGGCCAGGGGACGAGCCCGCAATACCCGCGTCTCGCCGGGCAGCATCCGGACTACCTGGTGCACGCGCTGCGCGCGTACCAGAGCGGCGCACGCAAGAATCCCATCATGGCGCCGTTCGCCGCGCCGCTCTCGGCTCAGGACATGGAGGATCTTGCGGCCTACTTCGCCGCGCTCCCGAACGGCCTCGCCGACACGCGCATCGCGCGCTGAAGCGACGGGCGCGGCGCGCGACTCGCGCCGCGCCCGTTTTCCCGCATCAGGAATACCCGCTCGCACTCCGCGGCCGCGCAAGGGACACGTGCCGCGGTTTGCTATCATCGCCGCAACCCACCGCAAGCGGCGCCATGGCGATCCTCGTCTTCAATGCCGGCAGCTCCTCCCTCAAGTTCAAACTGTACGAGCGACACCCCGACGGGGGGACAATGCGCTCCTTCGTCCGCGGCGCGGTCAGCCGCCTCGGCGAGCGGGCCGAATGGAGCTGGGAAGCCGCGGGCGAGCGCGCGCGCGGGACGGCACCGGTGCGCGGCCACGGCGAAGCGGCCGCGTTCGTGCTCGATCGCCTGGCGGCGGCCGCGACGTCGATCGACGCGATCGGCCACCGGCTGGTGCACGGCGGGGAGGAGTTCACCGAAGCGGCTCGCCTCGACGCCGCTGCGATCGCCCGGCTCGAGGCGCTGGCCGCGCTCGCGCCGCTGCACAATCCGCCGGCGCTCGAGGTGGTACGCGCGTGCCGCGACGCGCTTGGCGAGGGCGTGCCGATGGTCGGCGTCTTCGACACCGCCTTTCACGCATCGCTCCCGGAAACCGCGTACCGCTATGCGCTTCCCGACGCCTGGGTGCGGGCGCACGGCATTCGCCGCTACGGCTTCCACGGCATCGCGCACCGCTACATGTACGAGCGCTATCTGGCGTTGAGCGGGCGCAGCCGCGCGCGCGTGGTGTCGTTCCAGCTCGGCCACGGCTGCTCGGCCGCGGCGGTGCGCGACGGCCGCCCGCTCGATACCAGCATGGGGTACACGCCGCTCGAAGGTCTCGTCATGTCGACGCGCTGCGGCGACGTCGATCCCGGCGCACTCGTGCGCGTCGCCGCCGCCGGCGTGCCGGCGGCGGAGATCGAGGACGCGCTCAACCGCGCCTCCGGGCTGCTCGCGCTCTCCGGCACCAGCGCCGACATGCGGACGCTCCTCGAGCGCGAGGCGCAGGGCGACGCCCGCGCACGGCTCGCGATCGACGCCTTCTGCCACCGCGCGCGCAAGTACCTCGGCGCCTACCTCGCGGTGCTCGCAGGCGCCGATGCCGTACTCTTCGGCGGCGGCATCGGCGAGCACGCGCCGGCGGTCCGGGCGCGCATCTGTGCCGGCATGGCCTGGTGCGGACTGCGCCTCGACGACGCCGCGAACGCAGGCGCGGTCGGACGCGACCGGCGCATATCCGCCGACGACGCCGCGCTCGCCGCGTACGTCATAGCCGTGGACGAAGAAGCGCTGATCGCGCGCGAGGTGCTGAGACTCCTCGGCTGAACCGCTGTTCTTGCGGCGCCGGCGGACGCTACGCCCGAAGCGCCGCAGCAATGTGCCGCAACCGAGAATCGAACTGCCGCCTCCCTCGATGGGGGGCCGCGCCGCTTTCGAGGGCCGGCGCTTTTTGTCACAATCCGAAGCCCCATCGACCGGAACGACAACTACATGACGGCGCTCATCTGCGGCTCGCTCGCTTACGACACCATCATGGTGTTTCGCGATCGCTTCAGGAACCACATCCTTCCCGACAAGATTCACATCCTGAACGTGTCGTTCCAGGTGCCGCAGATGCGCCGCGAATTCGGCGGGTGCGCGGGCAACATCGCGTACAACCTGAAGCTCCTCGGCGGCGAGCCGCTGCCGATGGGCACGGCCGGGCGCGATTTCGGTCCCTACGCGCAGTGGCTCGATGGCTGCGGCATCGACCGCCGCCACATCATGGTGCTCGAGGATGAGTACACCGCGCAGGCCTTCATCACCACCGATCTCGACGACAACCAGATCACCGCCTTCCATCCGGGCGCCATGAACCGCTCGCACGAAGTGAAGGTGAGCGACGCGCGCGGCGTGAAGGTCGGAATCGTCGCACCCGACGGCCGCGACGGCATGATCGCGCATGCCGCGCAGTTCGCCGAAGCCGGGATCCCGTTCTTCTTCGATCCCGGTCAGGGCATGCCGCTGTTCAGCGGAGAGGAGCTCCTGCGCTTCATCGATCAGGCGACCTGGGTGACGTTGAACGACTACGAAGCGCAGCTGCTGCAGCAGCGCACCGGCGAAACGCTCGAGGCGCTCTGCCGGCGCGTGGAGGCGATCGTCGTCACGCTCGGCGCCCAGGGCTCGCGGATCTACACCCGGGAGCGGACGATCGAGATACCGGTGGTGCGCGCGCGCGAAGCGCGCGATCCGACGGGCTGCGGGGACGCCTACCGTGCGGGCCTGCTCTACGGGCGGCTGAACGGGCTCGACTGGGAGACGAGCGGTCGCATCGCCTCGCTCATGGGTTCGATCAAGATCGCTCATACCGGGACGCAGAATCACCGGTTCACCCACGACGAGTTCTGGAGCCTGTTCCGCGGGAGCTTCGGCTACGCTCCCTAGCCCGCGCGCGGCCGACGCACCAGCCCCACGGGCTGCACCTATATATAACGGCCCCGGGCTGCATATACCCATCCGCACCGATTCCGCCCGATGTGCGGAAGCGTTTATTCATTGATGAAGCCCAAAATATTGGGTTTAATCTTTCTCGAGCTACTACATGTAGTGGTCGGAGACACTAAATTTGGGGGGACTCTACGGACTCCCTTGCCGAATAAGCCCGAAAACCTAGGAGGAAGCCGAATTCATGAACGCGGTTCCACTGCAAGCCGTAGCGTCGACCCCGGCCGAGATTCCGTACCAGGCGGCATCGCTCGACATCTGGGACAAGAAATACCGGCTGAAAACGAAAAGCGGTGAGATCATCGACCAGGACATCGACGCTACCTACCGGCGCGTGGCGCGCGCGCTCGCGGAGGTGGAAGCGCCGGAGAAGCGCGAGTTCTGGTACGAGCGCTTCCTGTGGGCGCTGCGCAACGGCGCCGTTCCGGCCGGCCGCATCGTCTCGAACGCGGGCGCCCTCGAGCACAAGCCGGCGACGAGCACGATCAACTGCACGGTTTCCGGCACCATTCCGGACTCCATGGACGGCATCCTCGCCTCGGTCCACGAAGCCGGCCTTACGCTCAAGGCGGGCTGCGGCATCGGCTACGAGTTCTCTACCCTGCGCCCCAAAGGCGCCTTTGTGAGCGGAGCCGGGGCGCACACCTCCGGCCCCCTCTCTTTCATGGACATCTTCGACGCCATGTGCTTCACGGTCATGTCGGCCGGCGGCCGCCGCGGCGCACAGATGGCGACGTTCGACATCTCGCACCCGGACGTCATGGACTTCATCCGCGCGAAGCGCGAGGACGGACGCCTGCGCCAGTTCAACCTGTCGTGCCTGATCACGGACGAGTTCATGCAGGCGGTCAAGCACGACAAGAGCTGGGACCTGGTGTTCCCGGCGAGCCGGCCGGAGTACGAGGACAAGAGCACCAGGATCGTGTGGCGCTACTGGCCGACCACCGAGGGCTACATCACCGACGAGCTCGGGCGGGTCGCCTGCAAGGTGTACCGCACCGTCCCCGCGCGGCGCCTGTGGGACGTGATCATGGCCTCGACCTACGACTACGCGGAGCCGGGGTTCATCCTGATCGACCGCATCAACGAGATGAACAACAACTGGTTCTGCGAGAACATTCGCGCGACCAATCCGTGCGGCGAGCAGCCGCTGCCGCCGTACGGCTCGTGCCTGCTCGGCTCGATCAACCTCACGAAGTTCGTGGAAGAACCGTTCACCGACCGCGCACGCTTCAACTGGGAGCGCTACCGTGAGGTGGTGGCGGTATTCACGCGCATGCTCGACAACGTCGTCGAGATCAACGGCCTGCCGCTCGAGCGCCAGCGCCACGAGATCCTGCACAAGCGCCGCCACGGCATGGGGTTCCTCGGACTCGGCTCGGCGCTCGCCCTGCTCAAGATGAAGTACGGCTCGCCCGAGTCGGTCGAGTTCACCGAGCGCGTGACCCGCGAGATGGCCGAAGTCGGTTGGGAGGTCGGCGTCGAGCTCGCGGAGGAGAAGGGCCCGGCGCCGATCATGAACGAGGAGTTCACGGTCACCGAAGAAATGCTCGCGCGCCGTCCCGAGATGCGCCGCGACGGCTACGCGGTCGGCGACCGGGTGCCGGGACGCGTGCTGCTCGCGCGCTACAGTCGCTACATGCAGCAGTTCGACCGCCGGCTCACCGAGCGCATCGCCGAGGTCGGCGCCCGGTTCACGCACCACACCTCGATCGCGCCGACGGGTACGATCTCGCTGTCGCTCGGCAACAATGCGAGCAACGGCATCGAGCCGTCGTTCGCGCACAAGTACTCGCGCAACGTGATCCGCGAAGGACGCAAGACCAAGGAGAAGGTGGACGTCTACTCCTACGAGCTGCTCGCGTACCGCACGCTCGTTAACCCGCACGCGGACCCGGACGCGGCCGACCCGAAGAACCGCCTGCCGGACTACTTCACGACGGCCGACGACATCACCCCGCGGCAGCACGTGGACATTCAGGCGGCGGCGCAGAAGTGGGTGGATTCCTCGATCTCGAAGACCGCCAACGTCCCGACGGACTTCCCGTACGAGGAGTTCAAGGACATCTACATGTACGCCTACGAAAAGGGCCTGAAGGGCTGCACCACGTTCCGTTTCAACCCGGAGGCGTTCCAGGGCGTGCTGGTGAAGGAGAAGGACCTCGAGAACACCACGTACCGCTTCACGCTCGCCAGCGGCGAGGTGGTCGAGGCGAAGGGCAACGAGGAGATCGAGTACGACGGCGAGACCCATACCGCCGCGAACCTGTACGAAGCCCTGAAGGAAGGGTATTACGGGCGCTTCTGAGCGCCCCCGCGCGAAGCCGCAGGAGAACCCATGGCCATCAAGATCAGCGAACGAATCACCGGCTTCGAGGTCGTGAAGCCGGAGGAGCAGAAGCCGGAGAGCAACGTCGTGCAGATGCACGAGAAGCTCGAGCGCCCCGAGGTGCTGGCCGGAACGACCTACAAGATCAAGACGCCGCTCACGGAGCATGCCCTCTACGTGACCATCAACGATATCGTGCTCAACCCCGGTACCCCGCACGAGCGCCGCCGCCCCTTCGAGATCTTCATCAACTCGAAGAGCATGGAGCACTTCCAGTGGGTCGTCGCGCTCACCCGCGTAATCTCGGCGGTATTCCGCAAGGGCGGGGACGTGACCTTTCTGGTCGAGGAGCTGCACTCGGTGTTCGACCCGCGCGGCGGCTACTTCAAGAAAGGCCGCTACATTCCGTCGATCGTGGCCGAGCTCGGCGACGTCATCGAGCGGCACCTCAAGATGATCGGACTCATGCCCGAGGACGATGTCGACGAGCATCGGGAGCGCTTCCTGGCGGAGAAGCGCGCGCAGGTCGCGCGCTCAGCCGGCCGCGAGACCCTCCGGAACGACGCCGGCGACTTCCCGCCCGATGCCACGCTGTGTTCGAAGTGCTCGACCAAAGCGGTCATTCGCATGGACGGGTGCGTCACCTGCCTCAACTGCGGCGACTCGAAGTGCGGATGATGCAGATGCGCGGCGCGATCGCGCACGACGTGCGCGATCGCGAGCGCGCGGAGGTTTGCAATTTTCTGTTCCTTGCATTAATGTCTTGACACGCTGACGCGTTCTGACTAAAGAGGGGATGATCATCACGGCATGGAATGTCGACCGTCGAGCGGCGATGGAACAGGAGGAGAGGCTGGCATCGCGCGAACGGCGGAACCGAAAACAAGACGAGGTCGACGAAAAATTTTGGATCGATCGCGAAGTACGACAGCTCCGACCCCAACGCCAGCCGACAATGCGCGACGGGTCGAACGCGAAAGAGTCAGCATCGTGTCGCGGCAGAGCTTGTTAACCTACCGCTGCCGCGGCGTTTACAATTCCCCGCTCATCACCGAATGCCATGGAGTGACGGCCGTGCGCCGTCTCTCGCCACGAGCAGTACCCAGGGGCTACGCCCCTGTTTTCACTCCCTAAACCACAACGTAAGGAGCTCATCATGGCGAAAAAAGCCAAGAAAGCTAAGAAGAAAGCTGCAAAGAAGAAGAAGTAACGCGAGAGGCGGAACGAATTTGCCGGTGACTGCCCGGCGCCATGAGCGGGGAACCGCCGCGCCGGAGCCAGCCTTCAGGGCTGCAGCTCACAGGATGACTTCCGCCTCGTAGCGAATGAGCCGGTAGCATCGCCCTTGTCCCTACACCTGGCGCGGTGCTACCGGTTTTTTCTCACCCCTGAACCACGCAACGCCTGTACGGCCGGCTCCGGCCGGCGGTCCCGTATTGTCGCCGCAAAGGGCGGCCAGACCTAGTGTACCGCTAACTCGTTGATCTGAAAGGCGGAATTTCAGCCGCCGGCCTGGGCGGGCACAACTAACTATATACCCGCAACGCCCCCCGCGGGGGCCGTACGGGCAGCCCGGGAGCCGCGCCCGTCAGGACGCAGTTGCACCGCCGAGCCGGGCCGCGAGCGCCCGCAGCCGCTCCGGCGTGCCGATGTCGAACCAGGCGCCGCGGTAGTGCTCCGCGGTCGCGGCCTGCTGCTCCATCGCGCGGCGCAGCAGCGGCGCAAGGGGGAAACGCCCGGGCGCGCATTCGGCGAAGAGCTCGGCGCGGTAGACGCCGATCCCGGCGAACGTGAGTGCGGGTCCGCCGGGGGCGAGGCGGCCGTCGCGAAGCGCGAAATCGCCGCGCGGATGATGCGGCGGGTTGTCGACGAGCACGAGGTGTGCGAGGCCCGCCGGCGGACGCGCCAGCCGCTCGAACGGATAGTCGGTCCAGATATCGCCGTTCACCACGACGAAGGCATCGCCGAGCAGCGGCAGGGCCTGGCGAATGCCGCCGCCCGTCTCGAGCGGACCGTCGGGCTCGGGCGAGTAGCGGATCCGGACGCCGTAGCGCCCGCCGTCGCCGAGCGCCGCTTCGATGGCGTTGCCGAGATAGGAATGATTGATCACGAGATCGCGGAACCCTGCCCGCGCGAGTCCGCGGATCAGGTGCTCGATCAGCGCCGCCCCTCCGACCGCGAGCAGCGGCTTCGGCACCGTATCGGTCAGGGGGCGCATGCGCTCGCCGCGCCCGGCCGCGAGGATCATCGCCTTCACGCCGGGTTCCCCGCCGCCCGGGCTTCGACCGCGGGCAGATCCGCGAGCAGCGCGCCCAGGTCCGCGAGCTCGGGGTGGTGCGCCGCGACCTCGCGCACGTAGCCGAGGGTGCGCGGGATGTCCTTGAGGTAGCCGGGCTTGCCGTCGCGGTGGTTGAGCCGCGCGAAGATCCCGGCCGCCTTGAGGTGGCGCTGCACACCCATCAGGTCGAACCAGCGCTGGAACTCGACGGCATCCCCGCCGACCCCGATCCCGGCCGCCGCGGCGAGTGCACGGTACTCCCGCACCCACGCTTCGACGCGCTCGCGCGGCCACGCGACGTAGCAGTCGCGCAGGAGCGACACCAGATCGTAGGTCGCGGGTCCGATGACCGCGTCCTGAAAATCGAGGATGCCGGGATTGTCGCGCGCGGTGACAAGCAGGTTGCGCGAATGATAGTCGCGATGCACCACCACGCGCGGCTGCGCGAGCGCGTTCGCGGTGAGCGCCTCGAACGCGGCGTCGAGGACCGCGTGCTGTGCGGGGGTGAGCGCGAGCCCCAGGTGACGCCCGAGATACCACTCGCGAAACAGCTCCATTTCGCGCCGCAGCAACGGGGCATCGTACGGCGGCAGCCAGGCGAAATCGGCGAGCCGCGCGCACTGCAGCCGCACGAGCGCCCGGAGCGCGTCGCCATAGAGCGCGTCGGCGGAGCCGGGTTCGAGCGCGGCGAGGTACAGACGGTCGCCGAGGTCGCTGATGAGCAGGAAGCCGCGCTCCAGGTCCTGCGCGTGGATCTCGGGCACGTTCAGCCCGAGCGCGCGCAGCGCCCGCGCAATGCGCACGTAGGGGCCGCAATCTTCCTTCTCGGGCGGCGCATCCATCGCGATCAGCGTGCGGCCGCGGCTGTCGCGCACGCGGAAGTAGCGGCGAAAGCTCGCGTCGGCGGACGCAGGGCGAATATCGCAGCGGCTGTCGCCGAGCGTGGCCGCGACCCACTCGCTGAGCGCGGCAAGACGCGAGTCAGCCGCGTTCATACCTGGTGCGTGCGCGAGCGGGCGAGCGCAGCGCGGACGTCGCGGGGCATGGAATGCATCGGGCGCGCCTTGCTGGAAGCGCGCATTGTATGCAAAGTTATCGCAAACTTCATAAGGACAATGCCTCCCCCACGGTTCACACCGCTCCGGGCCGCCCGGCTTGTCGTCTGTACGGTGTGCTGGGCGGTCGCGGGAGCGGCGGCCGCACCGCCGCCCGCGGCCTGTCCGCTGGACCGTCCGGTACCGACCGTCCCGCCGCCCGCGCCGGCGCGTCCCGCCGAGCCGGGTCCGACCACGCTCCATGCCGAGCGTGCGCGCGCGCTCGATGCCGATGTTATCGAACTCGAAGGCAACGCGGAGGCGGTGCGCGACGGAGAGCGCCTCACCGCCGACAACATACGCCACGACCGCGCCGCCAACACCATCGACGCGAGCGGCAACGTGACCGTCACCCGGCCGGAGGGTGCGCGCTTCACCACGGACGCGCTGCACCTCGATCTCGACACCGGCGCCGGCGCGGCCGGTCCGGGCACCTACGCGCTCACCGGCGCCCGGCTCGGACGCGGCGACACGGCGCGCACCGAGTTCCTGGGGCGCGAGCGCACGCGCCTGCACGACCTGCGCTACACGACCTGCCCGGAAGGGCGGGACGACTGGTTCCTGCGCGCCGGCCGGCTCGATCTCGACACGGCCGAGGACATCGGCGTCGCGCGCAACGTCACCCTCGAACTCTTCGGCCTGCCGGTCTTCTATTTCCCGTACCTGAGCTTTCCGATCTCCGACGAGCGCAAGAGCGGGTTCCTGTTCCCGGAGATCGGCCACGGGAGCCGGCTGGGCGCGGTGGTGGCGACACCCTACTACTGGAACATCGCCCCGAACTACGACGCCACGCTCACACCGCGGCTCCTGACCGACCGCGGCGTACAACTGCAAACCGAGTTTCGCTACCTCGGACGCACCTTTACCGGCGAGCTCGAGGCGGAGTACCTGCCGAACGACGACGTCACCGGAGACGACCGCGCCGCCTGGAGCTACCGGCACAGTCACATCTTCAGTCCGCGCTGGACGGCCGTGATCGACGCGCGCCGCGTTTCGGACGTCGAGTACGTGAACGATTTCGGCGACCGCCTGAGCGTGACCGCCGAAACCCATCTGCCCCGGATCGCGGCGCTCAACTACCGCAGCCCGCAGTGGGCCTTCACCGCGCGCGCGACGGACTACCAGACGATCGATCGCAGCGTTCCACTCACCGCGCGCCCGTACGCGCGCCTCCCGCAGCTGCTGCTCGCCGGGGCCTCCGCGCCGGGGAACGGGCCGCAGTACCGCTTTCAGGGCGAGCTCGTGAGTTTCGACCACGACCTGAAAGCGACGGGGGAGCGCGCGTACCTCAACCCGTCGATGCGCTGGCCGATCACGCCGCTCTACGGCTTTCTCGTGCCCGAGATCGGCGTGCGGCACATCGCCTACTCGCTCGACCAGCCCGATGGGCGCGGCGACAAGCGCCCTTCCGTGACCGCGCCCTACCTGAGCCTCGACGCCGGACTCTACTTCGACCGGCTCGGCGAGCGCTTCGAGCAGACGCTCGAGCCGCGGCTCTACTATCTGTACGTCCCGCACCGCGAGCAGGACCACCTGCCGAACTTCGACACCACCGTACCCGACTTCACGTTCGCGAATCTGTTCCGCGCCAACCGCTTCCTCGGCGGCGACCGGATCGGCGACGCGAACCAGCTCACGCTCGCGCTCACCACGCGCGTGCTCGACGCCGCCGACGGCACCGAGCGCCTGCGCGCGAGCATCGGCCGCATCCACTACTTCGACGACCGGCGCGTCAACGTGCCGTCCGGCACCATCGACGACAGCGCCTCGGATTACGCGGCCGAGGCCGTGGTCTGGCTGCCGGGCAACTGGCACGTGCGCGGCGCGACGCAGTGGTCGGCGGAAGAGGACCACACGGTGCGCGCGAGCTTCTATCTGCAGCACCAGCCCGCCGCCGACCGCATTCTCAACATCGGCTACCGCTACGCGCGCGGCGAACTGCAGCAGCTCGACCTGTCGTTCGAATGGCCGCTCGGCGCCCGCTGGGTCGCGCGCGGGCGCGCGCTCTACTCGCTGCGCGACGTCGACCGCGGGAACATCGACAGCTTCCTCGGCATCGAGTACCGCGCGTGCTGCTGGGCCCTGCGTCTGTACGCGGCCCGCGGTCTGGTGCAGACGGCGGCCGGGGCGCCCGAGCTGACGGAATCGCGCGGCCGCTTCATGTTCGAGTTCGAGCTCGCGGGCTTGAGCCGCTCGCGCAGCGCCGTCGAGAGCCCGCTCGCGGAAGCGCTGTTCTTCGCACCGCCCGCCCGCTAGTCCGCGGCCGACCGGCCGCGAGCCGCGCTATGATACGCTCCGCATCCGACGGATCCTCCGATTTGCTCATGCGTCTGCTTCGCTCCGCCCTGCTCCTCGCCGCACTGCTCGCCGCCCCCGCGGCTGCGCCCGCGGCGCCGCGCCCGCCGGTGCTCGACGTCGACCGCATCGTCGCCGTCGTGAACGACAACGTCATCACCATGAGCGAGCTCGAGCAGCGGCTCGCCGAGACGCGCCGGCAGCTGGCGGCGCAGCGCATCGAGCCGCCGCCCGATGAGGTGCTGCGGCGCCAGCTGCTCGAGCGCATGGTGGTCGAGGAAATCCAGCTGCAGCTCGCGGCGCGCACCGGCATTCGCGTGACCGAGCGCGACGTCGAGCGCGCGATCGACACGATCGCGGCGCGCAACCGCATGAGCGTCGAGGAGCTCTACGCCACGGTGCGCGAGCAGGGTTTCGACCGCGGCGCCTACCGCGACCAGATCCGCAGGCAGCTCACGATCCAGCAGCTCGTGGACCGCGAAATCAGCAGCCAGATCACCGTGAGCGACAGCGAAGTCGAGAACTTCCTGCGCAATGCGCAGGCGCGGGCGCGCCAGTCTCAGGAGTACAACATCTCTCACATCTACATTCCGGTGCCCGAGGCCGCGACCGCCGAGCAGATCGCGGCCGCGCGCCGACGCGCCGAGGAGGTGCACCGCCTGCTGCAGGGCGGGGAGGACTTCGCGCGCGCGGCCGTCACCTACTCCCAGGGCCCGGACGCGCTCAAGGGCGGAGCCCTCGGCTGGAAGAGCGCCGGGCAGCTGCCGGAGCTGTTCCTGAGCGCCCTCGAGCGCATGCAGCCCGGCGACGTGAGCGAAGTGCTGCGCGGACCGAACGGATTCCACCTGCTGCGGCTCAACGACCGCCGGGGCGCGGGCCCGCAGGAGGAGATCGTGCAGCAGACGCACGTGCGACACATCCTGCTGCGGCCGAGCGAGCTGCAGTCGCTCGAGGATGCCCGTGCACGGCTCCTCGAGATCAGGCAGCGCCTCGAGGCCGGCGAGGACTTCGCGCTCATCGCGCGCACCGCCTCCGAAGATCCGATTTCGGCCGCGAACGGCGGCGACCTCGGGTGGGTGAGCCCCAAGCAGCTGGTGCCCGAATTCGAGCAGGCCATGAACGCGCTGGCGCCGGGGGAGATCAGCGACCCGGTGCAGACGCCGTTCGGGCTCCACCTGATCCAGGTGCTCGAGCGCCGCGAGCAGGCGGTCACAGGCGAGCGCGAGCGCGCCGCTGCACGCCAGCAGATACACGCGCGCAAGGCCGACGACCGCTACGAGCAGTGGCTGCGGCAGCTCCGCGATGAGGCCTACGTGGAGTTCCTGCTCGAGGACTTCGAGTAGGTCGCCGTCGGCGGCGCCGTCCCTCGGGCACGCCGGCGCCGACGCCGCCCCCCTTTGCTCGAACGAGCGCTTAGGGCCATCATCGCGCCCCATGGAGAAGCTTTCCGTCGTTGCCCTCACCCCCGGCGAACCCGCGGGCGTCGGACCGGACCTGTGCCTCGCGCTCGCCCCGGAGGCGCACGACAGCGCGCTCGTACTGATCGGCGACCCGGAAGTGCTCGCGCAGCGGGCGCGCCGGATCGGCCTGCCGTTCGCGTACCGCGAATGGTGCGGGCGCGCCGAAGCGGCCCCCGGGACGTACGTGCTGCCGGTCGCGGCCGCGAAGCCGGTCGTCCCCGGCCGGCTCGAGCCCGAGAACGCGCGCTACGTGCTGCAAACCCTCAACGTCGCGCTCGAAGGCTGCCTGCGGCGCGAGTTCGACGCGCTCGTCACCGGCCCCGTGCACAAGGGCGTGATCAACGACGCGGGCATTCCCTTCACGGGCCACACCGAGTTCATCGGCGAGCGCTGCGGCGTCGAGCCCGTGATGATGCTCGCCTGCCCGGATCTGCGCGTCGCGCTCGCCACCACGCACGTGCCGCTCGCCGAGGTGAGCCGCCACATCACGCGCGAGCGCCTGCGTCTCGTGCTCGGCACGCTGCACCGCGAT
>DASVBY010000021.1:0-39448 GCA_036381895.1 Burkholderiales bacterium | reverse complement strand
GTGGAGCTGCGACTATCGACCATCCCCACGGCGCTCGGCGAGAAGATGGTGCTGCGCATCTTCGACCCGACGGTGCTGGTGAAGAGTTTCTCCGAGCTCGGCCTGGGGGAGGAGGACATCCGGCGCTGGGACGCGATGGTGGCGCAGCCTCACGGCATCGTGCTCGTCACCGGACCCACGGGCTCCGGCAAGACCACCACCCTCTACTCGACGCTCAAGCGGCTCGCGACCTCCGATGTCAACGTGTGCACCATCGAGGACCCGATCGAGCTCGTCGATCCGAGCTTCAACCAGATGCAGGTACAACCGCAGATCGGCCTCGGGTTCTCGAACGGGGTGCGCGCGCTGCTGCGGCAGGATCCGGACATCATCATGATCGGCGAGATCCGCGACCGCGAAACCGCCGAAATCGCGGTCCAGGCGGCGCTCACCGGCCACCTCGTGCTCTCGACGCTGCACACGAACGATGCGCCGTCCGCGATCACGCGCCTGCTCGAGCTTGGCGTCGCGTCCTACCTGCTCAACGCCACGGTCCTCGGGGTGGTGGCACAGCGCCTGGTCCGCACCCTCTGTCCCCATTGCAAGCAACCGGCCCCGGTGGACGCGGCCGCCTGGCGGGCGCTGGTGCATCCATATAAGGTAGCGCCGCCGGCGGCGCTGCAGTCCCCGCGCGGGTGTCTCGAGTGCCGCCAGACGGGCTACCTCGGGCGCATCGGTATCTACGAAACGCTCGTGCTGACGCCCGCCATGCGGGCACTGATCGCACCGGGCGCCGACGTCCGGGCGCTGCGGGAGCTCGCAATCAAGGAAGGCATGCAGCCGCTGCATCTGAGCGGCGCGCGCAAAGTGCACGGGGGGCTCACGACGATCGAGGAAGTGCGGCGGGTGGCGCCGCCGCCGGCCCTGGGTTAGCAGGCAGCGGCGGGGGAATTCCAATAAAATAAGGCCACCGGCGGGAGGAGGGGGACCGCCGGCGGCCCAACACGCATCCTTGCGACCCGTCTCCAGGACGGTTCCAGGTACCGTGACTCGTCAGGCGACCCCGCTGCTCGGGCGGGCCTGCCGCCCGCGCCCGCACAGCGCGCGGAGCCCTTCAACCAGCCAGGCCGCCGCGGCCCTGGCGTAGCGCGCGAGCGTCTGCGCGCGCAGCTCTTGCGCCTGGCGCAGGTACGCGTCGATCTCGCGCTGCGTAAGTGGCCGGAAGTCGTAGTCAGCCTGGCTCATCGCCTTATCCTCGTGACGCGGCATACGCCGCATTCGTCATGCCGTAAGGGTAGCGGCTGACGCTTTAAAGAATAAGAGGCAAAATAAGAACATCACTTTTGATTTGTCGTCACAAATCTAAAAATGGATATCGCCACTCAAATGACCATCTTCGTGCGCGCAGTGCAGGAGGGTGGCTTTTCCGCGGCCGCGCGCGCGCTGGACCTCACGCCCTCGGCCGTGAGCAAGCAGATCAGCAGACTCGAGGACCGGCTCGGCGTGCGTCTGCTCAACCGCACGACGCGCCATATCAGCCTGACTGACGAAGGCCGAGCGTTCTACGAGCGCTGCCTGCACATCGTGCAGGAGATCGGGGAAGCGGAAGAATGGATCGCGGCACAGCAGGGCGTGGTGCGCGGCGTGCTGCGGGTGGCGGCCACGGTGCCCTTCGCCAAGTACCACGTGCTCCCGATCCTGCCCGAGTTCCTCAAGCGCCACCCCGAGCTCGAGGTGGCGTTCGAGATGACGGACCGGAACGTGGATCTGGTCGAGGAAGGCATCGACGTCGCCATCCGCTTCACCGAGCAGCTCACGGACCCGTCGCTGGTAGCGCGCAAGCTCGCCACCAACCGGCGCGTCGTGGTGGCGGCGCCCTCCTACCTCGCCGAGCACGGCACGCCGCGCACGCCCGAGGACCTGCTGAAGCACAACTGCCTGCGGCTCTACACCGTTTCCGGATTCAACGAGTGGGAGTTCGACGGCCCGGACGGAAGCCGCGTGCTGCACGTGCGCGGCAACTTCCAGACCAACACCGCCGACGGCCTCTTCCATGCGGCGCTCGCCGGGCTCGGCATCGCGCGCATGTCGACGTTCATCGTGGGACAGGCATTGAAGAGCGGAGAGCTGGTGCAAGTGCTGCCCGAGCACGTGCACGAGAAGGCATCGATTCTCGCGGTGTACCCGCACCGCCGGCACCTGTCGGCGAAGGTGCGGGCGTTCATCGACTACCTGCTCGAGAAGTTCACGCCGGTACCGCCCTGGGAGGCCGCGTGAGCGCGAGCACCGGCGCTCAGCGGGCCGCCAGCGCCGGCCGCGGGTAAACCGCTTCGTACATCCGCACCGCCTCTACCGTCGCCGCCACGTCGTGCACGCGCACGATGCGGGCGCCGTTCGCGACCGCGATCAGCGCCAGCGCGACACTCGCGTGCAGGCGCCGCTCGACCGACTGCCCGCGCAGCTTGCCGATGATGGACTTGCGCGACAGGCCGGCCAGGATCGGACAACCGAGCGCTTCGAACGCCGCGAGCCCGCGCAGGAGCGTGAGGTTGTGCTCGACCGTCTTGCCGAAGCCGAAGCCGGGATCGACGACCAGGCGCTCGCGCGGTATCCCTGCGGCGACCGCCGCCTCGACGCGCGCGCGCAGGAAATCGCGCACCTCCGCGACGACGTCGTCGTAGCGCGGATCGAGCTGCATCGTCGCCGGCTCGCCCTGCATGTGCATCAGGCACACCGGAACCTTCAGCGCCGCCGCCGTCTCGAGCGCTCCCGGCAAGCGCAGCGCGCGCACGTCGTTGATGAAGCCCGCGCCGGCGGCGACCGCGGCGCGCATGACCTCGGGCTTCGACGTGTCCACGGAGAGCGGCACCGGAAGCTCCCGCGCGCAGGCCTCGACCACCGGCACGACCCGCTCGAGCTCCTCCTCGACCGGAACCTCGCGCGCGCCCGGCCGCGTCGATTCGCCGCCGATGTCGATGATGTCGGCGCCCTCCTCCACCATGGCGCGCGCGTGCGCGAGCGCCGCCTCGCGCGTCGCGTAGGCGCCGCCGTCCGAGAACGAATCGGGCGTGACGTTGAGGATGCCCATGACCGCGGTGCGCGCGAGATCGAGCGTGCGTCCGTTGCAGTCGAGCACCTGTGGGGCGTGAGTCATGGCCGGTGGGAGAGCTTACCGAAAGCGGTCATCGGCGATAAGGCGCGGCGCCGGGCGACTACGGCTCGAGCAGGCCGGCGCGAATCGCGATCAGCGCCATTTCCGCCGCGTTGGCCGCGCCGAGCTTCTGCTTAATATGGTAGAGGTGCGTGCCGACGGTCCGCGGGCTCAGATGCAAGGCGCTGGCGATCTCCGCCACGGACACGCCGCGCGCGAGCAGCAGGAACACTTCGAGCTCGCGCAGGCTCAGCGTATCGACCGGATTCTGCGCGCCGCCCCGCTGCGCCACCATCTGCTGGGCGATTCCGGGCTCCACGTACACCTTGCCGCGCACCACGTCGCGCACCGCCTGGATCAGCTCGGCCGGCGCACTGCGCTTCGACAGGTAGCCGAGGGCGCCGGCGTCGAGCACCCGGCGCGGGTGGATGGTGTCGTCGTGCGCCGTCAGCACCAGGATGCGCGCGTGCTCGTCGCGCGCACGCAGCCGCGTCATCGCGTCGAGCCCGCCCATGCCCGGCATCGACAGGTCCATGACCACGACGTCGGGCCGCACCTGCGGGTACTGCTGGCACGCCTCCTCCCCGCTCTCCGCTTCGGCCACCACCTGGATGTCCGGCTGGCCATCGAGCAGGAGCCGGAAGCCCATGCGCACGACCGCATGGTCGTCGACGAGCATCACCCGAATGCCGCCTGCCTCCGTCATACCGTGGTGCTCAACGTGTCGGCCGCCGCGCCCGCGGGCAGGGGCAGCCGCGCGAGGAGCCGCAACCCCTCGCCCGGGCGGCTGTCGATCCGCAGCTGTCCGTGCAGCGCTTCGACCCGCTCGCGCATGCCGAGCAGTCCGAAGCCGCCGCCGGCCGCCGCGTCCGGCGCGAGCCCGCGGCCGTCGTCGGTGATCGCGACCTCGAGCGCCGCGTCCGCAGCGTTCGGCCCGCCGCCCCAGCGGAGCTCGACCTCGACGCGCGTCGCGCCCGCGTGGCGCAGCGCGTTGTTCAGCGCCTCCTGCACGATCCGGTACACCGCCGCCGCCAGCTCCTCCGGCACGGTCTCGAGCCGCGGCGGCAGCTTGAGCTCGAACCGCACGTCGCGGTGGCGCGCCTGCCAGCCGCCGACGGCGTCTTCGAGCGCACGCGCGAGTCCCAGGCGGTGCGGCGCGCTCGCGCGCAGCTGCCGAATCATGCCGCGCACCATGTCGTAGAGCTGTCCCCCGATGCTCACGACCGTGAGCGCCTGCGAACGGATCTCGGGGGCGGCCTCGCCCGCGCGGTTCGCGATCGTCATCCCGATGGTGCGGATCGCGGTCGCGTACTGGCTCAGCTCGTCGTGCAGCTCGCGCGCGAGCGCGCGCCGCTCCTGCTCGACGCGCTCCTGGATGATGTGCGTGATCCTCCGGTTCCAGCGCAGCTCGCGGGCCGCCTCCTCCGCGCGCTTCTTCTCGGTGATGTCGCGCAGGCTGAGGATCTGCCCGATCACGGCGCCGCTGCGCGGCTCGACGAGCGGCGCGGTCGAGAGCGACACGTCGACCAGCGTGCCGTCGTAGCGCCGCCGCTGCGTCTCGACGTTCTGAACCGCCTCGCCGCGGAACGCGGCTTCGAGCTGCGCCGCGACCTCCTGCTCCTTGCCCGGCGGCGCGAGCGCACGAAGCGCCTTGCCGGCGAGCGTCCCGTCGCCGCTGCCGAAGAGCCGCGCCGCGGCCGAGTTCGAGAAGTGGATCCGGCCGGTCCGGTCGGCGATGAGGATCGCATCGCTCGTCTGCTCGACCACGAGCGCCAGGCGCTGGTTCTCGGCGGTGCCGCGCTCGAGCGCGTCGGCGACGCTGTTGAACGTCTCGCTGATCGCCGAGAGCTCCGGCAGCGCGAACTCGGGCAGCCGCGTGTCGAACCGCCCCTCCCGAATCGCGGCGAGCCCGCGCAGGATCTCGCGCACCGGCCGCAGCAGCCGGCCGATCAGCCAGAACACGAGGAGATTGACCGCGGCGAAGAAGACGAGCGCGACGCCCGCGAGGTGCCCGAGGTCGTCCCAGGCGTCGAGGATCGAGCGCGACGCGTCCGGCACGATCACGAGGCGCCCGCCGCGCAGCGGCAGCACCACCTGCGCCGGCTCCGGTCCGACGAGCGCCGCGAACCAGGCGGGCGCGTGGCGCCCGGCCTTGTAGGCGGACGGCGGCGATACGTACACGAGGTCGCCGAGGCCGTTGTACAGCCGCACTTCGTTCGCGCGCACGCGCCCGAGATTGCGCAGGAACGTGTGTACGGTTTCCATCTGCGCCGCGAGGCCTTCGGCCCCGGGGACGAATTGACTGGTGTAGACCACCGTGGTCAGCAGCTGCACCGTGACCCGGGTCGAGGCGGCGATCTCCTCGCTGATCTGGCGGCGCGTCGCGTCGACGATGATGGCGCCGAGCACCAGCACGAACAGGAGCATCAACGCCGTGACGAGCAGATTGATGCGAAGCCGCAGGCTCATGGCCGCTCCCCCGCGCCCGGCGGGCGCCGCGCGGACGATCGCAGCCAGCCTACTCCGCGGCTGAGAGCGCATGCAACTCTCGGGACCGACATGCCCGCCGCGCCGCCCGGTCAACTCCCCAGACGGAACACCACCGGCACGAGCACCACGAAATCGCGGCGCTGCAGTGCCGGCGGCGGCGGCGGCAACGGACGCGCGCGCCGCGCCATCTCGAGCGCCTGGCGGTCGAGCGCTTCGAATCCGCTCGAGCGCCGCACTTGCGCATCGCGCAGCCGCCCGTCAGCGCCGATCTCGAGCGCCAGCTCGACCTCCCCCTGCCAGCCGCGCATCTGCGCCTGGCGCGGGTAGGCGCGGTGGCGCGCGATCAGGCCGGCGAGCGCTTGGGCGTAGTGCGCGAGCGCCGCCGGGTCCGGCGGCGCGCCCGCCGGTGCGGGCGGCGCGGGTTCGGCGCGTGCGACCGGTGGTTCCGCTTCCGGAGGCGGCGTCCGGGCGGCCTCGGGGACGGATTGCGTTTGCGGCGGTGGCGGCGGCGCGGCGGGGGCCGGCACCGTTCGCGGCTCGGGGCGTGTCGCGGCGGGCGGCGGCCGTTTCGGCTTCGACTTGCGCGGCCGCGGCGGCTCGGTGCGCGCGAGGCGCGGCGGCGCTGCCTGAGGCGGCGGCGCCTCCTCGGCCTGCGGCGGCTCGGGTTCCGGCGCGGGCACGGGCACGACGTTGGGCGGTGCGACTTCCGCTGCCGGCGCCTGCGGCGGCGGTTCGCTCGGCGCCGCGGGTGCAGGCTCGAACATGGCGAGCGTC
This sequence comes from Burkholderiales bacterium, assembly GCA_036381895.1. Lineage (GTDB taxonomy): Bacteria > Pseudomonadota > Gammaproteobacteria > Acidiferrobacterales > Sulfurifustaceae > JACQFZ01. Next base: position 33,054 of record DASVBY010000021.1, on the reverse strand, counting down.
ACGGGAACGGCGCGTTCCCGCGGCGGCGGCGCGCTCGGCGCCGCGAGCACGAGCAGCGCGATACCGCCGTGCAGCAGCACCGAAACCCCGAATCCGATCGCGTGGTTGTTCATTCCGCCCGCGTGAGGATCGCCACGTGCTGCAGCCGCTGCGCCTTGAGCAGATCGATCACCTGGACGAAGCGGGCGAAGCGCACTTCGCTGTCGACGCGCAGGTTGATCGGCGTTTCTTGCGCCGTTTCGCCCAGGCGCCGCCGCAGCGTCTCGAGATCGACGGGGCGCGCGTCGACGTAGACGGTCTCTCCCCGGTCGATCGCGATCTCGAGCGCCTCGCCGGCGGGCGGCGGTTCGCGGCTCGCAGCCGGCGGCAGCTCGATGTCGAGCGGCCCCTGCACGATGAAGCTCGCCGTCGTGAGCACGATCGCGAGCAGCACCAGCATGATGTCGATGAACGGAATCACGTTGATCTGATCGAAGCGTTTCATGAGTGCTGTTGGCGCCACTGGGCGGTCAGCTCTTCCACGCGCCGCCCGATCGCGTTGTGCAGAACGATGGCCGGAATCGCGACGGCGAGGCCCGCCGCCGTCGCCTTCAGCGCGAGCGCGAGCCCGAGCATGATCGCGCCCGGGGCGATGGTTTCGGGCGTGCGGCTCAGGTCGTAGAACGTGATCAGGATGCCGATGACGGTGCCGAGCAGCCCCACGTACGGCGCATTCGCGCCGACGGTGTAGAGCACCGTGGTGTGGCGCGTGAGCGCCACGTACAGCTCGTCGGGGTGTCGAAACCGGGCGAGATCCACACGGCGCAGATACAGCCAGCGTTCGATGGCGAACGCGACCATGAGCAGGCTCATGAGCCCGAGCACGCCGAAGACGAGGTAATCCAGGCTGGCTTTGAGGAAATCCATCTCCCACCTCAGCAGCGCGGAGCGGCCGGCACTGGCATGCTCCGGTGCCCTGGTCGCGTCCGTCAATGCCCGCCGGCCTGCTGCCCGCGATCATGACGCGCAGGGCGAATTCAGGCTATTGAAGCCGCCCGCGGGTGTAAACGCGCGGGCGCGAGACTCATGAAAATCATTAGCCCCGGACGCAGGAATTTCTCCTGCTGGCGGGCGAAGCGCCTGCGTAGGATGGCCGGGCCGTTGCGGGAAGACGGGTCCGTACCGGACCGGCGATCCCGGCGGCGTCGGCGTCAACAGGAGGACGACATGAACTGGAGCAAACCGACGTACAGCGAGATCCGCTGGGGCTTCGAAATCACGATGTACGTGGCCACCCGCTGAGCTCGCACGGATTCGGAGCCCCTCACGGGGCTCCGGTTTTCGCCCGATGAGAATCAGCGTACTCGGCGCGGCGGCGGGCGGGGGATTCCCGCAGTGGAACTGCAACTGCCCGAACTGCGCGGGAGTGCGCCGCGGTAACCGGCGGGCCGAGCCGCGCACCCAATCGTCGATCGCCGTGAGCGACGGCGGGGACGCCTGGGTGCTCTTCAACGCCTCGCCCGACATCCTCACGCAGATCCGCCGCGCGCCGTTCCTGCAGCCCGGGCGCGCGGTGCGCGATACCGCGATCGCCGGCATCGTGCTGATCGACGCGCAGATCGACCACACCACGGGCCTGCTGATGCTGCGCGAAGGCCGGCCGCTCGACGTCTGGTGCACCGACCCCGTGCACGCCGACCTGACCCGCGCGAACCCGATCTTCGAGGTGCTGTCGCACTACTGCACCGTGCGGCGCCATCGCATCGTGCCCGACGGCGCGAGCGCGTTCGCCGTGCCGGGCGTCGCGGATCTCGCGTTCACCGCCATTGCCTTGAGCGGCAAGGCGCCGCCCTACTCGCCGAACCGCAACCGCCCGCAGTCCGGCGACAACATCGGCGTCATGATCGAGGACCGCAAGCGCGGCCGGCGGCTCTTCTACGCGCCCGCGCTCGCGGAGATCGCGCCGCCCGTGCGCGCGTTCATGGAGCGCGCCGATTGCCTGATGGTCGACGGCACCTTCTGGACGGACGACGAGATGATCCGCCTCGGTATATCCGACAAGCGCGCCCGCGACCTCGGCCACCTGCCGCAGTCGGGACCCCAGGGAATGATCGAGGCGCTCGCGCCGTTCGTGCGCGCGCGCAAGATCCTCATCCACATCAACAACACCAATCCCATCCTCGACGAGGACTCGCCGGAACGCGCCGCGCTCGCGCGTGCCGGCATCGAAGTCGCGGCCGACGGCATGGAGCTCGAGCTCTGAGGAGCGAACCGATGGGCGCCGCCGAACAGCTTCCGTGGACGCGCGAAGAGTTCGAGCAGCAGCTGCGCGCGAAGGGCGCGAGCTACCACATCCACCACCCGTTCCACGTCATGATGCACGAGGGGCGGCTCAACCGCAGGCAGATCCAGGCGTGGGTGGCGAACCGCTACTACTACCAGATCAACATTCCGCTCAAGGACGCGGCGATACTCGCGAACTGCCCGGACCGCGACGTGCGCCGGCTCTGGATCCAGCGCATCGTCGACCACGACGGCCGCGAGGGCGCCGAAGGCGGCATCGAGGCGTGGCGCCGGCTCGGCGAAGCCGTGGGGCTCGCGCGCGAGGAACTCGAGTCGCTGCGCCACGTGCTGCCCGGCGTGCGCTTCGCGGTCGACGCGTACGTGAACTTCGCGCGCACGCGACCGTGGCAGGAGGCGGTGTGCGCGTCGCTCACCGAGCTCTTCGCCCCGCACGCGCACCAGTCGCGCCTCGACACCTGGCCCAAGCACTATCCCTGGATCGAGCCCGAGGGGCTCGCCTACTTCCGCAACCGCCTCGGCCAGGCGCGGCGCGACGTGGCGCAGGCGCTCGCGATCACGCTCGACTACTTCCGCACGCGCGCGCAGCAGGAGCGCGCGCTCGAGATCCTGCAGTTCAAGCTCGACGTGCTCTGGGCCATGCTCGACGCCATGATGCTCGCGCACTGCACCGTCGAGGTGCGCCCGTGAACGCGCCCCGCGCCGACGAGGTGATCGAGCTCGCGCGGCTCTACCGTTTCCAGTGGGAGGAGGCGCAGCAGGCGTACGTGCTGCTCTTTCCCGAAGGCATGGTGAAGCTGAACCCGTCGGCGGGCGAGATCCTGAAGCGCGTGGACGGCCGGCGCACGGTGGCCGAGATCATCCGCGACCTGGAGGCGGCGTTCCCGGGCGCGGATTTGCGACAGGACGTCGTGGACTTCATCGAGGAGGCGTATGCCAACGGTTGGCTCCGAACCCGCCCGGCCTAAGCCGCTGTGGCTGCTGGCGGAGGTCACGTACCGCTGCCCGCTGCACTGTGTCTTCTGTTCGAACCCGGTCGACTACACGCGCTACGGGCCCGAGCTCGGCACCGACGAGTGGCTGCGGGTGCTGCGCGAAGCGCGCGCGCTCGGCGCCGCGCAGCTCGGCTTCTCGGGCGGCGAGCCGCTCACGCGCGACGATCTCGAGACGCTGGTCGCCGAAGGGCGCCGGCTCGGCTACTACACCAACCTCATCACCTCGGGCATCGGTTTGAACGAGCGCCGTATCGCCGCGTTCCGGGAGGCGGGCCTCGATCACATTCAGCTGAGCTTCCAGGACTCGACGCGCGAGCTGAACGACTTCCTCTCGAGCACGCGCACCTTCGATCTCAAGCTGCGGGTCGCAAGACTGATCAAGCAGTACGAGTATCCGATGGTGCTGAACGTGGTGCTGCACCGCAAGAACATCGACCACGTGCAGCAGATCCTCGAGATGGCCGAACAGCTCGGCGCCGAGTACGTCGAGCTCGCGAACACGCAGTACTACGGCTGGGCGTTCCTCAACCGGGCGCACCTGCTGCCGACGCGCGAGCAGCTCGCGCGCGCCGAAGCGGCCACGAACGCGTTTCGCGCGCGCGTCGGCAACCGCATGCGGATCTTCTTCGTGGTGCCGGACTACTACGAGCGCCGCCCGAAAGCCTGCATGAACGGCTGGGGCTCGGGGTTCCTCGTGATCGCCGCCGACGGCGTCGCGCTTCCCTGCCACGAGGCGCGCATGCTCCCCGGACTCGAGTTTCCGAACGTGCGCGAGCGCGCGCTCGACTGGATCTGGCACGACTCGCCCGCCTTCAACCGCTATCGCGGCGACGCCTGGATGAAGGAACCGTGCCGCTCGTGCCCGGAGAAGATCCGCGATTTCGGCGGCTGCCGCTGCCAGGCGTACCTGCTCACCGGCGATGCGGCGAACGCCGATCCGGTGTGCGATCTCTCGCCCCATCACCAGGCGGTCCTCGATGCGGTGGCCGCCGCGCAGCGGGACGCGGTGCCGGTTCATCCCATCCGCTTCCGCGACGACCGCAACTCGAGGGCCCTGAGCGCGCGGCGTGCGGAATCGTAGCGACGAGACCATGGTCGCGGCGCGCGGGCTCACCAAGCGCTACGGCGAGGTGCTCGCGGTCGACGCGCTCGATCTCGACGTTCCGGCCGGCGCGTTCTTCGGGCTGCTCGGGCCGAACGGCTCGGGCAAGACCACGGCGATCCACATGCTGAGCACCCTGATCCGCCCGAGCGCCGGCGAGGCGCGCGTCGCGGGACACGACGTGCGCCGCGAGCCGGTCGCGGTGCGCCGCGCGATCGGGGTCGTGTTCCAGGAACCGGCGCTCGACCGCAGTCTCTCGGTCGAGGAGAATTTGCGGCTCGCCGGCCGCCTCTACGGTCTGCCCGCCGCCGAGATCCGCCGCCGCACCGAGGAGCTGCTCGCCCTCTTCGGCCTCGGCGCACGGCGCCGCCAGAGCGCGGCGGCGCTCTCGGGAGGGCTTCGCCGCGCGCTCGACATCGCGCGCGGCGTGATCCATCGGCCGCAAGTGCTGTTCCTCGACGAACCGACGATCGGCCTCGACGTCCCGAACCGCCGCGCCATCTGGCGCTACATCGCGGGGCTGCGCGCCGAAACCGGGGTGACGGTCGTGCTGACCACGCACTATCTCGAAGAGGCCGACGACTGCGACCGCGTGGCGTTCATCCGCGCCGGCCGCGTGGTCGCGTCCGGCGCTCCGCGCGCGCTGGTCGAGAACCTCGCCCCGCGCATTCTCGAGGTCGAGGGCGCAGACCTCGAGCCGCTCGCGCTGCGCCTCGCGCCGAAGCTCGGGCCTGCGCTCAACGACGGGCAGCGGCTGAGCTTCTGCTTCCACGGCTCGGCCGCGGACTTCGGTGCGCTGCAAAGCGAGCTCGCCGGCGCGGTCGAGGCGCTGCGCCTGCGGCGGCCGAATCTGAACGACGTGTTCCTGTGGGTGAACGCGACGCAGACGCCCGCGCCGCCCGCGCGCGCGGCGGCGCGCTGATATGCTGCGGCCGGTCTACGCCGTCATGGAGCGCGAAGTGCTGCGGCTGCTGCGGCAGCGCGCCCGGCTCGCCGCGGCGCTCGCCCGGCCGCTCGTCTGGCTGCTCGTCATCGGCGCGGGCTTCGGCGCGCTCTATGACCCCGCCGGACGCGCGGCCTACCAACAGTTCCTGGTCCCCGGCGTCGTTGGCATGACGCTCCTCTTCGGCGCCATGCTCGCCGCACTCGGCACGGTGCACGACAAGGAGTTCGGCGTGATGCGCATGCTGGTGATGGCGCCGTTGCCGCACGCGTGGATCGTGATCGCGAAGCTCCTCGCGGCGGCGCTCGTCGCCGCACTGCAGGCACTGGTGCTTCTCGCCGCGCTGGCCGCTCTCGGGTATCTCGCGGCGGGCGCCGCGCCGCTCCTGCTCGCGGCGGCGCTCGCGGCGACCGCGTTCGCCTGCGCCGCGATCGGCATGCTGGTCGCGGCCTTCAGCCGCACGCTCGAGAACTTCGCGGCCGTCATGAACTTCGTGATCTTTCCGGTGTTCTTCCTCTCGGGTTCGCTCTACCCGGTGCAGGCCCTGCCCGCGGGCCTGCGGGCGGCGGCCATGCTCAACCCCTACACCTACGGCGTCGACCTGCTGCGCCACGCGCTGCCGGCGGGTGCCGCCGGGCTCGGTACGGACTTCGGCATCGGGCGCGACCTCGCGGTGCTCGCGCTCTTCACCGTTTGCGCCACCGCGCTCGCGTGCTGGCGCTTCTCGCGCGAAGCGGCGCACGAGCCGCTCGTGCGGCGCCTCGCACGCAAAGGAGCCTGACGCCGGCGAACGCGCCCCGGCCTACCTGGCGCTCGCGTACTGGAAGGTCAGCGTTTCCTCCATCAGCACGCCGTCCGCGCCGCCCGGGACCACGGTGCGCACCTGATATACACCGCCCGGAATGGCGTCGGACAGAACGAAGACGTAGTACTTGCCGGCGAGCGCACGGTACCGGGCGTTGTTCGGATCGTCCGCGTAGGGCGCGATGCGGATCTCGCGGCCGCCGGTCTCGGCGCCGTTGTACCTGAACAGCACCGGCCGCACCTCGGCCTTGTCGGCGAGCGCGAACCGTATGCGCTGCTGGAAGTAGCGCGAGTAGGCGCCGGTCAGGCGCTGCATCTGGCGGATGTCGCGGTCGAGAAAATAGAGCAGCACCGGATTGCCCCGGGCGTGCTCGATCTCCGGAAAGTCGCGCTGCCGCGCACCCGAGAAGTATCGGGTCGAGACACGCTTGCCGCCGTCGGCCGCCGTCTCGACCGTGACCTCGACGGTGTCGCGGTACTCCGGCTCGAGCGAGCCGCGCGTTTCGAACGCGTAATGCAGCGAAAGCGGTTCGTGGATGCCCCGCAGGTGATCGTTCTCGAAGAGCAGGGTTTCGGCGAGCGACCCCTGGTCCGCCGCCGACGCGCTCGCACACAGCACCGCGAGCATGGCGGCGAGCACCATACGGATTACGTCGAGATGCATACGAACCCTCCTTGTCGTCGTATCCGGCGACGGTGCGCGGTCCTAGCGGCGGGGCGACGCGTCGCTCAATTGCGCCGCGAGGTCCTGGTTGAGCGCCAGCAGCACGCGCCGCACCTCGTCGACGCGCTGCTGCATGCCGAGCGCGGCGTACGCGTGTCCGAGGCCGAACCACGCCTCGGTGCATTCGAGGTCGGTCCGGATCGCCCGCGCGTAGGCGGCGATCGCCCGCTCGGGCGCGTTCAGACGTTCATGTGCGAGCCCGAGCGCCAGCCAGGCCTCGCACTTGCCGGTTTCCGCCGCGGTCCATGTTTCCGCGAGCGCGCGCAGCGCCCGCCAGTCCTGCTTCGCCTCGAGCGCGGCCGCCTGCAGGAAGTACGGCTGGCGTTCCCCGGCGCGCTCCCAGAACGCGAGGTCCTGCGCGAGCGGCGTCACCGCACGCGCCTGCTTCAGGTCGAGGCTGCGCCGGTAAATCCAGTCGACCGGGAGCGCAAAGTAATACGCGTCGCCGCCCCGATGACGGAAGGCAATGATGCCGATCAGGTTCCCGTCGGCGTCGAACAGCCCGCCGCCGCTCGCCCCCGAGTTGAACCAGGCGGTGCTCTGGATAACGCGCCCGCCGTCGTATTCGTAGAGCGCGCGCACCTCGCCGCCGCTGATGCGCGGCGCGGTGCCGCCGACATAGCCGACCGCCACCACCCGCTGGCCCACACGCGGGCGCTCGTCGCTGATGTGCGCCACCTTGCCGCCGATGCCCGGCACGCGCAGCAGACACAGATCGTGCTCGAGATCGCTCGCCTGAGCGTCCGCCTCCCAGCGCATGCCGTGCTTCGATACCTGCACGCTGCCCGCGCGGCGCGTGACGTGGCAGTTCGTAGCGACGACGTTCTCGTCGATCAGCACGCCGGAGCCGACGGAAACGGCGCCTTCGCCGTTGTGCGCCTCGATCTTGAACACGCTCGGCGCGAGCCGCCAGAAGAGAGCGAAGTCGAAGGGCTGCGCCGGAGTCGGCGCCGGCGCGAGCAGCAGCAGGAGCGGGAGCAGGCCATAGCGGTGCATGGGAACCGAACTCGCAGACGGAAGGCCCAACATATTAGTAGGATCGCCGCGGCATCATCCGGGCACATCCTCGGCCGCCACGCGGTCAACCCCTGTCGTGCCCGGAGCTTCCCGGTGCGCGCATCCGGTTCATGACGCACCCGGACGCCGCTCGCCCGTCCGCTTCGCCGGCGCGCCGCCCGGTCCTTCCGAGCGCTTCGGCTGACCGCGTTCGTCGAGCAGCGGCACACCGTACTCGGTGAGGATCTCGCGGATCCCGGCGCGGTTGCGCTCGAGCAACTGCTCGACCCGTGCCTTCCATTCGCGCTCCCCGAAACGCACGCCCATGCCGATGCTGTAGTCGAACTTGATGTCCGGCTCGGTCGGAAACGGTACGACCACGAGCTCGGGCGACTTCACCCGGCGCGCGAAGTAGCCGGCAATGGGGCCCCAGACAATGGCGGCGTCGATCTTGCCCTCGGCCAGATCGAGCTCGACGATCTGGCCGGGGTACTGCTCGGGGTCGCCCGTCTGCCGCTGATAGGCGACCGCCTGATCGTACAGCCCGTGCTTGAGCAGCCAGTCGACGCCCGGGGTCTGGGCTACTACGCCGATCTTGAGCGACCGGAGCACCTGCGGCTCGACCCGCAGCAGCTCGTCCGGGGTCGAGAGCCTGGCATCGCCCAGCTTGCGGCCGCGCGCATACACGAGCGCGTAGGTGGAGGTGTAATACGGCTTCGTCATCGAGGCGAGCTCGTAACCGGCGGGCAGGCCGATCACGAGATCGCACTTGTACCGGCCCGAGTCGCGCTCGTAGGCGCGCAGCGTATTGCGGATGAAGCCGATGCGCTGGGGGAACCAGGTGTATTCGAGCTTCCAGCCGAGATCGCGTGCGAAGAGCTCCGCGATCTTGTTCTCGAAGCCATCGCCGCTGCGATGCGAGAACGGAAGATTGTTCGGATCCTCGCACACGCGCAGCACCTTCTCGTCGCCGGCGTCCTCCGGCTGCGCATAGGTCGGTCCCGATAGCAGCACCAGCGCGAGCGCTGTCCACGAAACATGGCGCTTCATACTGACCGCATTCCGCATACTCGCCTCAACCGCCGCCCGACGGACTCGCCGCCGAGCTGCTGTCCTTGATCGGCTCGAGCCGTCCGGGCTTGATCGCGCCGTCCGAACGACCCTTCAGATACGCGTAAAGGCCGTCGATGTTCTCAACGACGGTCTTCATGTTCTTGTGCGGCGGCATGCCCCGCTCGGGCCGGCCCTCGAGCACCACCTGCTCGACCTCGTCCTTCGAAAGCCGCTTCAGGGCTTCGAGCAGCGACGGGCCCACGAGGCCGGCCTGGTTCGCCCCGTGGCAGCGCTCGCAGGCGGCGGCGCGCCACGCGCGAAAGCCGTTGTACGTCTCGGGATCGACCTTGTTGCCGTCCACGACCTTGTAGGGCTTCTCGCCCCCACTCTGCGCCTGGCTCTGCTGCACCAGGACGTGCCCGGTAAGGAGTAGCGCCGCTGCTGCGGCGGCCGCCGCCCACTGCTTGCGTCTCATTCCCATCGCCCTCTGTTCTTGGAGTTGCGGATAAAAAGAAAGTGCTGGCATTCCCTCCTGGAATGCCAGCACCCGACGCCTGGCGGGCCGCTCTAGCGCGCCCCGCCCGTCGCCTCATCGGGCAGCGAGAACACGGTCAGCACGCCGCCGAGCTCGGTGTAGTTCCGGAGCTCCTTGTAGCCGCCGACCGCGCCGAGCCCTTCGGTGTCGCCTTCGAGTCCGGCTGCGAGCCCGATGCCCGCCCATCCGCCGATACCCGAAAGCACCCCGATGTACTGCTTGCCCTTGTACTCCCAGCTGGTGACGTTGCCGATGATTCCCGAGGGCGTCTTGAAGCGCCACAGCTCCTTCAGGGTGTTCGCATCGACCGCCTTGAGGTAGCCCTCGAGCGTGCCGTAGAACACGATATCGCCCGCGGTCGCGAGCGCGCCGCTCCAGACGGAGAACTTTTCCGGCTTCGACGCGACGATCTTGCCCTGCGCGGCGTCCCAGATGATGAAATTCCCCATGCCGCCGTGGCTGTCGGGCGCCGGGAACATCGTGAGCGTCGCTCCGACGAAGGGCTGGCCCGCGGTGTACTCGACGCGGAACGGCTCGTAGGTCATGCACACGTGGTTGGTCGGCACGTAGAACCGCTTGGTCTTCGGCGAGTAGGCCGCCGGCTGCTGGTCCTTGGTGCCGAGCGCCGCCGGGCACACGTTCTTCGTCACCACGTCCTCGCCGTTGTGATCGGTGCTGTACTGCGCGACCACCTGCGGCCGGCCGGTTTTCATGTCGACCTGCGTCGCCCAGTTCACCTTGGGATCGTACTTCTCGGCGACCAGCAGCTCGCCCGTCGCGCGGTCGAGCGTGTAGGCGAAGCCGTTGCGGTCGAAGTGCACCAGGACCGGACGCATCTTGCCGTCGATCTCGAGGTCGGCCAGGATGACCTCGTTCACCCCGTCATAGTCCCACTCGTCGTGGGGCGTCATCTGGTACACCCACTTCGCCATGCCGGTGTCGAGGTCGCGCGCCATCAGCGTCATCGACCACTTGTTGTCGCCGGGGCGCTGCTTCGGGTTCCAGGTGCCGGGATTGCCGGTGCCGTAGTAGACGAGATTCAGCTTCGGATCGTAGCTGTACCATCCCCACGTGGTCCCGCCGCCGATCTTCCATTGATCGCCCTCCCAGCTCTTGAGCGAGGAGTCCTTGCCGACCGGCGCCATCTTCCCGTTGGTCCAGGTCACGGTCTTTTGCGGGTCGATCAGCATCTCCTTGTCCGGGCCGGTGCTGTACGCCTTCCACACCTGCTTGCCGGTCTTGATGTCGTAGGCCGCGACGAAGCCGCGCACGCCGAACTCGCCGCCCGAGATGCCGGTGATGACCTTGTCGCCGAAGACGTGCGGGGCGTTCGTGTTGGTTTCGCCCTTCTTGGGATCGCCGTTCTTGACCTTCCAGATCTCCTTCCCGGTCTTGGCATCGAGCGCCACGAGATGCGTGTCGGCCTGCTGCAGGAAGATCTTGCCGTCGGCGTATGCGAGCCCGCGGTTGACGGTGTCGCAGCACATCACCGGGATCACGCTCGGATCCTGCTTCGGCTCGTACTTCCACTTGATCTGCTTGGTATCGAGGTCGATCGCGAACACCTTGTTCGGAAACGGCGAGTGTATGTAGAGCGTGTCGCCGATGACGAGCGGCCCGCCTTCATGGCCGCGCAGCACACCGGTGGAGAACGTCCAGTCGACGCGCAGATTTTTCACGTTGTCCTTGTTGATCTGCTTCAGCTCGCTGTAGCGCCAGTTCTCGAAATTCCCCGCCTGCATCACCCAGTTCTTCGGGTCTTTCGAGAGTCTGGCGAGCTCCTGGTTGGCAGTCGCTATGGCCGGCAGCCCCAGAGCCAGAGCTACTACCGGCACACACTGCATGAGCTTGTTTCTCATTCCATCCTCCTGAGTCGCCATGAACAGGGACCGACGGTCGCTAATGCGTCGTGGGTGAAGCGCGCGCATAGACCGCGCGCCGCTTACGGCCGCTCCAAGCACATTGCGTGCCGGAGCGCGAACGCAGGCGCACCGCGTGAGTACGCGGGAAAAATCGGACCGCGGCCGGGCGCGCGCATGCCGGCGGCGACACAGTGTGACAACGGCTGTATCAGACGTGAAACGCGGTGACAGTGGGGTCTCAGCGTGAACCGCGCGCGGGAACGTGCGCGCTCCCGCGCCGGCGAAGTTCCGGGCGGAGCCGACGCGCCGCGCGCGCCGCCGCGTCCGCAGCGGGCAGGTAGGCGAGGACGAGACACGCGAGCGCGAACCACGCGGCGAACGGCCGGAGGTCCACGTTCACCTCGGCGGGACGCGTCCATTCCGGCACGAGCAGTGCGGCGGCGAAGTCTTCCGCCGTGGCGAGCGCCCGGTAACGCAGCCCCGTTTCCTGCGCGAGCGCGCGCAGATAGCTCTCTTTGACCGACGACAGATGCTCGGCGCCCGGGCGCGCGGAGGCACCCTCGGGAGATGCAGCGCCGCCGGCCGCGCTTCCCGGGGCGCTCGTGGCCGGTGCCTGCACCACGTCCTCGGGCCGCCAGTAGCCGAGCGGCTTGCCCGACATGTCGAACTTCGGAATCGGCATCGGCGCCGGCCCGCCGGCGCCGATCACGTACCCCGTGACCGCACCCGGCTCGCCGCCGAAGCGCACGCGCTGCGCCGGATCGACGGGCGGCGCCTCGTGCCCGTCGGTCACGAACACGATGCTCGGCGGCGGTGCGAGCGCGTGCGCGAGCCGCAGCGCCGAATAGAGCCCCTTCGCCACCTCGCTCGCTCCGGCCCAGCTCATGCGCCAGTCGAGCCGCTCGAGCGTTGCGGCGAGCTCGGTATAGGCGCCGCAGACTTCGACCGGTGCGATCAGCACCATGGTGCGATGCTCGGTGAAGAGGCCGAGCCCGGCGCGCGAGCCGCAAGGGAGGCGCCGCAGCGCCTCCCGGATCGCGGCCTTCGCGTGCGCGAGCCGGCTGAGCGGCCGGCCTTCGGTCCCGTAGTCGAGCGTGTTCATGCTCTGGGTGATATCGAGCACGAACAGGTACCGGTACACCGGCCGCTCGAGCGGCACCGTCGGCGCGAGCAGCGCGAACGCGAACGCGGCGGCCGCGAGCGCGAGCGCGATGGCGCGGCGATCCGGCATTCTCACCCGCGCACGCCGGCCCACCCGCCTCACGGCAGCCCCAGCGTGAAGCCGCGCATGGTCGTCACCGCGCGCTCGCTCTGGAGCGGTTGCGGCATGTCCTCCGCTTCCGCGGTTTCGGCGTCGCCGGCGAGCCGCAGCGTGCGCTCGAGGTTGTAGCGCGCGTCCCAGTGCTGCGGGTGCGCGCGCAGCAGATCGCGGTAGCCCTGCTTCGCGAGCTCGAGCAGCGGCAGCGCCGACGGCGCCCCCTCCTGCGTGCGCAGCTCGAGCGCCCATCGCAGATAGATGTTGGCGCTGTTGTAGCGCGCGGCGGCGGTGAGCCCTGCGGGCGCGCCGCGCTCGAGCGCCTGGTAGCGGGCGAGCGCGTCCTGGTGGGCGCCGCGCCGCTCGAGCCAGTACGCCTGCGCGAACTGCGCTTCGGCCGGCAGCCGCCCGCGCGCCTCGACCACCGAGCCGTCGGCGATGGCGCGGTTCCAGCGCTCGATCCGCACGAGCTGCCAGGCGTCGATCGCCGCCGCGACCGCGAGCACGAAGAGCACGAGCGCGCTCCCGCGCCGCATCGGCTCCCGCTTCAGGTCCACGCGCGCACCTCGACACCGGCCGCGAGCACGAGCAGCAGCGTCGCGCCGAGCGCCGCCGCGTAGAGCGGCGGCGTCAGATCGCGGCGCGGCAGCACCTCGCGGTAGCGGATCGGAAAACGCTCGATGCGCGCGATGTCCGCGATCGCGCGCCGCACCGCCTGCGGATTCTCCGCCTCGTAGGCGCGATAGGGCGTCGGCAGGTCCCGGAAGAACGCATGCAGGAAATGCTCGGGCACGGATGCCACGAGGTCCTCGGGCAGCTCCCGGTCGGCGAGCAGCCCGGGGCTGCCGTGCGAGCGCAGGTAGATCCAGTAGAGCGCGATGCGCTCGCGGCGGAACAGCTCGCGGATGCGCGCGCGCGTCTGCGGATCGAGATGCGCGCCGCCGTCGGAGACGAGCAGCACCACGCGCGAGGCGCTGTACGGCCGCTCGGCGAAGAGCGCCGCGCCCGCGAGCAGCGCCCGCCCGATGTCGGTTTCGCCGAGACCGCGGCCGAGGCCGCTCGCGGCGATAGCCGCCTCGATCACCTCGTAGCGCTGGGTGAAATCGAGCACCTGGATCGGAAAAGCGCTGAAGAGAATCAGCGCGAAGCGGTCCTCGCGCCGCTCGGCGACGAACGACTGCAGCAGCCGCCGTGCGACCGCGGCCTTGGGCTCGTTCTGCGCCGCTTCGAGCGGATGGTACGTGCCGGCGACGAAGAACGGCTGATCCATGCTGGCGCTGCGATCGAAGACGATCACCATCTCCGCGCCCTGCCCGAGCCGCTCGATCGACTGTTCCGCGAGATACGGACCGGCGGCCGCGCCGACGGCGGCGGTGACGGCGCACACCGCCGCGAAGCGCACGGCCCAGCCGACCGCGCGCGACAGCCGGTCGCGCGGGAGCAGCGCGGCAGAGCTGCAGTCGAGGGCGCGCGCGCCGCGGGGCAGCAGCGGCAGGACGGCGAGCGGCAGCAGCAGGAGCACCCAGCCGTGCTCGAACGCGAGCCTCATCGCCCGCCCCGCTCGCGCCGCCGGCACTCGCGACAGAGCGCGAGCGGATCGATGCGCGCGGCCGGCCCGCGCGCGTCGCCGAAGAACTCGGCGCGCGAGGCGGCGAAGAAGCGTTCGATGGCGCGCCGCGCGCCGGCGAACGCCGGCCGCGCGGCGAAGAACGCCTCGAGCTCGCCCGCGAATACGCTGTGCCCCGCGGTCTCGTCGAACGCGCGGTGCAGCCGCCGCAGCATCGCCCGGTACGCAGCCGCGTCGTCGCGGGCGGCGTACGCCCGAAGTTCCCGGTACGCGCGCGCGAACGGACCCGGGCGCCCGGGGAGCGCGAACCCGTAGCGGCGGTAGGCGAGATGGAGCAGGATCAGCCCGGCGGCGAGCGCGTAGGCGACGAGACGCAGCGCCGGGCCGCGCGTGCTGATGGCCGCGGGCGCGAGGTCCGGGCGCATGACGTCGAGGCCCGCGCGCGCGAGCACGTTTACCGGCGCGAGCGGTGCAGCCGTGACCGGCCAGTCGGCGATGTAGGCTTCCTCGCGGGCGCCGCGGTTCTCGAAGGCGAGCGTCACGGCCGGCAGCAGCAGCGTGGTGACGGTCTCGGGCGACCCGACGAGCTGGTACGCGAAACGGATCGTGTAGCGCGCGCCGTCGAGCCGCGGCCGGCGCTCGACCGCGGGCGCGTACGCCTCGAGCAGCGTATCGAGCCGGCCGGCGCGCGGCAGGCTCGCGCTCGCGAGCGCGTAGCCGGCGGGGACATCGACGGTGACGACGCGCTCGAGCACGTCGCCGACCGTGTGGCCGAAGGGGCGCGGGTTGCGCACCTCGACGACGACGGCCGCCGGCGCCGCGGACGCGCTCGCGAGCGCGAGGAGCGCCGCGAGCGCGGCGCCTTCAAGCCGGCGCGCGCGCCGAGGCATCGCCGAAGAAGTACCGCGTGAGCGCGTCCGCGCGAAACGGACCGTCGAGGAACAGCGGCTCCCGTCCGCGGCCCTGCCAGGCGCGCTGCAGCGCCCGCCGGTGCTCGGCGTAGTTTTCGGCGAGCCGCGCCCGAAGCGACGCGCGCAGTAGCAGCGTGCGCGTGCTGCCGCTCTCGCGATCGCGCAGGCGTACGAGGCCGGCACCCGTCCCCGGCCCCTGCGCTTCGAGCGGATCCCAGAGCACCACCGGAACCACGTCGTGCCGGACCAGCCGGTCGCGCAGCGCGCTCACGAGCGCGAGCGGCAGATGGAAATCGGAGATGAGCAGCACGAGCGCACGGGTGCGTCCGAGATAGCGCGACGCCTCGAGCAGGCCCGCGGCGCTCGCGCCGGTGGCGGCGAACGCGCGCAGGCGGCGCGCGAGCCCGGCGCCGGCGCCGCGCGCGCGCGTCGCGGGCAGGAGCAGCTCCTCGCGCACGCGCTCGTCGGCGCCGATGAAGCCGAACGGATCCCCGGTGCGCGCGGCCGAGTAACCGGCGGCCGCGACCAGATCCGCGAGCACCTCGAGCTTCGCATGGCGCCCGCGAAACCCCATCGACGCGGAGAGATCGGCGAGCACGTAGAGCGGCACGCTGCTGCGCTGATGGTGCACGCGCGCCACCCACTGGCCGAACGGATCGCGCAGGCTCGCGCGGATGTCGAGTCGGCGGGGATCGGCGACCGCGAGCAGCGGGGCGTGCGAGTGGAACTCGAATCCGCCGCCTCCCGCCGCGGCGCGGTGATGGCCCGGGTAGCGGCCGCGCGCCCGCCAGCCGATGCGGTAGTGGAACTCCTGCACGCTCACGGCGCCGCCACCCGCGCCACGATCTGGCGCGTGAGCTCCCGCGCGAGCTGCGCGTGCCGCAGCTCGTATACCGGCTGGAAGTAGATGCGGTGCGCGAGCGCCTCGTGCACCACGTCCTGCAGGTCCTCGGGCACGACCGACGTGCGGCCCGCGAGCCAGGCGCTCACGCGCGCGGCGCGCAGCAGCATGCTCATCGCGCGCGGGCTCGCGCCGGCGAGCACGAGACCGTCCATGTCCACGTCCTCGATGCGCACGCCGAAGTCCTGCGGCCGGCGCGTCGCTTCCCACAGCGCGAGCGCGTACTGCTCGAGCGCGGCGGTCGCGCCGATCGCGCCCTGTATGGCCGCGCCGACGGCGTTCAGCGCGCGATACGGCACGATTCCCGGACGCACGCGCGCGACCAGCGCATCGACGTCGTGGAACTGCGGGTCGAACACCAGCGCCCGCCGCGCCTCCGCGTCCGCAGGCGACTCGATCGCGATCTCCAGGAGGAAGCGGTCGCGCGCGGCGGAGGCGATCTCGAACGTCTCCTCCTTCTCCACGCGGTTGCGGTCCGCGACCACGAGCAGGTGCGGGAAGTGGTGCTCGCGGTTGAAGGCGTTGACGCTGCGCTCGGCCATGACGCGCAGGAGCAGCGAGTGCACCTGCGGGCGCGCGCGGTTGATCTCGTTGAAGAAGAAGACGGCGAGCGCCTCGCCCTCGCGCAGCAGCGGTCCGGGCTCGACGCGCGGCCGGCCGCTCTCGTCGATGTAGGTGTAGTAGACGAGATCGTTCGGCATCAGATCGATCGTGCCCTCGACGCGCTGATACGCTCCGCCGATGGCGCGCGCGAAGGCGCGCAGCAGCGTGGTCTTGCCGACGCCGACGTCGCCTTCGAGCAGCACGTGGCCGCGCGCGAACACGGCGATGTTGACGAGACGGATGACGCGCTCCTGGCCGACGACCGCGCGCGCGACCTCGCGCTCGAGCGCGAGCGCGCGCTCGCGCCAGTCGGCGAGCGCACTGTCGGAAACGGACGAACGATCGGGCAGGATTTCGGGCACGACGAAGCTCCGTCTCGTCCACCACGCGGGAATCTCGCATTCTGTACGCCCCGTCGCAGCGATCGCAAGAGAAGCGGCCCGCGGGAATAGCTGCGCGCGCTGCGCGGGTGCCGGCTTCACAGCGGACCGCGATCGGCGGACAATCGACGACCACGTCCGCAGGCGTCGCGCGAGCACCGGCTCGCCAGGAGACGAAAATGCGCATGCGCCTCGCATTCCCCGCGTGTCTCGCGCTGCTCTTCGCCGCACCGCTCGGCGCCGCCGAGCTCAGCGCCGACGACGTGCGCCGCCGCATCGCCGCGGCCGGCGAGCGGCCGCCCGAGCTCGCGGGCCGCGACCTCTCGGAGCTCGACCTGAGCGGGCTCGATTTCCGGCGCGCGCGCCTCGCGCGCGCGAACCTCTTCGGAACCAAGCTGGTCGGCGCCAATCTCGCGGAAGCCGATCTCTCGGGCGCGAACCTCGACGCCGCCTGGCTCATGCGCGCGAACTTCGACGGCGCGGATCTCTCGCACGCCAGCCTGTTCGCGCCGGTGATCTACTCGACCGTCGAAGCGCGCCGCGCCGAGGCGCCGAGCTTCGCAGGCGCGGATCTCTCCGGTGCGCGCGTCATCGCCCGGCTCGCGGGCGTGAATCTCCGCGGCGCGAAGCTCGCGAACGCGCGGCTCGGCGTCGACCTGCGGAACCAGCCCATGGGACAGATGCGCAACGACTTCTCGGGCGCCGATCTCTCGGGGGCGGACCTCTCCGGCGCCGATGCCAACCGCGCGGTGTTCGCGTTCGCGAACCTCGCGAACGCCCGGCTCGTGGGCGCCGACCTGTCCTATGCCGACCTCTCGGGCGCCGAGCTCGCCGGCGCGGATCTGAGCGGCGCCGATCTCACCGGCGCGGACCTGGCCGGCGCGAACTTCAAGGGGGCGAAAGGGCTCGAGACCGCGAAGGGCCTGGCCGAGGCGCGCAACCGCGACCGCGCGCAGTTCTGAGCACCGACGCGGCGTCAGCGCCCACCCTGGTGCTTTTCGCGCATGTCGCGCACGAGGAAGGAGACCGCGCGCTTCCAGGTGGCGTCCGTGTTGCCGCGCATGTCGACCGACTTGCGCAGCACGGGAGCGCCCGTCTGCGCGTCCTTGATCTCGATGTTGAGGTTGAGGATCAGCTCGCTCACCTTCTGCACCCAGCCGGTGAGCACGCGCTCGGCGTTCACCGATCGCGCGATGTCGAGCTCGCAGCCGTTGCAGTCGTGCAGGTACCGATAGCTCGACCGCGCACGCTCGATCGCCGGGGCGGCGCGCGCCGGATCGATCACGTCGTAGAAGCCGTTGCGCTCGAACTCCTCGCGCAGCTGCGCGCCGACCCGCGCGAGCCGCTCCCGCTCCGCGGCGGGCGGCGCCTCCTCGCCCGGACGCGTCTGGTCGATCAGCTCGAAATCGAGCATCAGCAATGTTTTCGGGGATTCCGCGGCGCGTGCGGGGGCGAGCCAGAGGAAGCACGCCGCGAGCGCGAGCGCACCGAAGCGGCGGCGCTTCGGGCGCGCGCTCACTTGATGTCGCACTGCCGCTTCACCCGCTTCTGGAGCTCGGTGTACTTCTTCGCCATGCGCTTCGCGGGCTCGGGATCGCGGAATAATCCGCCCTGCTCGCCCGCGAGGCTCTGGTAGCGCGCGGCCGTCGACGACTCGACGTACTCCTCGTACGGGAGCTCCTTCGCGATCGCATCGATCGCGCACGAGCACTTGTACAGGTACTCCTGCTGGCCGCCGTTGTTGCGCAGGCACTCGAGCACGTATTCCACGCGGTCCACGGTCGGGTAGTCGTAGGCCCAAGCGCCGCTTGCGAGCGCGAGGGCGAGAGTGGCGACAGGCACACGTGCCTTCATGGACGACCTCCTTGTGCGCGCGAACGCGAGACATGTTATGCCATGCGCGTGCGGCGAACCAACCGCGTTCGCACGCGCGCGCCGCACGACCACGACGAAAGTGTGCCTTTAGCGCAACCGCGCACGGCAAGTGGCCTCGCTTGCGCTGGCGGGAGCGAGGTTGAAGAATAGCGGGCTCGAGCAGCACCACCGGCCAACGATCGACCCCATAAGGGACGCGGCGTTCGCGCCGCCGGGAGAGGGAGCGATGAGTACAACGGCCAGCGCTGTGAGTCATTCCCGCCTCGTGCACGCGGCCGTGGAAGGCGGCCGCGACGGACTGCCCATCAACAGCATCATCGCGCGCTCGTGGGAGCGCTGCCTGCGCGACTATGGTCTCGATCCCGCGGGCCACGCCGATCCGCTGATCCTCGCGCAAAGCGAGATCGCGGAGCGCGAGGAACGTCTCGGGCCGCTGCTCTCGTTCGCGGAAGCCGAGATGGCGAATCTCTACCAGCAGATCACCGGTTCGGGCTACGCGGTGATGCTCACGGACGCGAGCGGTGCGGTGGTGCACTACATCGGCGATCCGAGCTTCGACGAGCTCGCGCGCCGCAGCGGCCTCACCGTCGGCGGGGTCTGGAGCGAGCAGCAGCAGGGCACGAACGGCATGGGCACCTGTCTGGTCGAGCAGAAGCCCGTGGTCGTGCACCATCGCGAGCATTTCTTCCTGCACAATGCCGGGCTCACCTGCTCGGCGGCGCCGATCTTCGATCCGCACGGTGCGCTGATCGCGGTGCTCGACGCCTCGGGCAGCTCCAAGCTCGCGCAGCAGCACACCATGGTGCTCGTCAACATGGCGGCGCAGCTGCTCGAGAACCGGCTGTTCCTGCACGCGTTGAACGACCAGTACGTGATCCGCTTCCACAGCCGCCCGGAGTTCGTGCACACGCTCGGCGAAGGCACGGTGGCATTCGACGCCGACGGGCGCGTGCTCGCCGCGAACCGCAGCGCCCTGTTCCAGCTCGGTTACGAGAACGCGAAGGAGCTGATCGGCCGGCGCATCGAGGAGGTGTTCAACGTGAGCGTCGGCGCGCTGCTGCAGCGCGCCTGGACGAACGCGCTGCACCCGCTCCCGATACGGGAGTTCCGCGACGGGCGGCGCTTCTTCGCACTGGTGCGCCAGCCGGAGAGAGCGACGCGGCGCGAGGCGCGATCCGCGCCGTTCGCGCCGGTGCCGGCCGTACGCGCGCCGCGGCCGCTCATCGAGCAGCTCGAGTTCGGGGACCCGCGCATGGCCGAGAACGTGCGCCGCGTCCGGCGCGTGCTCGATCGCGACATCCCGATCCTGCTCTTCGGGGAGACCGGTACTGGCAAGGGGCGCTTCGCGCAGGCGATCCACCAGGCGAGCAACCGCGCCGACAAGCCGTTCGTCGTCATCAACTGCGCGGCGATTCCGGAAACGCTGATCGAGAGCGAGCTGTTCGGCTACCGCGCCGGCGCCTTCACCGGCGCGAGCCGCGAGGGGCGGCGCGGCAAGGTGCTGCAGGCGAACGGCGGTACGCTCTTTTTCGACGAGATCGGCGACATGCCGCTCGCACTGCAGACGCGGCTGCTGCGCCTGCTCGAGGAGAAGGAGGTGGTGCCGCTCGGGGCGGAGGCCACGATCCCGGTCGACGTGCGCGTCATCAGCGCGACGCACCAGGACCTGCACGCGCTCATGCGCCAGGGGGCCTTCCGCATGGATCTCTACTACCGGCTGCAGGGGCTCGCGCTCACGCTGCCGCCGCTGCGCGAGCGCGCGGACCGCCGGCGCCTGATCCTGCATCTGGTCGAGGAGGAGAGCGCGGGCGAGCCGGTGACCTTTAGCGAGGAGGCGCTGCGCTGGCTCGAGAGCTACCGCTGGCCCGGCAACATCCGGCAGCTGCGCGCGGCGCTGCGCACGATGATCGCGCTGTGCGAGGACCGGTACGTGCAGCTGAGCGACGTCCCGGCGGAGCTGCGCCGCGAGGCGGCGCTGCCCGCGGCGGGGGCGCCGGGGCCGGCGGAAACGGCGCCCGTCGCCGGCAGCCCGCTCGAGGAGGCCGAGCGCGAAGCGCTCGTGCGGGTGATCGAGCAGAACCGCTGGAACATCAGCTTCGCTGCGAAGCAGCTCAACGTCAGCCGCAACACGCTCTACCGCAAGATGAAGCGCTACGGCATCGGCCGCGACCGCGAGCCCTGGGACGGGGGCGCGTGACCGCGCGCGCCGCCGCCCTGCCGCCCGCATCCGGGCGCGCCGCGGCGCGCGCTCGCGCGCCCGGCGCGGCGATGGCCCGCCGGATCGATAGCTCGCGCACGGCAGCACGGCCATGAACGGCAAGTCCGAACACATCCTGTTCCTCACCGGCCGGCTCGCCGCGCCGCAGCTCCACAAGGTGCTCGAAGCGATGCAGCCGACGCCGTTCACGTATCGCGTGCACGAGCTCGGCGTGAGCGTGGCGGCGTTGATGACGACCGACATGGTGCGCCGCCGGCTTCCCGATGCGTTCGGCGCCGACCGCGTGCTGCTGCCCGGCCGCTGCCGCGGCGAGCTCGAGCCGCTCGCACGCCATCTCGGGATCCCGGTCGAGCGCGGACCCGAGGAGCTCAAGGATCTGCCGGCGTACTTCGGGCGCGGGGCCGCAGCGCCCGACTACAGCCGCTACGACATCCTCCTCTTCGCCGAGATCGTCGATGCGCCGCAGCTCTCGCTCGAAGCGATCCACGAGCGCGCGCGCCGCTATCGCGAGTCCGGCGCGGACGTGATCGACCTCGGCTGCCTGCCGGGCACGCCGTTCCCGCACCTCGAGGAGGCGGTCGCGAGCCTGCGCGCCGCCGGCTACGCGGTGAGCGTCGATTCGCTCGACCCGGACGATCTGCGCCGCGGCATGCGCGCGGGGGCGGACTACCTCCTGAGCCTCAAGGAGGACACGCTCTGGCTCGCGGACGAGACCGATGCCGTACCGGTGCTCATCCCGGCGCGCGCAGGCGATCTCGACTCGCTCGAGCGCGCCGCGGCCGCGCTCGCGCGCCGCGGGCGGCGCTGCCTCCTCGACCCGGTGCTCGACCCGATCCACTTCGGCTTCGTCGATTCGCTGCTGCGCTACCGCGAACTGCGGCGGCGCCTCCCGGACGCCGAGCTCTTCATGGGCACGGGCAACCTCACGGAGCTCACCGACGCGGACACGAGCGGCATCACGGCATTGCTCTTCGGCGCCGCCTCGGAGCTCGGCATCCGCCATGTCCTCACGACCGAAGTGAGCGCGCACGCACGTGCGGCGGTGCGCGAAGCGGACATTGCGCGCCGCCTGATGTACGCCGCGCGCGCCGAGCACGGGCTGCCGCGCAGCCTGCACCCGGGGCTGCTCCAGGTGCACGAGCGGCATCCGTTTCCCTACACGCCCGAGGAGATCCGCGAGCTCGCGCGCGCGATCCGGGACCCGAGCTTCCGCATCCAGGTGAGCGCCGAGGGCATCCACGTCTACAACCGCGACAGGATGCACACCGCAACCGATCCGTTCGCGCTGTTCCCGCACCTCGCCGTCGAGACCGACGGCGCGCACGCGTTCTACCTGGGCGTCGAGCTCGCGCGCGCGCAGATCGCCTGGCAGCTCGGCAAGCGCTACACGCAGGACGAGGAGCTCGGCTGGGGGGCGGCGCTCGCACGCGCGCCCGAGGACCGCAGCCGCTACACACCGCCGGGCACGACGCTCGCCGCGCGCCCGACGCACCCGCCGCCGTGATCCACGAGACCGTCGTCACCACGCGCCGCAGCGACGGCTGCACGCATATCGCGCCGATGGGGGTGCGCGCGGCCGATGGCCTGCTGGTGCTCGCGCCGTTTCGTCCGTCGGGCACGCTCGAGAACCTGCTGCGCGAGGGTCACGCGGTGATCAACTACACCGACGACGTGCGCGTGATCGCGGGCTGCCTCACGGGGCGCCACGACTGGCCGCTCGCGCCGGCCGTGCGCGTGCCGGGCATGCGCCTCGCCGACTGCCTCGCGCACACCGAGGTGCGGCTCGAACGCGTCGTCCCGGACGAGACGCGCCCGCAGCTCCATTGCCGCGTCGTGCACGAGGAAACGCACGCGCCTTTTCGCGGCTTCAACCGCGCGCAGGCGGCCGTGGTGGAAGCGGCGATCCTGGTCAGCCGTCTCACCCGGCTGCCGCGCGAGAAGATCGAGCGCGAGCTCGCCTATCTCACGATCGCCATCGAGAAGACCGCGGGGCCGCGCGAGCGCGAGGCCTGGGGCTGGCTGATGGAGAGAGTCGCCGCTCATTACGCCGGCGCGGCGTCCGGGAGCAGCGCATGACGGCGATGCTCGCGAGCGTCAGGAACCGCGCCGAAGCGGAGCTCGCGGCGGCGCTCGGCGCCGATCTCATCGATCTCAAGGACCCGGCGGCCGGCGCGCTCGGCGCCCTGCCGCTTGCCACGATTCGCGCCGTCGTGCCCGCGCTGCGCGGCCGGCGCCCGTCGAGCGCCACCCTCGGCGACCTGCCCATGGACCCGGCGACGCTCGCCGCCGCGGCCGCCGCGACCGCGGGCACGGGCGTCGATTTCGTGAAAGTGGGTCTGTTCGAGCATCGTGAGCGCCGCCGCTGCATCGACGCGCTCGCGCCGCTCGCGCGCCGCGCACGCCTCATCGGCGTCCTCTTCGCCGATCAGAAATTCGACGCGGCGCTGCTCGATGCGCTCGCCGCCGCCGGTTTCGCCGGCGTCATGCTCGATACGGCGGCGAAGGAGCGCGGCGGACTGCGCGCGCACTGCAGCGACGCGGCGCTCGGTGACTTCGTGCGCCGCGCCCGGGCGCTCGGTCTGCTCACCGGACTCGCCGGCTCGCTCCGGCTCGATGACATCGCGCCGCTCGCGCCCCTCGGTCCCGACTATCTCGGCTTTCGCACGGCGCTCTGCCGCAACCGCCTGCGCAGCGGCGCGCTCGATCCGCACGCGTTCGCCGCGGTGCGCGCGCGGCTCGACGCCTGCACGGCCGATGCGGCCGGCGCGCGCAGCGCATCGTGAAGCGCCCGGATCCCCTGCGCCGGGCGGCGTCTTTCGCGGCCGTCGCGCGCGAAGCGCGGGTGCTAGAATGCTCCGTCCGCCGCACCTGCGTTCCGGCACCGGGCCACGCGAGGTCGTCATGGACTATCACGAGTTCGTTCAGACCGTGCGCCGCCGGGGCGGCTTCGCCTCGAACGAGCGCGCGCAGCGCCTGATCGGCACCACGCTCGAAACGCTCGGCGAAGTCGTCCCGGACGCCGAGCGCACGGCGCTCGCGGCGCAACTGCCCGCGGAGCTGCGCGGCGCGTTCGCGCAGCGTCCCGCCGATCAGTCGTATCCGCTCGACGAGTTCCTGAGCCGCATCGCCGCGCGCGAAGGCACGACCTTCGAGGACGCGCGGCGCGACGCGCTGATCGTAGTGAGCGTGCTGCGCGAAGCCATGCCCGACGGCATCGAGGCGCTGTGGGCGCGGCTTCCGGGCGAGTACCGCCGGCTGCTCAATCCCGGCGCGCCGCCTGCCCCCACGCTTTGACGCCGGGCGTATCGCGTGGAGCTCCTCGAGCTTTACCCGAACCCCGGCGCGCGGCGTCCGCTCGAGGGGACATACCTCGCACAGCAGCTGCGGCGCTACGGCACGCCGGCGCAGCCGTTCGTCTACGCCAACTTCGTCGCGAGCATCGACGGGCGCATCGCGATCGTCGAGGCGGACACCGGCGAGTCGTACGTGCTCGAGGACCTCGCCAGCCGCGCCGACTGGCGCCTGTTCCAGGAGCTGCAGGCGCAAGCCGACTGCCTGGTCACGCACGGCGGCTACCTGCGCGCGCTCGCGCAGCGCAAGTTCGGCGACATCCTCCAGGTCGGGGTGCGCGAGGACGCGCGCGACATCGGCGAGTGGCGCCGCGCGCACGGGCTCGTGCGGCAGCCGGCGGTCGCGATCGTGAGCCGCACGCTCGAGTTCCCCATGCCGCCCTCGCTCGCGACGCACGCGCAGCCGGTGCACATCATCACCGGCGCCGACGCGCCGCGCGAGCGCGTCGAGTACTGGCGCGATCGGGGTTACCGGGTGCTCTACGCCGGCACCGGCCCCTCGGTGCACGGCGGCCGCCTGATCGCCGCACTCGGCGCCCTCGGGTATGCGCACCTCTACCTCCTCGCCGGCCCGCAGATGCTCGAGACGGTACTGCGCGACGGTGCGCTGTCGCGGCTCTATCTCACGATCACGCACCAGATCATCGGCGGCGAGCTGTTTCACACGCTCACCAGCGGTCCGCGCATCGGCGACGCGGGCCGCCTGAAGCTCCTCACGCTCTACTACGATCCGGAAGCGCCCAAGGGTACCGGGCAGTGGTTCGCCTCGTTCGAGCTCCGCGGCCGGTCCTGATCACGCGGTGACGCGCAGCAGCCTGCCAACGCGGCCGCCGCGAAGCAGTGCTTCCAGGCGCGGCGCATCGCTCGGCCCGAGGAGCAGGGTCGGGACTCCCATGCGCGCGAGCATCTGCGGGAACGCGCGATCGACGATACCGGCTGCGCACAGCGCAGCGGCCGGGGCCGCGCCCGCGGCGCAATGCAGCGACTTGACGAGCACCAGGCGCTGCGCGCCGAGGCGCCACGCGAACCACGCGGCCAGGCTGTCGGAGGTCGTGTCCCAGGAGGCCGGCAGCGGGCAGGCGGCGAGCGCGTACGCGCTCGGAAGCCAGATCGCGGTGCGGCCGCGCGCGAGCGCGCGGCGGGCGCCGCGCGGCGTCTTCACCGGCGCGAGCGCGGGCGCGAGCGCGCACAGCATCACCGCGTACTGCTCCATCGCGAGGAGCGCCATGCGGTGCGCGGCGCGGTCGTCGAAGCGCGCGCACGCCTGCGCGGCGCGCACCTGATCGGCGAAGCGGCCGCCGCCCGGAACGACGACCGCGCGGCCGCGCCCGGCGGCCGCGAGCACCTCGAGCCAATGCCGCAGCGCGTCTCCGTCGGCGAGGCTGCCGCCGAGCTTGATCACCCACACCGCCGCCTGCGGGCGCGCGGCCGGCGGCCCGGGACGGCGACGCGGCGCGCGGCTCATGCCCAGATGCGCGCGAGCTCGGCGACCGCGACCGCCGGCGCGCAATCCGCTGCGCGTGCGCGCTCCGCCGGGCGCGCGTCGAGCAGCGATCCGAAATCGATGTAGGCGCAGCGCAGCCGCGCCGCGAGCTGCTCGACGAGGAAGCGTCCGACGCCGGCGCCGACCACCGGCACCGCCTCCTCCACGATCCCGCGCGACAGCGCGCGCTCGCACGCGATCTGCACCCGGCGCAACTGCACCTCGCTCACGTGGCACGCGAGCCGCCGCCACGCGGCGAGCGGCGCCGTGTCGGCGTCGAGCCCGATCATGCGCGCGAGCCGCCGCGCGCTGCCCTCGACCGTCTTCGCACCGTTGTCGCACGCGGGGAGCAGGTCCGCATGTTCGGGCAGCGCCCCGGTCAGGCGGTGCACGTCGGCGGTCGTGGCGAACTGCTCGGCCATGAGCGGGAGCCACTCGCCCGCGAACGGCACGCGCTGGACGAGTGCGGCGACCGGCGTGCGCACGGCGCCGGTGTAAACGATCTCCTCGTAGTGCAGCCGCTCGTGGTCGGTATAGCCGCGGTTGTGCACGCGCCCGGCGGACACCAGCGTGATATCGGTGGTGGTGCTGCCGATGTCGACCACGAGCCCGCAGGCGAGCCGCGCGGCGGCGAACGTCGCGGCGGCGAGCCAGTTCGCCGAAGCGACGAGCTCCGGGCGCTCGGCGACCGCTTCGGGCGTGAAGAATCCGGCCGAACCGGCGTAGACGAGCAGCTCCCGGCCGGACAGCCGCGCCGCCATGAACTGCACCAGCGTGCGCACGCCCTCCGGGCGGTCGCGGAAGATGTCGGCGAGCTCGCCCGTGAGCGTCATCGCGTGGCGCCGCGTGCCGCCGCCGAGCAGCGCGAGCGCCTGATCGGTCGCGGACTCGAGGTGATGCAGCCCGAGCCACAGCGGACACGGCAGCACGTGCACCTGCTCGACGCGCCCGTCGCCGTCGAGCGCCGCGACCTTGAGGTGCGCGCCCCCGACGTCCCAGCCGGTGACCGCGTCACGCCGCACAGCCGAGCTCCACATCCACGTTCACGGGCGGGCGCGCGGCGGCCGGCACCCGCGGGTCCGCGTGCGCGAGCGCGAGCACGAGCGCGGCGGGATTGACGCCGAGCGCGGCGCGCAAGCCCGCATAGGACGTCGTCAGCCTGGGATTGATCTCGAGCACGCGTACCGCCCCCGGCGTGCAGATCGCGTCGATTCCGACGTAGCCCCAGAGACCGGGGAACGCGGCGGCGACGGCGCGCGCGAGCGGCTCGAAGCGCACCCGCTCGCGCGCGAGGCCGTTGACCACGACGCCCTGCAGCCGGAACGCGCCGTCCTCGCAGGCGATGCGCTGGCGGTTGGCGGTGAGGAGCCATGCCCGGCCGTCGCGGCATATGAGCGAGAGGCTCGCCGCGGTGCCTTCGAGGTAGGGCTGCGCGACGTAACCGTTCGGGACGGCGCCGTCTTCGAGCGCGGCGGCGAGTGCGGCGCGCGCATAAAGGCGCGTGTCGGCGGCGCCGGCGCCGTCGTCCGGCTTCACCACCCAGAACCGCGCCTGCGCGAGCGGCGCCTGCGCGGCGGGGTACGTCGGCACGACGGCGATGCCGCATTGCGCGAGGCGCGCGGCGGTCGCCCGTTTGCTCGCCGCCACCGCGACGCTCGCCGGCGCGCTCCCGAGGAGCGCGCGCTGCGCATCGAGCACCAGTCGGCTCAGGCGCTCGAGCGCCCCGCCCGTCTCCGGCGCGATCGGCCAGGTCGCGTCCGCGCGCGCGATCGCCCGCCGCCACTGCGCCCACGCATCGGCGGACGGCTCGAGGCGGATGACCTCGCACGCGAGCCCCGGATCCGGGAGCCGGGCATCGCGGCTCACCACCACCTCGATGCCGTCGATATCGCTCAGATCGCGCACCAGCGCGCGCAGCATCAGGTCGCCCTCGCGTACCAGCGATGCGGGCAACGCTTCAGTCAGGCACCCGCCGCCCGTAACATACTCGCACACGTATACACGCATGGCGCGCCGTGCAACTGATTCCGGTAATCGATCTGCTGCGCGGGGAGGTGGTGCACGCCCGCGGCGGTAATCGCGCCGCCTACCGGCCGCTCGCGAGTGCGCTCGGCGGGGGCAGCGATCCCTTCGCCGTGGTGCACGCGCTGCTCGCGCTGCATCCGTTCCGCACGCTCTACGTCGCCGACCTCGACGCCATCGAGCGCCGCGGCGACAACCGCGCGATCGTACGCGCGCTCCGGCGCGATTTCCCGCAGCTCGAGCTCTGGGTCGACGCCGGCTGCGCCGGTGCCGCTGACGCGGTCGCCGCACGCATCGAGGACCGGGTCCGTCCGGTCGTCGGAAGCGAAACGCTCGCGAGCGTGGATGCGCTCCGCGAAGCCGTACGCGCCGTGCCGGAGCTCGTGCTCTCGCTCGACTTCAGGGGCGACGCACTGCTCGGGCCTGCGACACTCCTCGCCGACCCCGGGCTCTGGCCCGAGCGCGTGATCGCGATGACGCTCGCGCGCGTCGGCGCCGACGCCGGGCCGGATCTCGAGCGGCTGCAGCGGCTGCGCGCGCTCGCGCCCGCCTGCCGCCTCTATGCGGCCGGCGGCGTTCGCGGTCCGGCCGACCTCGAGGACCTCGCAGCACAAGGCACCGCCGGCGTTCTCCTCGCAACGGCGCTGCACGCCGGCCGGCTGCCGCGCGAGACGCTCGCCCGCTACGACTGAGGTCCGCACCCGGCGCGCGCCGCCGCGCACGTGTGGCGCCGCCTCGAGGTCGATGGCCGAATCACGCCGCGAAACCGCGTCGCGCCGCGTCGCCGCGCGCGTCACCGCGTTCGCCCGCCCCCCGCGGCGCATCGTCGACGGTTCGCTGCCGCGCCGCGCCCGGCGACCCGAAGCGGCGCACCCACCCCGGGTCGCCCGGCCGCGCGTCACGCGGCAAACGGGTGCTTTACCTGCGACTTTTTCTGCACCACCTCCTGCGCCTTCGGCTCGCCCGCGACCGCGCGCTTGATCGAGAGCTTGGTCGCCTCGTAGTTGTACTCCTGGATCTTCTTGTTGTCCTTCGCTTCCCAGTGAATGAAGACGCCGACGCAGATGTAGATGTCATCGGCCTCGGCCGCCGGAATCGTTCCGTCGGCAACGCAGTCGGCGACCGCCATCGCGACCGCGTGCTGGGCGGGACCGAACATCTGCACCGCCTGGGTGGCGTTTTTGATCGTCACCTTGTTGAACAGGATCGTGTTCGGCTTGGTCGGCAGGTTCGGCGCGATCACCGCGAGCAGCGAGGTGAATCCGTCCTTGTTGTTCGTGAGCGCGTTGCAGAAGGCCGTCTCAGCGGCGCTGCCGCGCGGTCCCATGATGAGGTCCACGTGCGCCACTTCGTTGCCTTCGCCTACCAGCGCCTCTCCTACCATCACTCGATCGATCTTGGCCATTGCTGCGTCCTCTCTTACGGTGGGTTGAAGTTAACGACATCGGCGCGCGCGCACGCGCGTCGTCCACGGCATCGCCGCCGGCGCGGCGGCGGCCAGCTCCCGCGCGAGGCAGCGCGCGAAGAGCGTCGCCACGGTGAGATCGGCGGTGGTGCCCGGGTTCACGCCGCGGCGCTTGAGCTCGCGATCGAACGCCTGCGCTTCGGCGCGAAAGCGCGCCGTTGCGCCCCGCGCCGCGAGGCGCGCCGCGAGCCGCGCCGCGCGCGCGCTCAGCTCCTCCGCCGCACGGATGCCGTGGCGGCGCGCCACGTGACTGTCCGGAAAGCGCGCGAGCAGCTCGAGGTAGAGGCCGAGGAGCGACTCGCGCCGCGGCCCGAAGCGAGCGAGCGTGCGCTCGAGGCAGGGCAGCGCGAACGCGAAGATATCGGCGTAGCCGTACGCGTACTGGAAGGCGATCCGGTCCCAGGCGGCGGCCGTGCGCATCGCCTCGAGGAGCGTTACCGCCGGCGCCGCGCGCACGTCGTGCGCGGGCGCGGTGCCGAGGCCGCCGGGAGCGGCGAGCCGGATCGCGCGGTAGGCGAGCTCCGCGTCGCGCCGATCGAGCGCCGCGAGCACGGCCTCGAGCCGCGGCCGCAGCGCGCGCTCGGCGGCGGGCACGAGCGCCGCGTGCGCGAGCGGCGCGCAGAGCAGCACGATGCCGAGATTGGTATTGCAGCCGGCCACCGCACGGGTGGCTTCGACCGCGCGCAGCACGCGCTCGCCGACGCCGCCGGCGGCTGCGGCGAGCGCCGGTGCGGCGACGCGCGCGCTCGCGACGAAATCGCGCGCGCTCATCCCGTGGCCGGGCGAAGCCATGCTCACGTTGCCGGGCTTGGCGACACGCAGCTCCGTAAGACACGCCGCGCGCAGACCGCGCGCCACCCGCTTCGGGGCGAGCGCGATCATGGCGCCGCCTCGCGCGCGATCGGCGCGAACGATCGCGCGAGAAAATCGTCGACGAGGCGCTCGGCAAGGTTGATCGGGCACACGCTCTGCAGCCCTTTCCACGCGGGAACCCCGTTCACTTCGATCACGACGTAGCGCCCGGCGGCGTCGCGCATCAGATCGACGCCCGCGTGGTCGAGGCCGAGCGCGGCGGCCGCGGCGCAGGCCGGCGCAGCGAGCGCCGCGCTGAGCCGCTCCGGCCGGCAGCGCGCCCCGCGGGCGACGTTGGTCACCCAGTCCCGCGCCTCGCGCCGCATGGCGGCGACCGCCTCGCCGCCGATCACGAACACGCGCCAGTCGCGCCAGACCGCGTCCGCCGGCGGCACGAAGCGCTGCAGGTAGTAGACGCCGGCGTACGCCTCGGGCGCGGGCAGCGCCGCGCCCGGCCCGAGCCGCTGCAGTCCGCGCCCGCGCGCGCCGAAGAGCGGCTTCAGCACGAGCTCGTGCCCGCGCGCGGTCTCGGCGATGAGGAGCGCCCGCGCCGGCGCCGGATCGGTCAGCGCCCAGGCCGGCGGCGTGGGAATGCCGCGGCGCTGCAGCAGGAAGCTCGTCGCGCTCTTGTCGACGCTGCGCTCGATCGCGCGCGCGTCGTTGTACACCGGCACGCCGAGCACGCGCAGCGCGTGCAGCACGCCGAGATAGAACGTCACCTCCTCGAACGTGCCGCCCGGAATGCCGCGCACGAGCACGCCGTCCGGGAGCTGTGTTCCGAAACCCGGCAGCACCACGCCGCCGCCGTGCGCGGCATCGAACCGGCACGCGCGCAGCGACACGTAGCGCGCGCGCCAGCCCCGCGCGCGCAGCGCGCGCTTGAGCTGCGCCCCGTGCCACCCGGGCGCGTCGGAGACGATGGCGATATCGCCGCTCATGCGCCGGCACCGAAGCTGCGCTCGAGGAGCGCGGTGTCGATGCTTCCCGCCTCGAATGTGCGGCCGCTCGCGAGCGCGGTGACCGCGACGCGCGCAGGGCTGAAGAGCATCGGGTCGATGCGGAAGAAGTCGCGGCCGTAGTCCTCGAACACCTGCGCGAACGGCTTGCCGTAATCGCGCGAGGCGCACGCGGGCAGCCGCTGCGCCAGGTCGCGCGCGCCGTCGTCGCTGCCGCGCACGTAGAGCTGCACCATTCCGCCGTAGATGATGGCGTCGTTGGTGCGCCCCATGGCGGCGATGAAATCGGCTGCGGGCGGCGGCAGCGGCGCCGCGCCGTGCCCGTCGACGATGTCGGCGAGGGCGAAGCCGAGCGCGTGCGCCTTGTGCAGCGCGACCTCGAGCGAGCGCGCGATGATCTGCACCGTGCCGGCGAGGCTGCGCGTCGGCGTGAGAATGAGCGTGACGCGCTCGGGCGCGACACCGCAGTCGCGCGCGATCTTGTCCGCGAGGGCCGCGGGCGGACGCCGATCGACCTCGAGCACCAGGCACGCGGCGTCGGCCCGGTCGCGGTAGCCGAGCTCGGCGAAGAGCGGTTCCTTCAGCGCGAGCGCACGCCCGGGTCCGGAGGCGAGCGCATGGAACGTCTTCTCGCCTTCGCGCTGCGACAGGCTCCAGCCGGCGTATTGGCTGCCGAGGCAGGCGAGCACGGGCTGATGCGTATGCACGCTCACCGCGATCGGCCAGCGCGCATCGAAGCCCGCGCTCTGCAGCCGCACCTGCCCGAGGCCGCCGAGGCAGATCTCGGCGATGCGCCGGCCGGCTTCGAGCCCGCCGGGGGCGTCGATGCCGGCATCGACGATGACCGCGCCGTTCGCGAGGCGCTCGATGCCGAGGCGCAGACTCGGCGCGTCGGCGATGAGCGCCGCCACGAGCGGCGCGGCGCGGGCATTGAGACTCGGCGCGGCCGCGAGCGGGGTCTCTCCGCTCATCGCACACCTTCCCGGCCGCCCGCGCGGCGCAGCGTGCGAGCGCGCGCCGGCGCGGCGAAGAGCGCCTGCACCCGGGCGCGGCGCTCGAGCACGAGGCGGCGCGCCTCGGCCGCCGTGCGCCCCGCGGCGTGCACCATGCACAGCGGGGCGCCGGCGGCAACGGCGCGCCCCGGCACGGGCAGGTCGCTGCATCCTTCCGGCCACTCGATCCCGGCATCGATGACGAGCGCGCGCGGCGCGTAAACGACCGCATGCGCGCGCGCGAGCGGCGAGACGGGTGTGAGCGGCGGGAGTTCGCCGGAGGAAGCGCGCAGGTGCAGCTCGAAGAAGCTCTCGGCGTACTTCGGTTCGTACAGCTCGAAGGTCGCACCCGGGCGCGGATTGATCTCGAGCACGACGAAGGCGTCGTCCCGCACCAGCGCATCGAGCCCGTTCAACCCGCGCAGGCCGAGCGCGGCGGTCAGCATGCGCGCCGCGGCGTACAGGCGCTCGCGTACGGCGGCGGGCAGCTCGGCGTCGCTCACCGCTCCGCCATAGCGGTACGGCGCGCGCGCATCGTCGGTGCAGGTCCAGGTCTCGCTGCAGCCGATGATGCGGCAGCGCGCCCCGTCGGCGAGAAAGAGCAGCGATACGCCGCGCCCGGTGCAGGCGCGCTGGTAGTACACCGGGCGGTCGGCCGGCGCCAGGCGCACCGCCGGTTGCACGTGCTCGCCGCCGGCGGCGCCCGCCTGCTTCGCCAGCCAGCCGCGCCGATCGGCGGGCGGTGCGAGCGAGGTTTCCGGATGCGGAATGCGCAGGCGGCGCAGCAGCGCGAAGAAGGCCGCCGGATCCTTGGCGCGCTGTACGGTTTCCGGGGTGTTGCCGTAGAGACGGCGGCCGGCGGCGAGCGCACGCAGGAGCTCGAAACGATGCTCGAAGCCCGAGCCGTAGACGACGCCGGCGCAGCGCCCG
>DASVBY010000020.1:0-23206 GCA_036381895.1 Burkholderiales bacterium | reverse complement strand
TCGGATCCCTCGTTGCCATCCGGACTCGACGCCGAGAAGATCCGCGCCGGAATTGCGGCTGGGATGAAGCAAATGTCGGAGCGCGGGTGGCAGGCGGATCTATGCTTGGTCCACCCGGATGAGTCCGCGAGTATCGCTCTTAAACGTTATCTTGCGGCAGCGACCTACGATTGCGTTGTGATAGGGGGCGGAATTCGTATTCCCCCGAAGAGCTTGCTGCTTTTTGAGACCCTAGTGAACACGGTGCATAAATCGGCTCCGAGCGCCTTCATCGCCTTCAATACAAAGCCTGAAGACACCGGTGCTGCTGCGGCTCGGTGGATAGGAAGTGATTAAGGCAGCTTCTCGCGCTGCTTAATGAGTGCGTAGCTCAGAGTGGAAGAGATGGCTTCCCCGTAGTGGCCGTTAACGGGGTTAATGACGATCTGGCCGTCTGTGATGTGGATCCGTCGCCTTTGGCCAGGTCCACGTAATCCAACCTTGTCCGCGGCCGACGCGGTGGCCGCCCATCGCCAGCAGGCCGGTTGCCACGATCGCTCGAGTAATACATTTGTTCACTGGGATCTCCTCGTTTGTTTGGCCAAATCGGCTGCTATGTCGCGGTCGCCGACGGAACGGTTCAAAGTGTTCGTTTGCCGTGACGAGAGTGGCGCCGCATGCGGCGGGCTTTCTCTTTGATGAGCGCCCCTTCTCCGGGATGAGGGGTTCGAAGCGACTTCGGCTCGGGTGCGCGGCGTCATTGCGAGGAGCGAAGCGACGAAGCAATCTCGAAACGCTGAGTAAAGAACTCTTGCGAAAACGACGCGTTCCGATGCTCGGGCAGCTTCCCTGCCAGATTGCGGCGTCGCCTTCGGCTCCTCGCAATGACAGATTCGAGATTTCTCGGCCGCCTGTTAGTGCTCGAACTTGACCGTCATCCCCGGCAGCTCGATCCCCTCGAGCTCCGTGCTCCAGGTTTCACCGACCGAGATCGGCGGTGCGGCCGTGAGTGTTCCCGTGGTCACCAGCTCGCCCGCCTGAATGGGTGCCGGTCGCGGCTGGCTGGCGAGCACGGCGATCAGGTGCGCCAGCGCGTGCAGCGGGCTGCCGAGCACGCTCGCGCCGTTGCCGGTTTCGCGCACTTCGCCGTTGCGGCGAAGGGTGATCGAGAACTGCTCCATCGTTCGGGCGAGATCCGGCCCGAGGCGGCGGGGCTCGCGCGGTTCGCCGACGAGGAGCGCGGCGTGCAGAACCTGGTCGGCGACGGCGTCGGCGACTTTGAACTTCCAGCCCGGGTAGCGCGATTGCACGATCTCGAAGCCGTGGGCGACCCAGTCGATGCAGTCGATGATCGCGGCGACGTCGTCGGGCGTCGGCGGGGCGCTGCGAAAACGCACCACGATCTCGGGTTCCACCTTGGGTTCGACGAACCGGCCGATCCGGCAGGTCGCGCGGTTGTCAGGGCAGTGGACCACGTTGCGGTCATAGAGATAGGCCCAGACCGGCCGATCGAGCCCGACCGCCGGCCAGATTTTGGCATTCGTGAAGCCGATCTTGCGGCCGACGGGTACGAAACCTGCGGCGAGTCGCGCTTCATGGACACGGCGGGCGACTTCGTAGGCCGCAGGCAGATCGAAATCGCCGAAGCGCGTCGTGATGGGTTCGACGGACCGCGCGTTGTCCTGCGCCGCCTTCATTTCCTGTGCGAGTGCTTCGAGATCGAACGTTGGCATGGGATCGCTACCTTTATTTTTTCGCAACCACCGCCGGCATCGGCGATTCGTTCACGATGAGCTGGAACACGTCCGGCCGGCTGTAGTGGCCGACGACGTCGAAGTCGAATTTGCCGCGGCCGATCTCGTTGAGATCGAGATCGGCGGTGAGGATCGTCTCGCCCTCGAAGTTCGGTCCGGCGAGCACCTTGCCGAGCGGGCTTACGATGGCGCTGCCGCCGCGCATCAGCACGGCGTCGGGCGAGTCGCCAAGCGCGAGCCGCACCGTGTCCGGGAAGTCGCGCTTGCGCAGGAACTGGCAGGCGGTGAGCACGAAGCAGCGGCCTTCGAGCGCGACGTGCTGCATCGAGGGGAGCCATGTGTCGCGGTCGTCGGCGGTCGGCGCGCAGTAGAGCGCGACGTTCTTCGCGTACATGGCCATGCGCAGCATCGGCATATAGTTCTCCCAGCAGATGACCGAGCCGATGCGCCCGTAGGGGCTGTCGATTGCCGTGAGCGTCGAGCCGTCGCCGAAGCCCCATACCATGCGCTCGAGCGCGGTCGGCATGAGCTTGCGGTGCTTGCCGAGCAGCGCGCCGTCGGGGCCGAAGAAGAGCACGGTGCAGTAGCACGTTCCCGCCTCGCGCTCGATCGCGCCCATGACCACATAGCTTCGTGCCGCCGCGGCGGCCTTGCCGAGCCGTTCGGTTTCCGGGCCGGGTACCTCGATCGCGGCGTCATAGTAGAGGCGGAATTCCTCGCGCCCGACGGGATCGCGCGCGCCGACTACGAGCCCGTAGTTGAGCCCCTTCGGGTAGCCGGCGATGAAGGCCTCGGGAAAGACGATCACCTTCGCGCCGAGCTCGGCTGCCTCCCGTATGTAGCGGGCGGCCTTCTCGACGCAGGCCGGAGTATCGAACGGAACCGATCCGGCCTGGACCACGGCAACTGGGACGGTGGAAGTATCGGCGGTCATGGCTCCTCCTCCATCGGACATCGGGCGGCAACGCCGGCGCCAGCGTCAAGGGCGCCGGCAGCAGCATGGTACCGCACCCTGCCGCTTCGTGACTCCCGGCCGGCGAGCCGCCCGCGGCGACTCGAAGTCGCTACGGGAGCCGGGAAAGGGGCCTTCAGCAAATGTGTCCCTAACGCTGCAGGTTCGCGCGAGCCCGGCGAATCGAAGCAGGCCGTCGCGCACGATAGGGGCCGTCGCGGCGGTGATGACGAACGCGACGAGCGCGATCAGCGACGCGGCCTAAAGCGAGTTGCGCGCCGAGGCGCCCCGCACGCCGGAGCTTCGCCCTGCGGTTGGGCGTCGAGAACCGGACCGATGGCACTCGATACGTCGCCGGACGCCTCGGGGCGGGAAGCGGGCGCAGACGCAACGGTTTCGGGCGCTCGGTTAGCGCTACTTCTCCGCTTTCGCCAGGGGTGCGTCGGGCTCCCAGCCGCCGCCGAGCGCGCGGAAGAGATCCGCGATCGCCGCGCGCTGTGCGCGCAGCGCGTCGCTGCGGCTGAGCTCGGCGGCGAGGAGGCTCCGCTCGGCGTCGAGCACGTCGAGCTGGCTCGCGATGCCGTTCTCGTAGCGCCGCCGCGCGAGCCGCAGCGTATCGCGCAGCGCCGCGACCCGCGCGTTCTCGGTCTCGAAGCGCTCGCGCGCCTTGGTCTGCGCGACGAGGGCGTCGCGCACTTCGCGGAACGCGTTCTGGATCGCCGCCTGGTAGAGCGCGAGCGCCTGGCGCTCGCGCGCGGTCGCGGCTTCGACGCCCGCGCGCAGGCGGCCGCCGGCCCAGATCGGCTGGGTCAGCGTGGCCGCGACCTGCCAGAAGCCGGCCGGACCGGTGAAGAGGTCGTCGAGCACCGTGCTCTCGCTGCCGAGCGCGCCGGTGAGCGAGATCGACGGGAAGTACGCGGCGCGGGCGACGCCGATCTGCGCGTTCGCCGCGATCAGGCGCTGCTCGGCCTCGACGAGGTCGGGCCGGCGCAGCAGTAGCTCCGAGGGGAGCCCCGCAGGGACGATGAGCTGCGTAATCTCCGCCGCCGGTTCCGCCGCCGGTGCGACCGCGACCACGCGCTCCTCGTAGATCGCGCGCGGGCTCTTGCCGAGGAGCACCGCGAGTGCGTGCTCCTGCTGCGCGCGCGCGTTCTCGAGCACCGGGAGCTGCGCCTGCGCCGCGAGCGCTTCCGCCTGGAGCTGGCGATAGTCGAACTCGGAGATGACGCCGCTCCGGAAACGCCGTTCCTGCAGTACCAGCGCCTCCTGGCGCGCGGCAAGCGAGCGCCGGGTGGTGGCGAGCTGCTCGTCGAGCGCGCGCAGCCCGTAGTAGGTCTGGACCACGGCGGCGGCGAGCGCGTTGCGTACCGTCTGCTGCGCCGCCTCGGTCGCGAGCAGCTGGGCGCGCGCCGCCGCCGTCGCATTGCGCAGCCGCCCCCACAGATCGAGCTCATAGGAAATGCTGACCGCGGCGAGGTAGGTGTCGACTTCGCGCGAGGCGCCCGGCGGGAGCGCGACGCCCGGGGCGCGCTCGGACGCCCGGGCGCGGCCGCGCTCGACCGTCGCGCCGACGGTCGGCGACTGCTCGCCCCGGACGATGCCGAGGAGCGCCCGCGCCTCGTCGACGCGCGCGACCGCGAGCTGCAGGTCGGCGTTGCCGGCGAGCGCTTCCTCGACCAGGCGATCGAGCGTCGCGTCGCCGTAGATCTTCCACCACTCGGCGCCGGCCTCCGCGGCGCTCGCGCCCTCGACGTTCCAGGCTTCCGGAAGCGCGACCGTCGGGCGCTCGTAGTCGGGTGCGAGGCTGACGCAGGCCGCGAGGAGGAGCGACGCGCCGGAGGCCACGGCCCGCGCGAAGAAACGAGCCGCGTTCCGCTTCATTGCGACACCCCCTCGCTCGGCCGCGGCGCGATGTGCGGGTGGTGCACGGCTGCGTGCTCGCGCAGGCGCTTGCGCTCGACCTCGGCACGGAGCTCCTCGGCCGAGCGCTGCTCCTTCAAACGGCGATCGGTGAGCAGCTTGAAGAAGAGGGGCACGAAGAAGATTGCGAGGAAGGTCGCCGCGAGCATACCGCCCATGACGCCGGTGCCGACCGACTGGCGTGCGCCTGCGCCCGCACCGGTCGAGATCGCGAGCGGGAGCACGCCGAGGATGAACGCGAGCGAGGTCATGAGGATCGGACGGAAGCGCAGCCGCGCGGCCTCGAGCGCCGCGGCCGAGGCGCTCATGCCCTCGTTGTACTTGAGGAGCGCGTACTCGACGATCAGGATCGCGTTCTTCGCGGCGAGGCCGAGCAGCGTCACGAGGCCGATCTGGAAGTACACGTCGTTCGTGAACCCGCGCAGCCACACCGCCGCGAGCGCGCCGAACGTGCCGAAGGGCAGCGCCATCAGCACCGTGAGCGGCAGCGACCATTTCTCGTATTGCGCGGCGAGGATCAGGAACACCATGACCACCGCGAGGGCGAGCGCGATCACGGAGGTGCCGCCGGCGCGCTTCTCCTGGTACGACGCGCCGCCCCAGTCGAAGGTGAAATCGTTCGGCAGCGTCTCGCGCGCGATGCGCTCGACCGCCGCGATCGCCTGGCCCGAGGATACGCCGGGTGCGCCCTGGCCGAACATTTTGACGGCCGGCAGGTTGTTGAACCGGTCGAGCGAATCGGGGCCGGAGCTGTAGCGCACGTCGGCGAGCGACTCGAGCGGGATCATCGCGCCCGACGCCGAGCGCACGTAGATGTCCCCGATCGCATCCGGGCGCTTGCGGTAGCTCGGCTCGGCCGCCATCAGCACCTGCCACGTGCGGCCGTACTTGTTGAAGTCGTTGACATAGTAGTTGCCGAGCGTCGCCGCGAGCGTTCCATAGAGCTCGCTGAGCGGCACCCCGAGCGCTGCCGCGCGCTCGCGGTCCACGTCCACCGAGAGCTGCGGGACCGTCGGCCGCCAGAGCGTCTGCACGCCCGCGAGCATCGGATCGCCGTTGAGCCGCGCCAGGAACTGGCCCATGACCTCGGCCATGCGCGCCGGTCCGCCGTTGCCGCGCTGCTGCAGGTACAGCTCGAAGCCGCCGGCCGTGCCGATGCCGAAGATCGGCGGCGGGTTGAACGCGAGCACCAGACCTTCCTTGATGTGCGCGGTCTTCATGAAGAGCTCGCCGATGAGCTCCGTCGTGGTGACATCGCGCTCGTCCCAGTGGGTCTGCGTCACGAAGATCGTGGCGGCGTTGTTGCGGAAGCCGCCGCCCAGGAAATCGAAGCCGGTGAACGCGACCGCGTCCTGGTTGTTCGGGTTCGAGCGGATCGCCTCGAGCACCTCGTTCACCACGCGGTCGGTGCGCTGCAGCGTGGCGCCGTCCGGAAGCACCACGGCGGCGATGTAGAAGCCCTGGTCCTCGTCGGGCACGAGGCTGCCCGGGGTGAAGCGCCAGAGCCCGGCCGCGAGCAGCACCATGAGGCCGTAGAGCACGAGCGCGATGCCGCCGCGGCGGATCATCCAGGCGACGCCGTCGGCGTAGCGGCCGGTCACGCGCTGGAACCAGGCGTTGAACCAGGCGAAGAAGCGGCCCTCCTGCTTGTGCTCGTGCCTCAGGATCAGCACGCAGAGCGAGGGCGTCAGCGTGAGCGCGACGATGCCCGAGATCACGACCGCGATCGAGATCGTCACCGCGAATTGGCGGTAGAGCTCGCCCGTGAGGCCGCCGAGGAACGCGATCGGCACGAACACGGCGCAGAGCACGAGCACGATCGCGACCACCGGCCCGCTGACCTCCTGCATCGCCTTGACCGCGGCGTCGCGTGCCGACGCGCGTTCCTCGCGCATGATGCGCTCGATGTTCTCGAGCACTATGATGGCGTCGTCGACCACGATGCCGATCGACAGCACCAGGCCGAAGAGCGTGAGCGTGTTGATCGAGTAGCCGAGCAGGTACAGCCCGGCGAACGTGCCGATCAGCGACACCGGCACGGCGGCGAACGGAATCAGGGTGGCGCGCCAGTTCTGCAGGAACAGGAACACCACGACGAATACGAGCGCCATCGCCTCGGCCAGCGTGCGCAGCACCTCGCGGATCGAGACGCGCACGAAGCGGGTGGTGTCGTAGGCGTTCGCGTAGGCGAGCCCCTCGGGGAAGCGCTCCGCGAGCTCGGCGATGGTGCGCTCGACGTTCCCCGCCACCTCGAGCGCATTGGCGCCGGGCTGCAGGAAGATGCCGACGAGCGTCGCCTCGCGCCCGTTGAAGCGGCCCACGAAATCGTAGTCCTTGGAGCCGAGCTCGACGCGCGCGACGTCCTTGAGCCGCAGCGTCGAGCCGTCGGGGTTCGCGCGCACGATGATGTTCTCGAACTCGCGCACCTCCGACAGCCGCCCCTTGGTGGTGATCGTGTACACGAGCTCCTGCGGGCCGCCGATCGGCGCCTGGCCGATCTTGCCGGCGGCGAACTGGGCGTTCTGATCGTTCAGCGCGCGGATGAGGTCGCCCGGCGTGAGCCCGAGCTGCGACAGCCGGTCCGGGCGCACCCAGATGCGCATCGCGTAGTCCTTGGCACCGAAGATCTGCACGTTGGTCGTGCCCGGCACGCGCTTGAGCGCGTCGAGGACGTTGAGCGTGACGTAGTTGCTGATGTCGACGTCGCTGAAGCGCCCGTCGGGCGAGTAGAACGCGAACACCTGCAGGAAGGACGAGGAGCCTTTCTCGACCGTCACGCCCTGGCGCCGTACTTCCTCCGGGAGCCGCGGCTCGGCCTGCTTCACGCGGTTGTTGACGTTGAGCGCCGCCTGATCGACGTCGGTGCCGATGTCGAATGTGACCTGGATCTCGAGCACGCCGTTCGACCCGGAGTTCGAGTACATGTAGGCCATGTTCTCGACGCCGTTGATCTGGTTCTCGAGCGGCGCGGCGACCGTCTGCTCGAGCACCGTCGCCGAAGCGCCGGGGTAGACGGCGCGCACCGTGACGACCGGCGGCGCGATCTCGGGGTACTGCGCGACCGGCAGCACGCGGATCGCCGCGAGGCCAGCGAGCACGATGAAGCCCGAGACGACGGCCGCGAAAATGGGGCGGTCGATGAAGAAGCGCGAGAACATGCGATGCCTCGTGGTGGTCGGCTTGCTCCGGGTGGGGCTGCCGGGCTCGGGGCGGGACCGGCGGGCCGCGCCCGGCAGCCGATTCGTCGTGTCCTAGTTCCGTTTCCCTGCTGCGTCGCCCGCGGCCAGTTGCCGTGGCGCGTGCGCGGGCGCACGCGCGGCGTCGGCGACCTGTACCGGCGCGCCCGGGCCGATCTTCATGACGCCATCGACGATCACCCGCTCTCCGGGCGCGAGCCCGCCGGTCACGAGCCACTGGTCTTCGTACCAGTCGCCCACCTGGACCGGGCGCGGCTCCGCCTTGCTCTCGCCGTTGACGACGTAGACGAATTTGCCTTGCGGACCCTCGAGCACGGCGCGCTGCGGCACGAGAATCGCGTCCGGGCGGTGCGCCCCCTTGAGCGTCACGCGCACGAACTGCCCGGGCCGCAGCAGACCGTCCGGATTCGGGAGCTCGGCGCGCGCCTCGCTCGTGCCGGTCTCGCCCGAAATGCGCACGTCGGTGAAAGTGAGCTTGCCGCTGCGCGCGTACTCCGTGCCTTCGGCGAGCCGTACGCTCACTTCGTACTGCCCGTTCTTCGGCAGCACCAGGCGTCCGGCCTGCTGCTCGCGCATGAGCTTGAGCCGCTCGTCGTCCGAGATCCCGAAGAGCACGTGGATCGGATCGATCTGCGACACCGTGGTGAGCAGCACCTCGGGGCCGGTCACGTAGTTGCCTTCGGAGCGCAGGGCGCGCCCGGCGATGCCGGTCACCGGAGACTCGACGCGGGTATAGGCGAGATTGAGCCGCGCTTCGGTCAGCCGGGCGCGCGCCGCCTTGAGCTCGGCCGCGGCGATCGCCGCCGCCGCCATCGCATCGTCGTAGTCCTTGCGGCTGATGGCCCGGTCTTCGAGCAGCGGTGCGAGGCGCTCGGCGTCGCGCCGCGCTCTCTCGTGGCGCGCCTCGGCGGCTGCGACCTCGGCCTCGGCGCGCGCGAGCGCCGCCTGGAACGGCGCGGGATCGATCGTGAACAACGACTGGCCCGCGCGGACGGCGGCGCCTTCCGGGTAGTTGCGCTTCAGGAGGATGCCCGGCACCCGCGCGCGCACCTCGACTTCGCGCGAGCCCGCGGTGCGGCCGGCGTACTCGAAGGTCACCGGGATGTCGCGCGGGGCGACGGTGACGGTGCGCACCTCGGGGGGCGGCATCGCGATGTGCGGTTGCGATTCGGCGGCGCTGCAGGCGCTCAGGATCGCCGCGAGTGCCGCGGCCGCCAGGGGTCGCGCGCGTCCGAAGGAGAGCTCGCTGATCATGCGTGGTTCCTGGGTAGAGGGGCGCTGTACTGCTGCATCGAGGACGTACGAGGCCGCGGGAATCCGACAGGCGCGAGCGCCCGTTCCCTCGCCCTGCGGTTCCATGGGGCGTCGCCCCACGTGCCGTGCCATTCTTCTTTCTCCGCTGACCGCTCGCCCGGCCGCATCCCGCCGGGCGCGAAAGGGCGGCAATGCTACATACATTCGAGAATGTATGTAAATAGGGAAAGCGGGATAAAATTATGACGGGGTGGCAAAGACCCTTCGATTACCCGCCGGGTAATGCACCCATTGGGTGACGACGGGCTCGGAGATCCGAAATGGTGCGACGTACGAAAGAGCAGGCGCTGGAAACGCGCAACCGCATCCTCGACACGGCAATGGAGGTGTTCGCGCGCAAGGGAGTGTCGCGTACCTCGCTCGACGACATCGCGCGAGCGGCCGGCGTCACGCGCGGCGCGATCTACTGGCATTTCAAGAACAAGGCGGCGCTGTTCGACGCCATGATGGAGCGGGTGCAACTGCCGATCGAGGAGGCGTCGGCGCGCGCCCGGGAGCGCGCGTCCGAAGACCCGCTCGAGCTCGTGCGCGACTGCACGCTGGCGGTGCTCAAGCAGGTCACGGCGGACGAGCATTGCCGGTGCGTCTTCGACATCGCCTGCAACAAGGTCGAGTACGTGGACGAAATGGAGTCGCTGCGCGAGCGCCACGTGGCCGGCCGCGCCAGGTACCTGGCGCAGATCGAACAGGGGCTGCGGGCCGCGGCGCGGCGCGGCCTGCTCGCGCCGCAGGTCGATCCGCGGCTCGCGGCCGTCGGCCTGCACGCCCTCGTGGACGGGCTGATGCGCAACTGGCTGCTCGACCCGAAGTACGTGCCGCTCCCCAGGGTGGCGCGGCCGCTGATCGAGGGCTACCTGAACGGGCTGCGGGCGCCGGGCGCCGGGCCGGGCCGGCGCGGCCGCCGGCGGGCCGCCGCCTCCCGAAGGGTCGCGACGCGCGGTTAGCCGCCGCGGGCGCGCCGCGCCCCTCGGCGAAGCACGCTCTTCCCGTTTAGAATGCGCACGCCGGGGCTAGGCCCCGGCTTTCATTTGTTCGCTCCTGCGCGGCGCGCTCCTACACAACCGGCACATCCAATGGCACAGAAGGTCAAGAAGGTCGTTTTGGCGTACTCCGGAGGCCTCGACACCTCCGTCATCCTCAAGTGGCTGCAGGAAACCTACGGCTGCGAAGTCGTCACGTTCACCGCGGACATCGGGCAGGGCGAGGAGCTCGAGCCCGCGCGCGCCAAGGCGAAGCAGATGGGGGTGAAGGAGATCTTCATCGACGACCTCAAGGAGGAGTTCGCGCGCGATTTCGTGTTCCCGATGTTCCGGGCGAACGCGCTGTACGAGGGCGAGTACCTGCTCGGCACCTCGATCGCGCGGCCGCTGATCGCGAAGCGCCAGGTCGAGATCGCGCGCAAGACCGGAGCCGATGCGGTCGCGCACGGCGCAACCGGCAAGGGCAACGACCAGGTGCGCTTCGAGCTCGGCTACTACGCGCTCAACCCGGGCATCAAGGTCATCGCCCCGTGGCGTGAATGGGATCTGACCTCGCGCGAGAAGCTGCTCCAGTACGCGGAGAAGCACGGCATCCCGATCGAGATGAAGCGCGGCAGGAAGTCGCCGTACTCGATGGATGCGAACCTGCTGCACATCTCGTACGAGGGCGGCGAGCTCGAGGACCCCTGGGTCGAGCCGGATCCGAAGATGTGGCGCTGGACCGTGGCGCCCGAGAAGGCGCCGAACCGGGCGACCTACATCGAGCTCACCTACAGGAGGGGCGATATCGTCGCGATCGACGGCAAGCCCATGAGTCCGGCCCAGGTACTCGCGACGCTGAATAAAATCGGCGGCGCCAACGGCATCGGCCGCACCGACATCGTGGAGAACCGCTACGTCGGCATGAAG
Organism: Burkholderiales bacterium; assembly: GCA_036381895.1. Taxonomy (GTDB): domain Bacteria; phylum Pseudomonadota; class Gammaproteobacteria; order Acidiferrobacterales; family Sulfurifustaceae; genus JACQFZ01. Next base: position 12,201 of record DASVBY010000020.1, on the reverse strand, counting down.
TCGCGCGGCGCGTACGAGACCCCGGGCGGCACGATCATGCTCAAGGCCCATCGCGCCATCGAGTCCATTACGCTTGACCGCGAGGTAGCGCACCTCAAAGATGAGCTGATGCCGCGCTACGCGAGCCTCATCTACAACGGCTACTGGTTCAGCCCCGAGCGCATGATGCTGCAGCAGATGATCGACGCGTCGCAGGCGAGCGTGAACGGCGTGGTGCGGCTCAAGCTCTACAAGGGCAACGTCATGGTCGTGGGCCGCAAGTCCGAGACCGACAGCCTGTTCGATCCGGGCATTGCGACGTTCGAGGAGGACCGCGGCGCCTACAACCAGAAGGACGCGGAAGGTTTCATCCGGCTGAACGCGCTGCGCATGCGGATCGCGGCGCGCAAGCGCAGGAAACGCTAGCGCAGGCGGACGCCGGGGAGCCGTTCTTCCGCCCGCCGAGGGCAGTCATCGTTTCTCGAGGAGCGAGTCTGGAGCGGTCGATGCGTATTCTCCATACCATGATCCGGGTCGGCGATCTCGAGCGATCGCTCGAGTTCTACACGAAAGTGCTCGGCATGCAGCTGCTGCGCCGCAGGGATTATCCGGAAGGCCGGTTCACGCTCGCCTTCGTCGGCTACGGACCGGAGTCCGAGCAGGCGGTGCTCGAGCTGACCCACAACTGGGACACGGCGAAGTACGATCTCGGCAACGGCTACGGGCACGTCGCCATCGAGGTCGAGGATGCGTACAAGGCGTGCGAGGAGATCGCCCGTCGCGGCGGCAAGGTCGTGCGGCCGGCCGGACCGATGAAACACGGCACGACGGTGATCGCCTTTGTCGAAGATCCCGACGGCTATCGTATCGAGCTCATCCAGAAAGGCCCGCGCGGCTGAACCGCTGCGCGCGCTGCGCTGGCTCGATGCGATCCCGCTCGTGCCGCTCATCGCGGCGACGGCGGTGCTCGCGTTGTCGCCGCCGCTCGCGGAGCCGCACCTCTGGCAGAAGCTCAGGATGCTCGCGGCCGGGCAGGAGTGGCGGCCGCTCGACCTCTTCGATCTCGCGCTGCACGGCATCCTGCCCGTAATCCTCCTCTTGAAGCTGCTGCGCCGGCGCGCGCTCGCGCGCGCTCCGCGCTTGCACTGATGCCGGATGCGGCCCGTCCCACGGTCGCCGTCGTCGTGCCGGTCGATGTCGAGCCCGACGTGGACCGGTACGTCGAGAACGTCCTCGCGCTCGCGCCGGACGAGCTGATCGTCGTCGACGCGGGCGACCCGCCGACACGCGCGAGTCTCGAGCGGGCTTTGCAGGCCCGCCCCGACGCCCGCGTGCGGCTCCTCGGCGCCCCGCGCGGCCGCGCCGTGCAGATGAATGCCGGTGCGTGCACGGCACGGTCCGACGTCCTGCTGTTCCTGCACGCCGATACGGTCCTTCCCCCGGATGCGCTCGAACGGGTGCGTGCGGCGATCGCGGGCGGTGCCGTCTGGGGCCGGTTCGAGGTGCGGCTCTCGGGCCGCGCGGCGGCGTTTCGCGTGATCGAGCGGCTGATGAACCTGCGGTCCGCCCTGACCGGCATCGCCACCGGCGATCAGGCGCTGTTCGTGCGTCGCGACGCTTTCCGTGTGCTCGGCGGCTTTCCCCCGATTGCGCTCATGGAGGACATCGAGCTCTCGAGCCGGCTGAAGTGGATCGCGCCGCCGCACCGCATTCGCTCGCCGGTGCTGACATCGAGCCGGCGCTGGGAGCGGAACGGCGTCGCGCGAACCGTGCTGCGAATGTGGCTGCTTCGCGGCCTTTACGCGCTCGGCGTGGCGCCCGGGCGGCTCGCGCAGTGGTATAACGGAGCCGCATGGCGCAACCGGCGCTGATCATCTTCGCCAAACAGCCGATCCCCGGGCAGGTGAAGACGCGACTGCTCCCCGACTACACCGCGGCGCAGGCGGCCGAGATCGCGGCGCTCTTCGTGCGGGAGACGGTAGAGCTCGCCGCGGCGCACTGGCCCGGGCCGCTTTACCTCTATGGTGCGCCCACCGCCGATGCACCGCTGTTTCACGAGCTGGCGCGCCGAGTCGAGCTTGTGCTCGCCGATCAGGGCGCGGGCGATCTCGGCGCGCGGATGCGCCGTGCGCTCGAGGCGGCGATCGCGCGCCACGGTGCCGCCGCGATCCTCGGCTGCGACGTGCCGCACTGCGATGGGGCAATCCTCGATGAAGCGAACGCCTTGCTCGCGGGCGGGGCGAACGTGCTCGGCCCGTCCGAAGACGGCGGCTACTATCTCATCGGACTGACCCGCCCGGCCAAGGAGCTGTTCGTGCAAATGCCGTGGGGCGGCGCGCGCGTGCTCGCGGCGACGCTCGAGCGCGCGCGGGCGCTCGGCATCGAGTTCGCCCTCCTGCGGATGCTGCGCGACATCGACACGGCGGCGGATCTCCGGCTGGTCGCGCAGCAGCACGCGTCGCTGCGGCGCTTCGCGTAACGGCCGCCGGCCTGCGTCCTCCGAGAGACGAGTGAACGAACCGGAGCGAACCGCACCGATCGTCCCGGCGGAGGCCGGCGAGCGGTTTCGGCGCTTAGGGCTCGCGCTCGCGCTGCTCGTCCTGCTCGCCGGCTGCGCGAATGGGCCGGGTGCTTACGCGCCGCCCGGCACACCCGCGGCGTCGATCTACGTGGTCACCCAAGGCTGGCACACAGGCATCGTGCTGCGCCGGGCGGACGCGCGTCCCGAGCTCTGGCCCGAAGTGGCCGACTTCCCGCGCGTGCGCTGGCTGCTCGTCGATTGGGGCGAGCGCGACTATTTCCCGGCCGCCCGCTTCAGCCTCTGGTACGGCCTCAAGGCGCTCTTCTGGCCGACGGCGAGCGTCGTGCACGTGACCGGCTTCGATGCGCCGCCGCCGCAGCAGTTCGCCGGCACCGAGCTCGTGCGGGTCGGTCTCACGCGCGAAGGGCTCGAAGCGCTCAACCGCTACATCGGTGCCGCGTACGAGCGCGGCGGGGCGCCGCGCGCGCCGCCGCTGCGGCCGAGCCCGTACGGCGCCGGGTGGTTCTACCTGGGCAGAGAAACGTTTCACCTCTTTCGCACCTGCAACGTGTGGGTGGCGCAGGCGCTGCGCGCGGCGGGTCTTCCGGTCAGTGCGCGTTTCGTGCTGCTGCCCGAGGGCGTCATGCGGCAGCTGCGTCCGATCGGCGAGACGATCGGACCGCAGGCGAGCGTAAGCGGTCAGCCGCGCAGCGCACCGGCGGCGAACAGGAGCCACGCCGCCATGAACGCCGTGCCGCCGAGCGGCGTCACCGGACTCAGCCCGCGGTATCCGGTCAGGGCGTGCACGTAGATGGTGCCGCAGAAGAGCACGATCCCGAGCAGCATCGCGGCCGCGGCCCAGAGGAAGAGCGCGCTCCCGGGTTTGAGCGCCGCGGCGACGCCGATCGCGAGCAGTCCGAGCGCGTGGAACATGTGGTACTGAACGGCGGTCTGCATCAGGGCGGCGGCCTGGTCCTTGAGTGCGTGCGCGCCGTAGGCGCCGAGCGCGACGACCAGCGCGCCGTTGACGGCGCCGAGCGCGAGCAGTACGCGGACCGATAGATTCATCGGAACTCCCGTGGTATTTCGGTCGGCGCCCATGATCGCACGAGGTGGCGCGCGGTTGCAGGGTGGGGCGTGCGGGTGAGCCGGAGGCGTAGAATTGCTCCGGCGCGCGTGCCGAGGAGGGATTCTCCTGGCGCCGGAGCAGGCCAAAGAAGTGTGGGCGGCGGGCGCGCTCTACGAGCCGTACGTCGGTCGCTGGAGCCGGCTGGTCGCACGCGATTTCATCGAGTGGCTCGCGGTGCCGCGCGACGCCGAGTGGCTCGACGTCGGCTGCGGCACGGGTGCGCTGAGCGCCGCCGTGCTCCTCGACGCCGCGCCGCGTTCGCTGTACGCGATCGACGCGTCGGCCGGTTTCATCGCGCACGCGCGGGCGCAGCTCCCGGATGCGCGCGCGTCCTTCGTTGTCGCCGATGCGCAAACGCTACCGTTCGGGAGCGCGAGCCGCGACGCCGTCGTCTCGGGGCTGGTGCTCAATTTCCTCCCCGATCCGGTGCAGGCGGTCGCGGAAACGATGCGCGTCCTGCGGCCGGGCGGCGTGTGTGCGGCCTACGTCTGGGACTACACCGGCAAGATGGAAATGATGCGTCTCTTCTGGGACGCCGCGGTCGCGCTCGATCCGCGCGCGCTCGCGCTCGACGAGGGCCGGCGCTTCCCCCTCTGCCGTGCGCAGGCGCTCGGCGATCTGTACGTCGGCGCCGGGCTGCGTGGCGTCGAGGTGCGCGCGATCGACGTGCCGACGCGCCTTCGCGACTTCGACGATTACTGGTCGCCGTTCCTCGGCGGCCAGGGTCCGGCACCCGGTTACGTGGTTTCGCTGGGCCTCGCGCAGCGCGAGCGCCTGCGTGACTGTCTGCGCGCACGGCTGCCGCTTGCCGACGACGGCGCGATCGCACTCAGCGCGCGCGCCTGGGCCGTGCGCGGCTATGCACACTAGCGACTAGGTCAGGGCGCCGCCGCAGCTGCTGCCCGCGCCGGCGGTGCAGCCGAAGCAGTGCGGGCCGGTGGCGATGGGTTCGGCCTCGAGGCGCGCAGGATCCAGTTCCCAGAGGTAGCGCGGCGCGCGGCCGCCGAGCGGCAGATCGAGCATCTGATTGAAGTCGCAGTCGTAAAGGCGCCCGCGCCAATCGACGCTGAGGACGCGCCGGCACATGAGGCGCTGGACGGTCGCCGGGTTGAAGCTCGCGGCAAGGAGCTGCAGGTAGCTTTCGTACTGGCCGCTGCGCCGCAGATAGTGCGCGAAGCGATTGATGGGAAGGTTCGCGAGCGTGAGCAGCCGGTCGAACACGATGCCGTAATCCGCCCGCAGCCGCTCCTTGTACTCCCCCTCGAGTCGGGCCTGATTGCCCGGAAGAAGTGCGCCGTTCGGGTTGTACACGAGGTCGAGCACGAGCGCCGGGTCGCGCGCGTAGCCTACGGCGTTGAGCGCGCGCAGCGCCGCGACGCTCTTGTCGAAGACGCCGTCGCCGCGCTGCGCATCGACGTTCGCGCGCGTGTAGCAGGGGAGCGACGCCACCAGCCGCACGCGCCGGTCTGCGTACCACGCGGCGAGATCCTCCTGGCCGGGTTCGAAGAGCACCGTCAGGTTGCAGCGCGCGGTGACGGCGGCGCCGAGCGCGCGCAGCGCGTCCACGAAGCGGCGGAAATGCGGATTGAGCTCGGGGGCGCCGCCGGTGATGTCGACGCGCGCGACCGCGGCGCGCTCGATCCAGGCGAGCACGCGCGCCATGGTGTCCCAGCGCATGCTCTCGGTGCGCTTCGGCCCGGCATCGACGTGACAGTGGCTGCACGCCTGGTTGCACAGGCGCCCGACGTTGATCTGCAGCTCCTCGAGCGCCGCGCGCCGGAGCTGCCCGAGACCGCAGCGCGCGAGCGCGGCGCCGAAGTCCGGGGCAGGCGCGGGCGAGGGAACGGCTGGCGCGCGCATCGCGGCCGCCTCCTCGGGTATCATGCCCGAGTGAGAGTCTCTACGGGCGGTTCGGTTCCAGTGTTCGATGATGTCGTCGCCGCGCTCGCCGCGGCGCGCTCGGTCGTGGTTCTGACCGGGGCCGGCGTCTCGGCGGAGAGCGGCGTGCCCACGTTTCGCGACGCCCAGCGCGGCCTCTGGGCCGACTACGACCCGGAGCAGCTCGCCACGCCCGCGGGCTTCGCCCGCGACCCGGCTCTGGTGACGCGCTGGTACGACGAACGCCGCGTGCAATGCGCGGAAGTCCGGCCGAATCCCGGCCACGAGGCGCTCGCCCGGCTCGAGCGCTATTACACGGAACGCGGGCACGGGTTCGTGCTGCTGACGCAGAACGTCGATCGGCTGCACCAGCGCGCCGGCTCGCAGCACGTGGTGGAGCTGCACGGAACGCTCTGGGTCTGGCGCTGCATCGTGTGCGGACACGAGCGCGAGGAGACCGGCGGGCCGTTCGGCGAGTACCCGCCGCGCTGCGGTTGCGGCGGATTGCGCCGGCCGGCGGTGGTGTGGTTCGGCGAGCTGCTCCCGGAGGCCGCGCTTGCGCGCGCCTGGGGAGCGCTCGCCGCCTGCGATGTCTTTCTCTCGCTCGGCACCAGCGCCGTGGTCGAGCCGGCGGCGAGCTTCGCGCACCTTGCGCGAGCCGCTTCGGCGCGCACCGTCGAGATCAACCTCGAGGAGACGCCGATCACGGAGCGGGTCGATTTCGCGCTGCGCGGCAGGACCGGCGAGCTGCTGCCGCGGATCGTCGAGGAGCTTTGCGCCCGCTAGCCGCATGTGCACCCTGGTCGTTCTCTATCGTCCCGAGCACGCCTGGCCGGTAATCATCGGCGCGAATCGCGACGAGCTCTTGAGCCGCCCGGCGCGGCCGCCGGGGCGGCACTGGCCCGATCGCCCGCACGTGGTCGCCGGCCTCGACGAGCAGGCGGGCGGGAGCTGGTTCGGGGTCAACGACGACGGCGTCGCCGCGGGAATCATGAATCGCGTGGGCACGCTCGGGCCGGCCGCGGGCAAGCGCAGCCGCGGCGAGCTCGTCCTCGAAGCGCTCGATCACGCAGAAGCGGCGGCGGCAGCCGAGGCGCTGAGCCACCTGAATGCCGACGCGTATCGCGGGTTCAACCTGCTCGTCGCCGACAGCAGGGGCGCCTGCTGGCTGCGGCACGCGGAGGCGCCGGGCGGGCGCGTCGAGGTGCATGCGCTTGCCCCCGGGCTGTCCATGCTGACCGCATACGAGCTGAACGATCCGGCATCCGCGCGCATCCGCCACTACCTGCCGCTCTTTCGTGCGGCCGCGGTCCCCGATCCGGAGCGCGACGACTGGTCCGCGTGGGAGGCTTTGCTCGCGAGCCGCCAGGGCGCGGAGCCCGACGATCCCTTCGCGGCGATGAATATCGTGACCGATCGGGGCTTCGGCACCGTGTCGAGCCTGCTGCTCGCTCTGCCCGCGCCCGGGCGGGGCGTCAAGCCGCGGTTTCGCTATGCCGCTGGCCGCCCCGACGTCGCGGCGTACCGGGACGTACGGCTCTAGCGGCGCGGCTCACGCAAAGGTCGCCGGGTTCCGGCCGCCGCCGGGTGCCCGCGAAAGAGAGCCGCATCCGCCGCACAGCGCGCGCACATTCGGGAAAGGGTCCTGCGGCAGCGGCCCGCTGGCTGTCCGGATCAGAGACGGTGGATGAGTTCGCGCAGGCAGCGCGTGTAGGCCTCGGCATCGAGGTCGCGGCCGCTCTGCTGCGCCTGCCACACCGCTTCGGCCAGGCATTCCATCATGGCGTGCTCGGCGGCGTGCGGATCCGGAAGCTTCGCGCGCAGCGTCTGATAGTACGTGCGCACGCCGGGCGGATGATCGATCGAGAGCTGCTCGAGCAGCGCGATGTGCAGCCCCATGTGCATGAAGGGATTGGTTTCGCCGAGCGCCGGCAGATAGTCGCGCCCGGCGTGGCGCTCGGGGTCGTCGAGCAACGCGTGGTATTCCGGATGCCGCAGCGCCACGTCGACCACGAGCGATTCGACGCCCTCGAGCGGCTCGCCTTCGCGGTGTTTGCGCCATGCGCGGAAGAAGACTTCGCGCAGTTCCTGCCGATCGCTGCCGTACATCGTCGAATTCGCGTTCGCCGCTACCCGCCGCTGCCGCGCGCCCGCGGCCGCGGCGCTGCCACTATCCCGACTGCGCGGCGAAGAGGCCGAGCACGGTCGAGTACTGATAGAGATGGTTGGCGCCGTCGAGCGGCCCCAGCTCGCCGTTGCCGTACATGCCGATGATCGGCAGGCGCGGGAAGCGCTTGACGAGCGCATCGAGGTCGCGATCCCGGTTGCCGTAGAAATGCGGCCCGCGGCCCATGCAGGGGAAGAGCAGCGCGAAGGCGGGCGGCGTGCGCAGCGTGAGCGCCGCCTGCTCGATCGCCTGACGCATTTCGCGTTCGGCCGTGAGCGCATCGCGCATCGCCCAGAACAGCCGCTCCCCGCGGCTGAGCGGATGCGACAGCGTGATCGACTGATCGCGCAGGTTCGCGGAAACGATGTGGTTCAGCCGGTACCGCCCCTCGCGGATCGCGGTCATCGGGTCGCCGAACGTCACCCCGCCCATGATGAGATGGAGCGGAATGCGCTCCATCTCGCGGATGCCGCTCGGGAGCGACTTCACCAGCACATTGAGCGCCGGGTAGTTGCCGAGGCGCTTGATGTCGTAGCCCTGCACCTCGGCCACTTCGATTGGCGAGGTCAGGGCGCGCACGCCCTGGGAGGCGCTGATCACGCCGCGCACCCCGAAGAAGCGCGCGTCCGCGCGCCCGCCCTCGGCCACGCGTCCGCTGCTCCAGACCTTGAACGGTCCCTGGCCGAAGAGATCGCCCGAAATCGCACCGATCCGGTGCGCGGGCACGTCGAGCCAGTCGGCAGTCAGGCCGGTGGGCGTGCTCAGGCTGAGCAGGATGGCTTCGTCATCGGCGGCGTCGGCGTGCGCGGGCGCGAGCGTGATCGGGTCGGCGAACACCATCGCCGCAGCGCCGGGGCTGTCGAGCACCCACTCCTCGTCCGTCAGTATGCCCGCGGCGGTCGCGCCGATGACCTGCACGCAGCCGGCCGCGCGCGCCGCGGCGCGCAGGGCCGCATCCGGATTCGGGGCGTAATGCGGCGTCAGGAAGAGGAGCACCGCGTTGGCGCGCGTCAGCCGGGCGCGCTTCAGCGCCCGGGTGACCGCGCGCGCGGCATGCTCGGGCAGCGCCCGGCCGCCGTAGCTCAGTCCCGTGTTCGCTGCCATCGCGCCCATGCCGGTGCCCACTCTATCCTCATGAATGCCCAAATAATAGTTCGATGACCGGGAAATCGCGCCGGCGTTCCCCAGCGGCCTTCGGCAGCGGCGCCCGCGAAGCTATTTCCCGGGCGTTTTCGCCGGGTATTCGCAAAGATCGCGGATCGGGCAGATGGGACAGCGCGGCAGGCGTGCGGTACAGATGTAGCGCCCGTGCAGGATCAGCCAGTGGTGCGCGTTGCGCCGGTAGGCGGGCGGCACCTCCCGCAGCAGCCGGTCTTCGACCGCGCGCACGGTGCGCCCCGGCGCCAGCCCGGTGCGGTTGGCCACCCTGAAAATATGCGTGTCGACGGCGATGGTCGGCTCGCCGAACGCGGTGTTCAGAATCACGTTCGCGGTCTTGCGTCCGACCCCCGGCAGCGCTTCGAGCGCCTCCCGCGTGCGCGGCACCTCCCCGCCATGCTCTTTCAGCAGGATGCGGCAGGTCTCGATGATGTTTCGGGCCTTGGTGTTGTAGAGGCCGATCGACTTCACGTAGCGCTTCAGCCCGCGCAGGCCGAGCCGGAGCATCGCCTCGGGGGTGTTCGCCACTTTGAAGAGCTCTTCGGTCGCCTTGTTGACGCCCTTGTCGGTCGCCTGCGCGGACAGGATCACGGCGACGAGCAGCTCGAACGGCGTGCTGTAGTTGAGTTCGGTCGTGGGCGAGGGGTTCGCGCGCTTCAGGCGTGCGAACAGCGCGCGGCGCTTCGCGGGGGTCATGCTTCCGTCAGTGTTCGATATTGGTTCTTGTCCAGCGGACGCCGAGGAAAGCAAGGAGCGACGAGACGGGCCGATCCTGCAAGGCGTGGACTTCGTGCCCGACGTGCGCCTCGCGACGGCCTCTCTGACCTGCCTTTCTTCGCGCCCGCGGTGTCTTGCGGTCGGTCTATCTTACTAGACCGCGCTTGCGGCGCGCGCGCTCGAGCGCGGCACGCAGCTCCGCGCGGATGATCTCGCGCGGCGGCGCATCGGCGGGCGCCGAGACGGCGCGGTGCGCATTCCTGCGCTCCTCGCGGCGCTCCTTGCGGGCGGCGAGGCGCTGCAGCCGGGCTTGCGTGCGCGCGCGCCAGGCCGCGGCTTCCTCGGTCGAGTAATCCGGCCACGGACCGGCGTCGGCGGGCGGTTCGACGGGAACCATCTCGATGCAGTCGACCGGACAGGGCGCAAGACAGAGCTCGCAGCCGCTGCATTGCGCCGCAATCACCGTGTGCATCCAGCGCCGCGCGCCGACGATGGCGTCGACCGGGCAGACATCGACGCACTTGCGGCACCCGATACAGCGCGATTCGTCGATCACGGCGCGCCGGCGCGGCAGGGTACTGCCGTTCGCCGGGTTGAGCGGCTTCGGCTCCCGTTCGAGCAGGCGCGCGAGCGCGTTGAGCGTCGTTTCGCCGCCCGGCGGGCACTGGTTGAAATCGGCCTCGCCGCGCGCGACCGCTTCCGCGTAGGCGCGGCAGTGCGGATAGCCGCAGCGCGTGCACTGCGTCTGCGGGAGCAGCGCATCGATGCGTTCGGCGAGCGTCGTGTCGGCGGGTGAGGGCATGACGCGCCAGTATGGCCAGCCGTTTCCCGGGTCGCAATAATTCGCGTATGGCAACCGCTCGGGAATTTCGGGCGCGCGGCGGCTGGTGGGTGGCGGCGCAGGCGCTGGTGCTGCTCGCGGCGCTCGTGCTCGCGCCCGCGACCCGTGCCGCGGCGGGCTTCGATCGCGCGGCGCAGTTCCTCGGCGTGCTGCTCGTGCTCGGCGGGGTGGCGCTCGCCGCCGCCGGTCTGCGCGCGCTCGGTTCGGCGCTCTCGCCCTATCCGCGCCCCCGCGCCGACGCCGAGCTCGTGACGCGCGGCGCCTACCGCTACGTGCGCCACCCCATCTACAGCGGCATCGTCCTCGCGGTGTTCGGGTGGGCGCTCGCGTGGCTGAGCGTCCCGGGGCTCGTCTTCGGCGTCGCGGTCGCGCTCTTCTTCGACCGCAAGGCGGCGCGCGAGGAAGCCTGGCTGTGCGAGCGCTACCCCGAGTACGCGGCGTACGCGCGCCGGGTCAGGCGCTTCGTGCCCGGCGTTTATTGAGAGCGCTCGCCGCTACTTGATGCGCATGCCGGGCTCGGCGCCGCTGTCGGGGGCGAGCAGGTAGATGCCGGGCGTCTTGCCCTCCGCGTCCGAGGCCGCGAGCACCATGCCTTCGGACACGCCGAACTTCATCTTGCGCGGCGCGAGGTTCGCGACCAGCACCGTGAGCCGCCCTTCCAGCCGGGCGGGGTCGTAGGCCGAGCGGATCCCGGCGAACACCTGGCGCTGCCCGAGCGCGCCGACGTCGAGCGTCAGGCGCAGCAGCTTGTCGGCGCCTTCGACGTACTCGGCCTTGACGATGCGGGCGACGCGCAGGTCGATCTTCGCGAACTCGTCGATCGAAATCGTCGCAGTAGCGCTCTCTGACGGCACTGGGGATGTCTCCGGTTGGCCGGCGCGCGCGGGCGCCCGCTGCAGGCTTTCCTTGTTCGCTTCGACCAGCGCCTCGACCTGCTTCGGGTCGATGCGCGTCAGCAGGTGCTTGTAGGGATTGATGCGCTCGGGCAGGCGCCTGAGGTCGTCCCAGGTGAAATCGCGCTCGAGCCCGAAGAGCTCGCGCGCCACGCGCCGCGCGGTCGCGGGCAGGATCGGCGCGAGCCAGATCGAGAGCGCGTAGAAGCCGTGCATCGCCTTCGAGCACACCTCGTGGAGCTGCGTGCGCTTCGCCGGATCCTTGGCGAGCTCCCAGGGCTTCGCGTCGTTGATCGCGGCGTTGAGGCGGTCGGCGGCGCCCATGATGTCGCGCACCGCGCGCCCGAACTCGCGCGCGTTGTACGACTCCTTGACCAGGAGGCCCGTGGTGGTGGCGCCGTTGATCAGGTTCTTGCCGTCGTGCGACTCGGAGTCGGGCAGCGCCAGGCGGCCGTCGAAGTACTTCGTGAGGAAGCCGGCGCAGCGGCTCGCGATGTTGATGTATTTGCCCACCAGGTCGCTGTTCACGCGCGCGACGAAGTCCTCGAGGTTCAGGTCGAGGTCCTCGATCGCGCCGTTCGACTTGGCGGCGTAGTAGTAGCGCAGCCACTCGGGGTTGAGGCCGAGCCGGAGATAGCTCTCGGCGGTGATGAAGGTGCCGCGCGACTTCGACATCTTGCCGCCGTTCACCGTGAGGAAGCCGTTGGTGTAGATCGCGTTCGGCGTCTTGTAGCCGGCGGCGTGCAGCATCGCCGGCCAGAACAGCGCGTGGAAATACAGGATGTCCTTGCCGATGAAGTGCACCATCTCGGTCTTCGGATCGGCGAGGAAGGCGTCGAAGTCGACGCCGTTGCGGTCGCACCAGTTCTTGAAGCTCGCGAGGTAGCCGATCGGCGCGTCGAGCCAGACGTAGAAGTA
>DASVBY010000019.1:0-15620 GCA_036381895.1 Burkholderiales bacterium | reverse complement strand
CGGCTCGGCGCCACGGTCGCGGCGCTCTGGCCGCACCTCGATTTCCTGGTGCATGCCGCGGGTACGATTTCCCTGGCGCCGCTCGAAGCGACGCCGCTCGATGCCCTCGACGAGCACTATCGCGTCCACGTCCGTGCACCCCTGCTCCTCACGCAGTTGCTGCTCGATCGCGTGCGCGCCGCGCACGGTCAGATCGCATTCATCAACTCGAGCCTGGGCGTCCGCGTCAAGGAGCGCGCGGGCGCCTATGCCGCGAGCAAACATGCCCTCAGGGCGATCGCGGAGACGCTGCGCGCCGAGCTCGGACCGGACGGCGTGCGCGTCCTCACCGTCTTTCCCGGCAACACCGCGACGCCGATGCAGCGGGAAGTCTGCCGCGCGCTCGAGCAGCCGTTCGTCCCGGAGCGCATGCTCCAGCCCGACGACGTCGCCGCCGCACTGGTCAACGCACTGACGCTCCCGCCTGGCGCGCTCGTCACCGAGCTGCACGTTCTGCCCGCCCAGCCCGGCCCCCGTTGATCGCCGCGCACGGCGCGGCTCGTTGGCGACCTGCCGCACGCGCGCCGCGGTGCGCGCGTCCCGCGTCACGCTTGGCGCAGCAGGCCGGCTCGCTCGAGCTCGGCCGCCGCCGCTGCGAGCGCGCCGAATGGCATCGCCGCGCGCTCCGCCGCGTCGAGCAGCGAATGCCGCCCGTCGGCGAGATTGAGCACCCATAGCAGGGCCAGGTTGCGCCGCGCGGCTTCGCTGTCGCCGCCGATCGCCTGGTACAGGCCGCGGCGCCCGAGCTGCGGCTCGCACTTCGGGTTGGTGCTCGCATACCGGCGGTTGCTCTCGAGGACACGCAGCACCTCGAGATAGACGCGCAGCGACTGCTCCAGGTATTCGGGCCGCACGAACTCGAGGTCGTCGGCCGAGGTGTGATACTGCGGGAAGCTCCCGTGCGGCGAGCGCATCAGGCACCCGACCGGCAGGTCGAATCCCGGCGAGCAGTACTGGCGCTCGTCGTAGCCGTAGGGGAAGAAGTCCTGCACGGTAAAGCCGAAGCCGCTGTGGCGCAGCACGTGCTCGACGACGCGGTCGATCTCGGCGTCGCCGCGGCGGCTGCGCTTGTAGGTGAAGCGGCCGCCGTCGCCTACGCAGGTGACGACCAGGCCGTGCCGGATCAGCGCCGCACGCGCCTCGTTGCGCGCGAGCCAGACGATCGCGCCGATGGTTCCGGGGATGAACAGGAACCGGTGCGTGTACCGGGGCCTGCGCTCGAGCGTACGGCGCGCGAGCTCGGTCGCGAGCGCGATGCCCGAAAGGTTGTCGTTGCAGAGCGACGGATGGCACACGTGGCAGGAGATCAGCACCTCCTCTTCCGTCTCGCCCGGAATCACGCATTCGCCCCAGTTGAGCACGCCGTCGGCGAGCGTCGCGTCGATGCAAACCTCGTACTCCTCGTCGGGCAGGCTGCGCAGCAGCCGGTCGGCGACACAGAAGCCCCAGTCCTCGCGGTAGTAGCTCGTGCGGTACGGAATCCAGTCGGGATGCGCCGGGAGACTGTGCAGGTGCGGCCGCAGCTCCGCGAGCCGCAGGTGCGCCCGCACCGGAACGCTGTAGCTCACGACGTGCAGATTGCACCGGCGGAAATCGACGATGCGCTCGCCGGCGGCGTTCTTGATGTAGGCGTCGCGGATGTTCCATTCGCGCGGCACGGTCCAGTCGAATACCGGCGTTCCCGAGGAAATGGCGTAAAGCTCGAGCGGTATGCGCCGCCCGATCGCCGCGAGCGTGCGGCGCACGCCCTCCCCGGTGATGCTGCGACAGATCGGATAGAGCTCCGCCACGAAACGGTGCATCTCCGCACCGATCACTCCCGTCGCCAGGTCCATGCGCGCCCTCCTTCAACCGACGTCGGTGCAGCCGCCGCGGCTGCCGCCGCCGCGCTAATGCTCTCCAGCCGAGAATTGGCGCTCGCCCGCGGTCGCGCGCGCCGCGAAATCCGGATAGCTCGCATCGCGCTCGGAGATCACTTCCACCGGCCCCGGCCAGGCGATGCCGAATGCCGGATCGTTCCAGCGCACGCCCCGGGCTGCTTCCGCGACGTACGCCGCGGACATCTGGTAGTAGACCTCCGTGCCCGGCCGCCGCGTCAGGAACCCGTGCGCCACACCCTCCGGAATGTAGAGCATGCGCCGGTTCTCGGCGGTGAGCTCGATTCCGAACCAGCGGCCGAACGCGGGCGAACCGGGGCGCAGATCGAGGACCACGTCGTAGACCGCGCCGCGCGTGCAGCGCACGAGCTTCACTTCCTCGTGCGGCGGCGCCTGATAGTGCAGGCCGCGCAGCGTGCCGCGCTTCGGATTGAACGACACGCTGCACTGCTCGGTGACGGTGCTCAGCCCGTGCGCCTCGAACTCGCGCCGGCACCAGACGCGCGCGAACATGCCGCGCGCGTCGTACACCGGTTCCGGCTCGATCAGGTACGCGCCCGGCAGCGGCAGCGGCGTGAACTTCATGCGCTCACCTCCACATCCGGTACGAACGTCACGAACCGCCCGCCCCAGCCGCGGATGTGCGCCATCTGCTCCATGACCTCCTGCTTCAGGTTCCACGGCAGGATGACCACGTAATCCGGGCGCGTCGCCGCGATGTGCGCCGGCGTGCGGATCGGCAGGCGCGTGCCCGGGAGGAACCGGCCCTGCTTGTGGGGGCTCGCGTCGACCGTGTACTCGATCAGGTCCGTGCGGATGCCGCAGTAGTTGAGGAGCGTATTGCCCTTGGCCGGCGCCCCGTAGGCCGCGACGCGCTTGCCGGCGTCGCGCGCGTCGATCAGGAAGCGCAGGATCCGCCGCTTGGTCGCCGCCACCTTGCGCCCGAACGCAGCGTACAGCCCGAGGTCTTCGGCGCCCGCACGCTGTTCGGCCGCGCGCATTCGTGCGACGCGCGGCTCGACCGGGCGCGTACGGTCCTCGGTGTGGCGCGCGTAGATGCGCAGCGAACCGCCGTGCGTCGGCAGCTCCTCGACGTCGTAGAGCGTCAGGCCGTGGCGCGCGAACACGCGCTCGACCGTGCCGAACCAGAAGTAGGAGAAGTGCTCGTGGTAGATCGTATCGAACTGGCACTGCTCGATCAGCCGCAGCAGATGCGGAAACTCCATCGTGATCGTGCCGCCGGGCGCGAGGACCAGCTTCATTCCGGCGACGAAGTCATTCAGGTCCGGCACGTGCGCGAGCACGTTGTTGCCGAGCAGCAGGTCGGCGCGCCGGCCGTCGGCTGCGAGCTCGCGCGCGAGCCCGACGCCGAAGAAGCGCGTGATCGTCGGGATGCCGCGCTCGATCGCCGCCGCGGCGACGTTGCGCGCCGGCTCGATGCCGAGCACCTCGACGCCCGCCTGCCGCATGTACTGCAGCAGGTAGCCGTCGTTGCTCGCGATCTCGATCACGCGCGAGGAGCGGTCGAGACCGAGCCGCGGCACGATCATGTGCACGTACGCCTGCGCGTGCTCGAGCCAGCTGCGCGAGTAGGACGAGAAGTAGGCGTAGTGGCTGAAGATGCGCTCCGAGGATTCGAGCTCCATGAGCTGCACCAGGAAGCATTTCTCGCAGACGTAGGCGTGCAGCGGATAGAACGGCTCCATGCTCCCGAGCGCCTCCGGCTCCACGTACGAATTCGCGAGCGGCGACATACCCAGGTCCACGAACGTGCGCAGTGCCCCGCTGCCGCAAGACCGGCACCGGTTCGCGCTTTCCCCTGCCTCGACGGCTGCTTCCTTCACTTCGGCCTCCTTCTCAGGTACCGGAGAATCTTCCATCGCTGTCGCCTTCCTCGTCCGCGCGCAGGCGCGCGAGGTAGTCGGCCTGTCCCGGCTGGATCCAGATCTCGCGGTTCGGGCGCCCGGCGCGCAGGAGCTCGGGCACGGTGACGAACCGGTAGCTGCGCCCGGCGGTGGCGAGCACCTCGATGAGCGCCGCGAGCACGGATTCGCGGGCCGCGTAGCGGGCGTCCTCGTACCGATGCAGCCGCTCGTGCATCAGCACGATCGCCCCCGGGCGCAGCCCGCGCAGCACGCGGCTCGCGATCGCCTCCGCCCCGTCGCCGGTCCAGTCGCGCGCGACCACGCTCCAGGTCACGACCTCCCAGCCCTGCCGCCGCACCTCGAGGTGCGTGAGCAGCGTTTGATTGCCGTACGGCGGCCGAAAGAGCTGCGGGCGCGCATCGCCGACCGCTTCGACCCACGCGCGCAGCTGCGCGCGCCGCTCGGCCCGGGAGATCGCGGGAAACGACGCGTGATCCCACGAGTGATTCCCGAGCGCATGGCCCCCGGCGCGCAGCCGCGCGACGAGCTCCGGATAACGCCGCGCCAACTCTCCGATGACGAAGAACGTCGCGCGGGCGCCGTGCGCTTCGAGTGCTTCGACGAAACGCGGCGTCGACTCCGGATGCGGCCCGTCGTCGAAAGTCAGCGCGACCAGCGGCTCGCGCGTGTGCACGTGCGTGATCGTCCCGAGGCACTGGCGCGGCACGAACGACGCGGCGCGCCCGGCCCGGCGCAGCGCCCGCCGCGCCCCGGGCGGGACCGAATGCTTGAGCGCGTCCCACAGCCCGCGCGGCGCCCCGCCGCCGGAGGAAAACCAGCCGCCGACCTGTCCCACGCCCACCTCCTTGTCGCTCTCGTTGTCCGGGGCTGGCGGCGGATCACGGGCCGCCAGCCGTTACGCACTGTGCAGTTTGCGGCTGCTCTCCACGCGCTCCGTCTCCCACGAAAGCAGCGGCCGCACCACGCCGCGGTACGACCCTGCCCAATCCCCGCGTGCGGTGCCCTCGCCCATGTTGTCGGTCACGAGAAACGCCACCGCTTGCTGCTCGTAGAACTGGCTCACGCTGGTGCTGCGCGACAGCAGCGCACAGCTCACGTAGAACATGCCGGCGCTCAGCAGGTTGCCCGGAATCCAGGCCGTGCTCATGTAGCGTCCCTGCGGCCGCGGCCGCTGGGCCCAGGCGTTCTGCTGCTCGTAGCTCGCGAAGAGCAGCAGACCCTCGTCGTTGTACACGTAGAACTGCGGCATCAGGACGTGCCCCGGCTCCTCGACGTCGTACTCGAGCTGCAGCCCGACGTCGTCCCGGATGTCGACGGCGGACGCGACCGCGCCGTCGCGCCGGATAACGCGGATCGCGCGCAGCTTCGCCACCCGCCGGCCCGGCGCGAGCGCCGGATCCGGCCACACGCGCTCGGCCGGCACGCCGACGTCGGTCGTCATGTAGGCGCTCACGACGTCGTGCGGGGGGCCGTCCATGACGAGCCGCCCCTCGTCGAGCAGGATTGCCCGGGTGCAGAGCATCTTCACGGCCGGCATGTTGTGCGAAACGAAGAGGATCGTACGCCCGCTGCGTCCCACGTCCTGCATCTTGCGGATGCACTTCTTCTGGAACGCGGCATCGCCGACCGCGAGCACCTCGTCCACGATCAGGATCTCGGGCTCGAGGTGCGCCGCCACGGCGAACGCGAGCCGCACCGACATGCCGCTCGAGTACCGCTTGACGGGGGTGTCGAGGAACTTCTCGACGCCGGCGAACTCGACGATCTCGTCGAACTTGCGGTCGACCTCCTTCTTCGACATGCCGAGAATTGTGCCGTTCAGGTACACGTTCTCACGGCCCGTCAGCTCGCGGTGGAACCCCGTGCCCACCTCGAGCAGGCTCGAGACGCGCCCGTGGATCTCGATGCGGCCCCGCGTCGGCGGGGTGATGCGGGTCAGTATCTTGAGCAGCGTCGACTTGCCCGCGCCGTTGCGCCCGACGATGCCGAGCACCTCCCCCTGGCGCAGCTCGAAGCCCACGTTGCGCAGCGCCCAGATCGTATCGGGCGTGCTCGGGGCCGTTTCCGGATCGGCGCGCTCGAGATCCTTGAAGCGGTACAGCGAGCGGTACTTGCGGTAGTTGCGCACGGGGCTCGTGAGGAGCTCGAGCGCTGCGGCGGCGAGGCTGTCGTGCGCCCGCTCCTTCAGGCCGATGCGGTACACCTTGCTCACGCCTTCGGCGCGAACGGCGATTGGCGCGGAATCCATGCGGTTCTCGTCCCTTGTTGTTCAAATGACGTCGACGAACACGCGCTCCATCTTGCGGAAATAGACCGCCCCGCCGGCGAGCAGCAGCAACGCGACCGCGGCGCCGGGCAGGATGTACTCCCAGGGTATGGGCACGCCGAGCAGCGCCGCGCGCATGCCCTCGATCACGCCGACGAGCGGGTTGAGCGAGTAGATCAGCCGGTACTGCTCCGGAAGCGCCGAGGCGCTGTAGAGGATCGGGGCGGTATAGAGCAGCATGCGAATCACGAACGGCATCGCGAACTTGACGTCGCGAAACCGGATCGCCAGGGCCGACAGCCACAGGCCGATGGCGGCCGGTATCGCCACCATCCACAGCACGAACACCGGCAGCCACAGCAGGTTCCAGCCCGGTGCCACCGCGTAGTAGACGAGCACGCCGCCCACGAGGAGCAGCGCAATGAAGAAGTCGACGAGCTTCGCAATCACCGGCGTGAGCGGATAGATGAGCCGCGGAAAGTAGACCTTGCCGAGCATGTTCTGTTCGGTCACCAGGCTCTGGCTCGACGCCGTCATGGCCTCGGACATGTACGTCCAGGGCACGATCGCGACGGTGACGAACAGGATGTACGGAATCCCATCGGTGTCGATGCGCGCGATCCGCCCGAAGATCACGGTGAAGATCGCGATCTGGATCAGCGGATTGAGGATCGCCCAGGCGAACCCGAGCACCGTCTGCGCATACAGCACCTTGATGTCGCGCCAGACGAGGAAATAGAGCAGGTCCCGGTAGCGGACCAGCTCGCCGACATCGATGGCTTCGAAAGCCGCGGGGGGCCGGATGACGGTGATCGCCGCCGCGCCGCGTTCCATGGCGTCCTCCCTAGGCCGCGGCGCGGCGCACCCACGCGAGGCGCTCGTCGAGCATCCCCTGCGCGCGCAGCGCGGCCAGCACCCGCAGCCGCACGAAGCGCGAGCTGCGGTACTCGGGATCGTCGAACCCCATCCCCTGGAGCCCGCGCACCAGTCCCGCGATCGCTTCAGCCAGGTCGACCTGCGGCTGGTGCCGCGGGGCGAGCCGGCGGAACAGCTCGAAGCTCACCCGGTAGGAGCGCCGATCGGGCGCCGCGTGCGGGTTCAGCGAGACCTCGGCGCCCGGGACGGCGCGGGCCACGGCGGCCGCGAGCTCCGCCACCTGAAAGTTCCACTCGTCGCTGCCGGCGTTGACCGCGAGGAAGGCGCCGCCCGCGTCGGCGGACCGCCCGAGGCCCCACTCGATGGCGCGCGCCATGTCGGCGACGTGGATCAGCGGCCGCCACGGCGTACCGTCGCTCAGGATCGCGATGCGCTTCGTCGTGACCGCGCCCGCCACGAAGTCGTTGAGCACCAGATCGAGCCGCACGCGCTCGCTCATGCCGCAGGCGGTGGCGAAGCGCAGCGCCGTCACCACGAAGTCCCGATCGGCGAGCTCGGCGAGCTCGCGTTCGGCGTCGATTTTCGAGCGCGCGTACGCGGTGAGCGGGTTCAGCGGATCGGTCTCCACGCGCGCGTCGCCCTCGGCGAAGCCGTATACGCTGCAGCTCGAGGCGAACACGAACGAGCGCACGCCGGCCGCCCGCGCGAGGCGCGCGAGCCGCACTGCGGCGGCGTAGTTGACCTCGCGCGTGACCTCTTCGAACGCGTTGCCCATCGGGTCGTTCGAGATCGCCGCGAGGTGCACGACGCCGTCGACGCCCTCGAGCAGCTCCGGACCGACGGCGCGCACGTCGCCGATGCACTGCGCGTCGAGCCGCCGCTCGGGGAAGGCGGCGCCGCTCAGGCAATGCGCGAAGTAGCCCATGTCGAGCCCGATGAGCCGCGCCTCGGGGTAGACCCGGCGCAGCCGCTCGGCCACCACCGGTCCTACGTACCCCATGTTCCCGGTAACGAGAATCTTCATTCCCCTTCTCCCTGCATCCTCCGCTACGTCCAGATCTTCCACGGCGGGTGCCCGGTCTGCCACAGGTTCTCGAGCACCATCTTGTCGCGCAGCGTATCCATCGGCTGCCAGAAGCCGTGATGCCGGTAGGCAGAGAGCTGTCCGTCGCGGGCGAGGCGTTCGAGCGGCTCGCGCTCCCACACCGTCGCATCGCCGTCGATGTAGCGCATGACGCCGGGCTCGAGCACGAAGAATCCGCTGTTCACCCAGGCGCCGTCGCCGTCGGGTTTCTCCTGGAACGTCTCGATGCGGTTCTGCCCGTGCAGCAGGCGAAACGCGCCGAAGCGCCCCGGCGGCTGCGCGGCCGTGAGCGTCGCGAGTGTTCCCTGCTCCTTGTGGAAGCGAATCAGCCTGCGGATATCGACGTCGCTCACGCCGTCGCCGTAAGTCATGCAGAAGGTCTCGTCGCCGAGGTATTCCTGCACCCGCTTGAGCCGCCCGCCCGTCATCGTCCTGTCGCCGGTGTCGACCAGCGTGATGCGCCACGGCTCGCAGCGGCTCTGGTGCACGTGCATCTCGTTGCGCTGCATGTCGAACGTGACGTTGCAGCTGTGCAGGTAGTAGCGCGCGAAGTAGTCCTTGATCACCTCGCCCTTGTATCCGAGGCAGACCACGAACTCGTTGATGCCGTGGGCCGCATAGATCTTCAGGATGTGCCACAGGATCGGCTTCCCGCCAATCTCCACCATCGGCTTCGGCTTGATGCCGCTCTCCTCGCTGATGCGGGTGCCGAAGCCGCCCGCCAGTATCACCGCCTTCATCCGTGATCCCTCTTCCGCAGCCGGCAACGCAGCCTGCCGGTGCTCATCCGTCCTTCGATTCCTTCTTGGCGCCGCTCATCTCGAGCACCAGACCGCCGCCGCTCTCCGCCCCGGCCCGCTCCTCGCGGATCGGAAAGATGCCGCCGCGCGCCTTTTCGCGCACCACGTCGAACACCACCTCGGCGTCGATGCGCTGTTTCTGCTCGGCGAAGCCGTACACCAGGGCGGTATCGCAGAGCACGTTGATGAGCCGCGGAATGCCGGCGCTGTAGTAGTAGACGGCGGCGCACGCCCGGGTGTCGAACAGCGCCGGATCGCCCTCGACGCAGCGCAGCCGGTGGCGGATGTAGTTCCACGTCTCCTCGAGATTGAGCGGCCGCAGCATGAAGTCGACCGCGACGCGCTGCGCGAACTGGCCGAGGGCCGGCCGCCGCAGCGTTTCGCGCAGCGCCGGCTGGCCGACGAGTATCAGCTGCAGCACCTGATTCTTGTCCGCATTGATGTTCGACAGCATGCGCAGCTCCTCGAGTGCGTCCACGCTCAGGTTCTGCGCCTCGTCGATGATCAGCACCGTGCGCCGGTCGCGCCCGTACTCCTTGACGATGAAGTCCGCGAGCGTCTGGTACAACTCCACCTTCTTCTTCTCGCGGTACTCGAGGCCGAAGGCGAGCAGCACCCACTGCATCAGCTCGCCGAAGTTGCGGTGCGTGTTCGTGACGAGCCCGATCGTCACCTCGTCGGCGAACTCGTTGAGCACCTGCCGGATCAGCGTCGTCTTGCCCGACCCGATCTCGCCCGTGATGACGGTGAATCCCGCCTGGTTCACGATGCCGTACTGCAGCATCGTGAGCGCGAGCCGGTGCTTCTCGCTCAGGTACAGGAACGCCGGGTCGGGCAGCAGCGAGAACGGCTTTTCCCGGAATCCGTAGTATGCCTCGTACATGGTCGAGCATCCCGCTCGCGCGCCTACTTGTCCGCGGACTTGTTGAGCACGCTGCCGATCAGGTTGTGGTTCGCCGCCTGCAAGAGCTCCGCGGCGCGCGCCGCATCCTCGCGCAGCGTCTTGCCCTCTTCCAGCACGAGCAGCGCGCAGTCGAGGTACGGCGCGAACGCGAGCACGTCGTCGGTCGTGAGCACCGGCGGCAGGTCGAAAACCACCATGCGCGAGGGGTAGCGGCGCTTCAGCTCCTGCACCAGGCGCAGCATCATGGGCGAGGCCAGCATCTCCGAGGAATTGACGAGAGGCGTGCCCCCGGGGAGCACGACCAGCCGGCGTATTTCGGGGTGCACGAGGATGCGCTCGACAGGCACGCCGTCCTGCAGGTGATCCCGCAGCCCGAACTCGACGTCGAAACCGAAGTAGGTGTGCACGCTCGGCTGGCGCAGATCCGCATCCACGAGGAGCACCGTCTGATTCGCCTCGAGCGCGAGGCTGATGCTCAGGTTGATCGCGGTGAGCGTCTTGCCCTCGCTGCGGCCGGGGCTCGTGACCGCGAGCGTGCGCCACCCGTGCGCCCGCATGCGCTGCGACACCTGGGTGCGCAGCACCTTGTAGGCGCGCGCGTACTCGTCGTAGCCGTCCGCCGCGACCACGCGGTTCTGCCGCAGCCACCCCGGATAAAGGCTGACCTTGCGCGTCTGGGTGTAGTTGATCTCCGCGGGAACGAGCGCGCGGCGCTGCAAGCTCACGCTGGCGCTCCGCTCCTGTCGCACCTTCTGCAGCGCCTTGGTGATGGGATCCATTGTTGTCGTTGCCGCGTTCCCTGCCATCGTCCTGTTCCGCACGTAGAGCCGCGCGCCGCTACCTTAGCATCCGCCCGCGCGGCTCCGTATCCGGAGAATCGCGTATGCGAAACAAGTGTTGCCGGACGACAACAGCGTCACGTGACGCGCCCGGGAGGATCGATGCCGTTGGGAATGAACGGGATCGCCGCGAGCGGCGGGGCGCCGAGTGCGTGCACCACGGCGCGCGATCCGCGCACCGTCCGGTCCATGTACTCGGCGAGACTCGCGTAGCCGACGCCGCTGCCGAGGCCGAGCACGAGACCGAGCAGGATGAAGGCCTTGCGGTTCGGGCGCTCGGGTTCGCTCGGAAGCTTCGCCGGCTGCAGGATCGAGTAGCGTTCGCCCTTCTGGTCCTTTTCGAGCTCGACGGCGAGGTTCGCGCTCATCAGGCTCTGCTTGATCTCGCGGTACTTCTTCATGGCCGCGTCGTACTCGCGCTGCAGCGCGAGCCCCTCCTGCTCGGCCTGGGGCGTCTGCACCAGACGCTCCTCGTACTCGGCCATGCGGCGTTTCGCGCGGTCGCGCCGTTCTTTCGCCTCCTGCAGATTCAGCTCGACCGCGCCGAGCTGCGTTTGCAGCGTGACGTACGCCGGGTTGTCCGGCTTCATCTCGAATCCGGCCGGACGCGCGTCCGCGCGCGCGAGCCGCTGCTGCAGGTTCGCGACCGTACTCTCGAGCTTGACCACGTCCGGGTGTCCGGGGGCGTAGCGCTCGCGCGCCGCCTGCAGCTTCGCCCGGGCCTCGCGATACGCGCTCTCGAGCGCTCCGCGCTCGTCCACGACCCCCGCCTCGCGCTTCATCGCCTCGAGCTCGCGCCGCAGGCGCACGACGTCCGGATGCTGCGGCGAGTAGCGCGCCGCCGCCGCGAGATACTCCGTCTGCAGCTGCCGCAGCTTGCCGCCCGGACTGTCGCCGGTGTGCGGCTCGACCAGCGCGAGCTGCGATTGCAGCTCGAGCTTGCGTTCCTCGAGCGCGTAGATCTGCCGCTCCGCCTCGTCCGCTTCGCGTTGCGCGCGTTCGAGCATCTGCAGGTTGAGGGTCATCAGCTCCGGCAGCCGCCCCTGATTCCTCGACTTGTACGCCGCGAGCCGCGCCTCGAGATCGGCGATCTGGCGCCGCAACCGCTCCTCCTCGTCGTGCAGGAAGCCGGAAGCACCCTTGGCCTTCGCGGTGCGCAGCGCCTGGTTCTCGGCGATGAACGACTCCGCCAGCTCCTGCGCCACCGCCTGTGCCACGGCGGGCTCGGGTGCATCGTAGGACACCTCGAAGGCGATCGTGGCCATTCCCGAGCGGCCGCTGCTCGGGTCGGTGACGTTCGCGCTCACGGCCTGGATGTCGATGTTGCCGCGCATGCGTCCGGCGACGTACTCGTCGCCGCGGTCGCGCTCTTCGGCATAGAGGTCGAGCTTGCGGGCGATCCCGGCGAGCTTCTCCGCCGTCAGGATACGCGCCTCGATCACTTTGACGCGCTGCACGATGTACCCGGTCACGGTCGACGGCACGAGCTCCGGCGACACCTCCTGTTCGATCAAGAGCGTCGCGGTCGAGCGGTAGACGGGCGGGAGCAGCAGCGCGAGCGCGACGGCGACGGCGAGCACGGCGAGCGCGACCCGCACGATCTGTCCGCGGCGGCGGCGCAGGATCGCGAGATAGTCGCTCAAATGCGTCATGCCTTCCATAGCAACCTTCCCCGCAAGCGCGGAATTATAGGCGGTAGCTCAACCCCAAGAACACGGCACTACTATCGGCGGTATCCGTGTCGACGTCGTAGCGCTGCCGGCGATAGCGGTAGGTGCCCACGATCGCGACGTCCTCGAGCCACTGCCAGCTCAGCCGCGGAGCGATCTCGTAGTACCGTCGGTCGGCGCTCGGATCGACGCCCTCGACCACGCGGGTGCGCAGCAGCCGCGCTTCCAGTCCGAACTCGAGCGCCGGGCCGAGCCGCCGGCTCCACAGAACGCGCAGCTGATCGGTGCGCAGCACACGCCCGATGCCGCTCGGCGTTACCGTGCGGCTGATGACGCCGTCGAGCGTCGAGATTTCCGCGCGCTGGCGCAGCCGCGCATCGATGACGAGGCCGGTCGAATCCTCTTCGATCCCGCCTTCGCGTTCGGTGGTCCGGCCGGCCCCGACCGAAATCGACCCGCGCAGCGTCTCGGAGAACGTGCGCGCCCGGCCGATCAGGAGCTGCACCGTTTCCGCCTCGGCGTCCGTATCCTCCGGCCGGTAGCGGGACGCATTCGCGGTGACGAGCAGCTCGTCGCGCGCCGAGAGCTGGCGGCTGTAGATCGCGCTGACCAGGTTCTCTTCGTAATCGAGCAGCTCGCTGTCCTGCGGCCGGTCGCTGAAGGACACGTCGGTCAGGCGGTAGCGCAGCTCGATGGCGCTGCGTTCGGTGAGCAGCCAGCGCCACGAGGGCTGGAGCACCCGGTAGTTGCGCCGCACGACGGTCTCGGTCGAGAGCCCGACGTCGACATCGCGAATGTCGCCGACGTCCGCGGGCACCAGGATCACCGTCTCGAACAGCGCCTCGCGGCGGTAGCGGGCATCGAGTCCGAGCGTACCGCGTTCCGAGGTCCGGTGCGTCGCGTCGAGCGTCAGACCGTAGTCGGTCTTGTCCTCGAACTCGTCCCCGGAATAGCGCGTGTGCGCGACGAAGCCGTTCAGCTCCGCCTGCGACACCTCGGTCTCCCGCGTGACGTCCATGCGCGCCGCGGCGATGTAGCCGGTGGTCGAGTCGTGCGGCCCCGTGGTAAGGCGCAGATTGCTGTCCCGCACGGCCCCGACGTCCACGGTCGGCACCACGGTCCATTGCGCCGCTCCTCCGGGCGCCGCCGCCAGCGCGAGGGCGGCGGCGGCACACCATGCGGGAGCGCGCCACCGCCGCGCGGACGTCGTCCTTATTATTATTGGTGCCTGCATGCGTGCGACGGCTTCCTCAGGGAACCATGATCACGTCGCCTGCTTGCAGCCGGATGTTCTGCTCCAGATTCCGGCCCCGGCTCACCTCGGTATAGTCGAACGGGATGATGCGCTCGCGGCCGCCCTCCTTGCGCAGGATCTTGATCTCGTCGGCGTTGGCGAACGGCGTGAGCCCGCCCGCGAGCGTCAGCGCCTGCAGCACGTCGACGTACCGTCCGACCACGTACTCCCCGGGTTTGCCCACCCGGCCGATCACGAAGATCTTCAGGCCCTGAACCTTCTTCACGGTCACGGTCACGACCGGGTCGGGGATGTACTTGCGCAGCCTGGCGGTGATCTCCGCCTGCAGCTCCTGCGTGGTCTTGCCGGCCGCCCGGATGTTGCCGACGAGCGGGAACGTGAGCCAGCCGTCCGGCCGCACGAGCACCTCGCGCTGCAGGTCCTGTTCGCGCCACACCGAGATCTCGAGCAGGTCTTCGGGGCCGATCTCGTACCCGCCGCCGGCGGGCTCCTGCGCGGGCGCCGGCGCCTGCCCCGGCGTCGGCCTGGCGGCCGCCGCCTGCACCGGCGCGCCCGCCGTGCCCGCGCACCCGGCGGCGACGAAACCCGCAACGAACAGCGCGATCCACGGAGAGGCGATTGTTGTTCTCAGCCACGACCAATCGTTCATCGTTTTCGTGTTCGATCGAGTTGAGGCGCATGCGAGCTTAGCGGTCGACGCCTCGACCTGTCATCTTGCAACACTGGGGTTATGAGCCCGCGGCCCTCCTCGGGCAAATTTCGCATGCGCGAGCCGCTACAATGGCGCGGCGCCACCTGCCAGGGAGAAATCGCGCGGCCGTGCGCGATGCGGCGGAGGTGCGAACGCATGGGCATCGAAAGACTGATTCGCGTCGGGCACGGAAAGCTCGCGGCGTTCTCGCAGCTCATGGACGCGCTGTGCATCGCCGGCGCGCTCTCGATCATCAGCTGGTCGTACGGCTTCGAGCCGCGCGGCGAGCACATGATCGCCGCGTTCTGGGCCGTCGGCTTCTTCATCTTTTTCGGCCACCTGTGCGACCTGTACCACGCCTGGCGCGGCCTGTCCGCGCGCCACGAGTTCGGCCGCGTGATCCTCGTCTGGGCCGCGGTCGTGACGGCGCTGCTCTTCCTCGCGTACTCCTCGAAGACCTCGGAGCAGTTCTCGCGCCGCGTGTTCCTCACGTGGTTCGTGCTCACGCCGCTCGTGCTCATCACCTGGCGCGGCTGGCTGCAGATTCTGCTCGGCGGCCTGCGCCAGCGCGGCTTCAACACGCGTCGCGTCGCGATCGTCGGCGCGCGCGAACTCGGCGCTTACCTCGCGCGCTCGATCCTCGATGCGCCCTGGCTCGGGCTGCGTCCCGTCGGATTCTTCGACGACCGGCGTCCGAGCGGGACGCGCCCGCTCGCGCGCGAGCCGATCGAGGTGATCGGCAACTTCGACGCGCTCGTGCGCCACGCACGCGAGGGTAAGATCGACATCGTCTACCTGACGCTGCCGATGAGCGCCGAACGAAGGATCCAGGAGCTGCTCGCCCGGCTGTCGGACACGACCGCCTCGGTGTACCTGATTCCCGACTTCTTCATATTCGATCTGCTGCACGCGACGTGGGGCACGATCGGCGACCTTCCGGTCGTGAGCATCTCCGAGAGCCCGTTCTACGGCGTCGGCGGCGTGATCAAGCGCCTCGAAGACCTCGTGTTCGCCTCGATCGCGCTCGTGCTCGTCGCCGTTCCGATGCTGCTCATCGCCGTCGGCGTCAAGCTCTCCTCGCCGGGCCCGGTGATCTTCAAGCAGCACCGCTACGGGCTGCGCGGCAACAAGATCGAGGTGTGGAAGTTCCGCACCATGACGGTGTGCGAGAACGGCGAGGAGGTCGCCCAGGCGCGGCGCAACGACCCGCGCGTCACCCGCTTCGGGGCGTTTTTGCGGCGCACCTCGCTCGATGAGCTCCCGCAGCTCTTCAACGTGCTGCAGGGGCGGATGTCGCTCGTCGGCCCGCGCCCGCACGCGGTCGCGCACAACGAGCAGTACCGCAAGCTGATCGGCCGCTACATGCTCCGGCACACGGTGAAGCCCGGGATCACCGGGCTCGCGCAGATCAACGGCTGGCGCGGCGAGACCGA
>DASVBY010000018.1:0-6494 GCA_036381895.1 Burkholderiales bacterium | reverse complement strand
ACCCATACGTCCGCATGTCCGCGGGTGAGCAAGTGCCGGAGGCTGCGGCGCGTGAGGCGATCGCCCGGGAACTCGCGCTCGAGCGCCACGAGCGCCGGCAGGTCGGCGCGCACTGCGCGGCGAATGTCGGACATCGGTCAGCTCGCGGGCTTGCGCCGCAGCGTCACCTTCTCGCCGAACCGCGCCGGGCGGTAGCTCATCTTCACGCGCCGCAGGTTCTCGAGCCCGAGGTCGTCGCCGACGTTGATGTAGGTGCAGTTGGCAAAGGTCTTGGCGTATTCCCGGAACAGGTACTGGGCCGAGCCGGGAATGGCGAAGTTCGTCTTCTCCACCAGCACGTTGCCGATGTCCGGGGAAATGCGATCGCCGAAGGTGAAGCCTTCCAGCCGGCCGTTGATGATGAGACAGAGCCCGGTCAGCCCGAGCGTGTCGTAGTGCTCGAGCGCGCGCTCGATCGCCTTGCGCTCCTGTTCGACCGTATAGAAGAAGTCCCCGATCGCCTCGACCTCCAGGTACTTGAGCCGATTGCGCAGCCAGGTGTCGATGAGCACGCGGATGCCGTCCCAGTGCCGGGGACCGAGGACCTCCATGCGGTGGTCGGGATGAGCGCGCCGGAACTGGTTGATTTCGCTGCGCTTGGTCTTGTACGCGTTCCCCTTGAGCGCGATCAGGTCCTCGGTGCGGTAGATGTAGTCGGGGAGGCTCCGCTCGACCAGCCACGCCCCCGGGTCGAGCAGCTGCGCGAAATCGCGGTAGACGTATTCGACCGCGCTCAGGTACGGGCTCGGGTTGTAGCGGTCCATGATCTCGAAGCAGGCGGCGAGCGCTTGTGTTTGCCGCGCGGGCGGGCCGAGCGGCGGCAGCTGCATGGTGAGGCAGTGCCCGTTCAGGCTGAACAGGCAGAAGCAGTCCTCGATGATCTGGTAAAAGCCGCTGCGCTGCGACAGCCAGATGAAGTTATTCGCGAAGGTGTAGTCGGACAGGGGTGCCGCAATCGTGCGCGCGTATCGCTCGAACAGCGGCTTGGTGAGGATCGTGAACGGATAGAGCCGGTAGCCCTCGATCGAGAGATAGTGCCGCGGCGGCAGCGGGGACGAGGCGACGGCGACCGCCGGCGGCGGGATGGGCGCGATGGAGGCCAGCGGCTCCGCCGCGCTCTGCGAATGCGGAGGTTCTTCGGTGCTCAGCATGAATGCTCCCGTAGAGCGCCGGCATCGCTCGGGCGGCCGGCGCGTGGTTGTTGGATCCGAATAGCGCGGCGACGGCGGCCGACCATGGAGCAGTCGTGGCACCCGCCGGCGTATGGCCGACGCGTGCGGGCAGGGCGCGGAACGCCGCGGTCGAGGTTTTCAAAGGGGCAGAAGGGGCTGGCAGCTTACGCTGCCGGTAGGGGAAATCGGGTAGGTGCGTGCGAACACGGCTTTGTCTGTGTGCGCACTTATAGCAGAAGGCATGAAGCCCCACAATGTGTCCGCGCGGATAACGGGCGGTTCATGCGTCAGTCGCCGGCGGCCGGCGGCGACCGCGACGCACTCCGCCCGCTCCCCGGGTGCTGCCGCCGGTGGCGGGCGTCGTCGCGCAGTTGAAGTTCCCGTGGTGCGCCTCCATCCAAGTGCAAATGTCTGCAGCAATCGCTGCCGCCGGGCGGCAATTGCCTCGCAATGCCGGGGCATCGACGCCGGTACGCGCCGCGAGCCGAGAAGCCGCTGGGGTAGACTACGCGCAGAGCGACCCGCACCAATCACAACCAAGAGGCAGCATGGAAATCCACGGCACGACGATACTCTGCGTCCGCCGCAACGGCCGGGTGGCGATCGGCGGCGACGGACAGGTGACGCTCGGAAACACGGTCATGAAGGCCAACGCCCGCAAGGTGCGCCGGCTGTACAAGGATCAGGTGCTGGCCGGGTTCGCCGGCGGGACGGCGGACGCCTTTACGCTCTTCGAGCGCTTCGAGGGCAAGCTCGAGAAGCACCAGGGCAACCTCACGCGTTCGGCGGTCGAGCTCGCCAAGGACTGGCGTACGGATCGGCTGCTGCGCCGGCTCGAGGCCATGCTCATCGTCGCCGACCGTAGCGCCTCGCTCATCGTCTCGGGACAGGGCGACGTCATCGAGCCCGAAGCGGGCATCCTCGCGATCGGCTCGGGCGGACCGTTCGCGCTCGCCGCGGCCCGGGCGCTGCTCGAGCACACCGAGCTCGGCGCGCGCGCGATCGTCGAGCAGGCGCTCGGCATCGCCGCCGACATCTGCATCTACACCAACCGCAGCCTTACCATCGAGGAGCTCGCGTCCTAGCAATGTCCGAAATGACTCCCCGCGAAATCGTCCAGGAGCTGGACAAGCACATCATCGGGCAGGCCGCCGCCAAGCGCGCCGTGGCGATCGCGCTGCGCAACCGCTGGCGCCGCATGCAGGTGGCCGACGAGACCCTGCGCAACGAGATTACGCCCAAGAACATCCTCATGATCGGCCCGACCGGCGTCGGCAAGACCGAGATCGCCCGCCGCCTCGCGCGCCTCGCCGACGCACCGTTCATCAAGGTCGAGGCGACCAAGTTCACCGAGGTCGGCTACGTCGGGCGCGACGTCGATTCGATCATCCGCGACCTCGTCGACGTCGCCGTCAAGATGACGCGCATGAGCGAGATGGAGAAGGTGCGCGCGCGCGCCGAGAGCGCCGCGGAAGAGCGCATCCTCGACATCCTGCTGCCGCCGGCCCGCAGCGTCGGCTTCGGTGCGGGCGCTGCCGAGCGCAGCGCCGACGAGGGCGCGGCGCGGCAGCGCTTTCGCAAGAAGCTGCGCGAAGGGGAGCTCGACGAGCAGGAAATCGAGGTGGAAGTGACGCAGCCGTCGCTCGGCATCGAGATCTTCGCGCCGCCCGGCATGGAGGAGATGACGAGCCAGCTGCAGAGCATGTTCCAGAATCTGGGCGGGCGCCGCGCGCGCACGCGGCGGGTGAAGGTGAAGGAGGCAATGAAGCTCCTCACGGAAGAGGAGGCCGCGCGGCTCGTCAATGACGAGGACATCAAGGCGCGGGCGCTGCAGCGCGTCGAGCAGAGCGGCATCGTGTTCATCGACGAGATCGACAAGATCGCCGGCCGCTCCGAGCTGCGCGGCCCCGACGTATCGCGCGAGGGCGTGCAGCGCGACCTGCTGCCGCTCGTCGAGGGCTGCACGGTCTCCACCAAGTACGGCATGGTGCGTACGGATCACATCCTGTTCATCGCGTCGGGCGCGTTCCACATGTCGAAGCCGTCCGACCTCATCCCCGAGCTCCAGGGTCGGCTGCCGATACGGGTCGAGCTTTCCGCGCTCAGCGTCGAGGATTTCGTGCGCATCCTGACGGAACCGGACGCGGCGCTCACGCACCAGTACCAGGCGCTGCTTGCGACCGAGGGGCTCAAGCTCGAGTTCGCCCCCGACGGCGTGCGCCGCATCGCGGAGGTGGCCTACCAGGTGAACGAGCGCACGGAGAACATCGGCGCACGGCGGCTGCACACGGTGATGGAGCGCCTGCTCGAGACGGTGTCGTACGAGGCGGCGGACCGCAGCGGCGACACCGTGGTCGTCGACGCGTCCTACGTCGACCATCACCTCGCCAACCTCGTGCAGGACGAGGATCTCGCGCGCTACATCCTCTGATCGGCCCGTTCGGGTGCTCTTGAAATCCGCGCATCCCAGCCGCATCCATAGCGCAGACAGGGGCCGCAAGCTGGACCGGCGGTTGGTTCGGATGGGCTCCTCGACCTGACACGTTGGGAAAGGAGGTATCTGCACATGAACCGGCTGGTAACACGTAACGAGGGAGCCCCGCTCTCGCGCTGGGGATTCTTTGGCGACGACTTCGATCGCGTGTTCGAAGGGTTCTTCCGGCCGCTGCGCTGGGTGGAGGAGGCGACGAGCGACAACTTCGTTCCCGCGATGGACATCAAGGAGCGCGAGAACGAGTACGTGGTCCGCGCCGACCTGCCCGGCGTGCGCAAGGAAGACATCAGCGTGACGCTGGAGAACGGGCTGCTCACCATTGCCGCCGAGCGCAAGGCGGAGGAGGTGCAGAAGGAGGGCGAGCGCGAACTGCGCCGTGAATGCCGCTATGGGCGCTACGTCCGCAGCCTGCGCCTCGGGACGCAGATCGACGAGAAGAAAGTGAAGGCGAGCTACCGTGACGGCGTCCTCGAGCTGACCCTGCCGAAGGCCGAAGAGGTGAAGCCGCGCAAGATCGAGGTGGAGGTGGGCTGAGGCAGGCGCCAGCGGAAAAAGGCCGCGTCAGCGGCCTTTTTCTTTGGTGCCGCCGCCGCGGCCCGCCCGCTGACATTGCGCGCGGGATAGGGTAATTTGCCTCCCGCTTTCGGATACCACCCATGCACGCCGACATATCCGCCGCCGACCGCGCCCGCATCCTCACCGAAGCGCTTCCCTACATCCGCCGCTTCCACGGCAAGACCGTCGTGATCAAGTACGGCGGCAACGCCATGGTCGCGGACGACCTCAAGCAGCGCTTCGCGCGCGACGTGGTGCTGTTGAAGCTCGTCGGCATCAACCCCGTGATCGTTCACGGCGGCGGCCCGCAGATCGGGCAGCTGCTCGAGCGCATCGGCAAGAAGAGCGAGTTCGTGCAGGGCATGCGCGTCACCGACCGCGAGACCATGGACGTGGTCGAGATGGTGCTGGGCGGGCTGGTGAACAAGGAGATCGTGAACCTGATCAACCAGCAGGGCGGCAAGGCGGTGGGGCTCACCGGCAAGGACGGCGGCCTGATCCGTGCGCGCAAGATGACGCTGCGCCGCACCAGCGACGACGAATCGGTGCCGAGCGAGATCATCGACATCGGGCTCGTCGGCGAGGTGCAGGGCATCGATCCGAAGATCGTCGCGCTCCTCGACAATGCCGAGTTCATCCCGGTGATTGCGCCCATCGGCGTCGGGGAGGACGGCGAGACTTACAACATCAACGCCGACGTCGTGGCCGGCAAGCTCGCGATCACGCTCGGCGCCGAGAAGCTGATCCTGCTCACGAACACGCCCGGCGTGCTCGACAAGCAGGGCCGGCTGCTGACGGGTTTGAGTGTCAAGGACGTTACGGCGCTCATCGCCGACGGCACCATCAGCGGCGGAATGCTGCCCAAGGTCAACTACGCGCTCGATGCCGTCGGCGGCGGGGTGCGCTCGGCCCATATCATCGACGGGCGCGTGCCGCACGCCGTGCTGCTCGAGCTCCTCACCGACCAGGGCGTCGGCACGCTGATCCGGGCCTGACGTCGCAGCATGAGCGGCCGCTGCGTGCGACCCTTCCTTCCGGGGCTGTTCCCGCGTTAGCCATGGCCCGCGCGCGTCCAGGCGAACGGCGCCAGGCGATCCTGCAGACGCTCGCCCGCATGCTCGAAGAACGCTCGGGGGAGCGCATCACGACGGCGGAGCTCGCGCGCGCCGTCGGCGTGTCCGAAGCGGCGCTCTATCGCCACTTCTCCGGCAAGGCGCGCATGTTCGAGGCGCTCATCGAGTTCATCGAGGAGTCGCTGTTCACCCGCATCAACCGGATCCTGAGCGAGGAGCCGGACACGCGGCGGCGCCTCGGGGCGATCGCGTTCCTGGTGCTCGGTTTCGCCGAGAAGAATCCCGGCATGGCGCGCATCCTCCACGGCGGCGTACTGACGGGCGAAACCGAGCGGCTGCGCCGACGGGTCGCGCAGATCTACGAGCGGCTCGAGACGCAGCTGCGGCAGGTGTTGCGCGAGGGCGAGCTGCGTGACCGCCGCGCCTACGCGGTTAGCGATAGCGCCGCGCTGCTGCTCGCGCTGCTCGAGGGGCGGATCGCGGGCTACACCCGCACCGGCTTCCAGGCGCGCCCGACCGCCGGCTGGGAGGCGCAGTGGCCGCTGCTGAGCCGGGGGCTGTTCGGCGAAGACGGAGCTTGAGCGCTCAGCGCGCGAGCGCCTGCGGCGCGACATCCGCGGCCGCAGCGCACACCGGACAGCACGGGTCCTTGCGCAACCGCACCATCCGCCACTCCATCCGCAGCCCGTCGAGCACGAGCAGCCGCCCCGCGAGCGGCTCCCCGATGCCCATCAGCAGCTTCACCGCCTCGGTCGCCTGAATCGTCCCGATGAGTCCGGCGAACGGCGCGAGCACGCCGAACTGGGCGCAGGGTTCGCCCGGATCGCCGCCCTCCTCGTAGAGACAGCGGTAGCAGGGGCTTTCGGGCAGGTCGTTGCGGAATACCGCGACCTGGCCTTCGAAGCGGGTAACGGCGCCCGAGACGAGGGGCTTGCGGGCGCGCACGCACGCGGCGTTCACGGCAAAGCGGGTCGGGAAATTGTCGCTTCCGTCGATGACGAGGTCGGCGCGCTGCACCGCGGCGAGCAGCTCGTCCCCCTCCATGCGCTGTGCGATCGTCGTGACTTCGACCTCCGGGTTGAGCGCCGCGAGCTGGCGCGCCGCCGACTCGACCTTGAGCCAGCCGACCGTTTCCGTGGTGTGGACGATCTGCCGCTGCAG
>DASVBY010000017.1:0-25992 GCA_036381895.1 Burkholderiales bacterium | reverse complement strand
AGCACGGTATTCGCAGCTACCGGGGTACGGAGGCAAGCTGGATCCACCGGGGTGAGCCGGCGCGGACGACCACACGCTCCAAGCGGCTGTGCCGGCTGACCGACGCCTACCTGCCCGTCACCGGCAGCAACGTGACCCCATGGTCGGGCCTGGCCGAGCCGGGCGGCTTGGTGAACGTACCGGCAAGCCGCTTCCTGCGGCCCTATTCACCCCGATTGCGCCGACTCGAGGCGCTGCGACTGCGGCGCATCGAGCGGGCCATGCGGACCGCCGCCCGCGCGGGGGAAATCTTCCACATGTGGTGGCACCCGCACAATTTCGGCACCTATCAGGATGAAAACCTGGCCTTCTTGCAACAGGTGCTGGAGATCTATGTCGACTGCCGTCGGGAGTACGGCATGTGCTCCCTGAGCATGGCGGAAGTCGCCGAGCGCACAAGGGCCCTGGCGGCCCGCGAGGCTGCCGAGACCTCGCGGGGGTACCGCGCCGCCCAGCCTGGCGCCCAGGGCCCGTAAAGCAGACTTCGGGCGCCTCGCGGTCGGCATCAGCTCGACCGCGAGGCGCCCAGAAAGCGCACTGCAAGCTGGACCCTGGACGGGTCGCGGTGCTTGGTGAAAGTTGCGGGGGCCGTGGGCCGTGCCTCAGAGCGGCAGCATCTCCTTGGCCTGCAAGTAGGTGATGATTTTCTCCACGCACTCCTCGACGGTCTCACGCTCCGTGAAGAGGGTGATCTCTGGGTCGCTGGGCGGCTCGTAGGGCGAGTCGATGCCCGTGAAGTTGCTGATCTCACCCTGGCGCGCCTTGCTGTAGAGCCCCTTGGGGTCACGCTGTTCGCACACCTCCAGGGGGGCATTGACGTAAACCTCGACGAACTCCTGGGCTTCGACCAGCGAGCGCACCATGTCTCGGTCGCTGCGGAAGGGCGAGATGAAGGCGGTGAGGACGATCAGGCCGGCATCCACGAAGAGTTTGGCCGTCTCGCCAATACGGCGGATGTTCTCGACGCGGTCCTCGTCCGTGAAGCCCAGATCGCGATTGAGGCCGAAACGCACGTTGTCTCCGTCCAGGAGGTAGCTGTGATAACCCATGGTGAAAAGCCGATGCTCCAGGGCGTTCGACAAGGTGGACTTGCCGGAGCCCGACAGGCCGGTAAACCAGAGGACGCAGGGCTTTTGGCCCTTCTGGTTGGCGCGCAACGCCTTGGAGACCCGGTGCTCGTGCCGGGTGACGTTGGTGGCCCGGTCCAGGCGCGGCTGCTTGCTGCCCCGGGTGATCATGCCAGCACCCACCGTGACGTTGGTCTGGCGATCGATGAAGATGAAGCTGCCGGTGGCCGGCAGGGCGCGGTAGGCGTCGAAGGGTACCGGCTCGACCAGGGTCAGGGCGCAAAGCCCGATGTCGTTGAGCTCGAGCTCGTCAGCCGCTTCGGGCTCGAGCGTGTCCACGTTGGTGCGGTAGTGAACCTCGCTCACCAGGCCGCGGGTCAGTTTGGGGCCGATCTTGATGTCGTACTGGCGGCCCGGCATGAGCGGCGCCTCGCTCATCCACACCACCTGCGCGTCGAAGTTCGCGCCGACGCTGGGGGCGTTGTTCGGCTGCACCAGCATGTCGCCGCGACTGATGTCGAGCTCATCCTCCAGGGTGAGGGTGACCGCCATGCCGCGGCTGGCCTGCTCGAGCTCGCCGTCGGCGGTGACGATGGCCCGCACCCGGCTGGTCTTGCGTGCCGGCAGCACCATGACCTCTTCGCCCTTGCGGACCGTTCCCGAAGCGACGGTGCCCGCATAGCCGCGAAACGCGGGGTTGGGGCGGTTGACGTACTGCACCGGGAAGCGTAACGCCTCCAACCGCAATTCGCCCGTGATGGGCACCGTTTCGAGCAGGTGCAGGAGCGTCTCGCCTTGATACCAGGGCGTGTGCTCGCTCCTGTCGACCACGTTGTCGCCGCGCAGCGCCGAGATGGGCACGAAGCGCACGTCGGAGATGTCCAGGCCCTTGGCGAACTCCTGGTAGTCGCGGCAGATCTCGTCGAAAACGTCCTGGCGGAAGTCCAGCAGGTCCATCTTGTTGACGGCCACGATGACGTGTTCGATCCCCAGCAGCGAAACGATGAAGCTGTGGCGCTTCGTCTGGGCAAGGACGCCGCCCTGGGCGTCGATGAGGATGACGGCCAGGTTGGCGGTCGAGGCGCCGGTGGCCATGTTGCGGGTGTACTGCACATGGCCGGGCGTGTCGGCGATGATGAACTTGCGCTTGTCGGTCGAGAAGTAGCGGTAGGCCACGTCGATGGTGATGCCTTGCTCCCGCTCGGACTGCAGGCCGTCGACGAGCAGCGCCAGGTCAGGCTCGCTGCCGGTCGTGCCGAACTTGCCGCTGTCGGCCGTGACTGCGGCCAGCTGATCCTCGTAGATCATCTTGGAGTCGTGCAACAGCCGCCCGATGAGCGTGCTCTTGCCGTCGTCGACGCTGCCGCAGGTGATGAAGCGCAACAGGCTCTTGTGCTCGTGCGCGTGCAGGTACCGCTCGATGTCGGTCGCGATGAGGTCGGACGCGCGCGCCATCAGAAGTATCCTTCCCGCTTCTTCTTCTCCATGGAGCCGGCCGAATCGTGATCGATGACGCGGCCCTGGCGCTCCGAGGTGCGCGTGAGCAGCATCTCCTGGATGATGGCCGGGAGCGTGTCCGCGCGGGATTCGATGGCGCCGGTGAGCGGATAGCAGCCGAGCGTGCGGAAGCGCACCCAGCGCATGGTCGGCACCTCGCCCGGGCGCAGCGGCATGCGCTCGTCGTCGACCATGATCAAGGTGCCGTCGCGCTCGACCACCGGACGCTCCTTGGCGAAGTAGAGCGGCACGATCGGGATGTTGTTGAGGTAGATGTACTGCCAGACGTCGAGCTCGGTCCAGTTGGAGAGCGGAAACACGCGGATGCTCTCGCCCTTGTGCTTGCGGCCGTTGTAGAGCCGCCAGAGCTCCGGCCGCTGGTTCTTCGGGTCCCAGCGGTGCTGCGCCGAGCGGAACGAGAAGACGCGCTCCTTGGCGCGCGACTTCTCCTCGTCCCGGCGGGCGCCGCCGAAGGCGGCGTCGAAGCCGTACTTGTCGAGCGCCTGCTTGAGCGCCTGCGTCTTCATCACGTCGGTGTGCACCGCCGAGCCGTGCGTGAACGGATTGATCCCGAGGGCCAGGCCCTCCTGGTTCACGTAGACGAGCAGCTCCATCCCGGTTTCCTTCGCCATGCGGTCGCGGAACGCGTACATGTCGCGGAATTTCCAGGTGGTGTCGACGTGCAGCAGGGGAAACGGCGGTTTGGCGGGATAGAAGGCTTTCATGGCGAGGTGCAGCATGACGGCGCTGTCCTTGCCGATGGAGTAGAGCATTACGGGATTCTCCGCCTCGGCCACCACCTCCCGCATGATATGGATACTCTCGGCCTCGAGCCGCTGCAGGTGTGTTAGCCTTGCGGGCACTTCTTCCCTTCGCGCCGGTTGAAAACGATCCGCAAGATTACTGCGCTCGCAGCATGCCAACAAAGACTGAAGCGTTCTAACGTATTAACGGTTCGCACCGACCAGCGGAGCATTGCGCATGTCCCAGGACGCCACCCACCCGCCACTGCTCGAGCGTCTGCTCCCGATTGCGCGCGCCGCCGGCGACCGGATCCTCGAGGTGTACGCGACCGACTTCGCGGTCGCGGAGAAGCAGGATGAATCGCCGGTCACCGCGGCCGACGAACGATCCGAAGCCCTCATCGTGCCGGCGCTCGCGGAGCTCGCGTCCGACATACCGGTGGTCGCCGAAGAAGCCGTGGCCGCGGGGCGCGTACCGAAGGTCGGCGCGCGCTTCTGGCTGGTCGACCCGCTCGACGGCACCAGGGAGTTCATCAAGCGCAACGGCGAGTTCACGGTGAACATCGCGCTCGTCGAGAACGGCGCGCCGACGCTCGGCGTCGTGTTCGCTCCGGCGCTGCAGCGGCTCTATGCCGGCAGCCGCGAGGGCGGCGCGTTCATCGAGGACGCCGCCGGGCGCCGGCGGATCGCGTGCCGTCCGGTGCCGCCGGAGGGCCTGACGGTCGTCGCGAGCCGCTCGCACGGCGATGTCGAGGCACTCGAACGCTATCTCGCCGGACGCAAGGTGGCGGCACGGACGAACGCCGGCTCGTCGCTCAAGTTCTGCCTGATCGCGGCCGGCGAAGCGGATCTCTATGCGCGCTTCGGCCGGACCATGGAGTGGGATACGGCGGCCGGACACGCGGTCCTCGCCGCCGCCGGCGGCCGCGTCACGACGCTCGACGGCGCCGACCTCGGCTACGGCAAGCCCGGGTTCGAGAATCCGCACTTCATCGCCCGCGGCCGGGTTGACTGATCTCGACGGAACAGGCGACGCTCCGGCCCCGGAGAACGCCGCGGATGCAAAGGCAGGAACGGACAGGCCGGCGCAATCAGTGCCCGGCCCGGCTGCAGCTTCCGCCTCGGCGTCGCTTGCGGCGCACAAGAACCACCAGAGAGCACGTGCATGTCTTACGATCCCCAGAATCCTTTCGCGAAGATCCTGCGCGGCGAGCTGCCGTGCGTGAAGGTGTACGAGGATGCGCAGACCCTGTGCATCATGGACATCATGCCGCAGGCCGACGGCCATGCGCTGGTGCTCACCAAGGAGCCGGCGGCAACGCTGCTCGAGCTGAGCCCGGAAGGCGCGGCCGCGTGCATCCAGACGGCGCAGCGCATCGCGCGCGCGATCCAGAAAGGACTCGATGCGCCGGGCGTCCTGGTCTCGCAGTTCAACGGCGCCGCCGCCGGCCAGACGGTGCCGCACGTGCACTTTCACGTCATTCCGCGCTGGCCGGACCGGCCGCTGCGCATGCACGCACGACACACGGAACGGCCCGAGGTGCTGCGCGAGGTCGCGCAGAAGATCGTCGCCGCGCTCGATAGCTGAAGGCGGCAATCGACGCGAACGTCCGCACCCGAGCCGCTGCGGCACGCGCGCCGAAGCGGCCGGGCGTTCGAGGCTCGACAGCCGCAAGACGCGCGCGGTTGCGTGGGGCACGGGCGCTGGCTAATCTGGTCGCGCTCCCCACGCGCCGTCCGGAGGAACCATGCGCCTGCCCGCCGCGCTCGCCGGTCTGCTCCTCGCTCTCGCCGCCGAGGCGCACGAGCTGCCGATCTTCGACGCGCACCTGCACTACAGCCACGACGCGTGGGAGTGGCTTCCGGTCGAAGACGCGATTGCGATCCTCAAGCGGGCGGGCGTGAAGCGCGCGCTCGTATCGAGCTCGGACGACGCCGGGCAGCAGCGGCTGTACGCGGCCGCGCCGGATCTGATCCTGCCGGAGCTGCGGCCGTATCGCCGCCGCGGCGAGATCGGCACCTGGATGCGCGACGAGTCGGTGATCGCTTACCTCGAAGAGAACCTGGCGAAGCGCCGCTACGTCGCGATCGGCGAGTTTCACCTCTACGGCGCGGATGCCGACCTGCCGGTGCCGCGGCGGATGGTCGAGCTCGCGCGGAAGCACAACCTCTTCCTGCACGCCCACGCCGACGCCGACGCGGTCGAGCGGCTGTTCCGGCAATGGCCCGAAGCGCGCATTCTCTGGGCGCACGCCGGCTTCGATCGTCCCGAGCGCGTGCGCGAGATGCTGCGCAAGTATCCGAACCTCTGGTGCGATCTCGCCTTCCGCACCGATCATGCCGCCGAGGGCGAAGTGGATCCCGACTGGCGCGCGGCTTTCCTCGAGTTTCCCGACCGCTTCATGGTCGGCACCGACACCTTCACCCCGGAGCGCTGGCACTACGTCGGCGAGCACGCCGCCTGGGCGCGCCGCTGGCTCGCCGCGCTCCCGCCCGAGATCGCCGAGCGCATCGCCTGGAAGAACGGCGAAGCGCTGTTCGGCCGGATGATCGGGCAGGCGCAATGAAGCGGCTGCTCGCCGGTGCGCTGCTCGCGGCGGCCGATCTCTGCGGCGCCTGCGAGCCCGCGCTCGAGGGCGCGCCGCTCGCGCGTATCGACTCGCCGCGCTACGTGCTCGCGTTTCGCACCGAACCGGCACGCGTCGCGGTCGGCGAGCACTTCGCGCTGCTCGTCGCGGCCTGCGGCAAGGACAACGGCGAGCCGCCTTCGGAGCTGCGGGTCGACGCGCACATGCCCGCGCATCGCCACGGAATGAATTACGCGGCTTCGGTGGAGCCGCTCGCTCCCGGACGCTGGCGTGCGGAAGGCCTGCTGTTTCACATGCCCGGGGACTGGGAATTTCTCTTCGATCTGCGCGGCGCCGGCCCGACCGAACGCCTGAGCTACCCGTATCGCCTCGAATGAAGCGCCGGCGCGCGCCGCCATGATCCGCCGCTCGCTGCTCGCCCTCCTGTGCGTCGCCGCGCCCGCAGCGGCGGAGCTCCTGCCCTTCACCGATGCCGAAGTGCGCCGCATCCTGAGCCATGGGCCGTGGCCGATGGCGTGGACGCCGGATCCGAGCAACCGCGTTTCCGGCAATGCGGCGGCGATCGCGCTCGGTCGCGAGCTTTTTTTCGAGCCGCGGCTCTCGGGCGACGGGTCGGTGCGATGCGCGAGCTGCCACATCGAGGCGCGCGCCTGGCAGGACGGGCGCGCGACCGCGGCCGCGTTCGCTCCGCTCGAGCGCAACACGCCGAGCGTACACAACGTCCGGTTCAACCGCTGGTTCGGCTGGGACGGCGCGCACGACAGCCTCTGGGCGCAGAGCATCCGCCCGCTGCTCGATCCGCGCGAGATGCGCTCGGACGCCGCGCGCGTCGCGCGGCTGCTGCGCGAGGACGCGGCGCTGCGCGCGCGCTACGAAACCGCGTTCGGCGCCGCACCGCCGGACGACGACGAAGCCGTGCTGGTCGACGCGGCCAAGGCGCTCGCCGCGTTCCAGGAAACGCTCGTAACGGGGCGCACGCCGTTCGACGAGTTTCGCGACGCGCTCGCGCGCGGCGACCGCGACGCGGCCGCGCGCTATCCGCTCGCCGCGCAGCGCGGCCTGCGCATCTTCATCGGCAAGGGCAACTGCAGCGTGTGCCATTTCGGGCCGAACTTCGCGAACGGCGAGTTCGCCGACATCGGTGTGCCGTTCTTCGTCGCGCGCGGAGCCGTGGACAGCGGCCGCCACGGCGGCATTCGCGCGCTCAAAGCGAGCCGCTACAACCTGCTGTCGCGCTGGAACGACGACCCGACCCGGCGCACGGCCGCCAAGACGCGCCACGTGATCGCGCAGCACCGCAACTTCGGCGAGTTCCGCGTGCCGAGCCTGCGCAACGTCGCGCTGACCGCGCCGTACATGCACAACGGCCGGCTCGCGACGCTGCACGACGTCGCGCGCCACTACTCGGAGATCGACCTCGACCGGCTGCACGCCGACGGCGAACGGATACTGCAGCCGCTGCACCTCGATGCCCGCGAGATCGACGATCTGGTCGCGTTCCTCGAATCGTTGAGCGAGGCGCGCGCACCATGAACGATGCCGTCGCCGCGACCCGCCTCACGCCGCCGGTGCAGGTGCCGCGGGATCACGCGCTCGGGCCCGACGATGCGAGCCTGACGCTGGTCGAGTACGGCAGCTACGCCTGCCCGTTCTGCCACCGCGCGCACGAGGTCATCGCGGCATTGCGCGCGCGCTTCGGCGACGAGCTGCGCTACGTCTTCCGCCAGCGCCCGCTCACCGGCAGCGCCGAAGCGCTGCAGGCCGCGGAGCTCGCCGAGTACGCGCACGAGACCACCGGCCAGTACTGGCGCGCGCACGACGTGCTGATGAAGCGCGGCCCGTCGTTCACCTCGGCCGAGCTCGAGGCGATCGCCGTCGAGCTCGGCCTGCCGCCGCCGGCGGAACATCCGGACGCGTGGCGCCGGGCGCAGGAGAAGGTGCGCACGGACGCCGCCAACGCGCGCGCGAGCGGCGCGCTCTACTCGCCGACGTTCTTCATCAACGGGCGGCGCTACGAGGGGCCGTGGGACGAGAGCACGCTCACCGAGGCCTTGCGCGGTTCGCTCGGGCACCGGGTGCAGACGGCGGCGCTCGAGTTCGCGCGCTGGGCGCCCTCGACCGGCCTGCTGCTCCTGGTCATGACGCTGCTCGCGCTCGCGATCGTCAACTCGCCGCTCGGGCCGCACTTCGAAGCGCTCTGGCACACGCCGGTCAGCATCGGGGTCGGGAAGGCGGTGTTCGGGCTGCCGCTGCGCGCGTGGATCGACGACGGGCTCCTGAGCATCTTTTTTCTGGTGGTCGGGCTCGAGATCAAGCGCGAGCTCACCGTCGGGCGGCTCGCCGACCGCAGAGCCGCCGCCCTTCCGGTGATCGCGGCCGCGGGCGGGATGCTCGTGCCGGCGTTGATCTACCTGCTCGTCGTGCCGGGCGGGCCGCTCGCCGCCGGCTGGGCGATAGCGACCACCACCGATACCGCGTTCGCGGTCGCGCTGATCGCGCTCCTCGGCCCGCGCGTGCCCGTGGAGCTGCGCATCTTCCTCACGGCGGTGGTGGTGGTCGACGATCTCGTCGCCATCGCGGTGGTCGCGTTTTTCTACGCTGCCGACATCGAGCCCTCCTATCTGCTCGCCGCCGGTCTCGTGACCGCGGCCCTCGCCGGCCTCAACCAGAGCGGCGTCTACCGTGCCCTGCCTTACGCCGCGCTCGGCATCCTGCTGTGGGCGTGCCTGCACGGCGCCGGACTGCACGCGACACTCGCGGGTGTCGTGCTCGCGGTGTTCACGCCGACGCGGCCGCCGGCGAACCTGCCGGTGCTGATCGCGCAGGCGGACGCCGTCATCCACGAGGAGGTGCGCGCGGCGGCCGAGCCGGTGCTGCGCCACGGCCCTTCGGAGCCGGCGCTGCGGGCGCTCGACGCGATCCACGACCGCATGGAATCGCCCGCGGACAAGCTGCTGCGCACGGTCGAACCGTGGTCGAGTTATCTGGTGCTGCCGGTGTTCGCGCTCGCGAACGCCGGCGTGGCGCTGTCCGCGGAGGTCATCGAGGGGGACGCGCGGCTCGTGGCTGCCATCGTGCTCGGTCTCGTCGTGGGCAAGCCCGTCGGCATCGGCCTCGCGGCCCTGCTCGCGGTAGGCAGCGGTATCGCCGTCAAGTCTGCCGCCTACTCCTGGGCGCAGCTCGCCGGCGCCGCGGCGCTCGGCGGCGTCGGCTTCACGATGTCGCTCTACATCGCCTCGCGCGCGTTTCCCGACCCGAACGACTTTGCGGCGGCGAAGATTGCGGTGTTCCTCGCCTCCCTCATCGCCGCTGCCCTCGGGACGATGCTGCTGCGCCGGGCGCGCCGTGTTTCGCCCTAGACGCCCTCGGCGAGCAGCAGGAACCGCGCGCGGCTGTTGCGCAAGCGGATCGGCAGCACCGCCTGATAGGCCGGCGAGGCGTACCAGGCCTTTGCTGCGGCGGCATCCGGGAATTCGATCACGACCACCCGCTGCGGCTGCCACTCGCCTTCGAGCGTCTCGCACGCGCCCCCGCGCACGAGAAAGCGCCCGCCGAAAGGCGCGAGCGTTTCCGGAACACGCTGCTGGTAGTCCTTGATGGCTTCCCGGTCGAACACTTCCACGTCCGCAATCACATAGGCCGCCATGTTCTTGCCCTCCTTTCGGGTTGCGACGAAATCGAGTCGCGGCGCGGGCGTTCGCTCGACCCGCCCGCGCTGCGCGCGGTGATGTGTGCGCCGAGCTGCTCCGAAACGCGCCGCCCACGCACGGCGGGCGCACGGGCGAGGAAGGCGGCAGGTGAAGCCTGCATCATTCGCTGCGCCGCGCGAGGAAGATGCCGGCGAGCACCAGCACGCCGCCGAGGAGCTGCCAGAGGCCGAGCGCTTCGCCGAAGAGCGACCAGGCGAGCACGGTCGCCACCACCGGCTGGATCAGGACCGTGACGGATGAGAGCGCCGCCGAGAGATGCGCGAAGGCATAGGCGATCAGGCTCTGTCCCAGCACCTGCGACACGAGCGCGAGCCCGAGGACCATACTCCAGCCGCGCGCGCTCTCGGGAAGGAGCGGCGGGGGCGAGAGCGCGGCGAGCGGCAGGAGCAGGAGCGCCGTCACGGTCGTGCTCAGCGCCATGAGCGCCGCGGTCGATACCGCCGCGCGCGCACGGCTCACGGAGAGCATATAGCCCGCGTAGAACACCGCTGTGAGAAACCCGAGCGCATCGCCGATCACGTGCCGGGCCCCGAGCGAAAAGCTCGGCCCGACCAGCAGCGCGGTGCCGGCGAGCGCGGTCAGCATCGCAAGAACGAACGGGCGCGAGACGCGGCTGCCGAACAGCCACCAGCCGCCGAGCGTCACGAAGATCGGGGCGAAGTTCGCGAGCAGCGTCGAGTTGGCGACCGTCGTGTACATGATCGACCAGTGCCAGACACCGAGATCGGCGGCGAAGAAGACGCCGGCGAGGAGCACGGGGCCGAGGAGCGCGCGGGCGCGCGGCAGCGCCAGCCGCTCGTGCGCGAGCACCCATAGCCACAGCACGGGCACCGCGAGCGCCACCCGCCAGAAGGCGCTCGCCGTCGGCCCGACGTCGGCGAGCCGCACGAA
This sequence comes from Burkholderiales bacterium, assembly GCA_036381895.1. Lineage (GTDB taxonomy): Bacteria > Pseudomonadota > Gammaproteobacteria > Acidiferrobacterales > Sulfurifustaceae > JACQFZ01. The sequence goes on along the minus strand of DASVBY010000017.1, from coordinate 15,457 downwards.
GATGGGGGACAACCCGAGCGCCGCGCCGCCGAGGAGCAGCGCCGCGAACGCGAGGCCCCGGCGGGCGCGCGCGGACCGGGCCGCGAGGACGGGAGCGGCCGCAGCGGCCGATCCGGGCGATGGCTGGGGCATGGCGTCGGGTGGTCGGAAGAACGCGAAAGCGATTCTACATTGACGCAGCGCGCCGCGGACGGCCGCACCCCGGGACCTACTTGCCTATCAGTAGATAGGGCGCTATGCTGCGGCGCATGAAACCGGCGCACAAGTCCGCGGCCGATACTCGGGCGGCCAAGCCGGCGGGCGATACGCGCGCGGCGATCCTCAAGCGCGCGGAGCTCTACCTGCAGGACGCCGGCTTTTCGAGCTTCAGCTTCCGCGATCTCGCGGCCGACCTCGGCATCAAGTCGGCGAGCGTGCACTACCACTTTCCGTCGAAGGAGGACCTCGGCGTCGCGATGCTTCAGCGCTACCGCGAGCGGTTCGAGCGCTGGGTGGAATCGCGCAAGAGCAGCGGCTCGCCCAAGGCGGACCTGCTCGAGTGGTTCGAGTACTACCGGCACCTCGCGCGCACCGGGCGCATCTGCCCCGGCGGCGCCTTCGGGGCCGAGTACAGCGCACTGCCCGAGCGCGTGCAGCGCGAGCTGGCGGCGCTCGAGGAGCGGCACCGGAACTGGCTGCGCGCGGCGCTCAAGGCCGGACGCAAGCTCGGCGAGATCCGCGCGGAGGGCAAGGTCGAGGACCAGGCCGAGATGGTGCTAGCGACGCTCCAGGGCGCGACACAGGTGGCGCGCACGACCGGCAACCTGAAAACGTTCGAGAGCATCCTGCAGCAGCTCAAGGTAACGCTGTTCGCGTAGCGGCGAGATTTTTTTGCGGTTTCCATATATCTATCGATAGATAGGATGACATCGATCGGGCAGGCTCGTGCGGCGCCGCCGGCGGCGTGCCCCACACAGGAGACATCGAGATGGCGATTCAGTACGTGCAGGCCCCCTTTCGGGTGCTCGACGCCGTATCCCCGCGCCTTGGCGCGCAGCTCGCGCTGCGCTTCTTCACCACGCCGCGGCGCTGGCCGGTCCCGGCGTGGGAGCAGGCGATCGCGCAGAGCGCCGAGCGCATCTGGCTCGCGAACGGGCACACCGGCTTCAGCTGGGGCCATGGCCGGCCGGTGCTCCTGGTTCACGGCTGGGAGGGCCGCGTGACGCAGCTCGGCCGCTTCGTCGAACCGCTCGTCGCCGCCGGCTTTCGCGTGATCGGCTTCGATGCGCCGGCGCACGGCGGGCATCGCGGCAAGGCGCTCACCGTCCTCGGCTACGCGCAGTTCCTGCGCATGGTGGCGGCCGAGTTCGGACCGCTGCACGGCGTCGTCGCGCACTCGATGGGCGCCTCGGCAGTCGGCTTCGCGGCGCAGCGGCCGCTGCGGGTCGGGCGCGCCGTTCTGATCTCGGCCGCAAGATCGGTCGACGGCGTGGCGCGGCGCTTCGAGGACCTGCTCGCGCTCGGAGCGCGCACGCGCGCACTGTTCCGCCGGCGCCTCGAGACCGAGGTCTTCGGCGCGCCGCTCGCGGAGCTCGATCTCTGCCGCAACGTGCCGGCTTACCTGCCGCCCACGCTGCTCCTCGCAACCGACGACGACCGCGACATGCCGATCGAGGACACGCAGGAGATTGCGGCGCACTGGCCGAAGGCGCGGATGCAGATCGCGCTCAAGGCAGGCGGCCATCGCAAGGTGCTGCGCGACTGGCGCGTCATCGACGCCGCGGTGCGCTTTCTGACGGAAGCGGCCTGGCTGCCGCGGCCGCTCGAGCCGCAGGCGCTGGCGGCGGCGGATACGTCCGTACCCGCCACGACGCATACGCACCGCTGATCCGAGAACGAGGAGAACCCATGAACGATCTCACCGCAGCCCCCACGGCGCCGGCGCCTGCTCCGCTGCCGCGCGATGCGCTCACGCAGCAGCCGGGACTCGAGCTGCTGCGGCGCATGATGCGCGGGGAGTTGCCGCGTCCACCGATCAGCGAAGTGCTCGACTTCGCCCTGGTCGAGGTCGAGCCCGGGCGCGTCGCGTTCGAAGGCAATCCGCGCGCCGCGTTCTTCAATCCGATCGGGAGCATCCACGGCGGCTGGGTGGCGACGCTGCTCGACTCCTGCGTCGGCTGCGCCGTCCACTCCATGCTGCCCGCGGGCAAGGGCTACACGACGGTCGAGCTCAAGGTGAACTTCGTGCGCCCCGTGATGCCCGAGAGCGGACGGCTGCGCGCCGAGGGCAGAGTCATCCACGTCGGCAGCCGCATCGGCACCGCCGAGGGACGCCTCACGGACGCCGCCGGCCGCCTCTATGCGCACGCGACCACGACCTGCCTCGTTCTCGAGTTCGGCGCTGCCGGACGCTGAGGCTGCAGGATTCCCTCACAACCGGAGATTTCGAGATGAGTACCGCCGTCATCGTGTCGTACGCCCGCACGGGCATCGGTAAAGCTTTTCGCGGCTCCTTCAACAACACCCACGGCGCCGTGCTCGCCGGGCACGCGATCCAGCACGCGGTCGCGCGCGCCGGCATCGAGCCGGGCGAGGTCGAGGACGTGATCCTCGGCTGCGGCATGCCCGAAGGCGCGACCGGGCACAACATCGCGCGGCTCGCCGCGATACGCGCGGGACTCCCGGTGACGACCGCCGGCGTCACGGTGCATCGCTTCTGCGCCTCCGGCATGCAGGCGATCGCGATGGCGGCGAGCCGCGTGCTGGTCGACAAGGTGCCGATCGTGGTGGCCGGCGGGGTCGAGTCGATCAGCCTGGTACGCGAGCACCTCAACAAGCACCGGATCACGGAAGAGTGGCTGATGCAGCACAAGCCGGAGCTGTGGATGCCGATGAACGAAACCGCGGCGGTGGTCGCGCAGCGCTACCGGATCAGCCGCGAAGCGCAGGACGAGTACGCGCTCGCGAGCCAGCAGCGCACGGCCGCGGCGCAGGCCGCCGGCAGGTTCAAGGACGAGATCGTGCCGCTCACCACCGTGATGGAGGTGACCGACAAGGAAACCGGCGCGAAGTATCTCAAGGAGGTGACGCTCGATCGCGACGAAGGCAATCGGCCGAACACGACCCTCGCCGGCCTGCTCGCGCTCAAGCCCGTGGCCGGCGAGACGATCACCGCCGGCAACGCGAGCCAGCTGTCGGACGGCGCTGCCGCGGTCGTCGTGATGGACAGCCGGGTCGCCGAGCGCAAGGGTCTGCAGGCGCTCGGTATCTACCGCGGGACGGTGGTCGTCGGCCTCGAGCCGGATGAGATGGGCATCGGTCCGGTGTACGCGGTGCCGAAACTGCTCGAGCGCACCGGGCTGCGCATGAGCGACATCGGCCTCTGGGAGCTCAACGAGGCGTACGCGGTGCAGACCGTGTACTGCCGCGACCGGCTCGGCATCCCGATGGAGCTGCTCAACGTCAACGGCGGCGCCATCTCGATCGGCCATCCGTTCGGCATGACCGGCACGCGCATGGTGGGTCATGCGCTGCTCGAGGGGCGGCGGCGCGGCGTGAAGTACGTCGTGTGCACGATGTGCGTGAGCGGCGGCATGGGCGCGGCGAGCCTGTTCGAGGTCGCCTGAACCGAAGCCGCGCTTCAATTCGCGAGGGGAACGAGATGAACGCGCTGCCCCGTCCGGATGCGGCGACCGCGGACGCAGCGCGTCCTAGCACGAGAGGGGCTCGGAAAGCAGCCGCACGGTAAACTTCCGCGCTCCGCCCGATATCACGACTTGCATCAATGAGCCCACTGCGCGCTCCGCTGTACACGCTGGCCTTCGGCAACTTCGTGATCGGCACCGGCACGATGATCACGGCGGGGCTGCTCAACCTGATCGCGGCCGATCTCGGCGTGTCGCTCGCGGCGGTCGGACAGCTGCTCACCGCCTATGCCATCGCCACCTGCGTCGGTGCGCCGATTCTCGCGGGCGTCACGAGCCGGATATCGCGCCGGGCGCTGCTCGTCGGCGCGCTCGTGCTCTTCGCCCTCGGCCACGTGGGCGCCGCGTTCGCGCCGAGCTACGCGGTTCTGCTGCTATTGCGGCTGCTCACGGGATCGGGGGCGGCGATCTACACGCCGCAGGCCGCCGCCACCGCGGGCCTGCTCGTCGAGGCCGCACAGCGCGGACGTGCGGTGGCGCTGGTGTTCCTGGGTTTCAGCCTCTCGAGCGTGGTCGGCAACCCGCTCAGCATCTACCTCGGCGCCGCGCTCGGCTGGCGCGCCGCGTTCATCGTCGTCGGCCTCGTTGCGGCGCTCTGCGCGGCGCTCCTCTACGTACAGGTGCCGAAGGGCCTGTACGTGCCGCGCATCGACGCCGCCGCCTGGCGGGCGGTATTCGGGAACCGGGCGCTGCTGCTGGTGCTGGCGGCAACGGTGCTGCAAGCGGCGGCGCAGTTCGTGCTGCTCACCTACCTCGCCGCGGTGTTCAAGAGCTACCTCGGTGCGTCGTCCGCCCTCATTGGCGCGCTCTTCGCCTGGGTCGGCGTCGCCGGGGTCATCGGCAACCTGATCGCCGGTGCGCTGATCGACCGGCTGGGCGCGGCCCGGGTGGTCGCGGCCACCATCGCCACGATCCTCGCCGCATTTCTCCTGTGGCCGCTCACGCGCGACTCGCTGCCGGTAACGCTCCTCGCCCTCACCCTCTGGGGCCTCGGCGCCTTCGCGATTCAGGGCGCCCAGCAGGTGCGGCTTATCGCCATGGCGCCCCCGCTCGCCTCCGCGTCGGTGGCGCTCAACTCCTCGAGCTTCTACCTGGGCCAGGCGGCCGGTGCCGGCCTCGGCGGCCTCGTGCTCGTGCACTTCGATCTCGGCGCACTCTCCTGGATCGGCGCCGGGCTCTTGCTCCTCACCTGGGCAGTGTCGGCCGCCGCGCAGGTACAAACCGAGCGCCTCCGCCCGGCGGAAGCCGTCAATCCCGTCCGCCGGTAACCCCTGCGGCCGGCGCAGTTGCCCCGCCGATTTTTGACCTAGATCAAAGGTCCGGGCGACATCATGCACTATCGTTCATGTCGTGCCGTGGATATGCAACATACTGCATACAGGCGCTCGGCCGGCCGGCTGCGGCGGCCGATTCGTCCACACAATCGACGGGGAACGCACATGAGCACTACGAGCGAAGCTATCAAGAGCAGCGCCTTCGTGGAGGTCAATTACGACGACAAGATTCCCAACAACGTCAACCTGTCCGGCGACCGGCAGCTGCAGCGGGCGCTGGAGGAGTGGCAGCCGAACTACCTCGACTGGTGGCGCGACATGGGGCCGGACGGCTTCCAGACGGCCGACGTCTACCTGCGCACGGCGGTCGGCGTCGACCCGCAGGGCTGGGCCGTATTCGATTATGTCAAGATGCCGCAGTACCGCTGGGGCATCCTGCTCGCGCCGAAGGAAGAAGGCCGCGTCATTCCCTTCGGCCGGCACAAGGGCGAGCCCGCGTGGCAGGAGGTCCCGGGCGAATACCGCTCGCTCCTGCGCCGGCTGATCGTCATCCAGGGGGACACCGAGCCGGCGTCGGTCGAGCAGCAGCGCTACCTCGGCAAGACCGCGCCCTCGCTCTACGACATGCGCAACCTGTTCCAGGTGAACGTCGAAGAGGGGCGCCACCTCTGGGCGATGGTCTATCTGCTCATGAAGTACTTCGGCCGCGACGGCCGCGAGGAGGCGCAGGCGCTGCTCGAGCGGCGCTCGGCCGACCAGAACAACCCGCGCATCCTCGGCGCGTTCAACGAGCGCACGCCGGACTGGCTGTCGTTCTTCATGTTCACCTACTTCACCGACCGCGACGGCAAGATGCAGCTCGCCGCGCTCGCGCAGTCGGGCTTCGATCCGCTGTCGCGCAGCTGCCGCTTCATGCTGACGGAGGAAGCGCATCACCTGTTCGTCGGCGAAACCGGCATCGGCCGCACGGTGGAAGCGACCGTCAAGGCCATGAACCGCGCGGGCATCAAGGACCCGTACAACATCGACGCCGTCCGGCGGCTCGGCGTCATCGACCTGCCGACGCTGCAGAAGAAGGCGAACTTCCACATCTCCGTGACGCGCGACCTCTTCGGTTCCGAGATCTCGAGCAACGCCGCGGAAGCGTTCAGCGCGGGGCTCAAAGGGCGCTTCGAGGAAACCAAGATCGACGACGATCACGTGCTGACGGACGCCACCTATCCGGTGCAGCGGGTAAAGAACGGCGAGATCGTGACCGAGGAAGTGCCCGCGCTAAAGGCGATCAACAGCCGGCTGCTCGACGACTACATCAAGGACTGTCAGGGCGGCATCGACCGCTGGAACAAGATCATCCGCGACGCCGGCATCGACTTCGAGTTCAAGCAGCCGCACAAGGGCTTCAACCGCAAGATCGGCGAGTTCGCGGGGCACTACATCACCCCGGACGGCAAGGTCGTGAGCGAAGCCGACTGGAACGTGCAGAAGGACGCCTGGTTCTGCACCGAAGCCGATCTCGCGTTCATCGCTTCGCTGATGCAGCCCTGCTTCGAGCCCGGCAAGTACGCGAGCTGGATCGCGCCGCCGCGGGTCGGCATCAACAAGCAGCCCGGCGATTTCGAGTACGTCAAGCTCTACCGGGACTGACGCCGGGGATAAAAGCGAAAGGGGCCGCACAGCGGCCCCTTATCGTTATGCGCGATCTCTGCCGCGAGGGCGACCGCGGCATTGCACCGAGCGGTGCCGGGATGATAGGTATGCACCGGCAGCGGCGCCCGGTTCCCGACGAGCACGAACGCCTCGAAGCAGCATTTGCCCCGGACCGCCTCCTGCCGAAGAGTCGTCTACCGCCGCCAGGATCCGCATGACATCGAATTCCGAACCCCGCGCACGCACGCTCGAGGCGAACGGGTTGCGCCACAACGTCCTCGAATGGGACAACGTCGCGTCGGACACCACCGTAGTGCTGCTGCACGGCTTTCTCGACCTCGCCTGGAGCTTCGAGCGCGTGGCGCACAAGCTCGCGGTGCGCTACCACGTGATCGCGCCGGATTTCCGCGGCCACGGCGACAGCGAATGGATCGGCCGCGGCGGCTATTACTACTTCCCGGACTACACCGCGGACCTCGCGCGGCTGCTGCCGCCACTGACGCGCAGCCGCGTGTACCTCGTCGGACACTCGATGGGCGGGACGGTGGCGACTTATTACACCGGGGCCTTTCCCGAGCGCGTGCAGAAGCTCGCACTGCTCGAAGGCATCGGCCCGCCGGACACGAAGCCCGAGGAAGCGCCGCAGCGCATGCTCGAGCACATCCGGACGGTGGACGACGCGCGCGCCAAGACGCTGAAGCCGCTGCCGTCGCTCGCCGCGGCGGTGGAACGGCTGCGCAAGCTCTATCCGCGCCTCGATCCCGCCTGGGCGGAGCGCCTCGCGGAAAAGTCGACCCGCCCCGCCCCGGACGGTCCGCCCGGCAGCCGCATCTGGAAGCACGATCCGCTGCATCGCACGCGCTCGCCGCTGCCCTTCAACCTGGCGCAGTTCCGCGCCTTCATCGCGCGCATCCGCTGCCCGGTGCTGCTCGTGAACGGCGGCGAGTCGGACCTGGCGATGGCGCACGATCCCGAGCGCCAGCGGCTCTACCCGAATTCCCGGCTGCGCACCCTCGCCGGGGCCGGGCACATGATGCAGCTCGATCAGCCGGCGGCATTGGCCGATATACTGCTCGAATTCTTCGAGGCGCAGTAACGCGACACAGGAGCCGACGATGAAAGCCATTCTGGTGAAGCAACCGGGCCCCGCCGAGAACATGGTGTACGGCGACGCACCCGATCCGACGCCGAAGGCGGACGAACTGCTCGTGCGCGTGCGCGCAACCGCGGTGAACCGCGCCGATATTCTGCAGCGCCTGGGCATGTATCCGCCGCCGCCGGGCGCGCCGGACATCCTCGGGCTCGAGATCGCCGGCGAAGTGGTGCAGCCCGCGGGGCGCTGGCGCACGGGCGACCGCGTGATGGCCGTGGTGCCGGGCGGCGGGTACGCCGAGCTCGCGACCGTGCCGGCGGCACAGGCGATGCCGATTCCGAAGGATTTCAGCTACGAACAGGCGGCGGCGATTCCCGAGGCGTTTCAAACCGCGTACCTCAACCTCTTCGTCCTCGGCAGGCTCCAGCCGGGGGAGATCGCGCTGATTCACGCGGGCGCGAGCGGCGTCGGCAGCGCCGCGATCCAGCTCGCGCGTGCGGCCGGAGCGCGCGTCTTCGCCACCGCGGGATCCCAGGAGAAGCTCGAGCTCTGCCGCAACCTCGGTGCCGAGCTCGCGATCAACTACAAGCAGGAGAAGTTCAGCGAGCGCGTGCTCGCCGCGACCGACGGCCGTGGCGTCGACGTGATCCTCGATTTCGTCGGTGCGCCCTACTGGAACGACAACCTTGCCGCGGCCGCGCGTTTCGCGCGGTTGATGCTGATCGGTTTCCTCGGCAAGACCAGGGGCGAACTCGATCTTGCGCCCCTGCTGCAGAAGGCGATGACGGTCGCCGCGACCACGCTGCGGCGGCTGCCGGCACCGCAGAAGGAGGCGCTGATCGAGGCGCTTAGCCAATTCGCGCTCGCGCGCTTCGAGCGGGGCGAGCTCAAACCCGTCATCGATTGCGTGCTCCCGATCGAGCGCGCGGCCGATGCGCATCGCCACATGGAGGCGAACCGCAACCTCGGCAAGATCGTGCTCAGGATGAGCTGATCGCTCCCGCCGCCGCGACGCGCTTCAGCCGCTCAAAACTTCTCCACCCACGGACGCAGGTCCAGCTCGAGCGTCCAGGCGCTGCGCGGCTGGCGATGCAGCTGGTAGTAGGTCTCGGCGATCGCGTCGGGCGCGAGCAGCGCATCGGGGCCGCGCTGCTCGGCGAGCTGCCGGTAGCGCTCCGAGGCGATCTGCCCGTCGATCACCACGTGCGCCACGTGAATGCCCCTCGGACCGAGCTCGCGCGCCATCGACTGCGCCAGTGCGCGCAGCCCGAACTTCGGCACCGCGAGATTCGCGAAGCCGGCACTGCCGCGAAGCGCCGCGGTCGCCCCGGTGTAGATGATGGTGCCGGTGCCGCGCGGGAGCATCCGCCGCGCGGCCGCCTGACCGACGAGAAAACCGCCGAGGCAGCCGATGCGCCAGCAGCGCTCGAGCTGCTCCGGCGTGATGTCGAGGATGCCGGCCGGCTCGAAGGTGCCGGCGTTGTAGATCACGACGCTCGGCGCCTCCCCGACCGCTTCGAACAACGCCTGCACCTCGGCCGGCCGCGTCGCGTCGCAGGCGTACGCGGTAACGCTGCCCGGCGGCAGCTCGGCGGCGTGCCGCCGGAGCAGCTCGTCCAGCGTCGCGCGGTTGCGCGCGGCGGCCGCCACGCGCAGGCCCGCTTGTGCGAAGCGCCGGACGAGCGACCAGCCGAGGCCGGGGCCCACTCCGACGATAACGGCGCTCTCCTGTGACATGTCGTGCTCTCCCGTGAATGCGAGGGGAGGTAATGGTAGCGCCGCCGTCGGGGCGAGCGGCTAGTTCTTCACCAGCCCTTCGGCGACGAGCGCCTCGCGCACTTTCGGCCGGCTGCCGATGCGCTTCTGAAAGGCCTTGATGTTCGGGTACGGCGTCAGGTCGATCTTCAGGACACCGGCCCAGTTGATCACCGTGTAGGCATAGGCATCCGCGACGGTGAAGCGGTCGCCGACCAGGTACTCGCGGCCTTCGAGATGCTTTTCGAGGTGCGACAGCCGGTTCGCGAGGCGGTCGTTCAAAAGCCCCCGCATGGCGTCGGGGAGCTGCGGGTGGAAGAACCAGCTGAACGTCTTGTGCAGTTCCGTCGCGACGTAGTTGAGCCACATCTGCGCCTGCAGGCGTTCGATGGAGCCCGCGGGCGGCAGCAGCCCGGCCTGCGGCGCCCGCTCCGCGAGCAACTGCGTCAGCACCGCGACTTCGGTCAGCCGCGTGCCGTCGTCGAGCTCGAGCATAGGCACGTAGCCGCGCGGGTTGATGGCGTAATAGTCCTCCCCGCTCTCGAGCCGGTGCGCTTTGAGGTCGACCTTGACCAGGTCGATCGCGAGCCCGGCCTCGCGGGCAACGATGTGCGGGGCCAGCGAGCACGCCCCAGGCGAATAGTACAGCTTCACGTCGTCCTCCTTATGCCAACTGATCGGTTTGGAACGCGCCGGCGGCCGCGGCCGCCGGCAACCTTTGTTGACTGCCCCCGGAAACGTGACAGAATCGAACGCGCCGCCCCACTCGAGGAGCTGGCGATATGCCGACCAGCAGCCGCTTCGCCGTCGCCGTGCACATCCTGAGCGCCATCGCGCTGCACCGCGGTCAACCCGTCACGTCCGAGCTGCTCGCCAGGAGCGCGAGCACGAATCCTGCCGTCATCCGGCGCATCCTGTCGATGCTCAACGACGCCGGCCTGACGCGCGCGCAGCTCGGGCAGGGCGGCGGCGCGCTGCTCGCGCGCCCGGCGGAATCGATCCTGCTCCTCGACGTCTTCCGGGCCGTCGAGCGCGAAACGCTGTTCGCGCTGCACCGCAGCGCGCCGAACCCCGACTGTCCGGTCGGGCGCAGCATCCAGCCGGTGCTCAACCGCACGCTGCAGCGGGCGCAGCACGCGCTCGAGGCCGAGCTCGCCGGCGTCTCGCTCGCCGATATCGCGCGCGACGTCGAACGTCACAACCGCACCCATCCGCTGCGCGCCCACGCCCGCCGCCGCGCGTGAGCGCCCGGCCGCCTTCGGGCGCCGCGCCGGTCACGACGCCGGAAGATGTTAGTGTTGCCGACACAGTTACGCAATGGCCCGGCAACCGCGCGTAGCGCGTGCGAACATCGAACGCAACGACCGTGGGGCGCGCGCGGTCAGCGGCGGCCGGGCGCACCGGCCGGCGATGGCGCCGCGGCCGGCGCCGCGCTGCGCGTGCCGATATTCACGAGCACGATGCCCGCGGCAACGAGCGCGGCCGCAATGGCGAACAGCGGCGTCAGCGGCTCGTCGAGGACCAGCACGCCGGCGAGCACGCCGAAGAGCGGCGTCATGAAGGAGAGCACCGCGAGGCGCGCGGCGAAGTATTGCGTCAGGAGCCAGAACCAGACGAGAAAGCTCGCGAACGCGACGATCGCGCCCTGGTAGAGGATGCTCGCCACGACGCCCGGGGTCACGGCGAGGACGCCGGGCTCGCCCATGAGCCAGGAAGCCAGCGTGAGCAGCACCGACGCAGCCGCGAGCTGATAGAAGAGCGTTTTCGTCGCGCTCGCGCGTGCTAGCGCGCTCGCGCGCACGACGATCGTGGTCGCGGCCCAGCACAGCGCCGCGAGCACACCGCAGACGTCGCCGATCCAGGTCGCTTCGCGCGCAGCGAGGAATCCTTCCGAGAACGCGAGCGCGATGCCGCCGAACGACACCAGCACGCCGAGCCATTGGACCGGCGTCAGCCGTTCGCCGGGGACGAGCCACGCGAGGCCGAGCGCCGTGAGCGGCGGCGTGAGGTAGAGGAACACCACCATGCGCGACGCGCTGGTGTGCCCGAGGCCCGCGTAGATGAACACGAACTCGATGCTGAAGAGGCAGCCCGCGAGCACACCCGGCCGGAACGTGCCGTCGCGGCCGAACAACGCGATCCCGCGGGCGCGCGCCCACGCCACGAGCAGCACGGTCGCGAGCGCCGAGCGGATGCCACCCTGCATCACCAGCGAGACGTAGGGCGCGGTCAGCTTGACGACCACCTGCTGCACGCCCCACAGGAAGCAAAGCAGCGTCATCAGGCCGAAGGCGGCGGCGTCGAGCGGGCGGCGGTCGGTGATCATGGAAGCGGGACTGTCTCAGTCGGTCGAACGCGCGAGGCGCGCCGGGAGACGCGGCGGCAGGCGGAGCCGGGCGGCGGAAGACCGAAGCGCGTCACGACGCCAGGAAATCGAGAATCGCGGCGGCGGCCTCGGCGGGCTTCTCCCAGTTCACCATATGGCCGCAATCGTCCAGCGCGACGAGCCGTGCGCCGGGGATGAGGTCGCGCAGCATCTCGCCATTCGCGAACGGGATCAGCGCGTCCCCGCGGCCGTGCAGGATCAAGGTCGGAGCGCGGATGCCGCGCACGAGCTCGCGCCGCTCGCTCGCGAGTATCGCCTGCAGCTGCAGCTGCCAGGCCTCGAGCGGCATGAGGTGCGCGAGCCGCAGCGCGACCATGCGCTCGAACGTCTCGCGCTGCTCGGCGAGAAAGCGCGGCGCCACGTAGACGCTGAACTGGCGCCGCACCAGCTCTTCGCGCGGGAGCTTTTCCTTGGGAAACAGCACCGCGCGCGCCTCCGGCGTCGCCGGCACGGCGCTCTTCGCGCCGGCGTGCGTGCCGATCAGCACCAGCCGCTCGACGAGCTCCGGCCGGCGCACGGCGAGGAGCTGCGCGATCATCCCGCCCATCGAGTGCCCGATCACCGCGGCCGCCGCCACACCGTGCGCTTCGAGCACCGCCGCGGCGTCGTCCGCCATGCGCTCGAGTGTGAACGGCTGCGTCGGCACCGTGGACCGGCCGGCGCCGCGATTGTCGAAGGCGATGAGCCGCACGTGCGGCGCGAGCGCCTCGGCGAACGGCCCCCAGTCGGCGGCGGCCGCGCCGAGCCCGTTGATGAGAAGCACCGGTCGGCCGTCGCCGCGCGCGTAAGTCGCGAGCTCGACGTCGCCGGCGTGCACGCGGCCGGGTTCGGGCGCGCTCATTGCGCGGCGGCGGCCGTGCCCGGCTGGCGGCGGCGATACATGCCCATGCCGTCGACGGTCATGACCAGTTCGTCGTGCTGATTGAACACTTCCCAGCGCGCCTTGATCATCCCGATGTCCGGCTTGCTGTTGAGCGGGCGCGCCTCGAGAATGGTCATGCGCCCGCGCAGCGTGTCGCCCGGCCGCACCGGCTTGAGCCAGCGCAGGTTGTCCATCCCGGGCGAGCCCATGCTCGCCGACTGCCGCAGCAGCCCGTCGTACAGCATCCGCATCATGATCGCACAGGTGTGCCAGCCGCTCGCGATCAGTCCGCCGTAGATCGACTGCCGCGCCGCTTCTTCGTCGGTATGGAAGGGTTGCGGATCGTAGCGCCGCCCGAACTCGAGAATTTCCTCGCGCGGCACCACGCGCGTGCCGAGGTCGATGACCTTTCCCGGCTGCAGATCCTCCCAGTAGATCGTCGCTGTCATGAAGCACGAACTCGAAAACCGGTGAGCGCCGCGACTTTACTCGCTGCTTCGCCGGGCACGCAACCGAGAGGCGCCGCGCGCGCGTTCGCCAGCGAGAGCGCAAACGTCCGTTCCGGAGCCGGCCGCGGTGCTCCGCGGCCCGGGAGGCCGGACTCCGCCCGCGACAGCCGCCGCAATGCCTTGAATCGCAAAGCGATATCCCGGCTGGCTTACCTTGCCTCGGTGGCCTATTAGATAAGAACAGGCCGCGCTTCGCGCCCACGGAAGTTGAGGCCACGAGGGGGACAATTCATGAAAGCATTCAGCTTCAGCATCTTTCACAAGCTGCTGGTCACCATGCTGCTGGTCGCGCTGGTGCCGCTCTGCACCATCTGGTACGTCGACTACCGCGACGCCACAACGCGCATCTCCAATGCGGTGGAGCAGCAGCTGCGGGATACGGCCGACCGGCTGAGCGCGCAAGTCGACAACTGGGTCGAGATGAATCTGCGGGCGCTGCGCCAGAACGCCGACACGCCGTTGATCCGCTCGATGGACCGCGCCACGCAGGAGCCGGTACTGCGTGCGATGCTCAAGGAGTACAGCTGGACGTACCTCGTCTTCACCATCGGCCCCGACGGCATGAACGTCGGGCGCAGCGACGACAAGCCGCTCATCGACTACAGCGACCGCATCTACGTCAAGCAGGTGCTGGAGGGCCGGCCCTACGGCGAACAGGTCGTGATCAGCCGCACCAATAACCGGCCGGCGGTGATCCTCTCGGTGCCGATCACCGACGAGGCGGTTTCCAACCGCATCATCGGCGTCATGGCCGCCGGCTCGACGCTCGCCGACCTCTCCGACATCGTCACCAAAGCGCGCATCGGCGAGACGGGCTACGCGTTCCTGCTCGAGCCGAGCGGCAAGGTCGTGGCGCACCAGAAGGAGGAGTACGTGAGCAAGATGGCCGACTTCAGCCGCCATCCCGCGTTCCTGGCGCGCCCCGAGAAAGGCACCAAGCAGATCAGCTACAACGACAACGGCCGCGAGGTCGTGGCGACGGTGCAGACCACGCGCCACGGCTGGATCCTGGTCGCGCAGCAGGACCAGGCCGAGGCGTTCGCGCCGATCCGCGAAGCCAACCGCAACGCCCTGATCCTGCTCGTCGCGACGCTCGTCGTGGTGACCCTGATCGCGTACTTCTTCTCGCAGCGCCTCACCACGCCGATCCGCCGCCTCACGCGCATCGCGGACGAAATGAGCCGCGGACGCGTGGTACCGCGCATCGCCGAAGCCGAGCGGCGCGACGAGATCGGAAGCCTCGCGCGCGCGATCGATCGCATGGGCACCAGCATCCGCCTCGCCATGGACCGGCTGAGCGCGAAGAAATCCGCGTAGTCCGGCGCCATGGACTCGGACGCCGTACTCGGCCACGCGGAGATCGTTCGGGAGCTCGAGCGGCTGCACCGCGAGGGTCGCAGCGGCACCGCTCGCGTCGCTACCCCGGACAATCAGCTGCTCCAGGTCGTCTTCAGCGAAGGCGCGATCCTCAGCGTCACCTTCGGCACGCGCCAGAACGTCGAGGCCATCCGGCAGTTCGCGGCCGCGCGCAAGGGCGGCCGGCTGCGTTTCTCGGAAGGCAAGGTGCGCGTGCCCGAAGGCGCCGGCCCGCTCCCGGACACGATCACCGTGCTGCGCATGCTCGGGGTGACCGACCCGCTCGGCGGTGTTGCGACCGCGGCTTCGGGGCCGGCCGCGCTCGCCGCCGTCGAGAGCGAGGCGGTCGAGTTCCTCGGACCGATGGCGAGCATCGTCTGGGAGGAGCAGCTCGCGCGCATCGGGAATCCCGACAAGCCGGGCGCGCTGCAGCGGCTGATCGATGCGCTCGCGCGCGAGATCGGCCGGATGGGAGACGCCGACAAGGCCGAGCAGTTCCGCGCCGCCGTCGCCAGGAAGCTCGGCACGAAATAGCGCGCTGCGCGCGCCCCGGACGGCCTCCGCCGAGGCCCTCTTTGTTGTCGGTCCGTTCGGCCGGCGCGTATAATCCCGCGCGATTTCACCCACCGCAGGACCCGAATCCCGACACCGTCGCAGCGCCCCGGGCGCTGCACTTGTTTCGACGCACGGGAACGCATCGTCAGGCCTCGCCGGCCGTATCGACACTGCTGCAATAGGAGAACGAGGAAATGAAGAAACCCATGCGCGTTGCCGTGACCGGCGCGGCCGGTCAGATCGGCTACAGCCTGCTGTTTCGCATCGCGAGCGGCGAAATGCTGGGCAAGGACCAGCCCGTGATCCTGCAACTGCTCGAGATTCCCGACGAGAAGGC
>DASVBY010000016.1:0-32486 GCA_036381895.1 Burkholderiales bacterium | reverse complement strand
GAGATCTGGAACCTCGTGTTCATGCAGTACAACCGCGACGCGAGCGGCAAGCTCACGCCGCTGCCGAAGCCCTCGGTCGATACCGGCATGGGGCTCGAGCGCATCGCGGCCGTGCTCCAGGGCGTGCACAGCAACTACGACATCGACCTGTTCCGGGCGCTGATCGCGGCGGCGGCCGAAGTCATCGGCACCCGCGAGCGCAAGGGTCCCTCGCTCAACGTCATCGCCGACCACATCCGCGCGGCGGCGTTCCTGATCGCCGACGGCGTCTTCCCCTCGAACGAGGGCCGCGGCTACGTGCTGCGCCGCATCGTGCGCCGCGCCGTACGCCACGGGCACAAGCTCGGCGCGAAGGAGCCGTTCTTCTACCGACTGGTGCCGGCGCTCGTCGCGGAGATGGGCGAGGCGTATCCGGAGCTCGGCGCGGCGCAGGAGACGATCGAGCGCGCGCTCAAGCTCGAAGAGGAGCGGTTCAGCGAGACGCTCGACCGGGGCTTGCGGATCCTCGACCAGGAGATCGCGGCGCTCACCGGCGACACCATCAGCGGCGAGACCATTTTCAGGCTCTACGATACCTACGGCTTCCCGGTCGATCTCACGCGCGATGTCGCCCTCGAGCGGGGTCTCAAGCTCGACATGGCCGGCTTCGAGCGCGAGATGGAGGCGCAGCGGGCGCGCGCCCAGGCGGCGAGCCGGTTCGAGGCCGACTACAGCAACGTGGTGTCGATCGAGGGACGCACCGAGTTCAGCGGCTACGAGCGCGCGAAGGACCAGGCGTGCATCACTGCGATCTACCGCAACGGCAGCGAGCCGGTACAGGAGCTGAGCGAGGCGGACGGCGAGGCGGCCGTCGTGCTCGAGCGCACGCCGTTCTATGCCGAGTCGGGCGGTCAGGTGGGCGACACCGGGGTCCTCGAGGGGCCGAACGGGCGCTTCCTGGTTTGCGACACGAAGAAGCATCCGGCCGGCGCGTTCCTGCACCTCGGGCGGCTCGAGCGCGGGCGCCTGCGCGCCGGCGACCGGGTCGATGCGCACATCGACGAGCGCCGGCGCCAGCGCATCCGGCTGAATCACTCGGCCACACACCTGCTGCACGCGGCGCTGCGCGAAGTGCTCGGCAAGCACGTCACCCAGAAGGGCTCGCTCGTGCACCCCGATTACCTGCGCTTCGACTTCTCGCACCCGCAGGCACTGACGGCGGAGGAGCTGCGCCGCATCGAGGACCTCGTGAATCAGCACATTCGCGCGAACCACGAGGCGGAGACCCGCGTCATGGACCTCGAGCAGGCGCGCGCGAGCGGCGCGATCGCGCTCTTCGGCGAGAAGTACGAGCAGCGCGTGCGCGTGCTGCGCATGAGCGATTTCTCGGTCGAGCTGTGCGGCGGTACGCACGTGCGGCGCACGGGCGACATCGGCTTCTTCAAGATCGTCTCGGAGAGCGGCATCGCCGCCGGCGTGCGCCGCATCGAGGCGTACACCGGCGAGGGCGCCGAGCGGTGGGTGCGCGAGCAGCAGGAGCAGCTCGACAGCCTCGCGCGGCTGCTCAAGACGGACCGCGCGCAGCTCGTCGAGAAGGTGCAGCAGCTGCAGGCGCGCGCCAAGACGCTCGAGAAGGAGCTCGAGCAGGCGCGGGCGAAGCTCGCGAGCGGCGGCGGACAGTCGCTGCTCGACCAGGTGCGGGAAGTGAAGGGCGTGCGGGTGCTCGCCGCACGCATGGACGGCGCCGACGTCAAGGTGCTGCGTGAGGCGGTCGATCACTACAAGCACAAGCTCGCGCCGGCGGCGATCGTGCTCGCCGCCGTGCAGGAGGAGAAGGTCAGTCTCATCGCCGGTGTGACCAAGGATCTGACCGGCCGGCTGCATGCGGGCGAGCTCGTCAATCATGTGGCGGCGCAGGTCGGCGGCCGCGGCGGCGGGCGGCCGGACATGGCGCAGGCGGGCGGCAGCAACCCCGCGGGGCTCGAGCGCGCGCTCGCGTCGGTCGTGGACTGGGTGGGCGAGCGGCTCCAGGAATAGGGAGCGTCGAGTCGCCCGGACAGCGGTGCGGTGCCGGCCGAGGCGGCAGCCGGATGAGCGGCGTTCGTCGGCGGCGGCGTCCCGGCTGTTTACTCGCGCGCGGAAAGCCTGTTTAATCTGCGGCCTTTAGCGCCTGCACCTCGGCCTTTCTCAGGGCGTTCATGGCTCTCATCGTTCAGAAGTACGGCGGCACCTCGGTCGGAAGCCCCGAGCGCATCGCCGCGGTCGCGCAGCGCGTCGCGCGCACGCGCGCCGAAGGGCACGACCTCGTCGTCGTGGTCTCGGCGATGAGCGGCGAGACGGACCGGCTGCTGCGCCTCGCCAAGACGATCCATCCGGATCCCCCGGGGCGCGAGCTCGATGTCCTGCTCGCCACCGGCGAGCAGACGACGATCGCGCTGCTCAGCATGGCGCTCGAGCGCATCGGCGTGCCCGCGCGCTCGTACACCGGCCATCAGGTCCACATCCGCACGGACAACGTCCACGGCAAGGCGCGGATTCTCGATATCGACGACAAGCGCGTGCGTGACGACCTGCGCAGGGGTCGCGTCGTGGTGATCGCCGGATTTCAGGGAGTGGACGAGGAAGGCGACATAACCACTCTCGGGCGCGGCGGTTCGGATACGACCGCGGTGGCGATGGCGGCCGCGCTCGGCGCCGACGAGTGCCAGATTTATACGGACGTGGACGGGGTTTACACTACCGACCCGCGCATCGTGCCGCAGGCGCGCCGGCTCGATCGCATCACCGACGAAGAGATGCTCGAGATGGCGAGCCTCGGCGCCAAGGTGCTGCAGATCCGTTCGGTCGAGTTCGCGGGCAAGTACAAGGTGCCGTTGCGGGTGCTGTCGTCGTTCGAGGACGGACCGGGAACGCTGATCACATACGAGGAAAACTCAATGGAAGCCCCGCTCATCTCCGGCATCGCCTTCAACCGCGACGAAGCGAAGCTCACCATTCGCGGCGTGCCCGACCGCCCCGGCATCGCCGCGCGCATCCTCGGCGACATCGGCAAGGCCAATATCAACGTCGACATGATCGTGCAGAACGTCGGCGCCGACGGCACCACCGACTTCACGTTCACCGTGCACCGCGGGGATTATGCGAAGGCGGGCGAGATCCTGCGGGCGGTCGCGAAGGAGCTCAAGGCGCGGGAAGTGACCGGCGACGACAAGATCGTGAAGATCTCCGTCGTCGGCGTCGGCATGCGCTCGCACGCCGGCATCGCCAGCACCATGTTCAAGGCGCTCGCGGACGAGGGCATCAATATCCAGATGATCTCGACGTCGGAGATCAAGATCTCCGTGGTCGTGGACGAAAAATATCTTGAGCTTGGCGTGCGGGCACTGCATGATGCCTTCGGGCTCGACCGCGCGCCGCCGACACCATCGAGCCGTCCGGTCGAGCGGGTATCGGGATGAGCTCGGGAGCGAGCGGTTTGGGTGCTGGCACAGAAGGTGCATGAGTAGTGCCTGAGTTCCGAAGACGGTGTGCGGCTGCGGCATTTCGCACGAAGAATCCGGAACTTAGCAGGGAATCCCCGGCCTGGCGCGTGCAGGCTAGATTCAGAGGGGTGTGGGTGCAGGAACGGCGGCAGGGCGGCTGCGCGGATATGGACTAGGGACTCGGAGAGAACGGAGAGACTTCAGAAGGAGTACAGCGGATGCTGATCTTGACTCGACGCATTGGAGAGACGCTGAACATCGGCGACGACGTTCAGGTGACGGTCCTCGGCATCAAGGGCAATCAGGTGCGCATCGGCGTGAACGCGCCGAAAGAGATTCCGGTGCACCGCGAGGAGATCTACGAGCGCATCAAGAAGGAAAAGGAAGCGGGCATCGTACACGAGCCGCGCGCGGCGGAGCAGGGCAAGGGCTGATACGGCCATTTCCTTTACGCGCCAGGCGGCAGGCGTTATCCTTGCCGCCTTCTCGCGAGGAGAGATGGCCGAGTTGGTCGAAGGCGCTCCCCTGCTAAGGGAGTATGGGGCCAAAAGCCCCATCGAGGGTTCGAATCCCTCTCTCTCCGCCAGTTTCGTTCCGAGGTACCGCTAGCCGCTCCGGCTCCGCGACATCGTTTCGACTGTCCGATATAATCACCGTCCTCGTCGATAACGTCGCGTCCTCGCGATGCGATGGTGTGCCGGCGGATCCGCGCGGCACCTTGCGGGAAACGTCGGGGCCGGAGATCATTACGCGACGGCAGCGCTTCGCTTCGGCGGACGCCTTCCACGAGTTGTTCACGCGCCCGTAGCTCAGTTGGATAGAGTACCTGGCTACGAACCAGGCGGTCGGAGGTTCGAATCCTTCCGGGCGCGCCATTAAGCGACAAAGGGCCCCCAACCGGGGCCCTTTGTCGTTTCGACGTCGTGTGAGGACTCGAGCCCCCGACGAAAACATAAACGTTCGATGCGCCGCGCCGGGAGCGCGGCAACGCCGCGAAGCGGCCGGCCCGAAGGGCGCGGCGAACGGTCGAGGCGGATTCGCGAGCGCGCCTGGCGCGTCCTCACGGCCACACGAGGTGGGAGCGGATCAGCCTGCTCTCGAGCGCAGCAGGGACAGGCGCAGCGATCGAAGTGCCGAGGCGATCCTCCGTGCGCCCGCGGGAAATGCGAGGTTCTTCCGCGATTGACGCGCGGACCGCGGCAGCATGGCTCGACGCAGCCCACCGGCAGCATGGCTCGACGCAGCCCACCGGGCACGCCACAATAGGTGCAGTCGAGCCAGTGCCAGCGGTTCGGCAACGGGGCGTGTTTCTCGCGCGTGCGCGAGGGCGGCGGGCACGCCGGAACCAGACGCGGAGAAAGGACATGGATGCGCTTTTGCTATCGCGCCTGCAGTTCGCCTTCACCGTCAGCTTCCACATCATCTTTCCGGCGTTCACGATCGGACTGTCCGCCTTCATCGCCACGCTGCTCGTGATGTGGCGGCGCACCGGGAAGGAGCACTATCACCGGCTCGCGCGGTTCTGGACCAAGATCTTCGCGGTTTCGTTCGCGATGGGCGTGGTCTCCGGCATCCCGATGTCGTACCAGTTCGGGACCAACTGGAGCCGCTTCGCGGAAGTCGCCGGCAACGTCGTCGGCCCGCTGATCGGCTACGAGGTGCTGACCGCGTTCTTTCTCGAAGCGACGTTCCTCGGCGTGATGCTGTTCGGCTGGAGGCGCGTGCCGCCGTGGCTCCACGTCACCTCGGCGATCCTGGTCGCTCTCGGTACCGCGCTCTCCGGCTTCTGGATCCTCTCGGCCAACAGCTGGATGCAGACGCCTGTGGGCTACGAGGTGCGTGACGGCATCGCCTATCCGGCCGACTGGCTCGCGATCATCTTCAACCCGAGCTTCATCTACCGCTTCCTGCACATGATGAATGCCGCCTACCTCACCACGTCCGTGGTGGTGCTGGCGGTCGGCGCGCGCTACCTGCTGGCGCAGAAGTACGAAGTCGAGGCGCGCACCATGATGCGCATGGGTGCGGGGATGGTCGCCCTGGCCGCGCCGATCCAGCTCCTCATCGGCGACCTGCACGGGCTCAACACGCTCGAGCACCAGCCGGTCAAGGTCGCGGCGATGGAGGCGCACTGGGGCGGCGCCGGCGGGCCGGTCGACTTCGTGGTGCTCGCCTGGCCGGACCAGGACGCCGAGACCAACCGCTTCGCGCTCGCCATTCCGTACCTCGGCAGCCTCATTCTCACGCACACGTTCGATGAGTACGTGCCCGGGCTGAAGGATTTCGCGCCCGAAGAGCGGCCGCCGGTGGCGCTGGTGTTCTTCGCGTTCCGTCTGATGCTGCTGATCGGCCTGCTCCTGATCGCGCTCGGCATTGTCGCCGCCGTGCTCTGGCGGCGCGGGCGCCTGTTCGCGAGCCCCCGGTTCCTGCGCTGGTCGAGTCACGCATGGCCGCTCGGGTTCATCGCGATAGTCGCCGGCTGGATCGTGACCGAGAGCGGTCGTCAGCCGTATACCGTCCAGGGTCTGCTGCTCACGCGGGACGCGGTCTCGCCGGTCGCGACCGGGAGCGTGCTCGGATCGCTGGTCGCGTTCGTGATCATCTACGTCGTCGTGTTCTCCGTCGGCATCTACTACATCAACCGCTTGATCAACCGCGGCCCGACCGGCGCGGCGCTCGAGCCGGCACCGGGGCCCGAGGGGTTGCCGAACCGTCCGCTCTCGACCGCGCAGGAGCCGCTGAGCGAGGCAGGATCGACGGGGGCGGCGCGATGATCCCGACCGATCTGAGCGGAGCCGCGTTCTGGCTGCCGGTCATCTGCGCCGCGCTGATCGCGGTCGCGGTCGCGGTGTACATCGTCCTCGACGGCTTCGATCTCGGGGTCGGAATCCTGTTCCCGTTCTTCCCCGAGGAAGCGGCGCGCGATCAGATGATGAACTCGGTGGCGCCGTTCTGGGACGGCAACGAGACTTGGCTCATCCTCGGCGGCAACGGGCTGTTCGTGGCGTTTCCGCTCGCGTTTGCGATCATCATGCCGGCGCTCTACATACCCGTGATCGTGATGCTGCTCGCGCTCGTGTTCCGCGGCGTGGCGTTCGAGTACCGCTGGGTGGCGAAGCCGCACCAGCGCAAGTGGGACATCGCGTTCGCCGCGGGTTCCACGGCCGCCGCGTTCGCGCAAGGGCTCATCCTCGGCGGGCTGCTCGGCGAGATCCCCGTGGTCGACGGGCGCTTCGCGGGCGGCACCTTCAACTGGCTGACGCCGTTTTCCCTCATGTGCGGGGTCGGTCTGGTCGTCGGTTACGCGCTCATCGGCGCGTGCTGGCTCATCATGAAGACCGCGGGCGGCGTCGAACAGCAGGCGCGCCGCTATGCGCGGCCGCTGCTGCTCGCGGTGCTCGTGTTCATCGTGCTCGTCAGCGTCTGGACCCCGCTCGAGTTCGAGCGCATCGCGAACCGCTGGTTCGCGTGGCCGAATATCGCCTGGCTCTCGCCGGTGCCGATCGTCACCGCGCTGCTCGCCGTCGGCTGCTGGCGCGGCATTCATGGACCGCATCCCTCGCTCGCTTTCTACAGCGCCGTCGGGCTCTTCATCGTCTCCTTCATCGGCCTCGCGGTTTCGACGCTGCCGTACCTGGTGCCGCCGAGCGTCACGCTGTGGGAAGCGGCCGCGTCGCCCGACTCGCAGCTCTTCCTGGTGGTCGGTGCGCTGATCCTGCTGCCCTTCATCATCGGTTACACGGTGTTCGTTTATCACACGTTCCGCGGCAAGGTGCGTCCGGGCGAGGGCTATCACTGACGGCAGCGCGTGCGCCGGGCCGGGGAGCGATATTCGAACGGGTCCGTCGGTGCCGGGGCCCGACAGCGAGGAGGAGCGAGTATGTCGCAGACGCCAGCCGTGCCCCAGGTGGGAGCGCCCGATCCCGAGCTCAAGAACTCGCCAATTCTCGACGAAGGCGAGGAGGGGGACATGCCGCCCCTCGGCCTCGAGCTCGAGACCAGCGCCTGCTGGTTCAACAACGTCCGCTATCCGCTCGGCCAGTACGTCCGCAGCGGCGACGAGGTGCTGCGCTGCGCCGAAGGCGGTGTGTGGGTGCGCGTGGGCGAGGTTCCGGGCTGACGTCGAGCGGCCGGGCGTGCGGCCGACTGAAATGCGGCTCGTTGCGCCGCGGGCACCGAACGCGCGCGCCCGCCTGCGTTCCGTGCAACGCCCGTCATCGCGGAAATCAGCCTCTATACTCAACTCAGTGAAAGCAAGGCCCTCCGCGAATAGAGTCGGCGCCGCGCAACTCCACCACGTCGGAACTCAGGGAGCATGATCCATAGCGAAACCGAACTGCTCCTCGTCGACAGCGACGGGGACAGGCAGCAGCGTCTCAAGGTTCTCCTCGAAACCATGCACCGCGGCCCGGTGCACTGCGCGAGCCCGAGCGAATGGCGCGCTCGGCTCGAGGCACTGCAGGGGCTGCGGGTGGCATTCATCGGGCCGTGTCCCGATGCGGCCGCGCAGCGCGCGCTCTGCGAGGCGCTGCGCGCAGACTGGCCGGAGCTGCCGGTCGTGCTCTACGCGGCCGCGGGCATTGTGCCGGCGCTCGAGGCCGCGGCGGCCGATCTCGGCTTCGTGCGGGTGCTCGCGTTCCCCGGTCCGGCCGACGGGCTGCCCGAGCTGCTCGCCGAGGCGCGCCGCCACGCGCAGGCGCACCCCGAGGGCGGGCGCAGCCGGGAGCTGTTCCGCAGCCTCGTGGGCAGGAGCGCCGGCATCCAGCGGGTCCGGGAGCGGATAGAACGAGCGGCGGGCTCCGATGCGGCCGTGCTGATCATCGGCGAGGCCGGGACCGGCGGCGAAGTCGTCGCGCGCAACATTCACTACGCCTCTCCGCGCCGCGGGCGGCCGTTCGTGGCCGTGAGCTGCGGCGCCGTTCCGGCAGTGTTCCTCGAGGGCGAGCTCTTCGGATACGAGGGCGCCGGGCCGCTCGGCGCTCCCGCCGACCGTCCGGGCCGCGTCGCGGCCGCCGCCGGCGGCACGCTGTTCCTCGACGAGATCGACGCGCTCACTCCGGCGGCGCAGCGCAAGCTGCTGCGGCTGATCGAGGAGCGCGTCTACGAGCGCGTCGGCAGCGACCGCCCCGTGCGGGCCGATGTGCGCGTGATCGGCGCGACGCGTCGCGACCTCGAGCGCGAAGTGCAGGCGGGACGATTCCGCGCGGACCTGTATCAGCGGTTTCGGGCGTCGGGCATCCGCCTGCCGGCACTGCGCGAGCGCACCGAGGACATTCCGCTGCTCGTCGCTGAGCTCAACGGGCGGCTGCGCCAGGAGCGCGGCATCTCGGTGCACTTCGCGCCGGCCGCCATGGAGGCGCTGCAGCGCTACGCGTGGCCGGGAAACGTCCGCGAGCTCGCGCAGCTGGTGGAGCGGCTCGCGCGCACGAAAGGCCAGGAGCCGGTCGAGGTCGACGATCTGCCTCCCGAATACCGCGCGGCACGAGCCCCGACGGAGTACCGCACGCCGGCGGGCGTCGCGATGCCGCTGCCGGCGCTGCCGGCGAGCGGCATCGACCTCAAGGAGTACCTCGGCAACGTGGAGTACAGCCTGATCATGCAGGCGCTCACACGCACGGGCGGGGTGGTCGCGCACGCGGCACAGCTGCTCGGTCTGCGCCGCACCACGCTCGTCGAGAAACTCCACAAGTACGGCGTGCGGCGCGACGCGCGCCCGGTGTCGGCGGCAGCGGGGCGGACGAAGCGCGCGTCGTCGGCCGGTTAGCGGCGCGGCGACGGCGCGTGCGCGCCGGACGGACGGGCGCGGGTCTGCGCGTGCGCCTCGTTCACGCCGGCCCCGTGCACGTACACCATCTCGCCCCCGAGCCACCCGGAGACGGCGAGCAGCACGACGGCGACCGCCGAGAGCCAGATCGGTCCGGCGGACGCGGGCTCGGGGCCGCTGCGCACCCAGAAGTTGATCGCGTACAGCACGACCACGGCGAGATTGATGAGCATGTGGATCACGCCGATGCTGCGCACGCGCGAATGCGGCATGCTGAAGAGATCGAGCGCCCCCGGGACTGCCGCCGCAACGCCGCCGAGTATGCCCCCGGCCATGGCGTAATAGGCGACGTCGCTCCAGGTGGCGTTGCGCGTTCCGAGAAAGATGAGATCGGCGACGAAGGAGAAAACGAACAGCCCGATCGGAAACACCACCAGCATCGGGTGCAGGGGATGTCCGGCAATGCTTGCACGCGTTTCCATGGGCGCGGCTCCTTTGCGGGGCGTCGGTCGTCGCCGCCGGTAGTGCAGGTTCAGCGAATCCGACGGGCTGGCGCGCTCGCTTCCGGCCGCCCGATGCGCCAGCGGTACCGCCGTGACGCCGAGGATGGGCGATTCGGGCCGGACCGACGTTGCCGAAAGCCCTGCGCCAACAACGTTTGCCTGCGTCCGCGCGGACCGGAAAGCGCGAGCAATGCGAAGCGCAGAGCTCGCCGCGGCGGTCGCACGCCGACGGCAGGCAGAATAGCCACACGCCGAGTGCCAGTATTGCGATCCGGTCTACGTCTTTCTCGAAGCGCCCGTCTCGCTCATAAGACTGAGTCCGGGTCGACGTGTTCCGGGGCGGCTCGTTTGCCGTGCCGCAGCAACTTGGGTATTTTCGGCCGGACTCCGAGGCAACGAGCAATGAGGCCATGCCGCAGACGCTGACACCCGAGGCACGCACGGAAGCGCGGCCGGCGGGCCGCTTCACCGACTACGACATCTACCTGCTGCGACAGGGCAATCACACGCATCTGTACGAGAAGCTCGGAGCGCGGCTGGCGGACGTCGACGGCACCGAGGGCGCGACGTTCGCGGTATGGGCGCCGAACGCCGCCGAGGTCTCGGTGATCGGCGATTTCAACGGCTGGGAGCCGGGGCGGCATCGTCTGCACCCGGCGCCGGGAGACACCGGAATCTGGGAGGGCTTCGTGCCCGGCGTGCGGCGCGGTGCGTGCTACAAGTTTCACGTGCGCTCGCGCTTCGGCGACTTTCGCGTCGACAAGGCGGATCCGTTCGCGTTCCGGTTCGAGCGGCCGGGCGGCACGGCGTCGGTCGTCTGGTCGCTCGAGTACGAGTGGGGCGACGGCGAATGGATGGCGATGCGCGGCGCGCGCAACCGGCTCGATGCGCCGATCGCGATCTACGAAGTGCATCTCGGCTCGTGGCGGCGCGTGCCGGAGGAGGGCGACCGGCCGCTCACCTACCGCGAGCTCGCCGAGTGGCTGCCCGAGTACGCTGCCGAGATGGGCTACACCCACGTCGAGCTGCTGCCGGTAACGGAGCACCCGTTCTACGGCTCCTGGGGCTATCAGAGCACCGGCTACTTCGCGCCGACCTCGCGCTACGGCGCGCCGCAGGACTTCATGTATCTCGTCGACCGGCTGCACCAGCGCGGCATCGGCGTGATCCTCGACTGGGTGCCGTCGCATTTTCCGAGCGACGCACACGGGCTCGCCTACTTCGACGGCACGCACCTCTACGAGCATGCGGATCCGCGCCAGGGATTCCACCCCGAGTGGCACAGCTACATCTTCAACTACGGCCGCGTGGAAGTACGCTCGTTCCTGCTGAGCAGTGCGCTCTTCTGGCTGAACGTCTATCACGTCGACGGCCTGCGCGTCGACGCGGTCGCCTCCATGCTCTATCTCGACTACGCGCGCCGCCCCGGCGAGTGGATCCCGAACCGTTACGGCGGGCGCGAGAACCTCGAGGCCGTGGCGTTCCTGCAGGA
This sequence comes from Burkholderiales bacterium, assembly GCA_036381895.1. GTDB lineage: Bacteria > Pseudomonadota > Gammaproteobacteria > Acidiferrobacterales > Sulfurifustaceae > JACQFZ01. The sequence goes on along the minus strand of DASVBY010000016.1, from coordinate 21,266 downwards.
CTTGAACCGCGCGGCCTACCGCGAGCAGCCGGACACGCAGACGATCGCGGAGGAATCCACGGCCTGGCCGATGGTTTCGCGCCCGGTGCATCTCGGCGGCCTCGGCTTCGGCATGAAGTGGAACATGGGCTGGATGCACGACACGCTCGGGTACTTCGCCAAGGATCCGGTGCACCGCCGGTTCCACCACAACCAGCTCACGTTCAGCATCTGGTACGCGTTCACCGAGAACTTCGTCCTGCCGCTCTCGCACGACGAGGTCGTGCACGGCAAGGGCTCCCTGTTCGGCAAGATGCCGGGCGACGAGTGGCAGAAGTTCGCGAATCTGCGCGCGCTCTTCGGCTACATGTACGCGCATCCGGGCAAGAAGCTCATGTTCATGGGAGGCGAGTTCGGCCAGCGGCGCGAATGGAACCACGATGCGAGCCTCGACTGGCACCTGCTCGACGATCCGCGGCACGCGGGCCTGCGGCGGCTTGTGCGCGACCTGAACCGGCTGTACGCGGCCGAGCCGGCGCTGCACCGGCGCGATCACGAGCAGTCCGGCTTCAAGTGGATCGATTGCTGCGACTGGGAACAGTCCGTGATCAGCTTCCTGCGCAGCGACGGCGAGGCCGAGCAGGTGCTCGTCGTGTGCAACTTCACGCCCGTGCCGCGGCACAACTACCGCGTCGGTGTGCCGCGCGCCGGCTTCTGGAGCGAGTTGCTGAACAGCGACGCGACCGTGTACGGCGGCGCGGGGTTCGGCAACCTCGGAGGCGTCGAGAGCGTGCCGATCCCGACGCACGGCTACGGGCATTCGATCACGCTCACGCTGCCGCCGCTCAGCGTACTGTTCCTGAAACATTCGGCTCCCGCGGCGCATGGGTGAGGGCGCAGCCGACAGCGACGCCGGCCGGCGCCGCGTCGTGATCGAGGACGTGGTTCCGTGCGTGGATGGCGGGCGTTTCGCCGTCAAGCGCACCGTGGGCGAGGAAGTCGTGGTCGAGTGCACGGCGTTCGCCGACGGTCACGACCTGATCGACTGCCGCCTGCGCTACCGCAAGGACGGCAACGCGCTCTGGAGCGAAGTGCCGATGGGCCCGCTCGGGAACGACCGCTGGCGCGGGCGCTTCGTGGTCGAGGAGCTCGGCCGCTACGCCTACACCGTGACCGCATGGGTGGACCATTTTCTCTCCTGGCGGCGCGATCTCGGGAAGTGGATCGAGGCCGGGCAGGACCTCGCGGTCGCGTTCCAGACGGGCGCAAGGCTGGTGGAGGAGGCCGCGGCGCGCGCGCAAGGCGCAGACGCGGCGCGGCTGGGTGCGATCGCGCGCGTGCTGCGCGGCGGGAGCGACGAAGGCGCGCGGCGCGCGGCGGCGCTCGGCGAGGAACTGCAGGCACTCATGCAGCGCTACCCCGACCGGCGTTTCGCCACGACGCACGCCCCGGAGCTCGCGGTCGTGGTCGACCGCGAGCGCGCGCGCTTCAGCGCCTGGTACGAGTTCTTCCCGCGTTCGTGCACGGACGATCCCGCGCGCCACGGTCGTTTCGCCGACTGCGAGGCGCGGCTCGACGCCGCGGCCGAGATGGGGTTCGACGTCGTGTACCTGCCGCCGATTCATCCGATCGGCCGTACTCACCGCAAGGGCCGGAACAACGCCGAAACCGCGGCCGCGGGCGACGTCGGCAGCCCGTGGGCCATCGGCGCCGCCGAGGGCGGGCACCGCGCGGTGCATCCGGAGCTCGGCACGCTCGAGGACTTCCGCCGCTTCGTCGCGGCGGCCACGCGGCGCGGACTCGAGGTCGCGCTCGATCTGGCGTTCCAATGCTCGCCCGATCATCCGTACGTGCGCGAGCACCCGGAGTGGTTCCTCAAGCGCCCGGACGGAAGCATTCAATACGCGGAGAACCCGCCCAAGAAGTACCAGGACATCTATCCGCTGCACTTCGAGACCGACGCCTGGCAGGCGCTCTGGGACGAGCTCACGGACGTGGTGTTCTTCTGGATCGAGCAGGGCGTGCGCATCTTCCGCGTCGACAACCCGCACACCAAGCCGTTCGCGTTCTGGGAGTACCTGATCGGCCGGGTGAAGGCGCGGCACCCGGACGTGATCTTCCTTTCCGAGGCGTTCACGCGGCCGGCGGTGATGTACCGCCTGGCGAAGCTCGGCTTCACGCAGTCCTACACGTACTTCACCTGGCGCAATACCAAGTGGGAGCTGATGCAGTACTTCAGCGAGCTCACGCAGACGCGGGTGCGCGAGTACTTCCGGCCGAACCTGTGGCCGAACACGCCCGACATCCTGAACGAATACCTCCAGGTCGGCGGGCGTCCGGCGTTCGTCGCGCGGCTCGTGCTCGCCGCGACGCTCGGGGCGGCCTACGGCATCTACGGGCCGGCGTTCGAGCTGTGCGAGGCGCGCGCGCGCGAGCCGGGGAGCGAGGAGTACCTCGACTCCGAGAAGTACCAGATTCGGGTATGGCCGGTCGACCGGCCGGACAGCCTGCGCGAGCTGATCGCGCGCGTGAACCGCATCCGGCGCGAGAACCCCGCGCTGCACCACGACCGCAGCCTGCGCTTCCACGGCGTCGATAACGACATGCTGATCTGCTACAGCAAGACCAGTGCCGCTGCAGACAACACGATCGTGTGCGTCGTCAATCTCGACCCGCATCACGTGCAGTCCGGCTGGGTGCACCTGCCGCTGTCCGAGTTCGGGCTCGATCCGCACCAGCCCTACCAGGCGCACGATCTGCTGTCCGACGCGCGCTACCTCTGGAGCGGCGAGCGCAACTACGTCGAGCTCAATCCGCACGTGATCCCGGCGCACATCTTCCGCCTGCGCCGGCGCGTGCGTTCCGAGCGGGATTTCGATTACTACATGTAAGCGGGCGGACCATCCGGGCGGAACAACAATGAAGCACGCAGGGGAGAGGTGCGGGAGCAGGGAAACCCGGAGCGGAGGCTGCGCGCACGGCGGCCGCGCTCCGGCGACGGCGGCGCACGCGCGCGTCGGGTGCTGACCCATGGCTCATTACCCGCCAGCGCCGCTGCCCGACGATCCGCTCTGGTACAGGGATGCGGTCGTCTACGAGCTGCACGTCAAGGCGTTCTACGACTCCAACGGGGACGGCATCGGCGATTTCCAGGGGCTGATCCAGAAGCTCGACTACGTGCGCGACCTCGGGGTCAACTGCATCTGGCTGCTGCCGTTCTATCCGTCGCCGATGAAGGACGACGGCTACGACATCGCCGACTACCACAACGTGCACCCCGACTACGGCACGCGCAAGGACTTCGCGGCGTTCGTGCGCGAGGCGCACCGGCGCGGCCTGCGCGTGATCACCGAGCTCGTCATCAACCACACCTCGGATCAGCATCCGTGGTTCCAGGCGGCCCGGCGCGCGCCGCGCGGCTCGGCGAAGAGGAACTTCTACGTCTGGAGCGATACTCCCGACAAGTACGCCGGCACGCGCATCATTTTCACCGACACGGAGGCGTCGAACTGGACCTGGGACCCGGTGGCGCAGCAGTACTACTGGCACCGGTTCTTCTCGCACCAGCCGGACCTCAACTTCGACAACCCGCAGGTCGAAAAGGCGGTCATGCGGGTGATGCGCTTCTGGCTCGACGCCGGCGTCGACGGTCTGCGGCTCGACGCGATCCCGTACCTCGTCGAGCGCGAGGGTACGAGCAGCGAGAACCTGCCCGAGACGCACGCCGTGCTCAAGCGCCTGCGCGCCGAGCTCGATCGGCGCTACCGCAACCGCATGTTCCTGGCCGAGGCGAACCAGTGGCCGGAGGACGTGCGCGACTACTTCGGCGACGGCGACGAGTGCCACATGGCGTATCACTTCCCGCTCATGCCGCGCATGTACATGGCGATAGCGCAGGAGGACCGGCATCCGATCGTCGAGATCATGCAGCAGACGCCGGACATTCCGGACAACTGCCAGTGGGCGATCTTCCTGCGCAACCACGACGAGCTGACGCTCGAAATGGTGACGAGCAAGGAGCGGGACTACATGTACCAGATGTACGCCGCCGATCCGCGGGCGCGCCTCAATCTCGGGATCCGGCGCCGGCTGGCGCCGCTCATGGAGAACGACGCCGACCGCATCAAGCTGATGAACAGCCTGCTGCTGTCGATGCCGGGCTCGCCCGTCATCTACTACGGCGACGAGATCGGCATGGGCGACAACATCTACCTCGGCGACCGCAACGGCGTGCGCACGCCGATGCAATGGACGCCGGACCGGAACGGCGGCTTCTCGCGCGCGGATCCGCAGCGCCTGTACCTGCCGCCGATCATGGATCCGGTCTACGGCTACGAGGCGGTCAACGTCGAGGCGCAGCTGCGCGACCCGTCGTCGCTGCTCAACTGGATGCGCCGCATTCTCGCGGTGCGCAAGAGCAGCCGCGCGTTCGGCCGCGGCAGCCTCACGTTCCTGCGCGCCGGCAACCGCAAGGTGCTCGCATATCTGCGCGAGTACCAGGACGAGGTCATTCTGTGCGTGGCGAACCTCGCCCGCAGCGCGCAGCCGGTCGAGCTCGACCTGTCGCGCTACAAGGGCCGGGTGCCGATCGAGCTGATGGGCAAGACCGCGTTCCCGCCGATCGGGGAGCTGCCGTACCTGCTCACGCTCGCGAGCCACGGCTTCTACTGGTTCCGCCTCGCCGCCGGCGAAGAAGTGCCTGCGTGGCACGAGGAGCGGCTGCCGCCCGAGGAGCTGCCGCTGCTGGTGCTGTTCGACGGCTGGCGCAGCTTCCTGCGCGAGCGCGTGGTGCCGTGGCGCATCGCCATGGCGGAGAAAGTGCGCAGCCAGCTCGAGACCGAGGCCATGCCGCGGTTCCTGCAGGCGCAGCGCTGGTTCGCGGCCAAAGGGACCGGGCTCGCGCGCGCGGCGCTCGAGAGCTACAGCGAATGGAGCGAGGGCGGCCAGTCCTGGATGCTCGCGCTGTTCCGGGCGGAAGCGCCGGGCGCGGAAGCGGGGTCCTACTTCATTCCGCTGTCGCTCGTCTGGGAGGACGGCGACGACGAGCGCGTGCGCACGATGATGCGCGGGGCGATCGCGCGCGTACGGCACCAGGCGCGCGTCGGGTGGCTCGCGGATGCGTTCAGCGACGAGTCGTTCTGCCGTGCGCTGGTCGAGGCGATCGGCGCGCAGCGCGAGCTGCCGGCGATGGGCGGCGTCATCCGCTTCCGCGCGACGCGCGCGCTGCCGCGCGACGCGCTGCCGCTCGATACCCGCATCCCGGTGCGGCAGCCGAGCGTGCAGAGCAGCAACACCACCGTCGCGATCGGGGAGCAGATGTTCCTCAAGGGTTACCGGCGGCTGCGCACCGGCGTCAACATGGAGCTCGAGGTCGGGCGCTACCTCACGGAGGTCGCCGGCTTCGCGCACAGCGTGCCAGTGCTCGGCTGGGTGGAGTTCGTCGCGCCCGACGCGACCACCACGCTCGTGCTCCTCGAGGGGTACGTGGAGAACCAGGGCGACGGCTGGTCGTACACGCTCGATTATCTGCAGCGCTTCCTGGAAGAGCGGCGCGCGGCGCCGCCGGCGTCCGAGCCCGCGGACGTGCACGGCGTGTATTTGAAGCTGATCGAAACGCTCGGACGCCGCACCGGCGAGCTGCACCGAGCGCTCGGGGAGGCTGCCGGCGACCCGGCGTTCGAGTCCGAGCCGATCACGCCCGAGGACCTCGCCGCCTGGACCGACGCGGTGCGCCAGGAGGCCGAGGGCACGCTCGAGCTGCTGCAGGCGCGCCGGCAATCGCTGCCGGACGCCGTGCAGCACGAGGTCGACCTGCTGCTCGCGCGGCGCGAGCACCTCATCGGCCGGCTGGCGGATCTCGCGCCGCGCGCGGCTGCCGCGCGCAAGATCCGCATCCACGGCGATTATCACCTCGGCCAGGTGCTGCTCGCGCACAACGACTTCGTCATCACCGACTTCGAGGGGGAGCCGGCGCGCTCGGTGGCGGAACGCCGCGCGAAGTATTCGCCGCTCAAGGACCTCGCCGGCATGATCCGCTCGCTCAGCTACGCCGCGCACGCGGCGCTGCTGCGCGCGACCGCCGAGCGTCCCGAGGACTATGCCCGGCTCGAGCCCCACGCGCGGCAGTGGGAGGCGCTGGCGCGGCGGGCGTTCGTGCAGGCCTACATCGAGACGACGCGGGAGAGCGGCCTCTACGCGTCCTGGGAAGAATTGCGCGGGCTGCTGCGGCTGCTGCTGTTCGAGAAGGCGTTCTACGAGCTGCGCTACGAGCTGCAGAACCGGCCCGACTGGGTGCACATACCGCTGCGCGGTCTGCTCGGCCTTTCCACCGAGGAGCCGGCTGGATCGGCGCGGTGAACGCTTGACCGGGCGCGGGCGGCGTGCGCCGCCGAAGCCGCGCTCCCCGGCGCGGGCCGCACCGCCTTCCGCGGCGCCGGCCCGTGCGGGCCGCCAGGATCATTCCGACGAAGGAGGGCTATATGGAACAGGTGCACATGGCGCTCGAGCCAGTCCGAATCTTCTTTCTGCAGCTCGGCGAGTTCCTGCCGCGGCTGCTCCTCGCCATGCTCATTCTCGTCGCCGGATGGCTGCTCGCCAAGGCGTTGCGATTCGCCGTGGTGCGAGGGCTGCGTGCGGTGAACGTCAACGTGCTGGCCGAACGCGCCGGCATCGACGGCTTCCTGCGGCAGGGCGGGGTCGAGACCGACATGATCGGAATCCTCGGGCTGCTGACTTACTGGCTCGCGATCCTCGCGGCGCTGGTCGTCGCCTTCAACACGCTCGGGCTCGGCTACGTCACGGATCTGCTCGTGCAGGTGGCGCTGTTCATTCCGCGCGTCATCGTTGCCGTGCTCATTCTCGCGTTCGGCGCCTATTTCGCGCGCTTCATCGACGGGGCCATCGCCGCCTATGGCCGCAACGTCGAGCTCGAGGACGCGGAGCTCCTCGGCCGTCTCGCCCGCTATACGGTCATGGTGTTCGTGGTACTGATGGCGCTCGATCAGCTCAACATCGGCGGCGACCTCATCCGCTGGACGTTCCTGATCGTGCTCACGGGCATCGTGCTCGCGCTCGCGCTCGCCTTCGGGCTCGGCGGACAGCAATGGGCGGCGGCTGTGCTCGCGCGCTGGTGGAGGAGCGCGCACCGCGAGGAGCGGCCATGAGCCGCGCGGTGCGCGCGGCCCGCGCGGCCCGTATTCGGCCGTGCAGCCGCGCGGGTGCCGGCTGAGTTATATTCTCCCCCTTTGGCGAGTACCGGCCTGAACGCATGGCGAACAAGACGGACACGGCCATCGATTATCTCGGCGTGAACCAGCGCATTTCCGTGTGGCCGGGGCGGCCGTACCCGCTCGGGGCCACGTGGGACGGGGAGGGCGTGAACTTCTCGCTGTTCTCGGAGCACGCGGAAGCCGTGCACCTGTGCCTGTTCGAGCCGAAGGGGCGGCACCAGATCGCCGAGATCCCCATGCGCTGGCAGACGGACCAGGCGTGGCATTGCTATCTGCCGGAAGCGCGCCCCGGTCAGCTGTACGGCTATCGGGTCTTCGGGCCGTACAAGCCCGAGGAGGGGCTGCGCTTCAACCCGCACAAGCTGCTGCTCGATCCGTACGCGAAGTCGATCGTCGGCGAGCTCCTCTGGAGCGATGCGCATTTCGGCTACCACGTCGGATCGCGGCAGGCCGACCTGGTCATGGACCGGCGCGACAACGCGTCCGGGATGCCGAAGTGCCGCGTCATCGACTCGGCGTTCACCTGGGGTGACGACCGCCCGCCGCGCACGCCCTGGCACGACACCGTCATCTACGAGCTGCACGTCAAGGGCTTCACGATGCTGCACCCGGAGGTGCCGCCGCTGCTGCGGGGGACCTACGCCGGGCTCGCGAGCGAGCCCGTGATCGACTACCTGCAGCGCCTCGGGGTGACCGCCGTCGAGCTCATGCCGGTGCACACGTTCGTCGACGACCGCCCGCTCGTCGCGCGGGGGCTGCGCAACTACTGGGGCTACAACTCGATCGGCTTCTTCGCGCCGGAAATGCGCTATGCCGCAAGCGGCACCATCGAGGAATTCAAGACCATGGTGAAGCGCCTGCACAGCGCCGGCATCGAGGTGATCCTCGACGTGGTCTACAACCACACCGCCGAGGGCAACCACCTCGGCCCGACGCTGTCGTTCCGCGGCATCGACAACACCGCGTACTACCGCCTCACCTCGGACCCGCGCTACTACATGGACTACACGGGCTGCGGCAACACGCTCAACATGCTGCATCCGCGGGTGCTGCAGCTCATCATGGACAGCCTGCGCTACTGGGTGCAGGAGATGCACGTCGACGGTTTCCGCTTCGATCTGGCGGCCGCGCTCGCCCGGGAGCTGCACGAAGTCGACCGGCTCGGCGCGTTCTTCGACATCATCCATCAGGATCCGGTGCTGTCGCAGGTGAAGCTCATCGCCGAGCCGTGGGATCTGGGCGAAGGCGGCTACCAGGTCGGGAACTTCCCCGTCGGCTGGACCGAGTGGAACGGCAAGTATCGCGACACGGTGCGCGGCTACTGGCGCGGCGATCAGGGTGTCATCGCCGATCTCGCGTACCGCCTCACCGGCTCGAGCGATCTCTACGAGAGCGGCGGGCGCCGGCCCTACGCGAGCATCAACCTCGTGACCGCACACGACGGCTTCACGCTCACCGACCTCGTCAGCTACAACGAGAAGCACAACGAGGCGAACGGCGAGGACAACCGCGACGGCACGGATCACAACTTCAGCTGGAACTGCGGCGTCGAGGGACCGACGGACGATCCGGAGATCCGGCGCCTGCGCGCGAAGCAGAAGCGCAATTTCATCGCGACGCTGCTGCTGTCGCAGGGCGTCCCGATGCTGCTCGCGGGCGACGAGGTGGGGCGCACGCAGCACGGCAACAACAACGCCTACTGCCAGGACAACGAGGTCTCGTGGGTGCACTGGGACCTCAACGCGGAAGACCGCGAGTTCCTGGAGTTCGTGCGGCGGATGGTGCGGCTGCGGCACGACCACCCCTCGTTCCGCCGGCGGCAGTTCTTCCGCGGCCGCGAGATCAGCGGCACCGGCATTCGCGACCTCGTGTGGCTGCGCCCGGACGGCGGGGAGATGACCGAGGAGGAATGGCACAAACCCTTCGCGCGCACGCTGGGGCTGTCGCTCGCGGGGGAGCTCTCCGAGGAGGACGAGCGGGGTCGGCCGCTGCGCGACGACAACTTCCTGCTGCTGCTGAACGCGCATGCCGAGCAGGTTCCGTTCACGCTCCCCGCGTTCACCAGCGGCGAGACCGCGTGGGAAGTCGTGATCGACACCGAGGACCCGGCGCGGCGCGGCCGCCACAACGCGGGCGAGCAGTACCCGCTCGCCGGGCGCTCGCTGGTGCTGCTGCGGCAAGCGGTATAGGCGAGGGGTGCGCGGGGCGCGTTCGAGGAACAGAGGAATAGACGTGGCGTGCGGTGCGCCCCACCGCCGATTCTTCCCTCCGCCTGCATGAAGAGGACGGCGCGGCGCGAGCGAGCGGAACCCGCGAGTACATGCGCTGCCGCCCGCACGCGACGAGCGACGATACTCGTGAAGTAATGCGAAACGGCTGGACTTAGGTTAAGGAAGACAGGCGATCATGCAACGAATGCACTCCATGCCCTTCGGGGCCGAGCTGCTCGGCGACGGCACCGCGCGCTTTCGCCTGTGGGCGCCGAGCGCGAAGAAAGTCGAACTGTGTCTGGGCACCGGCCGCGCCGAGGAACGCGTTGCGCTCGACGCGGGTGCGGACGGCTGGTGCCAGGCGGTGCTGCCCGCCGCCGCCGGCGCGCGCTACCGCTACCGCATCGACGACCGCATCGACGTACCCGATCCCGCGTCGCGCTTCCAGCCGGACGATGTGCACGGGCACAGCGAGCTGATCGATCCGCGCGCGTACGTCTGGGGCGACGCCGGCTGGCGCGGGCGGCCATGGGAGGAAGCGGTGCTCTACGAGCTGCACGTCGGCAGCTTCACGCCGGAGGGCACGTACGCGGGAGTGCGCCGGCGTCTCGAGCACCTGTGCGATCTCGGCGTGACCGCGATCGAGCTGATGCCGCTCGCGGACTTTCCCGGCCGGCGCAACTGGGGCTACGACGGGGCGCTGCTCTATGCGCCCGACGCCCAGTACGGGCGGCCCGAGGAGCTCAAGGCGCTCGTGGACGCCGCGCATCGGCTCGGCCTCATGGTGTTCCTCGACGTCGTGTACAACCATTTCGGGCCGGAAGGCAATTACCTGTCGCTGTACGCGGCGCCGTTCTTCACCGAGCGCCATCACACGCCCTGGGGTGCCGCCATCAACTACGACGGGCCGGACAGCCGCACGGTGCGGGACTTCTACGTGCACAACGCGCTCTACTGGCTCGAGGAGTATCACTTCGACGGCCTGCGCCTCGACGCGGTGCATGCGATACGGGACGACTCGGTGCCCGATATCCTGAGCGAGCTCGCGGAAGCGGTGGCGCGCGGCCCGGGGCGCGAGCGGCACGTGCATCTCGTGCTCGAGAACGACAGGAACGAGGCGCGCTACCTCGCGCGCGATGCCGCGCGGCCTTCTTACGCCGCGCAGTGGAACGACGACATCCACCACGCGATGCACGTGATCGCGACCGGCGAGTCGGGCGGCTACTACGTCGACTACGCCGACGCGCCGCTCAGGCACCTCGGGCGCTGCCTCACCGAGGGGTTCGCCTACCAGGGCGATCCCTCGCCGTTCCGCGACGGCGCGCCGCGCGGCGAACCTTCGGCGGACCTGCCGCCGGGGGCGTTCGTATCGTTTCTGCAGAACCACGACCAGATCGGCAACCGCGCGTTCGGCGAGCGTATCGCGGTGCTCGCTCCGCCCGAGCGCGTGCTCGCGCTCTCGGCGATCCTGCTGCTGGCGCCGTCGCCGCCGATGCTCTTCATGGGCCAGGAATGGGGCGCGCGGTCGCCGTTTCCGTTCTTCTGCGATTTCGGCCCCGAGCTCGCGCAGGCCGTGACCGAGGGCCGGCGCCGGGAGTTCGCCCGCTTTCCCGAATTCAGCGACCCGCAGGCGCGCGAGCGCATTCCGGACCCGAGCGACCCGGCGACGTTCGCGCTCGCCGTGCTCGATTGGGATGCACTGCAGGAGCGGCAGGCGAAGGAATGGGTCGCATGGCACGCGGCGCTCCTGCGCGTGCGGCGGGAGGAGATCGTGCCGCGGCTCGCGGGCATGGGCGGACGGGCCGGGCGCTATGCGCTGCACGGGGAGCACGGGCTGCAGGCGGAATGGACGCTCGGGGACGGCGCCCGGCTGGGGCTGCTCGCAAATCTCGGCGATGCGCTGCTCGAGCCGGCGCCGGAACCGGCCGGGCGCATCATATATATGTACGCCGCGGGCGCCCCGCGGGCCTGGATCGAGGGCTCCCTGGCACCGTGGGCGGTGATCTGGACGCTGCAGGGCGGGCTGACCCGATGAACGATGCGCGCCTCGCCGCCTGCTGCCGGCTGTTCGACATCGAGCCGGGGTACGAGGACGTCTGGGGCGAGTCCCACGCCACGCCGCCGGAAACGGTGCGGGCGCTGCTCGATGCCATGGGCGTCGATCTCGAGCACGGGCTCGAGCGGGCAGCGGCCGAGCGCGAAGCGGCGCCGTGGCGGCGGCGGCTTCCGCCGGTGCAGGTGGTGCGCCAGGGAGAGACCGCGGAAGTACTGCTGCGCCTCGCGCGCGCCGAGGCGAACCGGACGGTGCGCTGCGTTTATACGCTCGAGAACGGCGAACGACGCACCGTCGACGTGCGCCCCGAGGCGCTCGGCCTGCGCGCGCACATCGATCTCGAGGGTCGCGCGCTCGGCGCCTATGCGCTTCCGCTCCCCGAGCTGCCGCTCGGCTACCATCGTCTCGAGCTCGAAGGGTTTCCCGAGACGCTCACGCTCATCGTCGCGCCCGAAGCGTGCTACGTGCCCGAAGCCTTGAGCGGCGAGCGGCGCGTCTGGGGGGCGGCGCTGCAGCTCTACGCGCTGCGCTCGGCGCGCAACTGGGGTATCGGCGATTTCACCGACCTGCGCGCCGCGATCGAGCGCCTGGCGGAGCAGGGCGCGGGCATCGTCGGCGTGAATCCGCTGCACGCGCTCTATCCGCACAACCCCGCGCATGCGAGCCCTTACAGTCCCTCGAGCCGCCTGTTCTTCAACGTGCTCTATATCGACGTCGAAGGGATCGCCGATTTCGCGCAGTGCGCGGCGGCGCAGCAGATGGTGTACGCGCGCGAGTTCCAGCGCCGGCTCGAGCAGCTGCGGGCCGAGGAGCGCGTCGACTACATCGGCGTCGCCGCCGTCAAGCTCCCGGTGCTGGAGCTGCTGTTCCAGTACTTTCGCGAACACCATCTGCAGCGCAACACCGCGCGCGCACAGATCTTCCGCGAGTACCAGGCGCGCGAAGGCGAGCGCCTCTACCGCCAGGCGCTCTACGACGCCCTGCAGGAGCACTTCCATCGCGAGGACAAGAACGTCTGGGGCTGGCCCGCATGGCCCGCCGAGTTCCGGCGGCCCGAAAGCGCGGCGGTGGCGCAATGGGCCGCCGAGCATAGCGAGCGCATTGAGTTCTACCAGTACCTGCAGTGGCAGGCGGACCGCCAGCTCGGCATGGCCGGGCGGCGATCCTATGAGCTCGGCCTCGGCGTCGGCATCTACCAGGATCTCGCCGTGAGCGTCGATCGCGGCGGCGCCGACGCCTGGGCGTGGCAGGACGTGTATGCCCTCGGCGCGAGCATTGGTGCGCCGCCCGACGACTTCGCGCTGAACGGCCAGGACTGGGGACTGCCGCCGCTCATTCCCGCGCGGCTGCGGGAGGCGGCCTATGCGCCCTTCATCGCGACGCTGCGGGCGAACATGCGCCACAGCGGGGCGCTGCGCATCGACCACGTCATGGGGCTGCGGCGGCTCTACTGGATACCGCAGGGCGCGACGCCGAAGGAGGGCGCGTACGTGCGCTATCCGCTCGACGACCTGCTCGACATCCTCGCACTCGAGAGTCAGCGCAACCGCTGCGTCATCGTCGGCGAGGATCTCGGTACGGTCCCGGACGAAGTGCGCGAGGCGCTCGCGCCGCGGCGGGTGCTGTCGTACCGCCTGTTCTACTTCGAGCGCAACGGCAACGGCGACTTCAAGCCGCCTTCGGCGTACCCCGAAGGCGCGCTCGCGGCAATTACGACCCACGATTTGCCGACGCTCGCCGGCTACTGGAAGGGGCAGGACCTGCTCGAGCGCGAGCGGCTGAAGCTCATTCCGTCGGACGAGCAGCGCGAGCAGCTCGTGCTCGCGCGCGCGCAGGACCGCGTGCGCCTGCTGATGGCGCTCGAGCGCGAACAGCTGCTGCCCGAGGGCGTCACCGTCGACCCCGCCTCGAGCCCGGAGATGACCGCCGAGCTCGCGCGCGCGGTGCACGTGTACCTCGGGCGCTCGCCGGCGAAGATCGTCGCGCTGCAGCTCGAGGACGTGCTCGGGGAGCTGTGCCAGCAGAACCTGCCCGGCACCGTCGATCAGTACCCGAACTGGCGGCGCAAGCTCGCGCTCGAGCTCGAGCAGATCTGGAAGGACCCGCGGGTACGGAGGCTGTTCGCGGCGATGCGCGACGCGCGCGGCCTCGGGCTGGTCACGCCGCCGCCGGTGCGCCCCGGAGCCGATACCCCGATCCCCGGCGCCACCTACCGGCTGCAGCTGCACCGCGACTTCACGTTTCGCGACGCGGCGGCACTCGTGCCGTACCTCGCGCGCCTCGGCGTGACGCACGTCTACTGCTCGCCGTATCTGAAGGCGCGCCCCGGCAGCCGCCACGGCTACGACATCGTCGACCACAACGCGCTCAATCCGGAAATCGGATCGGAAACGGACTATGCGGCGTTCATCGACGCGCTGCACGCGCACGGGCTCGGACAGATCCTCGACATCGTGCCGAACCACATGGGGGTGGGCACCGACAATCAGTGGTGGCTCGACGTGCTCGAGAACGGCCAGGCGTCGCAGTACGCCGCGTTCTTCGACATCGACTGGCGCCCGCTCAAGGCGGAGCTGCGTGGCAAGGTGCTGCTCCCGGTGCTCGGCGATCACTACGGCCGCGTGCTCGAGCGCGGCGAGCTCAAGCTCGCCTGGGATGCCGCGAGCGGTGCGTTCAGCGTGCATTACTACGACCATCGCTTCCCGATCGACCCGGTCACGTATCCGCTCGTGCTCGAGCGCGACCTGCGCGCGCTCGAGGAGGCGCTCGGCGCGGGCCATCCGCGCCTCGTCGAGTTCGAGAGCCTGATCGCCGCGTTTCGCAATCTGCCCGGGCGGGGCGAGCGCGAGCCCGACCGCGTGATCGAGCGCGCGCGCGACAAGGAAGTGCACAAGAAGCGGCTGGTCGAGCTCTGCGCCGCGGAGCCGCGGCTGCGCGCGCACATCGAGTGGGTGGTCCAGCGCTACAACGAAGCGCCGTGGGACGCGCTGCACGAGCTGCTCGAGAACCAGGCGTATCGGGTCGCCTACTGGCGCACCGCGTCCGATGAGATCAACTACCGGCGCTTCTTCGACATCAACGATCTCGCGGCGCTGCGCATGGAGGCGCCGCAGGCCTTCTACACGACGCACCGGCTGATCAGCGAGCTGATCGCACAGGGCAAGGTCAACGGACTGCGCGTCGATCACCCGGACGGCCTCTACGATCCGCCCGCCTACTACGAGCGCCTCCAGAGCTTCGTGACCGCGGCGGCGGCGACGGGCGGGCGCTCGTCGCCGCGCCCGGAAGGGCTCTACGTCGTCGTCGAGAAGATCCTTGCGAGCTACGAGCACCTGCCGGCGGGCTGGCCGGTGCACGGAACCACCGGCTACGACTTCGCGAACCTGGTGAACGGGCTCTTCGTCGACGAGGCGGCGGAGGAGGAGCTCACGCGCATCTACGCGCGCTTCATCGGGCGCACCATCGATTTCGACGCGCTCCTCGCGGACCGCAAGCGCATGATCATGCGCACCGCGCTCTCGAGCGAGCTCAACGTGCTCGCGAACCACCTGAACCGCCTGTCCGAGGCCGACTGGTACGCGCGCGACTTCACGCTGAACGCGATTCGCCACGCCCTGCGCGAGGTGGTGGCGTTCTTTCCCGTGTACCGCACCTACGTGCGCAACGAATCGGTGAGCGCCGAGGACCGGCGCTACATCGAGTGGGCCGTGGCGCAGGCGCGCAAGCACAGCCTCGCCGCCGACGTGAGCGTGTTCGACTTCGTACGGCGGATCCTGCTGCTCGAGGACGTCGAGCGCCTGCCGGAGGCCTACCGGCGGGCGGCGCTCGATTTCACCATGCGCTTCCAGCAGTACACCGCGCCGGTGATGGCGAAGGGTCTCGAGGACACCGCCTTCTACATCTACAACCGCTTCGTTTCCCTGAACGAGGTCGGCGGCGACCCGCGCCGCTTCGGCGTCTCGGTCGCCGGCTTCCACCGCGGCAACCAGGAGCGGCAGCGGCGCTTCCCGTACTCGATGCTCGCGACGTCGACGCACGATACCAAGCGCAGCGAGGACGTGCGCGCGCGCATGAACGTGATCTCGGAGATCCCGGGCGAGTGGCGTGCGGCGCTCGCGCGCTGGGCCCGCATCAACCGCAGCAAGCGCCGGCGGCTCGAGGCGGGGTATGCCCCGGATCGCAACGACGAGTACCTGCTGTACCAGACCCTCGCCGGCGCCTGGCCGCTCGAGGAGCTCGACGCCGCCGGCCTCGAGGCGTTCCGCGAGCGCATCGAGGCGTATCTGCTCAAGGCCGTGCGCGAGGCCAAGATGCACACGAGCTGGATCAATCCGAACGTCGAGTACGAGGAGGCGGTGCAGGAGTTCGTGCGCGCGCTGCTCGGCTCCGGACACAACCTGTTCCTGCAGGACTTCGTGCCGTTCGTGCGCCGCATCGCCGTCGCCGGGCTGTGCAACGGGCTGGCGCAGACGCTGCTCAAGCTCACGGCCCCCGGCGTGCCGGACGTCTATCAGGGCAACGAGGTCTGGGACTTCAGTCTCGTGGATCCCGACAACCGGCGGCCGGTCGACTACGCGCGGCGCGAGCGGCTGCTGCGCGAGCTCGAAGCGGAGCTCGAGGTGCCGACGCCCGAGCGTGCGCGGGCGCTGCTCGAGCGGATCGAGGACGGTCGCGCGAAGCTCTATGTCACCTGGCGCGCGCTGCAGCGGCGCCGCGCGCGCGCGGAGCTGTTTCGCGACGGCGAGTACCTTCCGCTCGCAACCAGCGGGTCGCATGCCGGCCACGTGTGCGCGTTCGCGCGGCGCGGCGCCGACGGCCTCGTCGTGACCGCCGTGCCGCGGCTGACGTTCCGCCTCACCGGAGGTTCGTGTCCGCTCGGCGCCGTGTGGGCGGACACGCGCGTCGAGGTGCCGGCCGCCGGCGCCTACGCGAACGTTCTGACCGGCGAGGTGCTGCAGGCGCAGCGCGACGACGAGATAAGCTGGCTCGAGGCGGGCGCCGTGTTCGCGGCGTTTCCCGTCGCCCTGCTCGAACATCGAGGATGAGGGCCCGACGGGCGGCGCCGCGCGTCGAGGCGCCCGGCCGAACGGTTTGCGCTCCACCGTGTCTATACTTGGCGAAGTGGCAAATGCCCTGCGCGGCCGGCAGGTATGCCGCCGCTCGAGGCCTCCGCGGCTCCGCCCATCCAACAGGGATACGGACCCGCTTTTGACTGGCCGCACCGCGGCGTTCGATGCGAGGAGTGTCATGACACGGGTTCTGCTATTCCTGTCCTTGCTGGTCTTCTGGCCCATAACCGCGCCCGCGGCCGGCGACGAGCTCGCGGCGCTGAAGGCGACGCTGCAGCAGCGCCTGCCGCGCGTATCGCTCGACGGCCTGCGTCCGTCGAGAACGGTCCCCGGCTGGTACGAGCTCGAGCACGGCATGCAGCTCCTCTTCATCAGCGGCGACGGCAAGCACCTCTTTCTCGGGGATCTGATCGATCTTGAGGCGCAGACGAACCTGAGCGAAGCCTGGCGCGAGCAGTACGCCCGCGACCGTATCGAGGCTGTCGGCGAAGAGAATATGATCGTCATCGGCCCGAAGCGCGCCAAACGCACCATCACCGTTTTCACCGACGTCGACTGCCCGTACTGCCGGAAACTGCACCGCGACGTGCCCGAGCTCAACAAGCACGGCGTCAAGGTGCGCTACCTGATGTTTCCGCGCGCCGGGCTGCAGTCCGAGACGTACCGCAAGTCGGTCGCGGTGTGGTGCGCGGCCGACCGCGCGAAGGCGATCGGCGTGGTGAAGGCGGGCGGGCGCATCGAGATGAAGACCTGCGCCAATCCCGTGGAGCGGCACTACCGGCTGGGGCTCGAGCTGCAGGTGAACGGCACACCGACCATCTTCCTCGATGACGGCAAGGCGCTCGGCGGCTACGTCCCGAGCGATCGGCTGCTCGCGATACTCGATCTGAAGCCGCTCAAGACTTCGGATGTCCGCTGACCGCAAGCCGCCGCTGCCCGCCGGAGTGCGCGCCTCCCGCCGCGCGCGCGTGCCGCTGCTCGCGGGTGCGGTCGGCGCGGACGACGAGGTCGCGCGCCTCAAGCGCCAGATCTGGCATAACCAGCGGATCTGGGAAGGCTTTCGACAGATCGAAGTCCGTCTGATCGGCGCGCACTCGCTGCGCGATCTCGTGCTCGCCCTGACCGCGGAGTTTCCGCGCATCTTCCCGAGCGTCGATTGCGTCACGCTCGCGTGCTTCGACCCGGAGTACGAGCTCACGCGCCTGCTCGAGGTGCCGACCGTCCCCGACGCGCCGGCGTCGGCCCCGGACCTCGCCGGGTGCTTCGTCAATATCACGCAGGAATCGCTGCGCGCGCTGTTCGCCGGCACGCCCCGGCCGCGGCTCGGACCGTGCACCCCGGACCTGCAGGCGCTGTTGTTTCCGGCCTATCCGCAGCCGCTCGGATCGGTGGCGCTCGCGCCGCTCGTGCTCCGCGACCAGGTGATCGGAACGCTCAATCAGGGCAGCCTCGACGCGCACCATTTCGCGCCCGACGCCGCGACCGACCTGCTCGAGCACCTCGCGGCGGTCACGGCGATGTGCATCGACAACGCGGTGAGCCGCGAGCGCCTGCGGCTGTACGGGCTCATGGACCCGCTCACGGGGGTCGCGAACCGGCGGCTGTTCGAGCACCGCCTCGGCGACGAGATCGAGCGCTGGCTCCGCCGCCGCGAGCCGCTCGTCTACATGCTCGTCGACATCGACCACTTCAAGCGCATCAACGACGGCTACGGGCACCACGCCGGTGACCAGGTGCTGCAGCAGGTGGCCGGCGTGCTGAGCCGCGATCTGCGCGGCGCCGATCTGCTCGGGCGCTATGGCGGGGAGGAGTTCATGCTGCTGTTCCCGGGGACCACGCTCGCGCAGGGTGCCGCCATCGCGCGGCGCCTGTGCGGCAACATCGCCGCGCACAAGTTCTGCATCAGCGGCAAGAGCGACCTCACGGTGACGGTGAGCATCGGGGTCGCGGGCCTCGGTGCCGACGACCAGGACAAGGTACCGGCGCCGGCGCGCTGGCTGTTCGAGCAGGCCGACCGGGCGCTCTACGCCGCCAAACAGGGGGGACGCAATCGCGTCGCCGTCGCCGGCGAAGCGGGCGAGCCCTGAGGCTCAGGCACCCGCCGGGCGCGGCCCGCGCAGCCGCTCGAGGAGCCGCGGGCGCTCGCTGTAGTAGCGTTCCAGCGTGTAGGGCGGCCGGCCGGTGAGGCGCTCCACGGCGTCGCTCACCGCTGCGAGTTCGCCCGCCTTGATGGCGAGATAGGTACCGATCCAGACGTCGACCTCCCACGCCGGCGCACCCAGTCGGCTGCGCCATGCGCGGGCTTCGTCCAGCGTCTCGTCCACGTAGCGCAGCTCGCGGCCTGCGAGCCGCGAGAGCCGCTCGGCCGTCGCGCCGAGCGTCAGCGCTTCGGGCCCCGTGATGTCGTATACCGTGCCGTTTCCGGGCGGACCGTCGAGGAGCGCGACGGCGCTCAGCGCGACGTCCTCGCGCGCGACCCAGGCGACCGCGCCGTCGCCTGCCGGTCCGCGCAGTACGCCGTCGGGACCGAAGAAGCCGCTGAGCACGTCCATGTAGAGGCAATCGCGCAGGATCGTGTGCGCCACGCCGCTAGCGCGCAGATACTCCTCGCTCGTGTGATGATCGACCGAGTAGGGGAACTTCGACGCGGCCGAGGCGCCGAGAAAGGAGAGGTAGACGACGTGGCCGACGCCGGCGCGCGCCGCGGCTTCGAACGCGTTGCGGTGCAGCCGCGCCCGCTCGCCCGGGCTGCCGTAGACCGAGACCACGAGCGCCGCCGCGACGCCGGCGAACGCGCGGTCGAGCGCCGCGGTATCGGCGTAGTCGCCGATCACGATCTCGCTGTGCGCGATCTCCGGGATGCGCTTCGCGGACGCTCGCACGAGCAGGCGCGTCGCGCGCCCGCGCCCGGCGAGGAGCTGCGCGACACGCCGTCCGACGTGACCGGTCGCGCCGGTCACCAGTATGCGCTGATCGTTCATGCTCGTATCCTCCTGTCCGTCGGCCGGCGGCTCCAAGCGGCGGCGCCAGCCACATCCCGATCAGGGATTTCGCCCGGGCGTTGACGCCGGCGCATTGCCCGCTTCATCATCGAACCGCTGCAGTCATCGGAGCCGGTCCGGCTCCGCCCCAACATGGATGATTCTGCCGGTCATCGGCCGTCCGCGGCGGGTCGCCGCCGCGCGCACAGCGACACAAGGAGGTGAGAGCATGAGATTCGACACCCTCGTCCGGCACCTCACCAAGTTCCACTTCGAGGTCACGATCGGTCCGAGCCAGGGCAGGCGTCTCTACGATTTCATCCTGCAGCAGCGTCCGCGCGACTGCCTGGAGCTCGGCTTCGCGCACGGCACGTCGAGCTGCTACATCGCTGCCGCGCTCGACGAACTCGGAGCGGGACACCTCACCTCGGTCGACCTCGAGCAGGCGCGCGAGTGGCAGAAACCTTCGATCGAGGAGCTGCTCGCGGAGACCGGCCTCGCGCCCTACGTGACGGTAGCGCGCGAGCGGACCTCCTACAACTGGTTCCTCAAGAAGCGCATCGAAGCGCAGACCACGGACGATGGCTGCGAGCCGTGCTACGACTTCTGCTTCATCGACGGCGCGAAGCACTGGACGATCGACGGCTTCGCCTTCTTCCTGGTCGACAAACTCCTGCGCGACGGCGGCTGGGTGCTGTTCGACGACCTTTACTGGTCGCGCCGGCGTCTCACCTGCGAGGCCATGGACTACATCAGCTTCCTGCCGATGGGGGAGGACGAACGCGACAGCGCGCACATCGATCTCGTATTCCGGCTGCTCGTGCTGCAGCATCCCGACTACGTGGAGTGCCGCATCGAGAACAACGCATGGGCGTGGGCGCGCAAGCGCCGCAACAGCGCCGTCGTCGTGAAGACGCTGGTAATGCACGAGCGCACGCTGCGGGAGCGCCTCCAGGGGGTGCTGCTGCGGCGGCGGCACGGCCTGGAGCGGTAGCCGCCGCCGGCGCGCGGCGTCGGCGAACGGCGGGCGTCCACGCCCGGCGCCAGGGCACCTCAGCGTTCGAGGTACTTGAGCTTGTCCGGCTTGTTCTCCCACTCCGCGGCGTCCGGCGGCGGGTCCTTCTTCTCGGTGATGACGGGCCACTGCTTGGCCAGCTCCGCGTTCAGCTGGATGTACACCTTCTGATCCTGGGGTACGTCGTCCTCGGCGTAGATCGCATTCACCGGACATTCGGGAACGCACAGCGTGCAGTCGATGCACTCATCGGGGTCGATGACCAGGAAATTGGGACCTTCGTGGAAGCAGTCCACGGGGCACACTTCCACGCAATCGGTGTACTTGCACTTGATGCAATTCTCGGTGACCACGTAGGTCATCGTTCACGCTCCAGGACGGATTCAGGACATGCGGGGGCAGTATGATACACGTACCCAGGAAAAAAGTGGAAATGAAGCGGCGCGCGGCGCCGCCGTTTCAGTAGGCGTTGCGGTCGTTGAACAGGCGGAACGCGGTGAGCGCGAGGATCTTCAGGTCGAGCCACAACGACCAGTTATGTATATATGCCAAGTCGTACTCGACCCGCTTCTGCATCTTGTCGAGCGAGTCGGTCTCGCCGCGCCAGCCGTTGATCTGCGCGAGCCCGGTGATCCCGGGCTTCACCGTGTGCCGGAGCATGTAGCGGCCGATCAGCTTGCGGTACTGCTCGTTGTGCGCGACCGCGTGCGGGCGCGGGCCGACGAGCGAC
>DASVBY010000015.1:0-18292 GCA_036381895.1 Burkholderiales bacterium | reverse complement strand
TATTCCTCGGTCACCGCGCCTACGGCTTCGCGGCCGCTTCGCAGGTCTACTACGGCACCACGCTCGACAAGCTGAGCCTGCCCGAAATCGCGATGCTGGCGGGTCTGCCGAAGGCGCCCTCGCGCGACAACCCGATCACCAATCCCGCCAACGCGATCGAGCGGCGCAATTACGTCCTGCGCCACATGCACGGGCTCGGTTACATCGACGACGCCGCGCTCGAGCAGGCGCTCGCCGCGCCGCTCACGGCGAGCAAGCACGTGGTGCGCTACGCGCTCGACGCGCCGTACGTCGCGGAAATGGTGCGTCAGTACATGGTCCAGACGTACGACGAGAAGGCGTACGGCGGCGGCTTTCACGTATACACGACGCTGCAGGGCCACCTGCAGCGCGCGGCCAACCGGGCGCTGCGGCGGGCGCTGCTCGACTACGACATGCGGCACGGCTACCGCGGGCCCGCCGGGCGTGTGGCGCTGCCGGAGAAGCCGGACCTGGAGCAGCTCGACGAGGCGCTTCGGGATTACCGGGTCGTCGATGACCTGCTGCCGGGCATCGTGATCGGCGTGGCCGGGCGCTCGGCGAGCGTGTACACCCAGGACGGCACCACCGTCGAGCTCGACTGGGAAGCGCTGTCGTGGGCGCGGCGCTACATCGACGAGAACACGGTCGGACCGCCGCCGCAGAATGCCGCGAGCGTGCTGAAGCGCGGCGACGTGGTCTATCTCGAGCCGCTCGAGGAGAGCGCCGCGGAGACGACGCGCTGGCGGCTCGCGCAGGTGCCGCAGGTATCGGGTGCGCTGGTGTCGCTGCGGCCGCGCGACGGTGCCATCCTCGCGCTTACCGGCGGCTTCGACTTCTATCAGAGCAGCTTCAACCGTGCGACGCAGGCCTCGCGTCAGCCGGGATCGGGCCTCAAGCCGTTCATCTACGCGGCGGCGCTGGAGAAGGGCTTCACGGCAGCGAGCACCGTGAGCGGCGCGCCGATCGTGATCGAGGACGTCAATCTCGAGGACGAGTGGCGTCCCGAGAACTACAGCCGCCGCTTCTTCGGACCGACGCGGCTGCGCAAGGCGCTCGCGCTCTCGCTCAACCTCGTTTCCGTCCGGCTGCTGCGCGCGATCGGCCCCGCCTACGCGGCCGACTACCTCACGCGCTTCGGCTTCGAGCGCGACAAGCTCCCGCGCAACCTGTCGCTCGCGCTCGGCAACGCCTCCGCCACACCCCTGCAGATGGCCGCGGCGTTCGCAGTTTTCGCGAACGGCGGCTTTGCCGTGCAGCCCTACTTCATTCAGCGCGTCGAAGACAGCCGCCACAACCTGCTCGAGCAGGCCAGCCCGCTCGTCGCCTGCGAGGAATGCGCGCCGGCCGCCGACGCCGCAGCGCCGACGACAGCAGGCGCGGAAGCGGCAACCGCGGCGCCGGCCGAGCCGCCGGCGCCCCGCGCCGCACCAAGAGTATTGAGCCCGCAGATCGCGTTCATCATGACGAGCATGCTGCAGGACGTGATCCGCGACGGCACCGCGAAGGCGGCGCTGGTCCTCGGCCGCTCCGATCTCGCGGGCAAGACCGGCACGACCGACGAATACCGCGACGCGTGGTTCAACGGCTTCAACAGCGAAATCGTCGCCACGGCCTGGGTGGGCTTCGATCAGCTGTCCTCCCTCGGGCGCGGCGAAGCCGGTGCGCGCGCGGCGCTGCCGATGTGGATCGACTACATGCGCACCGCGCTCGCAGACGTCCCCGAACGGCCGCTGCTGCCGCCGGAGGGCGTCGTCTCGGTCTATGTGGACGCGGAGACGGGGGCACCGGTCGCAACACCGGGCCCCGACGCGATCGAGGAGTTCTTCGTGCAGGGAACGGAACCCGCTGCGCCGGGCGTCGCGGCGGGAGGCATCGGGCCCTCGCACCAGCCCGGCGACCCCGAAGGCGCAGCGCCGGCCGTGCCGGCGCCCGCGGTACCGCCCCCCGGAAGCGATCGCATCCGCCAGAGGCTCTTCTGATGTCCGGACGGCGGCGACGCGATGGCGGCAAACCCGCCGCGCGCAGCGGCGAGCAGGCCCGGGCGCGCGTCGCCGTCGAGGCCGCCCGCATCATGGCCGAAGAAGGGGTGCGCGATTTCCAGGCTGCCAAGCGCAAGGCCGTGGCGCGGCTCAATTTCAGCCCGACACGGGATCTCCCCACCAACGAAGAGATCGACGCCGCCCTCGCCGATCACTTGCAGCTCTTCCACGGGTCGCGCGTCGCGAGCAACGCGCGGCGGCTGCGCACGATCGCCGCACAGGCCATGTCCTTCCTGGCGGTCTTCGAACCGCGCCTGGTCGGCCCGGTGCTCGCTGGAACCGTGACGCCCCAGTCGGAGATTCAGCTGCACGTCAGCGCCGACACGCCCGAGCAGGTCGGCCTGTTCCTGCGCGAACACGGCATCCCTTTCCGGATGGGCGAGCGCCGCATCCGCTTCGGCGGTGATCGCTACGAGAACGTGTCGACTTACGAATTCGTCGCGGACGGCGCGGCGATCGAGATTTGCGTGTTCGATCCGCGATCGGTGCGCGAAACGCCGCTCAGTCCCGTCGATGGCCGGCCGATGCGCCGTGCCGCGCTAAGGGAAGTGGAACAGCTGCTCGGCTGACGTCCATCGAACGAACTCCGCGGATAATTCCGACCGCGGTCAGCGCCAAGCCACGTTGTCGTCCACTGCCACATATCGCCCGGTTGCCCCGTTACCGCCCCGGTGTAGATTAGTAGTCGCAGCGGAGCGCTGCGTTCTTCCGCTCCGGATCGGAATACCCGCGCCGTACGGCGCTGCCCGCGCCTCGCTTTCCCTGAGCACGCCCCACCCGAATTGCGCACGGCGTCGGTTGCGTGCGCCCCCACCGCCGCAATGCTGATCATGGGCTGAAAACGTACAGCGTGGTGCCGCGGAGTGGGCGATTGCGGATGCGCCGAGGTCGCTCGGGAGCACAATGCACTTGCCGGTCCACGGAGCATCAGGAAACGCCCCGGAAACGGAGACTGAGAAGAGTGGTGACCGGTGCCGGATCAGACGCGCTCGCTATGCGCCGGCTCTCCGGTGAACAGGACGTTGTGATCGAGGGGCCATTCATCGCGTCTGCTCCACACGATGGATACCAGGTTCCGGTTGATCTACTCTTGAAGGCGATAACAACGGGAGGCACGCACAATGATTCGATGCGCTCGCGCTATCGCTGCCGCCGCGTTCCTCGCGCTCGCCGCGCCGTCGGCGCATGCCGACTTCTATATCGGTGTGGGCGGCGGCCGCTCGACGGCCGATTTCGGGGATCTTGCGGCGTCGGTGGATTCGCTGGATGACGAAAGCGGGGCGGTCACACTCTTTGCCGGATGGCGGCCCTTTCGCTGGATCGCCCTCGAGGCGTTTTACCTCGGCGTACAGGACTACACGGCAAGACTCGGCACGGACGAGACCAGGGCCGATGCACGGGGCGTCGGCGCGGCGGCACTTCTCTTCGTGCCACTGGGCAACAAGGTCTCGCTGTACGCGAAGGGTGGCGCATGGCAATGGGATGCGAAGTCGCGTACGTTCGCGGCCGGCACGCTCGTGAGCGAGGAGCGGGGCAACGATGTTTCGTCGATCTATGGCGGGGGCCTGCTGATTGTCGGCCGGCGCGAGACAGCCGCGGTGCGCATCGGCTACGAACGCGCGAAGGACGTCGGGAAGGAGGTGGCGGGCTTCGAGGGCGCCGACATAGACATCGTGTCCTTCAGCATCATCTACAACTTCTAGCCACGGGGAGCTCCCCGAACTTGTGACCGGCTCCGGCGCGCACGCGCGCGTAGCCTGTGCGCGTACGCGCTCGACCTCATGGTCATTCACCGATCGGCGACGCCGTCGGCAATTCGAGGTCGCTATCGACGACTCGCGCCGGGCGGGTTTTCAGCTACGCGCACTCGCCGCTGTCGAGGCAACGACCGGCCGCGCCGGTCAGGGAGCGCGACAGCTGCACGTGGAGGCGGCGCCGCGTGTCCGGTGCGGCCTTCTCGCCATGACGCCGTATCGCTAGAATCGGCGTCCGCTTCCGCCGAAGGTTCGCCTTGAAACATCACCTCGAAAGCCTGCTCGCCGAGGCGCTCGCGCGGCTGCGCGCCGAAGGGGCGCTGCCGCCCGAAGCCGAGCTGCCGGCTATCCAGATCGAACGCACGCGCGCCAAAGAGCACGGCGACTTCGCTTCCAATGTCGCGCTCGGGCTCGCCAAGCTCGCCCGCGCGAAGCCGCGCGACCTCGCCGAGCGCATCGTGGCGGCCCTGCCGCCCTCCGAGCGCGTGGCGCGCGTGGAAGTCGCGGGTCCGGGGTTCATCAATTTCCATCTGCGCCCCGATGCGCTGCACGATGCGGTGCGCGCGGTGCTGCGCGAAGGACCGCGCTACGGCCGCAGCGCGCTCGGCGCCGGGCGCACGGTGCAAGTGGAGTTCGTCTCGGCCAATCCGACCGGGCCGCTGCACGTCGGCCACGGACGCGGCGCCGCCTACGGCGCGACGGTCGCGAACCTGCTGGAGGCGGTCGGCTTCAAGGTGCACCGCGAGTACTACGTCAACGACGCCGGACGCCAGATGGACATTCTGGCGACCAGCGTCTGGCTGCGCTATCTCGAGCGCTGCGGCGAGCGGTTCGCGTTCCCGAGCAACGGTTACAGGGGCGCGTACGTCTACGAGATCGCCGACGCGCTGCGGGCCGCGGTGGGCGACGGCTACCGTGCGGCCGCAGCCGAGGTGTTCAAGGACGTGCCGCCGGACGAGCCGCAGGGAGGCGACAAGGAGAAGCACATCGATGCCTTGATCGATCGCGCCAAGCGCCTGCTCGGGCCGGAGCGCTACGAGCGCGTGTTCGATCGGGGGCTTCAGACGATCCTCGACGACATCCGCGACGACCTGCGCGAGTTCGGCGTAGTCTACGACGAGTGGTTCTCCGAGCGCTCGCTCGCGCGCGACGGCCTCGTCGATCGCGCGATCGAGCGGCTGCGCGCGGGCGGCCACGTCTACGAGCGCGACGGGGCGCTCTGGTTCCGCTCGACCGCCTACGGTGACGAGAAGGACCGCGTCCTCGTGCGCGAGAACGGACAGAAGACCTATTTCGCCTCGGACATCGCCTACCACCTGGACAAGTTCGAGCGCGGCTTCGAGCGCGTCATCGACGTCTGGGGCGCCGACCACCACGGCTACGTGCCGCGCATCAAGGCGGCGCTCGCGGCGCTCGGCTACGAGCCGGAAAAGCTCGACGTGCTGCTCGTACAGTTCGCGATCCTGTACCGGGGGAGCGAGCGCGTGCAGATGTCGACGCGCGCGGGCGAGTTCGTGACGCTGCGCGAGCTGCGCCGCGAAGTCGGCAACGATGCGGCGCGCTTCTTCTACGTGCTGCGCAAGTGCGAACAGCACATGGACTTCGATCTCGACCTGGCCAAGTCCGAGTCGGCCGACAACCCCGTCTACTACGTGCAGTACGCGCATGCGCGGGTATGCAGCGTGTTCAAGCAGCTACGCGAAAAGGCCCTCACGCACGATCGCGCCAACGGCGACCGCGCGCTCGGCCTGCTGACCGAGGCGCACGAACGGGCGCTGATCGCGCGGCTCGCGGCCTACCCCGAGGTGCTCGAAGCCGCCGCGCTCGCGCACGAGCCGCATCAGCTCGCACACTACCTGCGCGAGCTCGCCTACGATTTCCATACCTACTACAACACGCATACGTTCCTGGTCGACGACGCGAACCTGCGCGATGCGCGGCTCAACCTGATCGAGGCGACGCGGCAGGTGCTCGCCAACGGCCTTGCGCTCCTCGGCGTGTCGGCCCCCGAGAGCATGTAGCGATGACGCGGGCCCGCTCGCCCCGCCGGCGCCCGAATGCAGAACCTCTGCCCGGCTGGGCGCTGCTCGTTCTCGGGCTCGCGCTCGGCGCCGCCGCCGTGCTCCTCACCCAGCTCGTGCTGAGCCGCGCGGGCGCGAGCGACGGCCTGGCGGCCCTGTTCGCACGCCGGTCGCCGCCTGCGACGGAAGCGCCGCCCAAGCGCGAGCCGGCGCCGATCAGGCCGAAGTTCGATTTCTACACCGTGCTGCCCGAGATCGAGACGGTACTGCCGGAGCGCGGCGGCGCCGAGAAGGCAGCGAAGCCCGAGCGGCCGAGCGGGCCGGTGCGCTACGTGCTGCAGGCCGGATCGTTCGCGAGCTTCGCCGACGCCGATCAGTTGAAGGCCCGACTCGCGCTGCAAGGATTGCAGGCGCGGATCCAGAAGGTCACGATCGAGGGCAAGGGCGAGTACCACCGCGTGCGCCTCGGGCCGTACGAGAGCCTCGAGGAGCTCGACGCCGTGAACCGCGAGCTCGCGAGGCTCGGGATCAAGGCGCTGCGGTTGCGGGTCAAGGGCGACGCCGGTTAGCGCAGCCGGCGGCCGGTTGTGCGGTCGAAGAAGTAGAGCCGCGCCGGCGCGTACTCGAAGTGCACGGCGCTTCCCGGCGGAAGCGGCTCGGTGAACTTTGCCCGCCCGGTCACGCGCTGACCCCGCGTCAAGCCGACGACCCAGAGACCCTCTCCGGTCGGCTCGCACAGCAGCACCTCACCGGTCAGCGCGTGCGGAGCCGGATCCCGCGACACAGCCACGTCCGCGGGGCGCAGCCCGACGAGCACATCCGCTGCGCGTGCGCCGCACGGCAGCTCGAGGTCCGGGAACAGCGTCGCCTCGAGCGCGTTGATCGGGGGACTGCCGACGAAGCCGGCGACGAAAAGATTGGCGGGCTCCCGATACAGCTCGAGCGGCTCGCCGCACTGCTCGATGCGCCCGGCCTGGAGCACGGCCACGCGATCCGAGAGCGCCATCGCCTCCTCCTGGTCGTGCGTCACGTAGACCGTGGTGATGCGGTATTCGGCGTGCAGGCGCCGGAGCTCGGCGCGCATTTCGAGGCGCAGCCGTGCGTCGAGATTCGACAGCGGTTCGTCCAGCAGGAACACCCGCGGGCGGCGCACCAGCGCCCGGCCGAGGGCCACGCGCTGGCGCTGTCCGCCCGAGAGCTCGCGCGGGCGGCGTTCGAGCAGCGCATCGATGCCGAGACGCGCCGCAACCTCGGCTACGGCCCGCGCCGTGTCGCGCGCGCTCGCGCCGCGCAGCTTCAACGGAAAACCGATGTTCTCGGCGACGCTCATGTGCGGATAGAGCGCATAGCTCTGAAACACCATCGCCACGTCGCGCTCATGGGGCGCGAGGTCGTTGACCAGCTGTCCGTCGAAGCGAATCGTGCCCCCGCTCGGACGCTCGAGCCCGGCAATGAGGGCGAGCACCGTCGACTTGCCGCAACCGCTCGGCCCGACGAAAGTGAAGAACTCGCCCTCCGCGATCTCGAGACTGAGCCCGTCGAGCACGGTGACGGCGCCGAAGCGCTTGCTCACGTTCTCGAACGCGATCGCCGCCATGCTCAACCCTTGACGGCGCCGGCGGTGAGACCGGCGACGATCCGGCGCTGAAACCGAAGCACCAGCACGAGCACCGGCAGCGTCACGACGAGCGAGGCCGCGGCGATCTCGCCCCACGGGATCTCGTGCAGCCCGGGGAAGAGCGCGATCGCGACCGGGACGGTGCGCGAGCGCTCGGTCGCGGTGAACGTGAGCGCGTACAGGAACTCGTTCCACGCCACGATGAACACGAGCAGCCCCGTGGCCGTCAGGCCCGGCATGGCGAGAGGAAGGACCACGCGCCAGAAGGCCTGCAGCGGCGTACAGCCGTCGACACGCGCGGCCGCGTACAATTCGTCGGGCAACTGCCGCAGGAAATTCGCGAGCACCCAGATGGCGAGCGGCAGGGCGAAGCTCGCGTAGGTCAGGATCAGCGCGGCGAGCGAGTCCCGCAGGCCGAGCGCGTTGATCACGAGATAGAGCGGACTCACGGTCGCAATCGGCGGAAACATCGAGGTCGCGAGCACGATCGCGAGCAGGAGCCCGACGCGGCGAGCACGCATCTTGGTGAGCGCGAACGCGGCCGCCGAACCGAACGCGAGCGCAACGGCCGTCGCCGCGCCGGCCGCGATGAAGCTGTTCAGCAGCATGCGCGCGAACGGATGTCCGGTGAGCGCGGACACGTAGTGCTCGAGCGTGAAGCGCGTCGGCAGCAGCGGCGGCAGCGTCGTGAGCTCGCCCGCCGGCCGCAGCGAGGTCAGGAGCTGCCACGCGAGCGGCGCGAGGCAGTAGAGCGCGACGAGCAGCACCCCCACGTATCGGCCTGAACGCGTCATAGGACCGTCCTCTGGAGCAGTCGGACGTATACTGCGGTGATGGCGGCGATGCACACGAACACCACGACGGCGAGCGCCGAGCCGTAGCCGAATTCGAGCGTCTGAAACAGCACCTTGTACGCGTAGATCGACAGCGTCTCGGTCGTGTTGGCCGGTCCGCCGCCGGTGAGCACGTAGATCGCGTCGAACACGCGAAAGGCGTCGATGGTGCGGAAGATGAGCACGATGAGCAGCAGCGGACGCAACAGCGGCCAGGTGATGTGGCGGAACAGGCGCCAGGGGCCCGCGCCGTCGAGGCGCGCGGCCTGGTAGAGGTCCGGCGGGATCGCGAGCCGTCCCGCGAGCAGCAGCAGCGCGACGAACGGCGTCGCTTTCCAGACGTCCATGGCGATGGCCGCGTGTATCGCCCAGTACGGGTTCCCGAGCCAGTTGATTGCGGTGCCGAGCAGATAATTGATCACGCCGAAGTCGCCGTTGTACATCCATTCCCACATGCGCGCGGCGACGACCGTAGGGATGGCCCAGGGCAGCAGCACGATCGCGCGCATCGCGCCCCGACCGGCGAACGCCTGCGCGAGCAGCAGCGCTATGCCGAGCCCGAGCGCGACCTCGAGCGCCACCGAGACGGCGGTGAAGTAGAGCGTGTTCCCGAGCGCGTTCCAGAAGCGCGCATCGCCAAGGAGACGGACATAGTTGTCGAGCGCGGCGTATTCCGGCGCCCCGCCGATGAGCGAGTAGCGCTGCAGGCTCAGCCACAGCACATAAAGGATGGGAAAGAGCGTCACGAGCGCGAGCACGGCAACCGCGGGCGCGAGGAATACGGCCGGACGCTCCCCGAGCGGGCGCAGCCGCTTCATGCCGACCCCAGAATGCGCTCGATCTCGC
This sequence comes from Burkholderiales bacterium, assembly GCA_036381895.1. GTDB lineage: Bacteria > Pseudomonadota > Gammaproteobacteria > Acidiferrobacterales > Sulfurifustaceae > JACQFZ01. The sequence goes on along the minus strand of DASVBY010000015.1, from coordinate 9,160 downwards.
GCTGCGCGGCCCCGAGCGCCGCTTCGGGCTCCCGAATGCCGGTCACCACCGCACTGAATTCGCCCTGCAGCACCTGCGAGAGCTGCGCGTAGCGGGGCGTCACCGGGCGCGGGCGGGCGGCGTCCAGGATCCGGCGCAGCGCCTCGAGGTGCGGCTGTGCCGCAAGGAGCTCGGGATCCGCGTAGAGCGGCCGCCGCGCGGGATTGAGGCCGTACTCGCGTGCGAGCGCCCGCTGCGCCTCCGGCGACGTCATGAAGCGCACGAACGCGGCCGCCTCCTCCGGGTAGCGCGCGCGCCGGTTGATGCCGAGATGCCAGCCGCCGAGCGTCGCCGCCGACGCATGGCCGGGGAAGTACGGCAGCGGGGCGATCCCGACCTTGCCGCGGACCCGTGCACCGGGCCGCTCGAACAGGGTCGCGGCGTACGGCCAGTTGCGCAGGAACACGGCGCGGCCGCTGCCGAAAATGTGGCGCGACCCCTCCTCGGTCGCCGTCGTCACCAGCTCGGGACTGATGCCGCGCGGCACGAGTGCGTGAACGAACGCGAGGGCGCGGCGATTCTCGGCGCTCTCGAGCACCACCCGCCCGCCGCGCAGCACGTCGCCGCCCGCGCTCCAGAGGTACTCGAGCACGTTGCAGACGAGCCCCTCGTACTGCTTGCCCTGCCAGACGAAGCCATGGAGCCCGGGTGTGCGCGCGCGCAGGTGCAGCGCGATGCGCGCAAGCTCGTCCCAGGTCCGCGGCGGGGCAACGCCGTATTCCGCGAGCAGATCCTTGCGGTAGTAGAGCAGGCCGGCATCGACGAACCAGGGGACCGCATAGAGGCGCCCGCGATAGCGCGCGGCGGCGAGCGCCGCCGGGAAGTAGTCGCCGCGCTCCGCCGGCGGCATGAGCTCGGTGAGGTCGGCGATCCAGCCGGCCCGCGCGAACTCCGCGATCCAGATGACGTCGAGCGCGAGCACGTCGAAGTCGCGCGCCCCGGCGCGCAGATTGATCACGTAGAACAAGTGCTGTTCGTCGCTCGCCGAGGGAAGCGCTTCCGTGCGCACCCGCACGCGCGGCTGCCGCGCCTCGAACTCGGCGATCAGCGCGGCGAGGGCGCGCGGGTTGCCGAAGAGCTTGCTGTGCTTGAAGACGAGCGTGCGCGTCGCATTGCGGGGAGCGCGCGGCGCCGGGTCGCGACAGGCGCCGGGGAGCAGGGCCGCCGCCGCGGCAGCCCCCAGCCGGCGCAGGGTCTTGCGCTTCGCGGGACGCATCGCCCGGAGGGTATCAAGACCCCCGGCTCGAGCGAAGCTCAGTCCTCGAGGTAGGTGTAGCCGCCGAGGCCCGCGGCGAGCTCCTCGAGGAAGCGCTGCTTGCGCTCGGGCGCGACGTCGGCGCTCGCGACCTTCTCGCGGTAGTGCGCGAGCAGGTCCTGCGCGTCGAAGTGCACGTAGCGCAGCACGGACTCCACCGTATCGCCGCGGCGCGGCGCGACGAGCGCGTGGCGGCCGTCCGGGAGCAGCTCGACGTGCACCGAGTCGGTGTCGCCGAAGAGGTTGTGCATGTCGCCGAGGATCTCCTGGTAGGCACCGACGAGGAAGATGCCGAGCAGGTACGGTTCACCGGCGCGCGGCGGGTGCAGCGGCAGCGTGGAATCGACGCCGTCCGCGTTGACGTAGAGATCGATGCGCCCGTCCGAATCGCAGGTGATGTCCTGCAGCACCGCGCGCCGCGTCGGGGGCTCGGCGAGGCGGTTGAGCGGCATCACCGGAAAGATCTGGTCGAGCGCCCAGTGATCGGGCGCGGACTGGAACAGCGAGAAATTGCAGAAGTACTTGTCCGCGAGCTTCTCGTTCAGCTCGTCGAGCACTTCGCGGTGCGCCTTGGCCGCGGGATCGAGCAGGCCGTGCACCTTCCAGCAGATGGCGTAGTAGAGGTGCTCCGCGCGTGCGCGTTCGCGCAGCGAAAGCACGCCGTGGTTGAACATGCCCTGCGCCTGCGTCAGGTAGTACACGGCGTCGTGATACGCCTCGATGAGCGAGCGGTTCGAGAGGTTGGCATAGGTCTGCCACAGGTCGCGGATGATGGGCGGCTCGTCGGCGCGGGCCGGCGACGGCGCGTCGCGTCCCGGCGCCCGCTCCGATTCGATCACGTTCGTGATCAGCACCGCGTGGTGCGCGGTCAGCGCGCGCCCCGATTCGCTCACGATGTCGGGGTGCGGGAGATCCTTCTCCTCGCAGATCTCGGCGAGCGCGTACACGACGTTGTTCGCGTACTCGCGCACCGAGTAGTTCATCGAGCAGAAGCTGCGCGAGCGGGTGCCTTCGTAGTCCACGCCGAGGCCCCCGCCGACGTTCACGATGTCGATGTCGGCGCCGACCGCGCGCAGCTCCGCGTAGTAGCGCGCCGCTTCGCGCATTCCGGCGAGAATGTGCTGCACGTTGGCGATCTGCGAGCCCATGTGGAAGTGGAGCATCCGCAGCGCCCCCAGGCGCCCCGCGGCCCGCAGACGCTCGCAAGCCGCGAGCACCTCGGAGGCCGTGAGGCCGAACTTCGATTTCTCCCCGCCGCTGTTCTGCCACTTGCCTGCACCGAGCGAGGCGAGGCGCACGCGCACCCCGAGCAGCGGCTCGACCCCGAGGTCCTGCGCCTCCGCGAGCACGAGCTCGAGCTCCGAGAGCTTCTCGATCACGATGTACACGCGATGCCCGAGCGTCTTGCCGATCAGCGCCAGGCGCACGTACTCGCGGTCCTTGTAGCCGTTGCAGACGACGAGGCCGTTCGGGTGCGAGCGCGCGAGCACCGCCAGCAGCTCCGGCTTCGAGCCGGCCTCGAGACCGAGGCGCTCGCCGCCGTGGGCGAGCAGCGCCTCCACCACGCTGCGCTGCTGGTTGACCTTGATCGGGTACACCGCGGTGTAGCGCCCGCGGTAGCCGCGCTCGGCCGCGGCGCCGTCGAACGCCGCCCACAGCTCCTGCAGCCGGTGCTGCAGGATGCCCGAGAACCGCACCAGCACGGGAAGCGTCAGCTCATGGGCGGCGAACTCGCGTGTGAGCTCGTAGAGATCGATCGCGTGCTCGCGGCCCGGATCGGGACGCACGATCACGTGGCCCCGTTCGTTGACGTCGAAGTAGCCGTTGCCCCAATGGGCGATGTTGTACGCCTCGCGCGCCTTCGCGGCCGTCCAGTTCATGCAGGTATGATCTCCGGAGGAAGGCGAAATTATGGAGGATCGCGCTCCGGAAAAAAACGCGACGGCCGATCTTTTGCGCGGTGGCGGCGTTCGGTATCGTTGGCGCCTTGCGCAGCCGGGAGCATACGATGGCGTTCGACGAGACGTGGTACACCGAACAGTGGTCGGAACAGGGCGCGGCGATTTCGCTCAAGATCCGCGCGAAGCTGCACGACGAGCAGTCGCCTTACCAGCGTATCGAGGTCTACGAGACCGAGACGTTCGGTCGCCTCATGACGCTCGACGGACTGGTAATGGTCACCGGCCGCGATAATTTCATCTACCACGAGATGATGTCGCATCCGGCGCTCTACACGCATCCCGATCCGAGGCGCGTGCTCATCATCGGCGGCGGCGATTGCGGAACGCTGCGGGAGGTGCTGAAGCACCCCGACGTCGCTGCCGCGACGCAGGTCGAGCTCGACGAGCGCGTCACGCGCGTGGCGGAGCAGTACTTTCCCGAGCTCTGCGCGTCGAACGGCGACCCGCGCGCGCGGCTGCACTTCGCCGACGGTATCCGGTGGGTCGCCGAGGCCGCGCCCGGGTCCTACGACGTCATCATCGTCGATTCTACCGACCCGGTAGGGCCCGCGGCGGGCCTGTTCTCGGAGGCGTTCTACCGCAACTGCCTGCGAGCGCTGGGGCCGGACGGCGTGCTCGTCGGCCAGAGCGAGTCGCCGCTGTTTCACGCCGATCTGATCCGCTCGATGCAGGAGTCGATGCGCGCCGCCGGCTTCGCTCACGTGGGGACGCTGTACTTTCCGCAGTGCACCTATCCCTCGGGCTGGTGGAGCGCGACGCTCGCGAGCAAGGGGGCGGCGCCCGAGAACTTCCGCGAAGCGGCGGCGGCAGCGAAGCCATTCGCGACGCGCTACTACAACGCGGCCATTCATCGCGCGGCGCTCGCCGCGCCGGAGTTCCTCGCGCGCTAGCCGCGCGCGGCCGCGCGGGTTGCGCGGAACGCCGCGCCGTCCGCCGTACGCAGGCGCCGTGCCGCGAAGGAGCCGTTGCGGGAGAAATGAGGCGGGCGCCGAAGCGCCCGCGAAGCGGAGCCGTTGCGCCGGATCAGAGGTTGTATGCGCGCTCGTCGTGCGAGGTGAGGTCGAGGCCTTCCGTTTCCTGCTCGTCCGAGACGCGCAACCCGACGATGACGTCCACGAGCTTGAGCAGAACGTAGCTCGCGATGCCTACGAAGACGATCGTTAGCAGCACGCCCTTCGTCTGAATCCAGAGCTGCCCGCCAGTCGCAAGCTCGGGCCTGAGCCCGTCCATCGTGGTCGCGAACAGGCCCGTGAGGAGCGCGCCGATGATGCCGCCGACGGCGTGCACGCCGAAGACGTCGAGCGAGTCGTCGTAGCCGAGCGCGCGCTTCACCCGGGTGGAGGCGAAGAAGCAGCCGACGCCGGCGATGATGCCGAGCAGCAAGGCGCCCATGGGACCGACGAAGCCGGCGGCGGGCGTCACCGCCACCAGTCCGGCAACCGCCCCGGACGCGATGCCGAGAACCGACGGCTTGCCGTGGCCGATCCACTCCGCGAACATCCAGCCGAGCGCCGCGGCCGCCGTGGCGATCTGGGTCACCGCCATCGCCATGCCCGCCGAGCCGCTCGCGGCCACCGCGCTCCCCGCGTTGAAGCCGAACCAGCCGACCCACAGGATCGCCGCGCCCGCCATCGTGTAGGCGAGATTGTTCGGCGGCATGGGCGTGCGCGGATAGCCCTTGCGCGGCCCGATCACCAGCGCCGCGACCAGGCCGGCGATCCCCGCGTTGATGTGCACGACCGTTCCGCCCGCGAAGTCGAGCACGCCCATGTCCCAGAAGAAGCCGCCGGGGCCGCTCCACACCATGTGCGCCATGGCCGTATAGACGATCGTGAACCAGAACCCCATGAACAACAGCATGGCCGAGAACTTGATGCGCTCGGCGAACGCGCCGACGATGAGCGCCGGGGTGATGATCGCAAAGGTCATCTGGAAGGTCATGAAGACCGATTCCGGAATCGTGCCCTGGATGCTGTCGACCGTGAGACCGCGCAGGAACGCCTTCTCGAGCGTGCCGTAGAACGAGTAGATGTTGGTCACGCCTTCCTGCATGCCCGAGGTCGAGAACGCCAGGCTGTAGCCGTAAAGGGCCCAGAGCACGGTCATCAGCGAGGCGATGGCGAAGCACTGCATCATCACGGACAGCACGTTCTTCGCCCGCACCATGCCGGCATAGAAGAGCGACAGACCGGGAATGGTCATGAACAGGACCAGCACGACGGACACCAGCATCCAGGCGGTGTCGCCGCTGTCGAGCTGCGGCGCGCCCGCCGCGTCCTGCCCTACCGCGAGCGCCGGCAGCAGCCCTGCCCCGAACGCCGCGAGGCCCCCGCACAGCTTCGTTGGAACTTTTAGCATTGCTCTGTTCTCTCCCGTGGCTATAGTGCGTCTTTGCCGGTTTCGCCGGTGCGGATGCGGATCACCTGCTCGAGGTCGAACACGAAGATCTTGCCGTCGCCGATCTTGTCCGTGCGCGCCGCCCCCGCGATCGCCTCGATGACGCGGTCGACGAGGCCGTCGTCGACGGCGACGTCGATCTTCACTTTCGGCAGGAAGTCGACCACGTACTCGGCGCCGCGGTAGAGCTCGGTGTGGCCCTTCTGGCGGCCGAAACCCTTGACCTCGGTGACGGTGACGCCCTGTACCCCGGCTTCCGACAGCGCGTCGCGCACGTCGTCGAGCTTGAACGGCTTGATGATTGCGGTAACGAGTTTCATCTGCGCTCTCCTACGGTGGTCGAGCCGGGCGGCGCGAGCCGCCCGGATCCCTGGCTAGAAGGTCTTCGCGGCCGTGAGCACGACGGCGCCTTCCGAGTTGAACAGATCCGTGGTGATGTCGGGCGAGATCCCGGAGGTGTCGACGTACGACAGGTTGAAGTCGATGCCGGCGAACGTCCTGGAGACGCCGATCCGGTAGTCGGTGTAGCTGTCGCCGAAGGAGTCTTCGACGCCGTCGCCGCCCGAGTAGCCGACCGAAAGCCCGAGGCTGAAGCCGCTTCCGATATCGAAGCTGGCACCGGCCGTCAGGTAGTACGCGCTCTCATCGGTCGGGCCGGTGTAGTCGTTGGTGTAGTAGAGCTTCGCGGACAACACGCCGTAACTGCCGCCGAAGTAGATCTCGGTGAACGGCAGATCGGCCGCGCTGTCCGAGCCGGGATAGGCGTAATGCAGTATGCCCGCGTCCCATTCGACGCCGGCCGCCTGGAACTTGTACCCCGCGTACACGTCGACTTCGACGTCGGCATCCGGGTCATTGCCCGGGCCGCCGTCGAAATCGATGGTCGACGCCCAGGTACCGACGTAGAGCCCGTTATGCGCGTAGTCGACGCCGCCCTGCACGGCCGGGTCCTTGGCGCTCTGCGAAACGCCGCGGAAGCGGTAGTCCGAAGCGACGCCGACATTCGCGCTGAAATCGGCGGCGGCCATGCCGGAAGTCAGCAGCAGCGCGCTTCCCGCGACGAACGCCTTGCTCTCGAGTTTCATCTTCTGCGTCTCCGTTTGTCGTTGCGATTCGTTTGTCGACCGACGTCCGTGGTCGCGCCTGCGCTGCACCGAGCGAAGGTCCGTCCCTGCGCTGCGCCGCACAGCAGGTTCCATGCCACGGCGATTTTTCCTTTGCGAACATCGACTTGAGCCGAAGGCCGCGACGATGGGGGCGTGGCGCTGCACTAGGTTGGAAGGGCGCTGGCACGGTGCGCACCAACGAAGGGCATCGTCGCTGCGCGGCCGCGCACCGGTATAATCCACGCATCACCTCGGCGTTCGCAGCCATGCCAACGAACCCGATCGAAGAAATCATGCAGGCGCTTGCGCGATTCCTGCCGCAGACGCCGCAGGACGTGAAGCAGAACATCCGCGCCGCGCTCGCCGGCGTGTTCGATCGCCTCGATCTCGTGACGCGCGAGGAGCTCGAGGTGCAGGAGGCGGTGCTCGCGCGTACGCGTGCCCGGCTGCAGGAGATGGAGCAGCGGGTGGCGGCACTCGAGCAGAAGCTCGGAAAGAAATAGCTCGCGCACGACCGTCGGGCGGGCGGCTCGGCGGGCAGGGAGGGACAATGGCGCTCGCCGTTGTACACAGCCGCGCGCAGATCGGAATCGATGCGCCGGCAGTAACCGTGGAGGTCCACCTCGCCAACGGCCTCCCGAATCTTTCCATCGTCGGTCTGCCGGAAGCCGCGGTTAAGGAGAGCAAGGACCGCGTACGCGCGGCGCTGCTCAACGCGAATTTCGAGTTCCCCGCTCGCCGCATCACGGTGAATCTCGCGCCCGCCGACCTACCCAAGGAGGGCGGGCGCTTCGACCTGCCGATCGCGCTCGGCATTCTCGCCGCTTCCGGCCAGGTGCCGGCCGACGAGCTCGACGGCTACGAGTTCGTGGGGGAGCTCGCGCTCACCGGGAAGCTGCGTCCGGTGCGCGGCGCGCTCACCGCGGCGCTCGCCGCTCGGGCGACCGGACGCGCCCTCGTCGTGCCCGGCGCGAACGGGCCCGAAGCGGCGCTGGTGCAAGGGATCCGGATCTTCGGTGCGCGCCATCTGCTCGAGGTCACGGCACACCTGACGCGCGACCGGCGGCTCGCGCCGATGGCGGTGTCGCCGGCCGAACCCGAAGCGGCCGAGGCGCCCGATCTCAGCGATATCCGTGGCCAGCACCAGGCGAAGCGGGCGCTCGAGATCGCGGCGGCCGGGGGGCACAGCCTGCTCCTGATCGGCCCTCCGGGGTCGGGCAAGACCATGCTCGCGACCCGCCTGCCGGGGCTGCTGCCGCCGTTAACGGATCAGGAGGCGCTCGAAGTCGCCGCGATTCAGTCGGCACAGCGCGGCTTCGTGGTCGAGCAGTGGCGGCGGCGCCCCTTCCGCGCGCCGCATCACACGGCGTCGGGAGTGGCGCTCGTCGGCGGCGGCAGCCACCCGCGGCCGGGCGAAGTATCGCTCGCGCACCACGGCGTCCTGTTTCTCGACGAGCTGCCGGAGTTCGACCGCGCAGTGCTCGAGGTGCTGCGCGAGCCGCTCGAGTCGGGAACCATCGTGATCTCGCGCGCCGCGCGGCAAGCGGAGTTCCCGGCGCGCTTCCAGCTCGTCGCCGCGATGAATCCGTGCCCGTGCGGGTATTTCGGCGACGGTTCCGGACGCTGCTGCTGCAGCGAAGAGCGGGTCCGCAGCTACCGCCTGCGCATTTCCGGGCCGCTGCTCGACCGCATCGACATGCACGTCGAAGTCCCGGCCGTTCCCCGCGAGCTGCTGCTCGGCCCGCCGCCCGCGGCGTCGGAGACGTCCGCCGCCGTGCGCGCACGCGTCATCGCGGCGCGTGCGCGCCAGTGCGCGCGTGCCGGGGTAACGAACAGCATGCTCGGCAACAAGCAGGTGGAGGAGCTGTGCCGGCTCGATGACGCGGCGCGCGCGTTGATCGATCAGGCGATGGCGCGGCTTCGCCTGAGCGCCCGGGCATACCACCGGATCCTCAAAGTCGCGCGCACGATTGCGGATCTCGCGGGGAGCACGGCCGTGAGCGCGGCGCATCTCGCCGAAGCCGTGCAATACCGCAGCCTGGATCGGCAGCCGCTCGGCTGAACGCGCTCCGCGAGCTCGCGCGAGGCATCGGGCGGCAGGCGGACGCCCTTGCGCGGACGAACGACAACGATGGGCGCGGGGCGCCGCAAACTCTACGGTTCCCGCCAAAAGAAAAAGGCGGCCGGAGGCCGCCTTTTTTCGTGCTCGGGCGCGCTACTTGACCTTCGACACCATGTAGTCGACCGCGGCCTTCACGGCGTTGTCCGAGAGGCTGGCATTTCCGCCCTTCGGCGGCATGAAGCCGGTCTTGCCCTGGTAGCCCTTGATGGCGTGCTCGTACAGCGTCGGCATGCCCTGCGCCACACGGTCCTTCCAGGCGGCCTTGTCGCCAAACTTGGGC
>DASVBY010000014.1:0-29801 GCA_036381895.1 Burkholderiales bacterium | reverse complement strand
CGAGCGCGCGGTGCAGTTCGGCCGTGCGCGCGCCGAGCTGCGCGGCGAGCGCGATGAGCCGCGCCTGCGCCGGCCGTGTCTCGCCTCGTGCGACGCGCTCGAGCGCGTTCACGGCGACGGTCCAGCCGTCGCCCTGGTTCGGAATCAGCGCCTGCAGCGCGCATACCACGGTTGCCGCGCCGTCCGGCGCGATCAGCTCGAGCGCGCCGAGCAGCCGCGCGAAATGGCGGAACTCGGTGCGTTCCGTCAGGTAGCCCGTCATCTCGATTTCCGGATGCACGCCCGGGTGCACGCGGCGGAACGCCTTGAGCATCATGCCGGCGACGGTGAGCGAGGAGTTCGACTGCTCGCTGTGCGGGCGCGCGATCGGCGCATCCGCGAGCTCGACGCCGCCCGGAAAGGCGCGCGTGCGCATGAAGCGGACGGCGCCGCGGGGCGCCGCGTCCGGCGCAGCATCCCGCATCGCCGCCACCAGCGCACGCGTGCAGGCGTCGTCCGCGAGGGCGTCGATCAGGTGATGCGGTTCCCCCTCGAGCGACAGGGTTCCGATCAGGCTGCGGTCGTCGCGCGGCGGCCGGGCGGAAAGCGCGAGCGGCAGAAAGTAGGTCTGCGGCGGCTGCCCGAACGGGACGGCGCGCACGAGCGCGAGCAGCGCCGCGCCCCCCGCATGCGCGAACGTCTCCGCCTGGACGATGCGCGCGCTCGGCGGTCCCGCGTCCTTGGCGGCGTACCAGCGGCGCGTGCCCAGGTAGCGAGGCAACAGCTCGCGCTCGAGGTGCTCGCGCATGCCGGGGCGCAGCAGCGCCGCGAGCCGCGAGGTGTCACGGTGCGAGGCGAGCGAAGGCAAGGCGGTGTGCGGCCGGAACGAGTCCTGCGGACACTAGGAAGCCGCCGACCGGGCGTCAATCGGGATGCCGCCGCGTAAGGAATTGCCCTCGTTTTGCCGCGCCCGAGCGCCGTTTATGTTGGCTGCACGGCGACCGGTCTCCTGCGGCGCCCGAATCCTGCAGCGGCGCGTCCTGCCGCAAGGAGGCAGGTATGAAGATCTGGCCAGGGCACCCCTATCCGCTCGGCGCGACGTTCGACGGCATGGGCGTCAACTTCTCGCTGTTCTCGGAAGTCGCGGAGCGCGTCGAGCTCTGCCTCTACGACGCCGCCGGCGTCGAGACGCGCATCGATCTCCCCGAAGTGACGAGCTTCTGCTGGCACGGCTACCTCCCGAACCTGCAGCCCGGGCAGCGCTACGGTTTTCGCGTGCACGGACCGTGGGATCCGGCGGCCGGCCATCGCTGCAATCCGGCCAAGCTGCTGCTCGATCCGTACGCGAAAGCGGTGGTCGGCGAGGTGCGGTGGGACGAAGCCGTGTTCGGCCACCGCCACGCCGATCCGCTCGCACGCAACGACGCGGACAGTGCGTCCTACGTGCCCCGTGCGGTGGTGGTCAATCCGTTCTTCGACTGGGGCAACGACCGCCACCCGCGCACCCCGTGGCACGAGACCGTGATCTACGAAGCCCACGTGAAAGGCCTCACCAGACTGAGCACGGAGCTGCCGCAGGAACTGCGCGGCACGTACGCCGGGCTCGCGCATCCCAAGGCGATCGAGTACCTGAAGGACCTCGACATCACCGCCATCGAGCTCCTGCCGGTGCACCAGTTCGTGCACGACGCGCACCTGCTCGAGAAGGGGCTGCGCAACTACTGGGGCTACAACACGATCGGCTTCTTCGCGCCGCACAACGGCTACGGCGCCCACGGCGAGGACGGCGCCCAGGTGCAGGAGTTCAAGGTGATGGTGAAGGCGCTGCACGAGGCCGGCATCGAGGTGATCCTCGACGTGGTCTACAACCACACCGCCGAAGGCAACCACCTCGGGCCGACGCTCTGCTTCAAGGGTATCGACAACGCCGCGTACTACCGGCTCGTGCCCGACGACCTGCGCTTCTACATGGACTACACGGGCACCGGCAACAGCATGAACATGCGCCACCCCCACGTGCTGCAGCTGCTCATGGACTCGCTGCGCTACTGGGTGACCGAGATGCACGTCGACGGCTTCCGCTTCGACCTCGCATCCACCCTCGCGCGCGAGCTGCACGCGGTCGACCGGCTGTCGTCGTTCTTCGACCTGATCCAGCAGGATCCGGTGGTGAGCCAGGTGAAGCTGATCGCCGAGCCGTGGGACATCGGCGAAGGCGGCTACCAGGTCGGCAACTTCCCGGCGAACTGGTCCGAGTGGAACGGCCAGTATCGCGACTGCGCGCGCGACTACTGGCGCAGCGCCGACCAGCGGCTGAGCGAGTTCGCCTACCGCCTGAGCGGCAGCTCGGACCTCTACGCCACCAACGGCCGCAAACCGTTCGCGAGCATCAACTTCGTCACGGCGCACGACGGCTTCACGCTGCGCGATCTCGTCTCCTACAACGAGAAGCACAACGACGCGAACGGCGAGAACAACCGCGACGGCGAGAGCCACAACCGTTCCTGGAACTGCCGCACCGAGGGGCCGACCAGGGACGCGGCAATCAACGCGCTGCGGGCGCGCCAGCAGCGCAACTTCCTCGCGACGCTGCTGCTGTCGCAGGGCATTCCGATGCTGCTCGCGGGCGACGAGATCGGGCGCACCCAGGGCGGCAACAACAACGCGTACTGCCAGGACAACGAGACTTCCTGGCTCAGCTGGGCGGATGCCGATTGGGAGCTCAGGGACTTCACCCGGAGCCTGATCCGCTTCCGCCGCCGGCACCCGGCATTCCGCCGCCGGCGCTTCTTCCTGGGCCGCCCGATACACGGCGCCGGCGTGAGCGATATCGTCTGGTACCGCCCCGACGGCGTACCGATGAGCGACGAGGACTGGGCGATCGGCTTCGCGAAGTCGCTGGGCGTGTATTTGAACGGCAAGGCGCTGAACGAGCTCGATGCGCGCGGCGAGCGCGTGAGCGACGACACCTTCTACCTGATGTTCAACGCCCACTACGAACCGCTCACGTTCACGGTCCCGGGGGATGCCGGGGCGCAGTGGGTGAAGATCCTCGATACGAGCGACGGCCGGCCGATACGCACGCGCCGCCGCTCGGAAGCGCCCGCGGCGCCGCTGCCGGTGGACGAGGCGCAGCGCCTCGAGGAGCTCCAGCGCTACCGTGTGCTCGACACCGGACCCGAGCCCGTGTTCGACGACCTCGCGCGCATCGCCGCGCAGGTGTGCCAGACGCCGATCGCGCTCGTCAGCCTGGTCGACAAGGAGCGGCAGTGGTTCAAGGCGCGCGTCGGGCTCGACGCGCAGGAAACGCCGCGGGAGGTCGCGTTCTGCGCGCACGCCATATTCGAAGACGACGTGATGGAAGTGCCGGACGCGGCCGCCGACCCGCGCTTCGCGGACAATCCGCTCGTGACCACCTACCCGAAGCTCCGCTTCTATGCCGGTGCGCCGCTGGTGACGCCGGCCGGCCACAGCATCGGCACGCTTTGCGTCATCGACCGCAGCCCGCGGCGCCTGACCGCGGAGCAGCGCGCGGCGCTGCGCGCCCTGAGCCGCCAGGTGGTGCAGGAGCTCGAGCTGCGCGCGGGAGGCGACCGCCTGATCGAGGAGCTCGCCGAGCGGCGCAACGCCGAAATCGACGAGCGCCTGCGGCAGCGCTACACCGAGGAGCAGATGAGCACGTACGCGGCGCAGCGCGGCATCGCCGTCGAAGCGCGCTCGCTCGTCGTTCTGCGGTTGACCGAGTAGAAGCGCCTGCGCGTCCGCCCGGCGGCGGGTTCGTCGAAGCGCCGCATCGCTTTCACTCCCGCCGCCGCCCGTCCTATACTGCGGCAGCCGTCCCGTTCGCGGGCCCCGCCCGCACACCGTCACCGACCCTACCCGCATGCGCACGTTCGAGCTGAACCGACGCCAGCAGGAGCTGCTCAGCTGGGTGCAGCGCGAAGGGTTCGCGTCGGTCGAGGCGCTGGCGCAGCACTTCGGCGTCACGCACCAGACGATCCGGCGCGACATCAATCAGCTCGCGAGCCTCAAGCTGATCCGCCGCTACCACGGCGGCGCGGGCCTGCCGTCGAGCGTCGAGAACATGGCGTATGCCGCGCGCCAGGTGCTGTTCCACGAGGAAAAGCGCCGCATCGCCGAGCTCGCGGCCCAGCACATCCCGAACAATGCGTCGCTCTTCATCAACATCGGCACCACCACGGAGGAGGTCGCCAAGGCGCTCGCGCGCCATCGCGGCCTGCGCGTGATCACCAACAACCTCAACGTGGCCAACGTGATGTCGGGCTATCCCGACTGCGAGGTGATCATCGCGGGAGGCGTGGTGCGGGCGCGCGACAAGGGCATCACCGGCGAGGCGACGATCGACTTCATCCGGCAGTTCAAGGTCGATTTCGGCGTGATCGGCATCTCCGCGATCGACCCGGACGGGACGCTGCGGGACTTCGACTACCACGAAGTGCGCGTGGCGGAAGCCATCATTTCGCAGTCGCGCAAGGTATACCTGGTCGCCGATCACTCGAAGTTCGGGCGCGCCGCCCTGGTGCGTCTCGGACACCTCGCGCAGATCCACTCGCTCTTCACCGACCGACCCCCGCCTCAGCACATGGAACGCGTGTTCGCCGAGTCGGGCACGCTTGTCCGCGTCGCCGGCGAGGATTAGCCGGTTCCGGCTCGTTTTATCTATCGGAATTCGCGCGAAAGCGCGCATAATCGCCGCCTCTCTTGCCACGTCATTTTCGTTTACAAACATTTTGCAATCGTTTATGTTCGCTTCCGAACATAACGATGCCCGGGCCGAATCTTCGGTACTGCGGCCGGAGGACCCATGGGTTCACAGCCCATCTACGACCTGCTCGTCGTCGGCGGCGGCATCAACGGCGTCGGAATCGCGCGCGATGCGGCCGGCCGCGGGCTCTCCGTGCTCCTGTGCGAACAGCACGACCTCGCGAGCCACACGTCGGCCGCGAGCACCAAGCTGATCCACGGCGGACTGCGCTACCTCGAGTACTACGAGTTCAACCTGGTGCGTAAAGCGCTCCAGGAGCGCGAGGCGCTGCTGCGCGCCGCGCCCCACATCATCCGGCCGCTGCGCTTCGTCATGCCCCACGACCCGAGCCTGCGGCCCGCGTGGCTCATCCGCGCCGGGTTGTTCCTCTACGACCACCTCGGCCGGCGCAGGCTCCTGCCCGCATCGCGCCGCATCGATCTCGCCGCGAGCCCGTTGGGCCGGCCGCTGCAGCCGGGCTTCCGTACGGGGTTCGTCTACTCGGACGCGTGGGTCGATGACGCACGGCTGGTGGTGCTGAACGCGGTCGATGCCGCGGAGCGCGGCGCGCGCATCCGGACGCACACACGCTTCGTCTCGGCGCGCCGCCACGCCGATCACTGGGAGGCGGCCCTCGAGGCGGACGGCACGGGCCGCACCGAGACGGTGCGCGCCCGGGCGCTCGTCAACGCGGCCGGGCCCTGGGCGAGCGCGCTCGGGCGCCACGCGCTGGCAATCGCCCCGAAACGCGATCTGCTCATGGCGAAGGGCAGCCACATCGTGGTGCCGCGGCTCTTCGGGCACGACCACGCCTACATCCTGCAGAACCCGGACAGGCGCGTGATCTTCGCCATCCCCTACGAGGGGCGCTTTACGCTCATCGGCACCACCGACGTCGCCTTCGAGGGCGACCCCGCGCAGGTCGCGATCACGCCGGAGGAAACGCGCTACCTCTGCGACATGACGAACCGCTATTTCCGCGAGCGCATCGCGCCCGCGGACGTCGTCTGGAGCTATGCCGGCGTGCGGCCGCTGCTCGAGGAGGACGCGGCCGACCTGTCCGCGGTGACACGGGATTATGCCCTCGAGTGCGACAGCGCACCGGACCGCGCGCCGCTCGTCTCGGTCCTCGGCGGCAAGATCACGACCTACCGGCGCCTCGCCGAGGAGGCGCTCGATCTGCTCGCGCGCGGGCTCGGCGGCGTGCGGCCGGTCTGGACCGCGACCGCGCCGCTTCCGGGCGGGGACATTGCGAACGCGGATTTCGAGGCGTTCCTCGGCGACATGAACCGGCGCTACCCGTGGCTGCCCGCCGCCGTGCGCGAGCGCTACGCGCGCGCGTACGGGACGCGCATGCATCGTCTGATCGGGAACGCCGCGGCCGTAACGGCCCTCGGGCGCGAGCTCGGCGACGGCTTGTACGAGGCCGAGATCGACTACCTCGTGCGGCACGAGTGGGCACGCACGCCCGAGGACATCCTGTGGCGCCGTACCAAGCTCGGCCTGCACGCGCGTCCCGAGACCGTGCAGCGGCTCGCGGCCGCGCTTCCCGCTTTCGTCAGTCAGCACCAGCAGCACGAGCCCCGCTATGCAACTCACGCTTGAGCGCGTCGATTTGAAAGTCGGGGTGGAGACGTACCTCGGCGAGGTCGATCTCGTGCTCGAGCCCGGCTCGCTCAACGTGCTGCTCGGTCCGACGCTCGCCGGCAAGACCTCGCTGCTGCGCGTCATGGCGGGGCTCGATCGGCCGACGGGCGGACGCGTGCTCGTCGACGGGCGCGACGTCACCGGGCAGAGCGTGCGCCGGCGCAACGTCGCGATGGTGTACCAGCAGTTCGTGAACTATCCCTCGCTCACGGTGTACGAGAACATCGCTTCGCCGCTGCGGCAGGCGAAGCGCCTGAGCGCCGCGGACATCGACCGCCGGGTGCGCGCGACGGCCGAGATGCTGCGGCTCGACGGGCTCCTCGACCGGCTGCCCGCGGAGCTCTCCGGCGGCCAGCAGCAGCGCACCGCGATCGCGCGCGCGCTCGTCAAGGACGCCGACCTGCTGCTGCTCGACGAGCCGCTCGTCAACCTCGACTACAAGCTGCGCGAGGAGCTGCGCGAGGAGCTGCGACAGCTCTTCGCCGGCCGGCGCACGACGGTGGTCTACGCCACCACCGAGCCGCAGGAGGCGCTGATCCTCGGCGGCTCGACGATCGTGCTCGACGCGGGGCGCGTGCTCCAGGCGGGGAGCGCGCTGGCGGTGTACCACGGCCCGTGCAGCGTGCGCGTGGCCGAAGTGTTCAGCGACCCGCCGATCA
The DNA here is from genome assembly GCA_036381895.1 of Burkholderiales bacterium. GTDB lineage: Bacteria > Pseudomonadota > Gammaproteobacteria > Acidiferrobacterales > Sulfurifustaceae > JACQFZ01. Next base: position 22,751 of record DASVBY010000014.1, on the reverse strand, counting down.
ACGTCATGCCGATCCGCATCGAGGGCGAGCTGTGCCGCACCCCGGACGGTGCCGCCTTCCCGCGCGGCGAGCACATGCGGGGGCTGCCGGGCGGCGAGTACCGCGCGGCGGTGCGCGCCGAGCACGTGCGCGTGAACGGCGCCGCCGGCCGCGCGGCGCTCGGCGCGATCGTCGAGCTCGCAGAGCTCAGCGGCTCCGAGACCTTCGTGCACGCGCGCCACGCCGCGCTCACGCTCATCGCGCGCCAGGACGGCGTGCACGAGTACCGCCTGGGCGAGCAGGTAACGCTGCACTTCGATCCGGACCGCGTGCTCGTGTTCGATACCGCGGGGGCGCTCGTCGCCGCGCCGCGGCATCCGGCGCTCGAGCGCAGGGTGGCCTGAGATGGCGCGCATCGAATTCAAGCAGCTCGCGCACACGTACCGCGCCGACCCGCGCGGGCTCGAGGACTACGCGCTCAAACCGATGAACCAGGTATGGCGCGACGGCGGCGCCTACGCGCTTCTCGGCCCGTCGGGCTGCGGCAAGACGACGCTGCTCAACATCATCTCGGGTTTGCTTCAGCCGACGGCCGGCCGCGTGTACTTCGACGGCGTCGACGTCACCGAGCGCCCTACGGCGCAGCGCAACATCGCGCAGGTGTTCCAGTTCCCGGTCATCTACGACACGATGACGGTATTCGACAACCTCGCGTTTCCGCTGCGCAACCGCCGCGTGCCCGAGCCCGAGGTGAAGCGCACGGTCGAGCGGGTCGCGGAGATGCTCGAGCTCGGCGCCGAGCTGCGGCGGCGCGCGCGCGGGCTGTCCGCGGACGCGAAGCAGAAGATCTCGCTCGGGCGCGGGCTGGTGCGCAGCGACGTCGCCGCGATCCTGTTCGACGAACCGCTCACCGTCATCGACCCCCACCTCAAGTGGACGCTGCGGCGCAAGCTCAAGCAGATCCACCAGTCCCTCGGGCTCACGCTCATCTACGTGACGCACGACCAGACCGAGGCGCTCACGTTCGCCGACGAGGTCGTGGTGATGCACGACGGGCGGGTGCTGCAGTCCGGTACACCGCAGGAGCTCTTCGAAGCCCCGGCACACAAGTTCGTCGGCCACTTCGTCGGCAGTCCCGGGATGAATTTCCTGCCGTGCGTGCTCGAGGCCGACGGCGCGCGCGTCGACGGCGTGCGCATCGCGCTCCCGCCGGACGTCGTAGCGAAGGGGCGGCGCGCCGGCGGGCGGTTCGAGATCGGCGTGCGTCCGGAAGCGCTGCGTCTCGAGGCCGAGCCGCGCAACGGCGCGCCGCGGGTCAGGATCGAGGCGCTCGCGGAGCTCGGGCACTACCGCATCGCCGCGGTGCGCCTCGGCACGCATCCGCTCAAGGTGAAGCTGCCCGAGGAGCAGGAGCCGCCCCGCGACGCGGCGTATCTCTGCTTCACGCCGGCGCTGACGCGGCTCTACGCCGACGGCGTGCTCGTGGGATAGCGGAGGGGCGATGAACAAGACCTACGACAACCGCGCCTGGTTCCTGGTCCTTCCGGTTTTCCTGGTCGTCGCGTTCAGCGCGATCATCCCGCTCGTCACCGTGGTCAACTATTCGGTCCAGGACATCTTCGGTCCGGGGGAGCGCTACTTCGTCGGCCTCGAATGGTTCCGCGAAGTGCTGCGCGACACGCGCCTGCACGAGGCGCTCTGGCGCCAGTTCCTGTTCTCGGGGCTGGTGCTCCTGATCGAGATTCCGCTCGGCGTCGCGATCGCGCTCATGATGCCGCGCCGGAGCGGCTGGGCGGCGTCGCTCGCGCTGGTGCTGCTGGCGCTGCCGCTGCTCATTCCCTGGAACGTGATCGGCACCATCTGGATCATCTTCACCCGCCCGGACATCGGCCTGCTCGGCTACGCCGTCAACAGCGCCGGGATTCCGTTCGATCACACCGCGGCGCCGCTCGACGCCTGGATCACGGTGATGCTCATGGAGGTGTGGCACTGGACGCCGCTCGTGGCGCTGCTCGCCTACGCCGGCCTGCGCGCGATCCCCGAAGCCTACTACCAGGCGGCGCGCATCGACGGCGCCTCCGACTGGGCGGTGTTCCGCTACATCCAGCTGCCGAAGATGCGCGGCGTCCTCACGATCGCGGTGCTGCTGCGCTTCATGGACAGCTTCCTGATCTACGCCGAGCCGTTCGTGCTCACGGGCGGCGGCCCGGGGAATTCGACGACGTTCCTGTCGATCCATCTGGTGAAGATCGCCGTCGGCCAGTTCGATCTCGGGCCGGCGGCGGCGTTCTCGATCATCTACTTCCTGATCGTGCTGCTGTTCAGCTGGGTGTTCTATCAGGTGCTGCAGCGCGTCGGCACGGGAGACAGGCGATGAAGCTCGAGCGAAGCACCGCACCCGCCGGCGCGATCCCCGGCGCCGAAGCGCCGGCGCGGGCGCAGCCGCGGCGCGCGCGCGGCTTCGCGCTGCGCAAGGGCACCGTCGGCTTGATCGTCTACTTCGTGCTGCTGCTGCTTCCGATCTACTGGATGCTCAACATGTCGCTGCGCACGAACGCCGACATCCTCGCGCGGTTCACGCTCTATCCGGCCGATCCCACGCTCGCGAACTACGCCAGCATCTTCAGCGATCCCGCCTGGTACTCGGGCTACATCAACTCGTTCATCTACGTGAGCCTGAACACGGTGATCTCGCTGCTCGTGGCGCTGCCCGCGGCCTACGCGTTCTCGCGCTACCGCTTCCTCGGCGACAAGCACATGTTCTTCTGGCTGCTCACGAACCGCATGGCGCCGCCGGCGGTGTTCCTGCTGCCGTTCTTCCAGCTCTACTCCACGTTCGGGCTCATCGACACGCACATCGCGGTCGCGCTCGCGCATACGCTCTTCAACGTGCCGCTCGCGGTGTGGATCCTCGAAGGTTTCATGTCCGGCGTACCGCGCGAGATCGACGAGACCGCCTACATCGACGGCTACTCGTTCCCGCGCTTCTTCGTGACGATCTTCCTGCCGCTGATCCGCGCCGGCGTCGGCGTGACCGCGTTCTTCTGCTTCATGTTCTCGTGGGTCGAGCTGCTGCTCGCGCGCACGCTCACGACGACCGAGGCGAAGCCGATCGCGGCGGTGATGACGCGCACAGTCAGCGCTAGCGGCCTCGACTGGGGGCTGCTCGCGGCGGCCGGCATCCTCACGATCGTTCCCGGCGCGCTCGTCATCTACTTCGTGCGCAACTACATGGCCAAGGGTTTCGCGCTCGGGCGCGTGTGAACGGAGGCGGTTCATGAGCTTCGAGTGGATGGCCTGGACGCTTCCGACCGCGATCTTCTTCGCGGCCGTAGTGGTGATGCTGGTCGCGATGACCGTGTGGCAGGCGCTCGCGCCGAGCCCGGAGCGGCGCGGCTTTCTGCCGCTGCCGACGACGCCCGGCGACCGGCTGTTCGTCGGGCTCCTCGTGAGCGCCTACATCCACCTCGCGTGGATCGGCTTCACCGAGGCGAGCGTATGGATCGCCTCGGCGATCGCGCTGGTGTGGATGGTGATCGTGATGAAGTGGGGTTGATGCGTTCTCCGGGGAGTCTGCCGGTCGATGCGCCGCCGGGGCGCGGCCTTCACACCAGCGGCGCCGGGCAGCACCGGAATGAATCGAAGGCCAAAACGGAGGGACGGAAATGAACAGCGGCACAAGCAGTAGCGAGTTTCGCAAGACCTTCCTGAGCGGCGCCGTTGCGTTCGTGCTGGCGGCCTTCGCCGGGGCGGCGGGGGCGGACATGGCGGCGGCGAAGCGCTGGGTCGAGACGGAGTTTCAGCCGTCGACGCTCTCGAAGGAAGAGCAGCTCAAGGAGATGGAGTGGTTCATCAACGCGGCCAAGCCGTTCAGGGGAATGGAGATCCGCGTCGTCTCGGAAACGATCCCGACGCACGAGTACGAAGCCAAGGTGCTGGCGAAGGCGTTCTACGAGATCACGGGCATACGCGTCACACACGACCTGATCCAGGAAGGCGACGTGATCGAGAAGCTGCAGACCCAGATGCAGTCGGGCCAGAACGTGTACGACGCCTACGTCAACGACTCGGACCTGATCGGCACGCACAGCCGCTACGGCGCGGTGCGCAACCTCACCGACTGGATGGCCGGCGAGGGCAAGGACGTCACGCTGCCGACGCTCGACATCGACGATTTCATCGGCAAGGACTTCGTCACCGGACTCGACGGCAAGCTCTACCAGCTGCCGGACCAGCAGTTCGCGAACCTCTACTGGTTCCGCTACGACTGGTTCAGCCGCAAGGATCTGCAGGAGCGGTTCAAGGCGAAGTACGGTTACGACCTCGGGGTGCCGGTGAACTGGTCGGCGTACGAGGACATCGCCGAGTTCTTCACCAACGACGTCCGTGAGATCGACGGGGTGGCGATCTACGGTCACATGGACTACGGCAAGAAAGCGCCGGACCTCGGGTGGCGCTTCACCGACGCCTGGCTCTCGATGGCGGGCGCCGGCGACAAGGGGCTGCCGAACGGCAAGCCCGTGGACGAGTGGGGCATTCGCGTGGAAGGCTGCCGTCCGGTCGGGGCGAGCGCGAGCCGCGGCGGCGCGGCGAACGGCCCGGCTGCCAAGTACGCGCTGCGCAAGTACATGGAGTGGCTGCGCAAGTACGCGCCCCCGGGCGCGCTCGGCATGGACTTCTATCAGTCGCTGCCGAGCCTCGCGAAGGGCAACGTGGCGCAGCAGATCTTCTGGTACACGGCGTTCACGGCCTCGATGGTCGAGCCGCGCAGCAAGGGCAACATGACGGTGGACGAGAAGGGCTACCCGCTCTGGCGCATGGCGCCGTCGCCGCACGGCCCATACTGGGAGGAAGGCATGAAGCTCGGGTACCAGGACGCGGGCTCGTGGACGCTGCTCAAGAGCACTCCGACCGACCGCGCCAGGGCGGCGTGGCTGTACGCGCAGTTCGTGGTGTCGAAGACGGTCGACGTCAAGAAGTCGCACGTCGGCCTCACGATCATCCGCGACAGTACCATACGCCACCCGTCGTTCACGGAGCGGGCGCCGAAGCTCGGCGGGCTGGTCGAGTTCTACCGCAGCCCGGCGCGCGTCATGTGGACGCCGAGCGGCACGAACGTGCCCGATTATCCGAAGCTCGCGCAGCTCTGGTGGCAGAACATCGGCGAGGCCGTCGCAGGCTCTGTGACCCCCGAGAAGGCGATGGACAATCTCGCCGAGGAGATGGATCGGGTGATGGCACGCCTCGAGCGCTCGAAGGTGCAGGGCGAGTGCGGGCCGAAGCTCAACAAGCCGATCGCCGAGGAGGAGTGGCTGAAGCGCCCCGGTGCGCCCAAGCAGAAGCTCGCGAACGAGAAGCCGAAGGGCCAAACGGTACAGTACGAGAAGCTGCTTCAGGCCTGGAGGGAAGGCCGGGCCATGTAGCGCGGTGCACGACGCTTCCTAGTTGAGGGTGCAGTGCGCGGGCGCGGTCGCGTGGCCGCGCCCACTTTTTGCGGCTGCCTCGCCGGCGCCCGGGGCGCGGGCCGGCTGGACAGCCGGCGTCGGGCAGGCGCAAATAGCGCTACGGCTCCGCGATGGCGATATCCATATCCAGATAAGAGGTAGCAGCCGATGAGGTATGTACTCGCGTTCGACCAGGGGACGACCAGCTCGCGCGCGATCGTTTTCGACCGCGACGGCAGCATCATCGCGGTGGCGCAGCAGGAGTTCCGGCAGATCTTTCCGGCCTCCGGCTGGGTCGAGCACGATCCGCTCGAAATCTGGCAGTCGCAGATTCAGGTGGCGCGCGAGGCGCTCGCGCGCGCGCAGCTCGATCCCCGGGAGATCGCCGCGATCGGGATCACGAATCAGCGCGAGACCACCCTCGTCTGGGAGCGCGCGACGGGAAAGCCGGTCGGCCATGCGATCGTGTGGCAGGACCGGCGCACGGCGGCGCTTTGCGATGAGCTCAAGGCGCGCGGCCTCGAGCCGTTGTTCCGCGCCCGGACGGGGCTCGTGCTGGATCCGTACTTCTCGGGCACCAAACTCGCGTGGATACTCGAGAACGTGCCCGGGGCGCGCGCCGCCGCGGCCGCCGGAAAACTCGCCTTCGGCACGGTCGACACGTGGCTCCTCTGGAACCTGACCGGCGGGCGCGTGCACGCCACCGACGTGACCAACGCCTCGCGCACGCTGCTCTACGACATCCGCCGCAACGTCTGGGACGACGAGCTGCTCGAGGTGCTCGGCATCCCGCGCTCGCTCCTGCCCGAAGTCCACCCCTCGAGTCACCGGTACGGCGAGACCGACGCCGCGCTGCTCGGCGCGCCGGTTCCGATATGCGGCGTCGCCGGAGATCAGCAGGCCGCGCTCTTCGGGCAGGCCTGCCATCGGCCGGGAATGGCGAAGAGCACGTACGGCACCGGCTGCTTTCTCCTGATGCAGACCGGCGAGGAGGCGCGGCCGTCCGCGCACGGGCTGCTCACCACGGCCGCGGCGCAGCGGCACGGCGAGCGCCGCTACGCGTTCGAGGGCAGCATCTTCGTGAGCGGGGCCGTGGTGCAGTGGCTGCGCGACGGGCTCGGCCTGATCCGGCGGTCGGCCGACGTCGAGGCGCTCGCGCTCTCGGTTCCGGACAACGGCGGGGTCTACTTCGTGCCGGCGTTCACCGGCCTCGGTGCCCCGTACTGGGATCCCTATGCCCGGGGCGCGATCTTCGGCCTCACCCGCGGCACCGCGGCCGGTCATATCGCCCGCGCGGCCGTGGAGTCGATCGCGTACCAGGTGGTCGATCTGGTGCGGGCCATGGAAGCGGATGCGGGCCAGCCGATTTCGGAGCTCCGGGTCGATGGCGGGGCAGCGGCGAACGATCTGCTGCTCCAGTTCCAGGCCGACGTGCTCGGCGTCCGCGTCGTGCGCCCGCGCGTGCTCGAGACGACCGCGCTCGGCGCCGCTTACCTCGCCGGACTCGCCGTCGGGGTCTGGTCGGGAGTAGAGGAGATCGCCGCGCTGTGGCAGACGGACCGGGTGTTCGAGCCCCGCGTGGAGCGAGCAACCGCGGAGCGGTTGCTCGCGGGGTGGCATCGGGCGGTCGAGCGCGTGCGCGAGCAGGCGCACTGAGGCCGCAGGGGGCTCCTTCCGCTCGCCGCCCCGGGCGGCTCCGAGCATTTCTTTTCCCGAGCCGCGGCGGCACCCGAGCCGCGAGCGCGTCGCGGAAAAAGCGACTATATTTGCTTCTACCCCTTACAAATTAAGTGCGCCCTCTTGCCCGGCCCGGTGCCGGGGGAGAGGGAGAAGAATGACACATATCCCGACACGGGCGGAGCAGACGGCGGCGCCCCCGCCTTCCGGCGAGGCAGACGGGAAACGGCGGATTCCTTACCGTGCGGTCTTGGCCGGACTCCTGCGTGCCGTTGCGCCCGAGCCCGCTCTCGCGCCGGCGAGCGAGCTCGAGGCCGAACGGCGCCAGACCCGGGTGCGGCTCGCCGGTTCGATCCTGATCCTCGCCTATCTCGGCGTCCGTCGCCCCCTCCTCGATCCGGTCGCCGGCTATCCGGTGTGGCTCGCCGTCTTTTTCGCCTTTATAGTCTTGTCTTTCGCAGCTTTCTGGCGCGCGCGTCATGCGGCGGCGCCGTCGAGCACGCGTCGCCTGATAATGCTTATCGCCGACATCGGCATCATCACCTACGGCATGATCGCCCTCGGCGCGGTCGGCATCCCGCTGTTCGTTCTTTATTTCGTGGTCGCGCTGGGCAACGGCCTGCGCTTCGGGCGGCGGGCGATGATCCTGGGTGCGGCCCTCGGGCTCGCCGGTTTCGCTCTGGTCCTGGCCTGGTCGCCGGTGTGGGATCGGTTCGCGCCGCTCGCGCTGGCCGTGGTCGCGGCGCTCGCGCTGCTCCCCGCGTCCGCGGGCATCATCCGGCGGCGCAACGATGCTGCGGACCGGAACGACCCGGGCGCTCCCGGCGCCCGCGCGCCGTCGGGCGCAGCGCTCTTCAGGCGGCTGCGCGCGCTGGCCGCGCGCCGGCCGGCGAACCGGCTGGATGAGCTCGGTCGCGAACGCGGCCATGCGGCGGTGCGGCTCGTCAACGCCACCCTCGTCATCGGGTATTTTCTCGTCAGCCGGCTGTTCGGCGAGTTCAATGTAGCCTCGGTGCACTGGGTGCTCGGCGGCAGCTTCGTCGTCTTTGCGCTGCTGCTGTACCTGCTGACGCGCCACGCCCGCGCGCCTTCGGCCGCACGCCGCGTTGCGGGAAACGTCGCCGACGTCGCTGCGGTGACGTACGCGATGACCGTCACCGGCAGCTTCGGCATCCCGCTGTTCATCCTGTATCTCTCCGTCGCGCTGGGTAACGGGTTCCGCTTCGGCTTGCGGGCGCTCGTCGGCAACTCGATGCTCTGTCTCGCCGGTTTCGGCATCGTCTATGCCGTGTCCCCGGTATGGCAGGCGCTGCCTGCGACCGTGCCGCTCGCGGTCGCGATCGCGCTGCTGCTCCTGCCCGCGTACAGCGCGCACCTGGTCGACCGCCTGGCCAAGGCGACGAAGCGCGCGGAAGAGGCGAGCGCCGCCAAGAGCCGCTTCCTCGCCCGGATGAGCCACGAGCTGCGCACGCCGCTGAGCGGGATCCTCGGGACGGCGGAGCTCTTGAGCGGCAGCAAGCGCCTCACGCGCGAGGAGCGCTCGCTCCTCGATATCATCCGCGAATCGGTCAAAGTGTCGATGCGCCAGATCGACAACATCCTCGATTTCAGCAAGATCGAGGCGGGCAAGCTCGTGCTCGAGCCGGTGAGCTTCGATCTGCACGCCCTGCTCAACCGGGCGGCGCGCGTCGTGCGCGCGAGCGCGCAGGAGAAGCGGCTGCGGCTGATGCTGCGCATCGATCCGGCGATCCCGTACCGCCTGGTCGGCGATCCGCACCACCTGAGCGAGGTGCTGCTCAACCTCCTGTCGAACGCCATCAAGTTCACGCGGCGCGGGTACGTTTCCCTCGAGGCCCACCTGCTCGAGCGCGATGCGGATTCGGCGCTCATCCGGCTGGAGGTCTGGGACACGGGCATCGGCATCGAGCCGAGCGCGATCGACCGCATTTTCGAGGCATTCGTGCAGGAGGACGGCAGCACCACGCGCCGCTACGGCGGCACCGGCCTCGGCACCACGATCGCGAAGCAGCTGGTCGAGCTGATGGACGGGGAGCTGCGCGTCGAGAGCACGAAGGGCAAGGGCACGCGCTTCTACGCCGACATTCGCCTGCCGGTGCAGAAGCAGGACGAAGAGGACGGCCGCGCGCTCGCCGGGCTGCGGGTGCTGCTCGTCGGCGACGAAGGCACGCTGGAGCGGCAGTTCGCGTTCCTCGCCGACGATTGGGGCGTGTCGCTGACCGTCGCCCGATCGTTCCCGGATGCGCTCGGGCTGCTCGCCCGCGGCATCCGCCTCGGCAATCCGATCAATGCGGTGCTCGCGGATGCGCGCGCGATATTCGCCGTCGACGGGAGCCACGTGGCGGGCGATTTCATCGAGAAGGCCTGGCTGTCGGCGACCCCGGTATTCCTGGTGTGCGACGTCCGCCCGAACGAGGCCGAGCTGCGCGAGCTCGGCTACGCCGGCATCCTGAGCCGCGCGCCGGCGCGACCGCTCCTGTTCCACGCGCTGCGCGCGAGCAGCGCCACCGACGTGACGTTCGAGCAGGGTGTGGTGCACGTGGAGCCGTGGGCATGGCAGCAGGAGCCGGGCCGGCCGCGGCCGCGCCTGCTCATCGCGGACGACAACCGCACCAATCTCATGATCCTGCAGCGCATCCTCGAGAGCGCGGGCTATGCGGTCGACACCGCGGAGAACGGCGAGGAGGCGCTCGAGCGGCTGCTCAACGGGCGGTACAAGGCGGCCGTGGTCGACATGCAGATGCCGGGTCTCGACGGGCTCGCCGTGATCAAGCAGTACCGGTCGATGGCGAGCGGTGCACGCACGCCGGTGATCATGTTGACTGCCAACGCGACCATGGACGCCAAGCTCGAGTCGGCCGAGGCCGGTGCCGATGCCTATCTCACCAAGCCGGCCACGGCCGAATCCGTGCTCAGCACCATCCGCAAGCTGCTCGACGACCGGGAAGTGTACGAGCTCCGGCGGCGGGATGCCTACGACCGCCGGGCCGACGATCTCGACGAAGTGCCGGTGCTCGACGCGGAAGTGGTCGGCGAGCTCGCCCGCCTCTATGAAAAGCCGGAAGAGTTCGCCCGGCTGCTCGATACCTTCGAGATGGACGGCACGCGGCTGCTCGATCAGCTCCAGGCGAGCGTCAGCGCGCGCGACCACGCGGCGTTTCGCGAGTTCATGCACGCGCTCAAGGGCAACAGCGCCAACATCGGCGCCTACCGCCTGTCGCGGCTCTGCATGGAAATGGAAGGCGCGAGCGAGATCGAGTTCTATCGCGACGGCAAACAGATGCTCGCGCGCATCCAGGGCGCGTTCGCGGAGGCGATGGGCTCCTTGCAGGAGTACACCAGCCTCCGTACCGCCGGGCAGGCACGCGGGTCGGACGCCGGCTGAGGCGGCCCTGACCGCTCAGTGCGCCGGCGGCGGCACCGGCGCATCGACGCCCGCGTCCATGCTCTTGCGGCCCCGCTTCGCCCCCACCCCGGCCGCATTCCCGAGCGATTCCGCGCGTGCGCGGATCCAGCCGATGTCCTCGCGCCGCACGTAGCGCACGTGGCAGTCGCCGGGCGCCGCAAGACCGGCGGGGTTGCCGATGAATCTGGTTTCCGCCGGCGGCATGTACAGGTCGAGCGCCCGGTTGATCCAGGTGTTCGTCGGCCGGGTCTGCAGTATCACGCGCCGCAGCGGAAACAGCTCGAAGTAGCCGCCGATCAGACCGAACAGCGCCGCCGCGACGCCGCTTCGCGATCCGACGCGCGTGCCGTCCTTCGCCCCCAGCGCGCCGCGCAGGCACCCGCGGTACGTGTGCAAGTGCACGCAGCTGTCGTCGGGCCCGCGCCAGTTGATGTTGGTGTAGCCGATGACCGCGTCGTTGAGCGTGATCGTGAAGATGGTGTCCGCCGGTGCCCCGTCGGGTACGGGCAGCATGCGCAGGAAGCGTTCGCGCGAATCCTGCGGCGTCCCGAGCCGTTGCGGGTCGATGCCGAGCAATTGCTTCACGCGCTCGCCGCTATAGTGCCAGTAGTTCACGTAGGCCTCGACATCCGCAGGGATGGCGTCGCGCACGGCGAGCAGGCCGGCGCGAATGCGCACCGTCCCATGCGTGCGCACGGCAACGACGTTTGTCATGACGCTCATGTGGGTCTCCTCCTTTAGGGTGGTTCCATTTGTTTTCTTGTGAACGCATCGGCGCGGCGGCGGGAACGCGCACGGAACGCGCGGGAGATTGGAGCTGGGGAGGCCAGCAGGCGGGCGGCAAGCGGTTCGCGCAGGCGGCGAAACCGGGTACATCCATCGATGCGCTCCTCCTTTTTCGGCCGGCTGGGCGCCGAGCCGTTGCAGCCTCCGGCGCGGGTCCGCGATGCTGCGGCAAATAGAGTAACAGATGTGAGGGATTGGCAGACGGGGCGCAGCGAGGCGCCACCGAGCCGATCGTGGCCGCCGCCGATCCGCCGACCCGCCGCATCCGCCGAACGGCCCTTCCTATGCCCGCAGTCCGGGTGCTGAAATCCGCCCCCAGCGTCAACGAGGACTTGAAATTGAATCTGCCGAGATTCCTGCTCGTTTGTCTGTGTCTCGCGACCGCCGCTTGCGGCGGAGGGGGCGGCGCGGGTGGTGTCCCCGTGGGGTCTACGGACGACGCGGTAGGCGCTCCCGGGCTCGAAGACAGCCATCTCGCCGTCGATCTCGCCGGGACGCCCCGCGCCTATCCGACGACGATCGGGGCGCTCGAGGCGATCTAGCGCGGCGCCGTGCCGGCAGGGGCGGCAAGGCCCGCAGGAGGCGCTATCCTCCCCATGCGGTCGCGCCAGCGGTACCAGGCGAGGGCGAGGTGTTCGCGCAGCGCCCGGCTCGTGAGAGATAGACCCCGGGCCGACGGGAGCCAGTCGAGCACGGTACCCGAGGCTTTGCTGCGGCCGAAGCCGACCGGAGCTGGCTGAATCTCCAGGCCGGTGCGCTCAAACGCCCAGGCCGCGCGCGCCATGTGCCAGGCGTGCGTGACTACGAAGACGCGACGAATACCGGCCGCCTGCAGCAGGGCGCGCGCATAGGCGGCATTCTCGAGCGTCGTCCGCGCGCGCCGCTCCACCCACGTTGTCGGCACGCGAAAATCCTCGAGCAGCACGCGCTGCATCAATTCGGCTTCGGCGACGAGCTCGCCGAAAGGCGAGCCCCCGCTCACGAGCACCGGCAGTCCCGTGGCCCGGTGCAGTCGCGCCGCGTAGCGCAGCCGCTCGAGCGTCGCCGCACTCACGGTATCCCCCCGATACTCCGGCGCCTCCATCTCGCGCCCGCCGCCGAGCACCACGATCGCCTCCGCCCGCGCCCGCAGCGTCGCGTCGGGCGTCGGCAGCGCGGGGAAACCGCTCTCGAGCCGGTGAAGCAGCGCCATGCCGGTGGCGGGCAGGCTGAGGACGTAGAGCGCGAGCGTGCCGCTGCCGACGAGAACGCCGGCCAGCAAGCGCCAGCGGGGAAGGACGAGCAGGCCGAGGAGTCCGAGGACGATCACGATGCCGGGCGGCAGCAGGAAGGCGCCGACCGCTTTCGTGAACGTCAGCATTCAGAACGTGCCGCGGGCCTGCTGCTCGGCGTGATAGGACGAACGCACCATCGGCCCGCTCGCTACGCTGCCGAAGCCGAGGGCGCGGCCGATGCGCGCGAACTCCTCGAACTCCGCCGGGGTCACGAACCGCTCGACCGGGAGGTGATGGCGGCTCGGCTGCAGGTACTGGCCGATCGTGAGCATGTCGCAGCCGACGGCGCGCAGATCGCGCATCACCTCCACGATCTCCTCGTTGGTCTCGCCGAGACCGACCATGAGCCCGGACTTCGTCGGGATGCCCGGGTAGCGCTCCTTGAACTGACGCAGCAGCTCGAGCGAGTGGCGGTAGTCGGCGCCCGGCCGCGCGGCTTTGTACAGGCGCGGCACGGTTTCGAGATTGTGATTGAACACGTCGGGGAGCGCGCGGCCGAGGGTATCGAGCGCCACCGCCAGGCGCCCGCGAAAGTCCGGCACCAGCACCTCGATCGAGGTGTGCGGCGTGCGGCGGCGTACAGCCTCGATGCAGGCGACGAAGTGCGCGGCGCCGCCGTCGCGCAGGTCGTCGCGATCGACCGACGTGATCACGACGAAACGAAGTCCCATCGCCGCGATGGCGCGCGCGAGGTTCTCGGGTTCGTCGGGATCGAGCGGATCGGGACGGCCGTGGGCGACGTCGCAGAACGGACAGCGGCGGGTGCAGAGCCGGCCCATGATCATGAAGGTCGCGGTGCCGCGCGCGAAGCACTCGCCGATGTTCGGGCAGGAGGCTTCCTCGCACACGGTATTGAGCTTGTGCGAGCGCAGCAGCACCTTGAGGCGTCCGACCTCCGGGTGCGTCGGCGCCTTCGCCCGGATCCACGGCGGCTTCTTCAGCGGCTCTCTGGGCTGGATCTTGATCGGGATGCGCGCCGTCTTGGCGGCGCCCTTGCCGTCCCGCACGGCATCCACGTCCGGCATCGTAGGGGAGTATCAATCAGGATTGAGCGACGGCTTCAGTATACCCCAAGAGGCGCAGCACCTCCCGGAGCAGGCGCTCCCCGGCCTCGGCGCTCGTGATCTCCGGCCGCCATTCCGCGAGCTGTGCCATGCGCAGTCCGGGATAGCCGCAGGGCGCGATCGCATGGAACGGCGCGAGGTCCATGTGCGCGTTGAAGGCGAGGCCGTGGTAGCTGCGGCCGGCGCGCACGCGCAGCCCGAGCGAAGCGATCTTGCGCTCGGCGACGTACACGCCCGGCGCGCCGCGGCGGCGGCCGGCGTCGATGCCGAAGCCCGCGAGGAGGTCGATCACGGCCTGCTCGAGCGCGTGCACGAGGGTCTGGATATCGAGGCCGCGGCGCTCGAGGTCGAGGAGCGTGTAGATCACCGGCTGCCCGGGACCGTGGTAAGTGATATCGCCGCCGCGATCGGTGACGACGACCGGAATCGGCCCCCGAACCTCGGCCAGGCGATGGCGCGCGCGCACCCCGAGCGTGTACACCGGCGGGTGCTCGAGCAGCCAGATCTCGTCGGGTGTCGCCGGCGTGCGCGCCGCGGTGTAGGCGCGCATGCGCTCGAGGGCCGCGGCATATTCCACGCGCCCGAGGCGCTGCACGATCGCCTGCTCGCTCACGCTACTCGGCGCGTCCTTCGCGGAACGCCTGCTTGTAGTCCTGGTACAGCGCGAGCATGCGCGCGTGCCATGGGCCCGGCCGGCCGCTGCCGACCGGCCGATCGTTGAGGCGCGTCACCGGCAGCAGCTCGCGCATCGAGCTCGTGAGCCAGATCTCCTCGGCCTCGTAGAGCGCGCTCTCCGGCAGCGGCGCCTCGCGCGCCGGAATTCCGTGCGCACGCGCGAGCTCGAGGACCAGGTCGCGGGTGATGCCGGGAAGGATGAACGGTCCGTTCGGCGGCGTGTGCAGCACGCCGTCGCGCACCACGAAGACGTTGCTCGCGGCGCCTTCCGTGACGAGGCCGTCGCGGATCAGGACCGCTTCCGCGGCGCCGCGCTCGACCGCCTGCTGGCGCAGCATCGCGTTCGCGAGCAGCGCCGTCGCCTTGATGTCGCAGCGCAGCCAGCGGATGTCGGCTGCCGTCACGGCGGCGATGCCGCGGGCCAGGAGCTCGGCCGTGGGGTAGCTCGCGGGCTGGGCGTAGGCGAATACGGTCGGGCGCGCATCCGCGGGAAATGCATGGTCGCGCGGTGCGACGCCGCGCGTGATCTGCACGTAGATCGACTGGTCCTCCGCGGCCACCGCCTGCATCAGCCGCTCGAACACCTGCCGCCAGGCGCCGGCGTCGAGCGGATTGCGCAGCCGGATCTCGGCGAGGCTGCGCTCGAGCCGGGCGAGATGGTGCGCCAGCCGGAAGAGCCGCCGGCCGTAGACCGGGATCACTTCGTACACGCCGTCGCCGAAGATGAACCCCCGATCGAACGGCGAGATCGCCGCGCGTTCCGGCGGCATGAACTCGCCGTTCAAGTAAACGAGCGGGAAGGTATACATGGTGTGTCTTGGGCCGGCCGCGTTCTGCACGAGGAACCGGTAGCGCGCGCTTCGCGCTCCGCGTTCCCGGCAGACGCAGAGTTTACTGCATTGGGAGCCGCCAGTAGCCGATCGCCTGCTGCACGGCGCCGCCGACAGCGAAATCCTTCCGCGCGACGCGCAGAGACTCTCCGAACAGTTCACCGTCGAGCGCGGGCCGCAGCGAACCGAGCGGCTGCCCGAGGCGCACTGGGCGCGCACGGCGCTCGGCCACCGCGACGAGCTTCTCGAGGCTCGCGTGATGCTCGCGGGGCAGCGCGACGTACAGGTTTTGGGCGACGCGCGGACCCGGCGATGTGCAGCAGCAGCCCGCTCCCGGGGATGGGTTTTCGGCAGACAGCGGGACCCAGGAGCAGGCTCAATCGACGACGAGCAGGGCGTCGGGCACGCCCTGGCGCGCCGCTTCGGCGACGAGCTCGTCGGCGCGCGCGACGGTCGCGACCGGCCCGATGCGCACCCGGTAGAGCGGCGTGGCGCCGCCAGCCTCCTGGATGTACAGCGGCCCCAGGCCCGCGCGCTCGAGGCGCTGCTTGAGCCGCAGCGCGTTGTCGTACCGGGTGAAGGCGCCCACCTGTATCGAAAGGCGCGGGGGCGCATCCGCCGCGTGCGCGGTGCGCACGAGCGCCGGCGCCGGCTCCGTGCCCGGGCCGACGGCCTCGACTTCGACGAGCGCCGTGCCCGTGCCGAGCATTCCCAGGCGCGCGGCGGCGCTGTACGAAAGGTCGATCAGGCGATTGCGCACGAACGGGCCGCGGTCGTTGACGCGCACCACCACGCTGCGGCCGTTCTCGAGGTTGCGCACGCGCACGTACGAGGGCAGCGGCAGGGTGCGGTGCGCCGCGGTCATGGCGTACATGTCGTAGATCTCGCCGCTCGAGGTGCGGCGGCCGTGGAACTTGCGGCCGTACCAGGAGGCGACGCCGCGTTCGCGGTAACCGCGCGCGTCGGCGAGCGGCGTGTAGGTCACACCGAAGACGGTGTACGGCTTGTTGCCGCTGCGGGCGAGCGGCTCCGCGCGCGGGACGGCGTCCGGCACCGCGTACACGTCGACCGGGGGGCGGGCGTGGGGGCCGTCGTCCTGGTAGTAGCCGCCGCGCGGCACGCTCGAGCAGGCGCCGAGGAGGAGCGCAATCGCGAGCGGGGCGCGCCGCAGGGCGCGCGCCGCGCCGCAGGCGGCCGAGCCCGGAACACCGGCGCCCGCCTTCACGGCTCCTCCGCCAGCGCACGAATCATGCGCGCGAGCTCGTACACCGCCATGGCGTAGTTCTGGCTGCGGTTGTAGCGGGTGATGACGTAGAAATTGTTGTAACCGAGATGGTAAAGCGTTTCCGACTCGCCCTCGAGCGCAATGAGTGCGGCGGTGCGCTCGACGGCCGCGGGCTCCGGCGGGTGCGACGGCGCGATCCCTTCGTCCATCCACTCGCGCAGCGTGCGCACCGTATCGTAGCCGGTCGGCGCGGCCGGGGCGGTCGCGACGCGCACGCGCTCGATCACCGGCTGCCCCGCAGCCCAGCCGTGGCGCTGCAGGAAGTGCGCGACGCTGCCGATGGCGTCGGCGCGGCTGCGGAAGAGGTCGCGCCGGCCGTCGCGATCGAAGTCGACCGCGTACTCGCGGTAGCTGCTCGCGATGAACTGCGGAATCCCGAGCGCGCCGGCGTAGGAGCCCTTGACCGCGAGCGGATCGAGCGCGAGCTCGCGCGCGAGCAGCAGGAACTCCTCGAGCTCGCGGCGGAAGAACTCCGCACGCCGCGGGTAATCGAGCATGAGCGTCACCAGCGCGTCGAGCACTTTGTGGCTGCCCGTGTGCGCGCCGTAGCGCGTCTCGACGCCGAGGATCGCGACGATGACCTCGGCGGGCACCCCGTAGCGGCTCTCGGCGCGCGCGAGGGTTTCGCGGTTCTCGCGCCAGAAACGCACGCCGAGGCGGGCGCGCTCCTCGTTCACGAAGCCGCGGCGGTACTCGTGCCATGGGAGCGCCTCGCGCGGCCGTTCCATCGCGGCCACGATCTGCGGCCGCCGCTCGACCGCCGCGAACAGGCGCTCCAGCTCCGCACGCGCGAAACCGTGGCGCGCCACCATGTCGTCGATGAAGCGCGCGAGCGCCGGATGGTCCTGCGGCGAAACCGCGCGCACCGGCGCGGCGTAGAGGCCGAGCGCGAGCGCCGCCGCGCAGGCGCACGCGCACGCCCGCCGCGCGAACGAACGCCAGGCGGCCCCCGGCGGTCGTGGCGTGCGCGCGCGCATCGGCGGTATTCCGCTCATCTAGAACTCGACGATCTTGCGGTGCGTCTGGATGCTCATCAGTATGCCGAAGCCCGCGAGCAGCGTCAGGATCGAGCTGCCGCCGTAGCTCATCATCGGCAGCGGCACGCCGACAACCGGCAGAATACCGACGACCATGCCGATATTGACGAAGAACTGCAGGAAGAAACTCAGCGCGATCGCGCCCGCGAGCAGCCGGCTGAACGTGTCCTGGGCGTAGAACGCGATCAGCATGGAGCGCGCCGTGATGAAGCCGTAGAGCGCCACCGCGAGCAGCACGCCGATCAGGCCGAATTCCTCGCCGAAGACCGCGAAAATGAAGTCGGTCGAGGATTCCGGGAGGTACTCGAGGTGCGCCTGGGTGCTGTTGAGCCAGCCCTTGCCGTAGATGCCGCCCGAGCCGAGCGCGATGATCGACTGGATCGTGTGATAGCCGGAGCCGAGCGGATCGGCGGTCGGATCGAGCAGCGTCAGGATGCGGTTGCGCTGGTAGTCGTGCAGGTAGTGCCAGAGTACCGGTGCGGCGGCGATCGCGCCGAGCAGGGCGATGCCCATGAAGCGGGTCGAGAGCCCGGCGAGGAACAGCACGAACAGCCCGGAAGCGGCGACGAGGAGCGCGGTGCCGAGGTCCGGCTGTTCGGCGATGAGCGCAGCCGGCAGCAGCACCAGGCCGAGCGCGCCCGCAACGCGCAGCGGCGACGGCGGCAGCCCCCCGCGCGCGAGGTACCACGCGAGCATGAGCGGCGCGGCGATCTTCATGAGCTCCGACGGCTGGAACCGCAGCGGCCCGAAGCCGAGCCAGCGCTGCGCGCCCTTGCTGATGACGCCCATGCCGAGCACGGCGAGCAGCAGCACCACGCCGATCCCGAACACCCAGGGAGCGCTGCGCTCAAGGAGCTCGGGGCGTACCTGTGCCACGCCGACCAGCACCGCGAAGCCGAGCGCGAGGCGCACGAAATGCGCCGCGGTCACGGCCTCGTTCTTGGCGCTCGCGCTGTAGAGGATCGCGAGGCTCAGCGCCGCGAGCAGCACCAGCGCGTAGAAGAGCGGTTTGTCCAGATGCAGGCGCGGGGTCACGGTCACTCTCCGGTCGGGGGCGCGCTCGCCCGAACGGCGAGCCGCGGGCGGGCCGGGGCCGGGCCGCCGAGGATCACTTCGTCCAGGACGCGGCGTGCGATCGGCGCCGCCGTGCCCGAGCCGCTGCCGCCGTTCTCCACCACGACCGCGACCGCGATCTGCGGCGACTCGACCGGTGCGAACGCGATGAAGAGCGCGTGATCGCGAAAGCGCTCGGGCGTGTTCTTCTCGTCGTAGCGCGCCCCCTGCGCGATGCTCCTCACCTGCGCCGTGCCGGTCTTGCCGGCGATGTGGTAGGGGGCGTTGCGGCCGATGCCGCGCGCCGTGCCGCGTTCGCCGTGCACGACGGCCATCATGTCGGCAAAGAGCGCGTCCCAGTGGCGCGCGTTGCGTACCGGGACGCGGCCTACGACGCGCGGTGCGAGCTCCACACGCTCCTTGGTGATCGGGTCCTCGTGAGCGCGCACGAGCATCGGCTTCGTGCGCAGCCCGCGGTTCGCGATGGTGGCGGTCGCGACGGCGAGCTGCAGCGGCGTCACCAGGATCAGGCCCTGCCCGATGCCGGCCACGACCGTATCGCCGGGATACCACGGCTGCCCGCGCTTGCGCTTCCACGCGGGCGAGGGGAGCAGGCCCGACTTCTCCTCCGGCAAGTCGATGCCGGTCTCCTGGCCGAAGCCGAAGGGCGCGAGGAAATCCGCCATACGATCCGGCCCGAGCGCGACCGCGAGCCGGTAGAAGTAGACGTCGCACGACTGCACGATCGCCTCGTGACGGGTGACCAGACCGTGGCCTTCGCGTTTCCAGTCGCGGAACTGGTGCGAGCTGCCCGGCAGGCTGAAGGAGCCGGTGCAGTAGACGTGTCGGTTCATGTCGATCGAGCTCCCGGCTTCGAGATCGGCGAGTCCGAAAAACGCCTTGATGGTCGAGCCGGGCGCGTATTGACCGTGCAGCGCGCGGTTGATGAGCGGCTTGTCCGGGTCATCGAGCAGCGCCCGGTACGACGCCGGATCGATGCCGTTGACGAAGGCGTTCCCGTCGAAGGTCGGGGTGCTCGCGAACGCGAGCACCGCGCCGGTCGCGGGCTCGATCGCGACGACGGCGCCGCGGTGGCCGGCGAGCGCCTGCTCCGCCACTGCCTGCACCTTGGCGTCGATGTTGAGATAGAGGTTGCGCCCGGCCACCGGCGCGACGCGCTCGAGGGTCCGCAGCGACCGGCCGTGCGCGTTCGTTTCCACGCGCTCGACCCCGACGCGCCCGACCAGCAGATCCTCGTACGCGTACTCGATGCCGAGCTTGCCGATGTGCTGCAGCCCGCGATACGCGGTTCTGTCGATGCGCTCGAGATCCTGCTCGCTGATGCGGCCGACGTAGCCGAGCGCGTGCACCGCGAGCCCGCCGAGCGGGTAGTGGCGCTGCAGGCGGGCGCGCAGCTCGACGCCCTGCAGCAGCGGCAGGCGCACGGCGATGCGCGCGGCTTCGTCCTCGTTCAAGTGCGAGCGCAGCGGGATGCTCTCGAACCGCGGGCGCTCGCGCACCAGCTTCTCGAAGCTCTTCTCGTCCCCGTCGGTGATGCGCACGAGCTTGCGCAGCTCGGCGATCAGCGCGTCCATGTCCTTCACCTGCTCGGGCACGATCTCGAGCGTGTACACCGGGAAGTTCTGCGCGAGCACCACGCCGTTGCGGTCGAAGATGAGGCCGCGCGCGGGCGGAACCGGGATCGGTTTGACGCGGTTCGCCTGCGAAAGCGTCGCGTAGTGCCTGTGCTCGATCACCTGCAGCCACACGATGCGCACGAGCAGCACGAGCACGAGCAGCACCACGCCGACGCCCGCCCACCCGAGCCGGGTGTTGAAGATGCGGGTCTCCCGCAGGTAGTCCTTGAGCGGAATGTTCAGCATCGGGCCGGGGCCGTTCGAACGACGGCGCCGCGGCCGGGGGGCACGCACCGCTGTCCGCCCGGGCAGTCTGGAGCCTTGGCTGCATCCATCACGGAAATCCGCCGCTATGCGGTTTCACTATTGTTCGGCGCCGGGCGGTCGGCCCGCGCCCGCGCCTCCACCGACGGAAACTCTAGCTCACGTGCCAGCGCCGGCGGGCATCGCGCAGTATCACGAACAGCCACGGCCAGAGCAGCATTCCGACGATACTCGGCAGCCAATAGGCGACCGTCGCCGGCGGCTGGCCGGTGGCGCCGCGCACCCACACGACGAGCAGCTGATTGATCACGAGCAGCACGAGGACGCTCACCGCCTGCTGCCACCGCGGGAACATGCGCAGCTGCGGGTGCAGCCGGACGGTAAGGTAGGCGACTACCGCCTTGGCGAGCGCGTGCTGCCCGAGGAGCGAGCCGTAGAGCACGTCGAGCACCAGCCCGAGCGTCCAGCCGACGCCGACCGAGACCCGGTTCGGCAGCGCCATGCACCAGTAGATCAGGGTGAGCGCCACCCAGTCGGGCATGAACGGCTCGGCCCACCGCGGCACCGGCAGCACGTTCAGCACCGCGGCCATCGCGAAGCTCGCGATCAGGATCGCCCGTCCGCGCGCCTGGATACTGATGCTCACGGCGCCGGCTCCTTCGGCGCGCCTTCGGGCCAGATCAACAGTACCTGCTTGCCGTGGTTGAGCTGCGCCGCCGGGCGCGCGCGCACGATCAGGAAGCCCTCGCTCGGGTTGTCCTCGACGCTCGTGACCACGGCGACCGGGTAGCCCGCCGGATACACGCCGCCCATGCCCGAGGTCACGAGCAGATCCCCTTCCCTGATGTCGGCGATGCCGCTCAGGTACGGCACGTTGAGCGCGTCCTGATCGCCCGAGCCGAATACCATGGCGCGCAGCCCGCTGCGGTTGTCGATGACCGGGATGGCGTGGCTCGGGTCGGTGATGAGCGTCACCGTGCTCACGTGCGGCGCCACGTGCGTCACCTGCCCGACGACGCCGTAGGCGTCGATGACGGGCTGCCCGACATAGACGCCGTCGCGCGAGCCGCGGCGTATCAGCAGCCGCCGCGAGAACGGCTCGAGGCTCACGCCCGCGAGCTCCGCGACCACCGCGCGCACGGCGACCCGCGCACCGGCGCCGAGCATCGCCCGCAGCCGCTCGTTCTCCGCTTCGAGCGCTTCGAACTGCTGCAGCCGCGCGAGGAGCTGCTGGCGCTCGGCCAGCAGGCGCTCGTTCTCCGCCTGCACCGCCTCGTCGGTCGTGAGCACGTCGATCAGGACGTTGTAGACCGCGACCGGCACCGACGCGACGAACTGCACGGGGTAGAGGATCACCATCAGGCCGGCGCGCACGCGCTCGAGCTGCTGCGTGCGGTGGTCGAGCATCATGAGGGCGGCGGACAGCAGCGCCAACAGCACCAGGCGCGTCAGGGGCGTGGGCCCGCGCAGGGGCTTGCCGAATACCGTCAGCATCGGTCAGCGCGCGACCCGCCGGCGGGGCCGGCATGCAGGTGCACCGGAACGGCGGGTCGGAGGGATCAAGCGGGGTTATTCGTGCACGAACACATCACTCAGTCTTTCGGACTCCATCAGGGCCCGGCCGCAGCCGCGCACCACGCAAGTGAGCGGGTCTTCGGTAATTATTATAGGCAGCCCCGTCTTCTCCCCGAGCATGCGGTCCATGTCGCGCAGGAGCGCGCCGCCTCCGGTGACCACGAGACCCTTCTCCGCGATGTCCGCGCCGAGCTCGGGCGGGGTCTGCTCGAGCGCGATCTTGATCGCGCTCACGATGCCCGAGAGGCATTCGGCGAGGGCGCTGTACACCTCCATGCTGTTGATCACCTGCCCGCGCGGGACGCCGTCGGCAATGTGGCGGCCCTTCACTTCCATCTCCCGCACCTCGCTCTTGTCCCAGGCGGTGCCGATTTCCTTCTTGATGTTCTCGGCGGTGGCGTCGCCGATGAGCAGACCGTACTTGCGCCGGACGTAGCTGATGATCGCCTCGTCCATCTTGTCGCCGGCGATGCGCAGGCTGTGCGAGTAGACGATGCCGCCGAGCGAGATCACGCCCACCTCGCTGGTGCCGCCGCCGATGTCGAGGACCATGGAACCGGTCGGTTCCATGATCGGCAGGTCGGCGCCGATCGCCGCCGCCATCGGCTCTTCTATAAGGTATACCTCCCGCGCCCCGGCCCCGATCGCCGACTCCCGGATCGCCCGCCGCTCGACCTGGGTCGAGCCGCAGGGCACGCAGATGATGATGCGCGGGCTCGGCTGGAACAGCCGGTTCTCGTGCACCTT
>DASVBY010000013.1:0-41256 GCA_036381895.1 Burkholderiales bacterium | reverse complement strand
TTGCGCGACAGCTCCATCACCAGCAGGAATACCAGCAGCCCGACCACGAAGTCCTGGGTGGTGTAGGAGCCCTGGCGCCAGATCGCGATGTCCTCGTAGTACAGCCAGAAATAGACGAACGCGTAGAGGCAGATGCCGAGGTACACCAGGACGACCAGGTGATTGGCCACCGGCGGCAGCCGTTTGTAGAAATAATCCTCCCGATACATGAAGAGGATCTGCATGATCAGCGCGATCGGCAGCAGGTAGGTGGCGAGCTCGCTCGGGCTGCCGCGCCCGGTCCAGAAATACCACACCAGCCAGACGAACAGCAGCAGCGAGAACGCGAAGATAACGTTGGAAAGGTTCGCCTGGCGCATGAGGCGTTCAATCACGATGGAGCCTCCCGGTCACAAGGCAAGCGGGGCGAACCGCCGGCGCCGTCATAGCGTGCCCCCGTCGATGTCGCCGGCCGAAGACGGCGCGGCGGATTGTTGTATCGACAGCAAGACCGGATCTCCGGGTCGAAGGGCCCGTGTCTCGCGACGAAGGGCCTCCGACCCGAAGTCCGATTCGCGCCCGCCTACTTGGCGGACGCTATCTTCCACTTGCTGTTCCAGGCGTTGTGTTCCTTCAGGAACTTCGCCAGCCCCGGGTGCACCGGGATGTGAGGATTGGCGTTGATGCCCTGCACCTGCAGGCCGATAAAGTCGTTCGCGAGCGGCTGGAAGCCTGGATCCGACTCGGCCAGCTGCTTGCGGGCGTCGTAGAACGCCTTGAGCATCGTGTAGACGACGTCCGCCGGCATGTTCGTGGTGGTGTTGTAGCCGAACAGGATCGGCACGCCGTAGACCTTCTCGACGCCCACGTCCTGGCTGAACGCGTTCTTCGGGTCGACCTCGGAAATGGTGAGACCCGCAGCCTTCAGCTTCTTGACCTCCTCGTCGCACGGGTTGATCACCGAGATGTCCGCGCGAATCTCGGTTTCGCGCCAGTACGAGGCGAGCGAACGGCCGGCAGTCGTGTAGGCGACGGCGCCGGTAATGGTGCCGCGCTCGAGCGCGTCGGCCTGGGTGGAGGGATCGATCTGCACGTGCTTGAAGTCGTAGTCGAGGGCCTTGTAGATGCGCTGGAAGTTCAGCCAGTTCATGAACCCCGCGGTGGTGAAGAACACCGGCTGACCGCTGAAGTCGCCCCAGCACTTGTATTGGCCGGCACGCTTCGCCGACGTCGCCATGAACGACTCCATCGGATACGAGTACCAGGTGTGGACCAGCAGGCCGCCCTTCGGCTCGTAGTCCTTGAAGCCGCCTTCACGCGCGTACAGCTGTGTCATGCCGACATCGGCGGTGTACGAGATCTCGGCGCCGCCTTCCATGCCGGCCTTCATGGCACCGGTGGTCGACGGATACGGGTTGACCGTCACCACGTAGTTGCCGCCGAGCGCCTTCTCCAGCACCTGCGCCATGGCCGCTCCGACTCTGTAGCCGTAGGAACCCGTGTTGGAGGTGGCCCAGCGAATGGCTTTGTGGTCCTGGGCGTCGGCCGTGCCGCTTACTCCGAGCCCGAGCACGAACATCAGCGCTGCCGCGGCTGCCGCGCCAGACTTTGCTGCTAAACGCGTAATCATGGATTGGATTCCTCCTGTTGTGCGCCAGTGAAGGATCTCCTGCCCAGACTGCGGCGGGATATCCGCAAGACGTCGGTACCGTAGGTCGCAGCCGCGGTTGGGCTGCGCACGGAAGGAGGAGGCGCCGGAAGCGCCCGTGCTGCGCGGTCCCCGGTGCCCTCTCTCTGCCGGTACCATTTCATGTCACCCCAGGACTGCGCCGGTATTGTCCACCCGATTTCCGGCGGACTGCAACAAATTCGGGGTCGCGCTGCGGTCGATACCTAAATAAGGGCGCGAACTGGGCTCGCCACGGGCGCGGTGCCGAATGGGGGTCAGCCGCCTCGCGGCACGTTCAGGGCTTCGGGATTGACCACGCCGGTCGGTTCGCCGCGCGCGAATGCCGCGATCTGGTCGAAGGCCTGCGAGAAGTAGGATTCGTAGTTGTCGCGCTCGACGTAACCCAGGTGCGGCGTGCAGAGGACGTTATCGAGCTTGAGCAGCGGATGCGCGCCGCCGAGCACGGGCTCGTCCTCGTACACGTCCACGGCGGCGAACCCCGGGCGCCCGCGGCGCAGCGCCGCCTCGAGCGCTCCCGGCGCGACCAGGGCGGCGCGGCTGGTGTTCACCAGCAGCGCCTCGGGTTTCATGCGCGCGAGATCGGCCTCGGTCACGATGCCCCGCGTCTCGGGCGTGAGGCGAAGGTGCAGCGACAGCACGTCCGCGCGCTCGAAGAGCTCCTCCCTGTTCTGCGCCACCGCGAACCCGTCCGCCGTGGCTCGCGCGCGCGAACCCTCGCGCCCCCACACGAGCACCTGCATCCCGAACGCGCGGCCGTAGCCCGCGACCAGCCGTCCGATATTGCCGTAGCCCCAGATGCCGAGCGTGCGCCCGCGCAGTGTCCTGCCGAGCATCGTTTGCCAGCGTCCGGCGCGCAGCCGCGCGGCTTCCAGCGGTATGTGGCGCATGGCGGCGAGCACCAGCGCCCAGGTGAGCTCGGCCGGTGCGTACGGCGAGCCGCGACCTTCGGTCACGACGATCCCGCGGCGCGTGCAGGCAGCGACGTCGACATGCGGCCCCACGCGGGCGGTTTGCGCGATGATGCGCAAACGCGGCAGGCGCGCGAGCAGCTCTTCGCCGACGGTCGTGCGCTCACGGATCAGCACCAGGGCGTCGGCGTCCTGCAGCCGCGCCGCGAGCGCATCGAGGTCCTTGACCGTGTCGTTGTAGATGGTGACGCGATGGCCCGCGAGCTTTTCGAAGCAAGCGAGACTGCGCACGGCGTCCTGGTAATCGTCGGGGATGACGATGTGCAGCGGCGTAATCTTCTCCATGGTGCAGACTCCTCCGGCCGAAGGCGGCTAGGACGGTGTGGCGAGCTCGAGTCCGGCGATGCCGGACTCCGGATGGGTTTCGTGCGGCTGCGGATTATATAGGGGATGCGCGGCTTCTCGCAGATCGCGGCCGCGGCGATCGGGCGCGGCCCGCGGCGCCCGCGTTCGTAATTTGTGTTGCGCCCCCATACGGTGTTTGGCGATCGTGCTTCGAGTGCAGGCGGAGCGAAGAGGAGCACCGTCGAAACGCGCTGCGCCCTGTATCGCCGCCCGCTTCGCGGCTAAAGTTAGGAACGACGCTTGTTCGAGTGGTGCCCTTATGCTGCTGACGAACGATGAACGCGAGCGCCTCGATGCGGCCGTCGCCGGCGTCGAGGCGGCGACGGGTGCGCAGGTGGTGATCGCGTGCCTGCCGAAGTCGGATGCCTACCCGGAGCTGCCCTGGCTGGCGTTCGCGTTCGCTGCCGCTCTGGCGGCACTGGTGGTGTTCGCTGCCGAGCTGTTTGGTTGGGGCTGGATCACGGGCGCCGGGCAATGGTTTTCCGCTGCGGTCGTTCTGATCGCCGGCGCGACGGCGGTGCTGGCCGCGGCCTTCGTGCCGCCGTTCGCACGGTTGTTCCTGTCGAGGACCCGGGCCGAGGGCGAGGTGCGCCAGCAGGCGCAGTCGCTGTTCCTCGAGCATGAGCTGTTCGGGACCCGGGAGCGCTGCGGCGTGCTGCTGCTCGTGAGCGAGTTCGAGCGGCAGGTGGTGGTGCTGCCGGACAAGGGTGTGCGCGAGCGGGTGCCGGCGCAGGTAGTGCAGGAGGTAGTCAACGCGATGCTCGGGCCGCTCGAGCGCGGGGAGCTCGCGAAGGCGTTCGACCTCGGACTTTCGGTGCTGGAGGCGGCGCTCGTGACGCATGGGTTTCGAGGCGGCAAGCCGGGCGCGGAGGAGTTGCCGAATCGGGTGGGGTAGGCCGTGTGGTGGAGCACCACCGGCGCATTCGGGCTCCGGCGACGGTGACGGGCCGAATCCGTGCTGTGCGTAGACCGTGTCGGTCCCCGAACGTGCGGTAAGAAGATTACAAGAATGGGAGGCGCAGTGATGGCAGCTGGCCGCGTGTTGTTGACGGCGATGCTATGCGCCGTTTCGGCGTTCGCGTTCGCGCTCGATGTGCCGTATCTGAGCGGGCGGGTGGTCGATGAGGCGGAGATCCTGAGCCCTGCGGCGCGGGCGCGGATCGCGGAGTTCTCGCGACAGCACGAGCGCCGCACCGGCAACCAGATCGCGGTGCTGACGATGCCGACGCTCGAGGGGACGAGCATCGAGGAGTTTGCGGTCGAGGTGTTCGAGGCGTGGCAGCTCGGGCAGAAGGATGTCGACAACGGCGTGCTGATCCTCGTGGCGCCGTCCGAGCGGCGGATGCGGATCGAGGTCGGCTACGGGCTCGAAGGGACGCTCACCGATCTCGCCGCGAGTCGCATCATCCGCTATGACATGACGCCGCGGTTCAAGGATGGCGATTTCGACGGCGGCATCGAAGCGGGCGTGCGCGCGGTGGTGGCGGTGCTCGAGGGCGGCGCGGCACCGGCGCCGCCGCCGGCAGTCGACCCGGGCCGCGAGCAGACATCGACGCTCTTCGAGGTGCCGGATCTCGCGTGGCCGGAGCGCATTCTGATCGGGTGCTTCATCTTCGGCATCATCGGCCTCTTTACCGTGATCGGCGTGCTCACGCCGGGCATCGGCTGGTTTCTCTACGTATTCCTGATTCCGTTCTGGGCCATCTTTCCGATGGTCGTCGTCGGCACTTACGGCGCGCTGGCGTTGCTGGTCATCTACCTGGTGGCGTTTCCGACCGCGAAGGTGCTCCTGGGGCGCAGCGCCTGGTATCGCCGGGCCAGCGAGGACCTGAAGACGAAGGGCCGCGCGAACATCGGCGGGTTCGTGCTGACGGCCGGCGGAGCTTCGTCCTCGGGCGGCTGGTCTTCCGGCTCCAGCCGCTCGAGCGGCTTCTCCGGCGGCGGCGGGCGCTCCGGCGGCGCGGGCGCGTCGGGAAGCTGGTAGCGCGGGCCTGGCTCGTAGTACGGACGTAGGCTGGCAGCAGGGGGCGGACCGCCGTTTTCGCTGGCTTCAGGAAACGCGGCGAATCCGCGGCCATCATTGCGAGGCGCGTGTTCGCGATGAAGCAATCCCGGAAGCTGAGAACGGCTTCCGGAAACGCTCAAGAGGTGTTGCAAGATTGCTTCGCTTCGCTCGCAATGACAGCCGGGTTTGACAGGGGTGTGGAGGTGTCTCGGCCGGCAGTGGCGGGGATTGCTTCGCTGGGCTCGCAATGACAGCCTGGGCTCGGCAGTGGAATTTGAGTCGCTCGCTCCCGAGGCGGGCAGGGCGTTACCGAAGTCCCGCTTGCGCCGGAGATTCCGCGTCCCCACTATCCGAGCTGTCCGACGACACGATCCTGTAAGGAGATCCCATGGCCGTCATCGATAGCAACGCCGCCCAGCCCCGCGAAGGGCTCATCACGCTGTCGCACGTGATGTACGGGCTCCATACCGTCAGCGCGGTGACCGGGATGCTCTCGCCGGCGCTCATCGTGACGGCGTTCCTGACCGGCTGGCCGTCGATCATCGCGGTCATCCTGAACTACGTGAAGCGGTCGGACGTGCGCGGCACCTGGCTCGATGCGCACTTCAGCTGGCAGCTCCGGACGTTCTGGTTCGCGCTCCTGTGGCTCGTGATCGGCGGGTTGGTGTTCATAACATTCATCGGTATCCCGGTGGCGATAGTGATCTGGTTCGTCACGGGGCTGTGGGTGCTCTACCGGCTCATCCGCGGGTGGTTGGCGCTGATGGATCGACGGCCCGTCGGTCCGGACGCGCGGCTGTGGATCAGGCGCACGTAGTAGGCACGCTGCGCTCGCAATCACTAACGGCGCCTGGCGGCGGCTTTCGGAAGCTCCCAGGGAGGGCTCACGAGATTGCTTCGCTTCGCTCGCAATGACAGCCGGGGTTTGGCTTCGCTCCGCTCGCAAGGGCAGCCGTTGTTCGTGCGCTGAGCGTCTCGCGCGCGGTCCCAGCGGGACGCTGAAAAGGAGCCTCTTGCCGTGCGCGCGATGCCGGGGACAATGGGGCGCAGGCGCTCTCGGGTCGGTGAGTTCGACACCATGAGCGCCGATTCAACTCGGGACATGTCGGAAGGTTCTGGATGATCGCTTATCTCCACGGTTTCAACAGCGCCGGCACGTCGGCGAAGGCCGCGTGGCTGCGGCAGCACTTGCCGGATATCGCCGTGCTCTCGCCGAGCTATCCGGCGCACATCGCCGATGAGGCACCGAAGGTGCTGCGCGAGTACATCGCACAGGCGCGGGCCGAGCGGCCCGGGGACGGGAAGCTGCTCCTGGTCGGAAGCTCCATGGGCGGCTTCTGGGCGCGCCACCTCGCCCCGGAGCTCGGTGCCGGAATGGTGCTCATCAACCCGGCGATGCATCCGGAGCGCGATCTATTGAGCGTCGTCGGCGTCAACAAGAATTTCGCCACCGGCGAGGAGTACGTGTTGACCGAGGAGCAGGTGCTGGCGCTCGGACGCTACCAGGTGCCGCGCTGCAATCCGAAGGTGCCGACGCTGGTGCTGCTCGACGAGGCCGACGAGCTGCTCGACTACCGCGTGGCGCAGACGTACTACGCCGATTGCGGGAGAGTGATCGTTTATCCGGGCGGGTCGCACCAGTTCGATCATCTCCCGGAGGCGCTGCCGGAGATCCGGGCGTTCTACGAGAGCTTGCCGGCAGCACGGTAGTCCCCCGCAAGAGCACATACGCAATCGCGTCGCGTTACCCGGGCGCGGCGCTTCCGCCGCGCTGTCGCCGGCCTCCTGGATTCAGGCGTTCACCGGAATGACGGCAAACTCGCTTCGGCCGGCGCGCCGTGCGCGCTACTGCACCTCGATGGCGCCCATGTCGACCGCCGCCGTGCCGTCGCCGTCGCCGTCGGCCGGGCGCGGATTGCCGAGGATGTCGACGCGCAGCTCGGGGATAGGGAGCGTCGCGGCCGCGTCGATCGCGGGCGACCCCTTCGCGAGCGTGAAGTCGCCGGCCGACGGGTTCACGAACATCGGATCGTCGAGCAAATTGCCGGGAGAAGAGAGCCCGGTCGCCGAGCCGACCAGGTTGGCGTTCACGCGGGAGTTGGCGAGCCATTCGTCGATATCGACGCCGTTTCCGGCGACGATGTTGTTCTGCACGTTGATCCCCTGGGTCTCGACCAGCGACAGCCCGACGCCGCGGTTGTAGGCGATCGTGTTGTTGACGACGTTGATCCGGATGCTTTGCGCGGCGATCACGCGATTGAAGATGCGCACGCCGCCCGCGGAGTACTCGCTCGTCTCGCGGCCGTTGTCGTGGATGAGGTTATTTGCGATCAGTACCGAGGCGCTGTACGCGGGAAGGACGGATTCGGGCAGCGACAGCACGTGGATCGCCGCGAAATTCCCGTAGAAGCGGTTCCCGACCACGCGCACGTCGAGGTTCGCGACGTTCGCGTAGAACGGGCTGATGCCGATGACCGCGGCGCTCGAGCTGTTGTCGTGGAACACGTTGCCTTCGAGCCGGATTTTCGCGTTCAGGAACGACTGCACGTAGACCGCGTAGTCGTCGTTGCGCACGTTCGGATCGACGTCGGTGCAGCCGGTGAACGTGAAGCCGCGGACGGTGAGCTCGATGTGGTCGATGGTCCAGAGGCAGGGGCTCGTGTCCTGGCCGGAGATGACCGTGACTCCCGGCCCCTGCTCGGCGATGAGCTCGAGCTTCCAGATCCCCGAAATGCCGTCCTCGCCGTTGAACCCGAGGATCAGCACCCAGTCGCCGGGTCTGGCCGCGGTATAGACGCCGGGCATGACGATGATCCGGTCCGGCGGGGCGTTGGGTCGAAGCGGCCGCCGCTGGCTGTCGAGCTGCGACTGCAGCGAATCGAGCGTGGCCTCACCGAGCGTCCGGTAACAGGGCGTACGCCCGTCGCACTTGCCGGACGGGTCGACGTAGAGCAGGCGTTGTGCGTCCGGCGGCAGGGCCGGAGCGGCCGCGGGCTCCGCGGGTGCCTGCGGCGCCGGGGTGGCGCAGCCGGCGAGCGCGAGCAACGCCAGGAGCGGCGGCCACCCTCGAAGTGCGCGGGCGGCGGTCATTGCGGACACCCGTTTTCGGCTCTTGCTCTCGCGCCGTGCGCGTTCGGCACTTCGTGGCTCTCCGCGGCTCGTGGGTCGTTCCGGCGATAGCTTACCGCCCCCGGCGGGGCTGGCGTTCCGGCCTGAACCGGTAATGAGGTCGGCGCCGCGGCCGACAAGCCGCCGGTTCGATCGACGAAAGGTAGCGGAACACCCGGGGCCCGGGAACCCCAGCGCAGACTTCGTGTGCGCCCGATGAGCCGGCGGCAGACAGCGGACTGTCGGCCAGCATCTATACTGACCTGTGAGCCGGCTGGGAGGGGCGAGCGGTCGGGCGTCCGCTTCGCGGATTTCGCAATCACAAGAACACGCAAAAGACCCGCATGTACAGCGTGCGCCGTACCCTTCATCCCCGGCGTCGTGCTGCTGGTCCTCGGCAGCCGCCAGCCGACCGCCGAAGCGCGCAAGACCGGTTGAGCCTCCAGGAGTCGTCGGCCCGCAGGGAAGGGGGCCGGCGGCTCGCTGTTCCCACCGTTCAACGCATCGACCGCCTTTTGGTCGACTTCGACGCTTGTCGGTGTCCGCCGCCGCGCGTCGCCAACGGCATTCGCCGTGCGTTCGCCCGTTGAACCGCCCACCGACGAAGCAAGCCTCTGATGCACCACGCGGCTGGATCGCGCGCGCTCGAGGACGAAGATCTCTTCGATCCGCGGCATTATCCCCGGACGTACGGCGTCGCTGCACGCTATCGCGTCTTGTTCCTGCTGCTCGGCGGCGCGGTGCTCCTGGGCGGGCTCCTCGGCATGTGGTACTTCGGGTCGGGGCACGAGATGCGGTCGGCGCGCGAAGCGCTCGTCTTCGTCGTGCTCTGCTTCGGATTCACGCTGCTCGGCGGCGCGCTCGTTCTGTACGTCTCGAGCACCCGGCTGACGCTCTATCCCGATGCGATCGAGCTGCGCGACTTCGTGAAGACGCGGCGCCTGCGGCGTCAGGACATCGCGGGCCGGCGGGTGCTCGAGGCGCAGCACGTATCGGTACTGATGCTCGAGCCGGAGCGGGGCCGAGGCAAGCCGCTCAAGATCACGCGCGTGCTCGCAACGGACGCCATAGCGGAAGCCTGGTTCGCGACGCTGCCCGACCTCGACGCCAAGGACTTGGAGCGATCCACTGCCGAGATCGCCGCGGCGTCGGCGCTCGGGCGCACGCCGGCGGGGCGCATCGCGAAACTCGCGGCCGCGCGCCGCTTGGCCCGGCTCGTCAATGGGGCGGCGATCGCGGCATCGGCCTGGGGTTTGTTCTACCCGCACCCGTACGGGCTGGCGATGGCGGTGCTCGCGGCGATTCCGCTGGCGGCGCTGGCGCTATGCGCGTACGCCGCACAGCTCTATCAGATCGCGGGCCATCGCACCGATGCGCGTGCGGCGCTGACCTGGGCGTTCATGGGTCCCGGTATCGTGCTCGGACTGCGCGCATTGCTCGATGTGCAGCTTCTCGATTGGCGGCCGGCGTTGGCCGCCGCTGCCGCATGCGCGGTCGTGCTCGCGCTCGTCGCGGCCGCGACCGACCGGACGCTGCGCGCGAAACGCTGGGACTTTGCCGCGGTCGTGCTGTTCGCCGGCTTCTATGCGTACGGTGCCATCGTGCAGGCGAACGCGCTGCTCGACCGTTCGGTGCCGGAAACGTATCGAGCGGCAGTCATTGCGAAGCGCGAAGCGAAGGGTCGGACGACCGAGTACTTTCTGCGCCTGTCGCCTTGGGGACCGCGTACGAGCGAGGAGGAAGTGAAGGTCCCCCGAGCGTTATTCCGTGCGATCGCGACCGGTGCCGAGGTCTGCATCGCGTACCGCCGCGGCGCGCTCGGCTATCCGTGGTTTACCGTCCATTTCTGTGCGTTCGGGTAGTAGGCAGCGGGCGGCGACCGAGGCCATAGCTAGCGCGACGAGGCATTCGAAAACATTGGGCCTGAGCGCCGCTGAAGCTGCTGCCTGACCCAGGCGAGCGCAGTGAAGCAATCTGGCAACCGCTCTCCGAGAGGTTCCGGAAAGCCGATCTCAGGCTCTCGAGATTGCTTCGTCGCGAAAACCGCTCCTCGCAATGACAGCCGGGGGTCGAGATGGCGCAAGGTTCTTCGTTGGAACCACAAGGCTAAGCAAACGGGCAACACCTCCCCGAAAGGCTCCTGAAGCCACCTGCCAAACCCCGCCGTTATTGCGAGCGCAGCGAAGCAATCTCGTAACGGCTTCCTGAGGGCTTCCGAAAGCCGGTCTCAAGGTTTTGGAGATTGCTTCGTCGCGCTGCGTGCTCCTCGCAATGACAGCCGCGGTATTCGTCCCTGACACGCCGGCCTTGGTGCGCGGGCGTTCCCGACGTTCGCATCGGCTTCGCACATCGCGCGCTTGTCGCGGCACAAGGCCTTCCGCGAGCAGTGCTCTTTCGCCATAGTAACCGTCGCTTTGCCCGGCCAGGGGACGAGAGGCGCGCATTCGTGCGCATTCGCTCGAGTGAATAGTAGAAGATGTTGGTCGAAGGCGAGGAACTGTTCCTCGGTGCCGACGGCTGCCGTGGCGGCTGGTTCTACGTGACGCTGAGCGCCGAAGGTGTGCGCGCGTACGGCGTAGCGAGGGATGCGAGCGCGCTCGGCGAGCTGTGCGCCGGCGTGCGGCTCGCGCTCGTCGACATTCCGATCGGCCTCAAGGACTCCGGCGAAGCCGAGCGACAGTGCGACCGCGCGGCGCGGCGCGTGCTCGGTGGGCCGCGCGCAGCGTCGGTCTTTCGTCCGCCCGCGCGCCCCGCGCTCTATCTCGCGGCGGCGGATATCGGCGGCGACAGCTACGCCGCCGCGTGCGCGCGCAACCACGCGGCGACCGGCAAACGGCTGACGCGCCAGGCGTACGCAATCTGCGGCAAGATCCGGGAGATCGACGGCCTTCTGTGTGCGCGGCCCGAGCTTCGGCACGTCATTTGCGAGTCGCACCCCGAAGTTTGCTTCTGGGCGTTGAACGGCGGGCGGGCGACGGTACACAACAAGAAGCGCGCCGCGGGGCGCGCGGAGCGCATCGCGATTCTCGAGAAGTATCTGCCGGACGCCGGCGCCATGTTCGAGACGGCGGCCAAGGTTCATCCTCGCAAGGAGGTGGGGCGGGACGATATCCTGGACGCACTCGTGTGCGCGGTGGCGGCGCGCTTCGGGCCCGCGCGCCTGCGCGGGCTGCCGGCGGAGCCCGAAACCGACGCACGCGGGCTTCCGATGAGGATCTTGTACCCGGACCTCTAGCTCGAGCGAGACAGCAGCATGTCGGATCGGCAGGAAGAGACGCTCCGTATCGACAAATGGCTCTGGGCGGCCCGGTTCTACAAGACCCGGGCGCTCGCGGCCGAGGCGGTGACCGGCGGCAAAATCAAGCTGAACGGCGAACGGGTGAAGGCCGCGAAGAGCGTGCGCATCGGCGACGTGCTCAGTGTTCGCATCGGTCCGTACGAGCACGTCGTGCAGGTGCGCGGTCTGTCGCCCCGGCGCGGCCCGGCACGCGACGCGGCGCTGCTGTACGAGGAGACCGAGGAGAGCCGGCAGACGCGGGAGGCATTGCGTGCGCGCCTCGCGGCCGAGCGCGCGTACTTCCCGCAACCCGCGGGGCGGCCGAGCAAACATGCGCGCCGGGAGCTGATCCGGTTCAAGCAGCGGGGCGAGGACTAACGTCGCGGAGGCGCTCGTCATTCCGGCGAAAGCTGGAATCCATCGACATCAGATGCCGCGCTGTCAGCGGCCCGTACGCGTCCCATTCCACCGCAAAGCCGCGTTGAATGGCAGGACGTTGTTCTGCGTTCGCCGCGGCTCGTGTCTCTCGAATAGCGGCAATCGCCGCCCGGCAGGGCCGCACGCGACGCGGCCGTGACGCGGCCGGCTATCGGGGAGACTGCTTAAGGGGCGTTGCAGGGGTAGCGGCTTCGCGGCGCGCCTAGAATGCGCGTTCCGGACAGTAACCCCAAGGAGATTCGGCCATGGATTGCTTCACGCTGCTCAAGCAGGACCACGACGAGGTCAGGCAGCTGTTCAAGCAGTGCGAGTCGCAGGGCGCGAAGGAGGGCGCCAGGAAGATATTCAAGGAACTGGCGCGCAATATCGCGGTGCATTCGAAGCTCGAGGAAACGCTGTTCTATCCCCGCCTCGAGAACGAGAAGGCGGTGAGCGACATGGTCGAGGAGGCCTACCAGGAGCACCAGGCGGTCGAGGAGCTGCTCGCGGAGATGGCCTCCATGTCGCCGCAGGACGAAGCGTGGACGGAGAAGCTCGAGGAGCTGAAGCAGAACGTCGAGCACCACGTCAAGGAAGAAGAGGGGGAGCTTTTCCTCAAGGCATCGAAGATCATCGACAAGGACGAGGCCGCCGATCTGGGCCAGACGATGGCCGATGAGAAAAAGGACATGCTGAAGGGCTCGCACGGCGCGGCGAAGGAAGTGTTCCAGCGCCTGGGGCTGTAACGGTTGGCGGCTGTCATCGCTCCCCCCGGGCGGGGCATGGGGGAGCGATGTACCAAGTGGTGGCCGGGCGGCGGCTGCCGTGCGTGCGCCGCCGCTGGGGGTGGCGGCGAGCGGCTACTTGAAGAAGCGGTAGGTGGTACCGGCGACGCGGATCACGTCGCCGTTCTCGAGCAGGTGACCGCCTGGCGGCAGCGGCTTGTCGTTGACGCGCGGCTCGTTCGGGCCGGCCGAGCCGTGGATGACGTAGCTGTCGGGTGCGCGGATGATCCGCCACGGCCGGCCCTCGGGATTCTCGAACACGGTCTCGTCCTTCACCAGCGGCACGCGTTTGCCTTTCTCCTTGCCTTCGACGGCGAGGAGCTGCCCGAACGCCGTCAGCACCGCCGTCTGCTCCTGCGACGAGCCCTCGAACGGGATCGCCGGCCCCTTGCCGGGCGGCGGCAGGTCGAGATTGATGTCGTCGCGGTAGAGCAGCGAATGCTCGCCGATGATGATCGTTTCGCCGTGGCGCAGCTCGTGCTTGCGGATGCGTTTGCTCTCGACGAACGTCCCGTTCGTGCTGTCGAGATCGCGGATGGTCGACTTGGTTCCGACGGTCTGGATCAACGCGTGCTCGCCGCTCACGCCTGCGTCGGCCAGCACGATGTCGCAGGAGGGCTTGCGCCCGATCTTCATATCGCCGAGTCTCAGGTTCACCTCGCCGACGAGACGGCCCTGATACCGGATGACTAACTTGCCCATGCTCTAGTGGTCCTCGTTGTTCGTGCGTACCTCCCTTTCTTCGTCGCCATCCATCGGCATTCGCTTCCCTCCTGTAGCTTGTCCAGGCCGTGCACGTGCGTGCGCAGCTGGCGTTGCGCCCGGCTGATCCTCTGCTAGGGATGCGCTTTCGGGGCATCCGCACGCGCCGATGGCCGGTCGTCCCGCTAAGGGCTTCGCGCCGGCGGCTCCCGGCGCGGCGCCGACCGGGAGCCGATCCCGGGCGCCTCTGACGCCCATTTCCTTGCGTGCGGCTCTCTCAATGCGGAACTCTAGTTGCTGCTTCGACGGAAGCCAACTGGCTGTGGTCAGCGGCCGACGGGCGTCGCGGCGCGAGGGCGTGGGAGGCGGCTGCCGGGCCGGCCGCGGCGGCCGAGTTGATTACAATCGGTTCGAAGGCAGCCGCCGGTCGCCGCCAGCGGTCGCGCCCGGCGGCCGCTTCAGCCGACTTCATGCGAAAAACCCGGTGTCCCGCACGCGCATCCAGAGATCCGCCCGCTCGACGCCCCGCAAACCGCGCAAGAAATCGGCCGGCCGGCGGCCGGCCGTTCGGCTCGTCCCGGAGGCCCGGCAGCTCTGGCGCTGGTTTCGCGCCGCGCCGCTGGGTGCGCAGTTCGCGGCCGGGCTCCTCGCGCTCGTCGCGGCCTGGGCGGTCGTCAACGCCGTATATCAGGTCGTGCGCAAACCCGCGGAGCTCTTCTTTCCCGTGAGCGGCGTGCTGGTCAAGACGCCAGCCGAGACCTGGGAGCGGTACGGACGCATGTTTCGGGTGCATTCGACCCGCATCATCACGCCGGAGCTGCTCGCGGCCCTGGCGCAGGTCGAGAGCACCGGCGATCCCGTCGCGCGCACGTATTGGCGCTGGCGCGCGAGCTGGGATCCGTTCGAGATCTACCGCCCGGCGTCGAGCGCGGTCGGCATGTATCAGATCACCAACGCGACGTTTCGCGAGGCGCGGCGCTACTGCATACACCGGAACACCGTGGTGGAGGACGGGCCGTGGCATGACTTTCGCTCGTGCTGGTTCAACCGCTTCTACATGCGCGTCGTGCCGAGCCACGCGGCCGAGATGACCTCCGCTTACCTCGACCGGCGCGTGACCCAGATCATCGCGCGGCTCGGCACCGCGCCGACGTTGCGACAGCAGCAAGACCTCGCCATTATCGTTCACCTCTGCGGCCCCGGCGTGGGCGAAGCCTACGCGCGTGCAGGCTTCCGCCTGCGGCCGGCCCTGCACTGCGGCGACCACGACGTGGCGCGCTACCTTGCGAAGGTGAATGCGATGAAGGACTGGTTCGCCCGCCGCGCCGCGGCGGAGCGCGCGAGCTGAACGACTGATCGGCCTTAAGAGTTACCGTCGCGCTTCTGGCGTACGCGCAATGCGAGTGGCGCTGGCGATGCGGGCTTCTGCCGGCATCGCTTCTCGTCCGCGGACTTGAGCTTTCTATTGCGCACGGCGAGCCGAAGCCGCTTCGGACCAGATCTCGAAGCGCACGCCGACGCCGTCTTCGGACTGGCGGATCACGGTGGCCTCGACGCGAACCGGCGGGATGTCGGTCTCGAGCGGCCAGCTGAAAACGATCTCGATCAGGCTCCCGACCGGCGGCAGCGGGGTGCTGCGGTTTTGGCGGCGAAGGAACGCGCCCGTGCGGCTGAAGCCGCTCGCGATAAAGGCCAGGTTGCCGTGCTGCGGGTCGGCGACCACGGCTTCGATGCGCGTCGCGAGACGCGGGTCGAGGCGCCGGTCGATGCTCGGCCGGGGCGAATCGTCGAGATCGGAGGTCATGAGGTCCGTGTCTGCGTTTGCTCCCGCACGCACACCATTGCAAGGAATATGCCGGGGGCGAGTCGGAGTATCTGGTCATAATGTAGCTGCAAGTCCTTCAAGCGCAAAGATAATAATGGCGGGCGGCGCATGGCCTGCGCCGCGATCGGTTTGCGTCTCAGGGCTGCGGCAGGTCAGGCGCCGTTCCTCGATCGTCCGGCTGGTGCGGGCACCGAGCCAAGGCCGGCGGCGGCGCACCGGTCGCAGAAGGCGCCGCGGACGCGCCGCGGCCGTATCGCACGGTTAGAATGGCGCCTGCCCGGGACTCGAGCAGGCGATCGCGGCGGGGACGATGAACGCTCACGGACTGCAACCGCAGGGACTGCAGCGCCTGCCCGCCCTCGCGGCGCGCTTCCGGGCAGGAGCGCTCGAGCCGGCGATCTTCGCCGCGCTTTACTTCTTCCACTGGCAAATGGCGATGCACGGCGACGCGTTCGCTGCCCGCCGTTCGAAGTCCGATCCGCGGCCGGATGCGGCCGCCTGGGCCGGCCGGCTCGGCGCCGACGCGACAACCGACCGGCTGGTCGACTTGCTCGAGCGCTATCGATACCGCTGCGTCCGGCCCGGCGTCCCGGTGGCGCTCGCCGAATGGCTGCGCGGCCGCTGGCCGCTCGAGCTCGAGCTCGGCATTCCGGCGCCGGAAGCCGTGCTGCGCGCGCAGGCGCGCGGCACGCGGCCGGTCACCGCGCTCTGCGAGTATCCGCGCATGCTTCGGCCGGTGCTGGACAAGTCGAACGCGTTTGCGTTCTTCCTGCACGACCTCGAGCACGCCTACAAGTTCTTCCACGCGCCGGCGCTCCATGCCGCGCAGCGCGCGTTCTTTTCCGCGCTGCTCGCGCTCGTCGCGAGCGGCGCGTTCGCGCGGCATCGCGCGGATTCGCTGTTCGCGGCGAAGCTCGACTACTTGATGAGCGACATGAATACACACCCGGAGCACGGCCGGCAATACCTGCGCGCGATCCTCGTCGAACACTGCCGGCGGCGTGAAGCCAAGGAGGCGACCGAACGGTTGTCGCCGGCGGCGGAGCGGGAGATCGAAGGTATCATGCAGGCATTGCGCGCGCATGAAGCGCAGGCGAGCGCGCCTGCGCCGAGTGAACGGGCGCGCGTTGCCGGCTGACCGTAGAGGAGATCATGGATCGCGATTTCTGGCTGAAGATCTGGGAGACGAACCGGATCGAGTTCCACCAGCAGGAGATCAATTCCTGGCTGCAGAAGTTCTGGCCGACACTCGGCCTGCCGGGCGGCGCCGAGGTGTTCGTGCCGCTCTGCGGCAAGAGCCGCGACATGCTGTGGCTGCGCGACCAGGGGCACCGCGTGCTCGGGGTCGAGCTCTCGGAGCTCGCGGTGCGCGCCTTCTTCGCGGAGAGCGGGCTCACGCCGCACGTGCGCGAGGAGCGGCCGTTCGTGCGCTGGGAGGCGGACGGCATCGCGCTCTGGTGCGGCGATTACTTCGCGCTCGTGCCCGAGGACCTGGCCCGGACCGCCGCGGTTTACGATCGGGCCGCGCTCATCGCGCTGCCGCCGCCGATGCGCCGGCGCTACGTGGCGAAGCTCGAAGAGATCCTGCGCCCGGGCACCGTCGTGCTGCTCCTCAGCATCACGTATCCGGACGGCCAGATGGACGGACCGCCGTTCTCGGTACCGGAAAGCGAGGTGCGCGAGCTCTACGCGCCCGGTTTCGCGCTCGAGCTTCTCGCGAGCGAGGATGCCTTTCGGCCCGACTCGGCGCTCGCGCGCCGCGGGCTGAGGGAGCTGTCGGCGCAGGCCTACCGGCTGCGCCGGAAGTAAAGGTGCACGTCGTGCTCTGCCGTGTGCGCGCCGCAGGTTCCGCATATTGCTCGTCGCCCCGCGCGCTCGTCGCAGCGACCGGACGTGCGTGCGGTCGCCTTGTTCCGCCGGCGCGCTTCGTCGCAATGACGGCCGCGGTTGCGCCTTGCGGTCGCAGAACCTTTCTCGTCGGCGCCAGTCGGAAGTAGCCGCCATGCCCGCCAAGCGACGTATTTCGGTAGCCGCCGCCTTCCCGCTGATCGTGCTCGGCTACGTGTTGATTCAGCTCTACGCCGTCCGGCAGGCGTACGTCGGACTCGGTCTTCCGCCGCACTCGATCCCGATTCTTGTCGCGTGGGTGGCGCTGATGACGTTCGCGCTGCCGCTCGTCTGGCGGCTCGAGCATCGCGACTGGCACCGGCTGGCGACCGTCGTTGCCTGGGTGGGGTTCGGCTGGATGGGCTGGGTGTTCCTGTACTTCTGGATCGCCCTCGGGCTCGATGTCGTGGGCATGGCCGTATCCGCCGCCGGCGCGGCGCTCCACGCCGACGTCGCCGGTTCCGCTTCCGCCGTGACCTCGTTCCCGTTCGCCGCGGCCGTCACGTCGGCGGTCGCGGCTTACGGCTTCGTCGATGCCCGGCGCATCCGCGTCGAGCGCGTGCGTTTGCGCAGCGCGAAGCGGCAGCCGGGATCGCCGCCGTTTCGCATCGCGCTCATTTCCGACGTGCATCTCGGCACCATCGTCGGTGCGCGCCGGCTGCGGCGCATCGTCGAGCGGCTGCACCAGATCGATGCGGACGCGGTAGTTTCGACGGGAGATCTCGTCGACGGCCTCGAACACCGGCTGCGCGAGCTCGCGCCGCTCTTCGACGCGCTGCGGCCGCGCGCGGGCAAGTACGCGGTGACCGGCAATCACGAGTACTACGCCGGCATCGATCACGCGCTCGAGTTCCACCGCCGCGCGGGCTTCAAGGTGTTGAGCGGTACCGCGGTTCATGTCGGCGCGGATATCGCCATCGCCGGCGTGGACGACCCGACGGGCCGGCGCAGCCCGCGCGGTGCCGAGACCGATGAGCTCGAGGCGCTGCGGCACGTTGCGCCCGAACGCTTCACCGTCCTGCTCAAGCATCAGCCGGTCGTGAACGACGCCGCCGCGCGCCGCTTCGATCTGCAGCTCTCGGGGCACGTGCATCGCGGACAGATCTTTCCCTTCGGCCTGCTCGTGCGCGCTGCCTATCCGGTCTCCACCGGTCTCACGCCGCTCGGCGAGCGACGCTGGCTGTACGTGAGCCGCGGAACGGGCACCTGGGGCCCGCCGATACGCGTCGGCGCGCCGCCCGAGATCGCCGTGATCGAGATCGAGCCGGAAGCGGCGGCGTGAGCGCAGGGCCGGTTATCCGCACGAAGGGAGTCATGGCTCGATCGATCGCACTCAGGGCGGAGGTTCGCGCCCATCGGGGGGCAAGCAGCGCGCGTCGGCGCCGCATCCGCGCAGCAGCTATCATCGTGTCGATGCGGCTCGGAATTGTCGTGTTCGCCGGCTGGGTGGCCGTTCGTGTCGGGTGAGGCGGCAGGGCGGTACGCGCGCCCGCCGCTGGCGCGCTTCGCATGGCTGTCGATCGGCGCGGCGGCGGCGACCATCCTGCTCAAGCTGCTGGCGTGGTGGCTCACCGGTTCCGTGGGCCTGCTGTCGGATGCGCTCGAATCGTTCGTCAACCTGGCCGCGGCCCTGGTCACCCTCGGCATGCTCATCGTCGCCGCGCGGCCGCCCACCGAGGAGCACGCCTACGGCTACAGCAAGGCGGAGTATCTGGCGAGCGCTTTCGAAGGCCTGCTGATCCTCGCCGCCGCCGCGGCCATCGCCTACGCGGCGGTGCGGCGCTTCATCGATCCGCAGCCC
Organism: Burkholderiales bacterium; assembly: GCA_036381895.1. Lineage (GTDB taxonomy): Bacteria > Pseudomonadota > Gammaproteobacteria > Acidiferrobacterales > Sulfurifustaceae > JACQFZ01. The sequence continues at coordinate 22,467 of DASVBY010000013.1, read as the reverse complement.
ATCGAGCGCGCCAACCTCGGCGTGGCGGTGTCCATGACCGCTTCGCTCATCAACTTCGCCGTCGCGCGCATCCTGCTGCGGCAGGCGCGCGCGCACCGCTCGATCGCGCTGGAAGCCGACGCGCACCATTTGATGACGGACGTCTGGACGTCGGTGGGTGTGGTGCTCGCCGTCGCCGCCGTGGCCTTCACCGGGTGGTGGCGCCTGGACCCGGTGATCGCGCTGGTGGTGGCAGCGAATATCGTCTGGACCGGGAGCACGCTGTTCTACCGTTCCGTGCGCGGTCTGATGGACGAGGCAATACCCGTCAGCCAGCGCGAGGCGATCGTCGCCTTGCTCGACAGCTATTACGATGCAGGCGTGCGCTACCATGCGCTGCGCACGCGCCAGGCGGCTGGCCGCTCCTTCGTGACGGTGCACATCCTGGTGCCCGGCGAGTGGACCGTGAGCCGGGCGCACGATCTCGCCGAAGAAATCGAGGGCCGCATCCGCGCTCTGGTGCCGGGCTGCTACGTGGAAACTCACCTCGAACCGGTCGGCGACCCCAGTTCCTACGCGGACATCCACCTCGATCGTTGAACCGGCGCCGCCCGCGCGGGCGTCGCGCGCCGCAATGGAACGAATCGACGGTCCGACGTCTCGCACGGCCGAAATGGCGCCGGCATCACCGAGTCAGTTCCGGCTCGTGGGGCGATCGGATCAACCCTTGACCGGCGGCGCTACCGAGCCGTTGTAGAACACCTCGCACCCGGCGAAGGTCACGGCCTTGAGCAGCCGTACCGCGGGGCCGGCGAGCGCCGCGAGCACGCTCGGTTTGTCGAACGTCGGGTCGCGAAACGGTCCCCGGATCGTCTGGCGCAGCTTCGGGCAGCCTTTCTCGTCGATCGCGGCGATCGCCACGTCGTCGAAGCGTTCGTTCACGAAGTCGAGCCGCCCGCGCACGGCGAGCCGGTTCGCCGCGGTCGCGAGCGCGACATCCTGCGCATGGGCGACGCCGCGCTCGATTCGCCAGTCGGAGACGAGCATCGGAATCGGCGTCGTACCGCTCGCGTCGCGCGCGATCGCGGCGAAGCTGTAGCCCTTGGTGGCGACGAGGCCGATCGGTCCGGCAAAGAAGAACGCGCCGGCATCGAGCAGATTGAAGCTCTGGCTCGACTCGTAGCGCGCGAGGGCTTTGTCGATATCGGTGCCGTTGAGCACGAGGTCGCTGCCGCGAAGCAGGATCCGGCCTGCGGCGCTGCGCACGAAATCGGTGTCCTTGCGGCCGCGCAGGGAGAGCGTGGCGTCGAGATCGAGCGCGCCTTCGGCCGATTGCCGGGTCGAGGCGCGGAAGAGCTCTTCCACGCGGAATTGGGCGAGCGCGTAGCGCACGTCGATCGTCTTGACCGGCCGCGATGCGTCGATGCGTACGGCGCCGGTGCCCGTGCCGCCCAGCACGCGCATCGAGATCGGCGCGAGCTCGTATATGCCGTCGGCGGCGGTGAGCGCGAGCGCGAGGTCCGAGATGCGGTAGGGGCCGCGGCGGATCTCGCGGCACCCGAGCCGCGCCTCGAGGACGATGTTCTTCACGATCTGCGCGGCGCGGCCGCCGGGCGAGCTCAGGCGCCTGGTGCGCAGCCGGCAGCCCTCGAGCTCGACCGTTGCGTCCGCTTTCTTATCGACGTAGGTCATCGCGAGGTCGGCGAGCTGTACCTGGCCCACGTCGAAGCCGGGGATGCGGCCCGGCTTGCCGCGCACCGGCCGTTCGAAGTTGTAGTTGCCGGCGGCATCGCGTTCGACATATACCCGGGGCCGCGTCAGCCGGATCGTGCCCAGGCGCAGGTCGCCGCGGAGCAGGGGGAGCACGTCGATGCCGATGCTGGTGTGCGGCACCGTCGCGAGCGTGCTGCCGCGGTTGCGCACCTCGACGCCGCGCAGCGCGAAATGGAGCGCCGGGAGCAGCTCGATGCTGATTCGGCCGTGGAGCCTGACCTCCATGCCGAGGGCCGCGGACGCGGCCTGTTCGAGGTGGTGCTTGTAGGCGTTGGCGTCGAAGAGGAGGAGCAGCGCGACCTGCGCCAGGACCAGTACGGCGACCAGTCCCCCGATCCCGTAGAGCAGGATTCGCCGCGCCGCCGATCTGCGTTTGCGCCGCCGTCGCCGCATATCCCTGGTGTGCCGGTGCGAACACGGTAAAGTATAGCGAGGGCGAGCGGCCGGTTCGGGTGACGAGCTGGCCCTCTGCACGAGAAGCGTATCCTGTTCGCACGGGAGGACGCCATGCCGACCGCGCAAGAACGCGCCAAGTTTCTGGCGAACGAGATCAAGAAGGCGGTGCGTGCGATGAAGGCGGCGGAAGCGCGCGCCCGGCAGCTGGGCGAGGAGCTGATGCGCACGCTCGCCGAGGCCAGGGCCGAAGCCGAGGCGGCACGCACGATCGTCGAGTACCCGAGCGGGCGCTACGAGTGCAAGAAGTGCCGCCACGGCACGCTCTTCACGGAACCGACCACCGAGCTGCCGGAGTGCATGAACTGCGGCAGCCGCGAGTGGAGCGGCCACGAGCCGACGATCAGGCGCATACAGCCGCCGCCCCCGAAGCGCTACGCCGCGGGCATGTACGAGTGCGGGAAGTGCGGCGTGCGCACGGCGATGGGCGAGGACGCGGACGAGCTGCCGGTCTGCGAGCTCTGCGGCGCGAACGCGCTGTCCCCGGTGCGCTGATTCCCCCGCTGCCGCCGTTGCGGTACGGACTCCGGCCGCCCACGGCGAGAGAGGCGCGCCCGCGGCTCGTCGCGGCGAGGAGCGAAGCCTCGCCGCAACTGCGTAAACCTCGAGAGCCGTTGCGCCAGCGATCGCGACATGAGATTGCGTCGCTTCGGCTGCGATGACACGCTGTGATTCCACGTGGGAGCCCGCAGCGCATGAACACCTAATGCTCGCCCGAACGGCACTCGTGCTCGCGCTCGCCTGCGGCGTCGTCGCGATCGCCGCAGGCGTCGGTCATCGGCAGCGGCTCTGGTCCTACCGGATCGGCTTCGCCGTGCTCGCGATCGCTGTCGTCGGCGCCGTCGCGAGCGTGGCGCTCGCGTTGGCGCACCTCGCGCTCCTCTGGCGCGGCGCCGTCGAAGGCGGCGGTGTCGTTGCGGCGGAAGCGCTCGTGCTCGGTCTGCTCGTCGCGGTGCCGCCGCTGTTCCTCGCGCTCAATGCCACCCGGCTCCCCCGCATTCACGACATCAGCACCGACACCGACAACCCGCCGGCTTTCGTTGCGCTGCTTGCCGAGCGCGCCGGCGCACCCAATCCGGCCGAGTACGGCGGCCCGGAGATCGCGAAGCGCCAGCGCCAGGCATATCCGGACGTGCGGCCGCTGCGGCTGCGCGTCGCGCCGTCCGTCGTATTCGCCGCGGCGCTCGAGGCGGCGCGCGAGCTCGGCTGGCGCATCGTGGCCCGCAACGACGCCACCGGTCGCATCGAGGCGACCGACCGTACGTTCTGGTTCGGCTTCGTCGATGACGTGGTGGTCCGGGTAACCGGGGAACCGGACGGCGCGCGCGTCGATGTCCGCTCGGTTTCGCGCGTCGGCACGAGCGACCTCGGCACCAACGCGCGACGCATACGCGTTTTCTTGAAGGAGCTGCGCAGGCAGCTCGATGCCGCTCGCTAGCGGGCCGTGGCAGTACGCGCGCGCTTTGGCAAAGCGCGTCGTTGCCGGCGACGAAGCAGGATACGAGCCCGGATTGAATCCGGGGTTTGCCACCGGGATGCGCGGCGGGTTCGTCCGGACTGCCGTGAGCGAGTCGGACTCGGGTTGCGTGCCGCGTCAGCCGGCTGTTGGCTGCAAACCGAAATCGGCAACGTTGTCGCCGCCGCTCGGGCCGAGGTCGTATCCGGTATCCACGCCGCACGGCTCCCTTGGTGCTTCGGTCGATGTCGGGCGATAATGCCGCACGCCGACACGGAAGGAGCACGGTGGCCGAGCTTTCCCCCAGGGACGTTGTGGACGAGTACTTCGCCGCTCTCGCGGCGCGGGACTTCGAGCAGGCGCGGCGCTGGCTCGCGGACGAAGGCTTTTCGACGCGCAGCCCCATCGCGGTCTTCGATGATGCCGATGCGTACATCGCCGATATCTCGCGGGTCGGGCCGATTCTCGAGGGCGTGCGGCGCCGGCGCACGCTGGCGGATGGGGAGGAGGTGTGCGCCATTGTCGAGTACGTCACGCACCTCGAGCGGCGGCTGGTTTCTCCGGTTGCGTACTGGATACGGGTGCGCAACGGGCGCATCGTGACAATCGAGAGCTTTTTCGATGCGAGTGCCTACGCGCAGATGTTCGTGACGGAGTAGGGCGGCGGCAGCAAATCCGCGCCGGGCCCGAATGCCGACGCGCCCGCGCAGGACAACCGAGAACCCGTAACGAGACTTCCGAGCCATGCCGATGATCGCAGGCGCTGCTCCCGCCCGATCGTACCTTTTCGTTCCGGGCAACCGGCCGGAGCGCGTCCCGAAGGCCCGCGCCGCGGGCGCCGACGCCGTGATCGTCGACCTCGAGGACGCGGTGGCGCCTGACGCCAAGGCAGCGGCCCGCGAAGCGGTCGGCGGCCTACTCGATCCGCGCGCTCCGGTGCTGATCCGCATCAACGGGCCGAAGACGCCGTGGTTCCGCGACGATCTCGCGCTCTGCGCCCGGCCGGGCGTTGCCGGTATCGTGCTTCCGAAGGCCGAAAGCGCCGATGACGTGCGCGGCGTCGCCGAGGCGGCCGGCGGGGAGATCGCGATCCTGCCGCTCATCGAGACCGCCCGGGGAATCCGCGACGCGGAGGCGATCGCGCGGGCGGGGTGCGTCGAGCGGCTGCTCTTCGGCGCGCTCGATCTGCAGCTCGATCTCGGCATTTCGGGCGAGGGCGAGGAGCTGCATTACTTCCGTTCCGCGCTCGTGCTCGCTTCGCGCCTCGCCGGCATTGCGCCTCCGGTCGACGGGGTCACGACCGCGCTCGACGATCCGGCCGTCCTGCGCGCCGATGCGCTGCGCGCGCGGCGCTTCGGCTTCGGCGGCAAGCTCTGCATACACCCGAAGCAGGTCGCGATCGTCAACGAGTGCTTCGCGCCGAGCGCGGACGAGGTGGCGTGGGCGCGGCGCGTGCTCGAGGCCGCGCGCGCGGCATCGCACGATGCCGTGGCACTGGACGGTAAGATGATCGACCGGCCGGTGATAGCGAAGGCGGAAGCGATACTGCGTGCGGCGGGAGAGATCGGGTAGGGTCGCTGGCGCGATCCGGGGGTGAGAGCGGCGCGCCGCCAGCCGCCATCGATGGCGAGCCGAGTCGTCTGCGCAGCGGGGAGGGCTGGCCGCGGGCCCGCGAGCACACGCGGGAGTGGCGGTGCATTACTTTCGTGCCAGCCACGCCGCTACGGACAGCAGCCAACGGGGTGATATCGTTGCGTGAAGCAAGGGTTCGGTAACGCGTAATGGCAACACCTATCGACATCGAACATCTCAGGACGTGGATCGGGAAGACCGAAGTGCACCACGACACCCTGCCGCCCACTCCCGCCGCCGCGCTCGCCGCGGCGCTCGACCGGGAGGACTCCCCCGGTCCCGGCGATGCGCTTCCGCCCTTGTGGCACTGGATCTACTTTCTGTTGCCGCTACGGCAGTCGCAGCTCGGCGTCGACGGTCACCCGAAGCGCGGCGGTTTCCTGCCGCCGGTGCCGCTCCCGCGGCGCATGTGGGCCGGCGGACGCTTCGAGTTTCATCGGCCGCTGTATCTCGGCGCGCCGGCGACCCGCGTCTCGCGCATCGCCGACGTTGCTTATAAGGAGGGACGGAGCGGGCCGCTCGTCTTCGTGCAGGTGCGGCACGAGATCAGCGACGACGCCGGCCTCGCGATCGCCGAGGATCAGGATATCGTATACCGCGAGGCGCCGCGCCCGGGCGAGCCGGCCGCCGTCCCGAAGCAGGCGCCGAGCGAGTTTGCGTGGCGGCGCGAGATACGGCCGGACCCGGTGCTCTTGTTTCGCTATTCGGCGCTCACGTTCAACGGCCACCGGATCCACTACGATCACCCGTACGCGACGCAGGTCGAAGGCTATCCGGGGCTCGTCGTGCACGGCCCGCTCATAGCGACACTGCTGGTCGACCTGCTGCGGCGCAACGTGACCGACGCGGTGGTTTCCCGCTTCTCTTTCCGCGCCGTGAGCCCGCTCTTCGATACCGGGCCATTCCATATATATGGCAAGCCCGCGGGAGACGGAAAGACGGTCAGGCTCTGGGCGGGGGCCCGCGACGGCCGGCTCGCGATGGAGGCGAGCGCGGAGCTGGCCGCCGCGGCCTAAGTCATACGGAGTGGAGCGGGCGCCGGTTTACGCCGATCGGGTTCCGGCTTTTCGGGGGACATATCGACGAAGCGGGCGATTTCCTCCACCAGCGCCCCGAGAAACTTGCTCGCCGCCAGTCCCAGCGGGCGCTTCTCGCGGTGCACGTACACCAGCTCGCGCGCAAGGCTCGGCTCGATAATTCTCCGCACGGTCAATGGAAGCTGCTGCGCCGCCGTATGCGCGGCGACCGCCGGGAGGATCGCCGCGAAGTCGCTGCTCGCGACCAGCGTGAGAGTCGGGGTCAGGGCGTCGATCTCGATCGGCACGCGGATCTCGATGTCTTCGCGTGCGGCCGCACTCTCGACGATCATGCGCAATCCGTGCGGTTGCGAGGGCAGCACGAGCTTGAGCCGGGCGAGTTCCGCGAACCGTATCGGCTCGGTCCGCTGGACGGCACCGACGCGCCGCTGCACCAGAACGAGTTCTTCCTTCGTGAGCGGATGGACGACGATGTCCTTGCGCCGGCGTGTGCGATTGACCACCGCGAAATCGAGCTGGCCGCTCGCGACCCACTCTACCAGCGTGCCGCTGTAGGCTTCGTCGATTTTCACCTCGACATCCGGAAAGCGCTCGCAGAAGCGGCTCAACGCCCCCGGGAGAATCGAATGGGCCACCGAAGGGATGACGCCGACCGCGATATTCCCGAGCAGCCGGCCGCCGAGTTCGCGCATGAGCTGCTGGGCATTTTGCAGATCGAGCAGGATGGGCTGGTAGATGCGGTACATCGCGTGCCCGGCGGCGGTCGGGACGACGCCGCGGGTGTTGCGTTCGAAGAGCTTGACGCCCAGGCACCTCTCGAGCTGGCAGATTTGCATGCTGACGGCCGGCTGCACGACGTGCAGCTTCGCGGCGGCGCGCGTCACGTTCCCTTCCTCGTAGAGGCACACGAAGAACTGCAGTTGCCGAAGGTTCACGTGCATCGGGGTTTGGCGTAGCGCCGCGGGCCCGCGGGGCGCAGTCCTGGTCCGGCATCATAGGAAGTGATAGCGAGCATCGTCAATCATTATTAGCCATGAAATCTTGACAATCTTATGCTGGCCGCCGCTTGGCAATAGCGTCTGGGCGTCGTGTCGATTTCGAAACCAGCCCATGTTGTGCCAGGAAGCGGGCGCGGCGCTCGCCCTTGGGTAGGCGCCGAGGTTCTTCGCAAGGAGGACGAAGCGCTGCTCACGGGGCGGGCGCGCTTCATCGACGACATCGCCCCGGTCCCCGGGCTCAAGCACGCCGCCATCCTCCGTTCCCCGCACCCCCACGCGCGCCTCGCGCACATCGACGTCGAACGCGCGCTCGCGCTGCCGGGGGTGGTGGGCATCGTCACGGGAGCGCAGCTCGCGCAGGTCATGGCGCCGATGCCGAGCGTCGTCAAGGCGCCGATCAAGTATTTCCCCTGCGCCATCGACAAGGTGCGCTACGTGGGCGAACCGGTCGCCGTGGTGGTGGCGGACAGCCGCTACATTGCCGAGGACGCCCTCGACCTCATCGACGTCGCGTACGAGCCGCTGCCGCCGGTGGTTACGATCGAGCAGGCGCTCGACGAGAGCGCGCCGCCGATTCACGAGCGGCTCGGCTCGAACGTGGTCAGCCGCCGGCGCTTTCGCTACGGGGACCCGGAGCGGGCGTTCGCGGAAGCGGACCGGGTGTTCGAGCTCGCGTACGAGTATCCGCGCTACGCCTCGACGCCGATGGAAATGTTCGGCGTCATCGCGCAGTTCGAGCCCGCGCCCGACCGCTTCACGGTGTGGTCGAACTTCCAGGGGCCGTTCGTGCTGCAGCCGCTCATGGCGAACGCGCTCAAGGTGCCGGGGAACCGGCTGCGCCTCATCACGCCGCCCTTCAGCGGCGGCAGTTTCGGCATCAAGCAGGCGGTCTCCTCGTACATCGTGCTGCTCGCCGCCGCGAGCCGCGTGCTCGGCGTGCCGATCAAATGGATCGAGGATCGCGCCGAGCACCTGACGGCGGCATCGGCTTCGGGCGACCGGCTGGGCAGAATCGCGGCGGCGTTCAGGCGCGACGGCGAGCTGATCGGCCTGCACTTCCACAACGTCGCCAACATGGGCGCCTACATCCGCGCCCCCGAGCCGGCCTCGGTTTACCGCATGCACAGCACCTCGAACGGTTGCTATCGCGTGCGCAATATCGCGATCGAGAACGACCTGGTCGTCACCAACCAGACGCCGATCGGGCTCAATCGGGGCTACGGCGGGCCGGCGTTCTACTTCGCGCTCGAGCGCATCATGGACATCGCGGCGCGCGGGCTCGGCATCGATCCGGCCGAACTGCGGCGGCGCAATTTCATCCCCAAGGAGGCGTTTCCTTACACGGCGCCGGCCGGGTCCATCCTCGATTCCGGCGATTACGCGGCGGCGCTCGATGAGCTGCTCGCGCGCGCCGACTACGCGGCGCTGTGCGAGCGCCGCGAGCAGCGGCGCCGGGAAGGGCGGCTGTACGGCATCGGCTTCGCCGCCGGCGTCGAGCCCTCGGGCTCCAACATGGCCTACGTGTCGCTCGCGCAGACCGCGGAGCAGCGCGCGCAGGCGGACTCGAAATCGGGCGCGAACGCGAGCGCGGTGGTGGCGATCGACCCGAGCGGCCAGGTCACGGTGCGCATCGACACTTCGCCGAACGGGCAGGGGCACGCAACGGCGGCGGCACAGATCGTCGCCGATGCGCTCGGCCTGCGGCCGCAGGAGGTGGACGTGGTCACCGAGATCGACACGCTCACCACCGCCTGGTCCATCGCTTCGGGCAATTACTCGAACCGCTTCGCCGCGATCGCGGTCGACGCGATCGCCAAGGCGGCGCAAAAGGTTGCGGACCGGCTGAAGCACCTGGCGGCGGAACTGCTCGAAGCGAGCCCCGAGCAGGTCGAGCTGGCCGAGGGCTATGCACGCCTCATCGGTCGGCCGGAGCAGGCGGTGCCGCTGCGCCGGGTGGCAGCGCGCGCACACTGGGATTCCGTGGGCCTGCCGGGCGGCATGACGCCCGGGATCTACGAAGCGGTGGTGGTGTCGCCGCCGACGCTCAAGGCCCCGGACGAGCAGGATCGGATCGCCTCCGCCGTGACTTACGGGTTCGTGGTGGACGTGGTCGCTGTCGAGGTGGACCGCGAAACCGGGGAGATCCACATCGACAAGTACGTGTCGGTGCACGACGTCGGCAAGCGGATCAATCCGCTCATCGTCGAGGGCCAGACGCTGGGCGGCTTCGTCCACGGGCTCGGCGCCGCCTTGATGGAGGAGCTCGCCTACGACAGGGAAGGCAATTTTCTTTCGGGCACGTTCGCCGACTATCTCTGTCCGACCGCACCCGAAGTGCCGCCGATCACGATCGGCTACATCGAGACGCCATCGCCCATGAACGCGCTCGGCGCCAAAGGTATGGGCGACGGAAGCTCGATGCTCGCACCCGCCGCAATCGCCAACGCCGTCGCCGATGCCCTCGGACGCGAGGACATCCGGCTGCCGCTCACGCGCGAGCGCGTCTGGGCGCTCGCGAACGGCAAGGCCCTGCCGGAGCGCCTTGCACGCAGCGCGAGCGGGCGCGCCGCGCCGGGAGATCGCCGCGGCCTGAACGGCGAGGGTGAGGTCGCGCTCCCCGCGCCGCCCGTCGAAGTGTGGCGGCGCTTGATCGATCCCGCGGAGCTCGCGGCGATAGTCCCCGGCTGCCGCGAGCTCGCGCCCGCGGGAGCGAACCGGTATCGGGCGCGGGTGGAGCTCGGTGTTGCGGCGGTGCGCGGTCTTTATGACGCCGAGATCGAGCTGCGCGATCAGGACCCGCCGCGGTTCCTGCGTCTCGTCGGCAGCGCCTCGGGCGCGCTCGGACACGGCACGCTCGAGGGCGACGTGCACCTCGCGGCGACCGCCGACGGCGGCACGCGCCTCAGCTATCGCTATCGAATGCACGTCGGCGGCAAGGTCGCCGCGGTCGGCAGCCGCCTGCTCGATACCGTCATGCGCGTGCTGATCGCGGGCTTCTTCCGCGCGCTCGAGCGCCGCCTCGCGCCGCGGCCGGCGCACCGGCTGCGTGCCTGGCTCTCGCGTTGCTGGCGCCGGATCGCGGGAAGAACGCCGTGAAGCCCGTGCCGTTCGATTACTACCGTCCGGGGACGCTCGCGGAAGCGGCGGACGTGCTCGCGGCGCTGCGCGAGGACGCGGCCGTGCTCGCGGGCGGACTGTCGCTCGGGCCGATGCTAAACCTGCGGCTCGCGCGCCCGCGCGCGATCGTCGATATCACGCGCATCCCCGGCGCCGACGGCATCGAGGTGCGCGGCGGTACGGTGACGACGGGCGCGCTCCTCACGCAGGCCGATGCGCTCGCCTCGCCCGAGATCGCGCGCGAGGTGCCGCTGCTCCGGCTCGCACTCCCGTGGCTCGGGCATTTCCAGACGCGCAACCGCGGCACCGTCGGCGGGTCGGTCGCGCATGCCGACCCGAGCGCGGAAATACCGCTGTGTCTCGTGACGCTCGACGGAACCGTGGTGCTGCGCTCGCGGCGGCGGGAACGGCGCATCGCCGCGCGCGAGTTCTTTGTCGGCGCGCTCGCGACCGCGCGCGCGCCGGACGAGCTCGTGGTCGCACTCGAGTGGCCGCGCGCGCCGGCGGACGCCGGGCACGCCTTCGAGGAGGTGGCGCAGCGCCGCGGCGATTTCGCGATCGCGGCCGCCGCGTGCCGCGTGCGCCTGACGCCCGACGGCCGCATCGCCGAAGCGGCGGTCGGGATCGGCGGCGTGGAGCCCCGGCCGATCTGCGTCGACACACGGCCCCTGCTCGACTGCCCGGCCGGAAACGCGGACGCGATCGCCGACTTCGCGGCGCTCACTGTGAAGTCGCTCGCGCCGATGGAGGACCACGTCGCGCGCGCCGAATACCGGCGCGCGCTCGCGCAGGCGCTGATTGCCCGCGTCTTGAAGACGGCGATCGCGTCCGCGCGCAAGCACTCGGAGGGCGGGGGATGAAGCCGTACCTGCGCGCCGGCGAGCGCCGGCGCATCGAGCTCACGGTGAACGGCCGCCGGCGCGTCGGCTACGCCGAGCCGCGCACGCTGCTCTGCGATTTCCTGCGGCACGAGTTGCAGCTCTACGGCGTGCACGTCGGCTGCGAACACGGGGTGTGCGGCGCGTGCACGATCCTGATGCAGGGGCGGGCGGTGCGCAGCTGCACGCAGTACGCCGTGCAGGCCGAAGGCGCGGACATCACTACGGTCGAGGGGCTCGCCGAGGGCGCCACGCTCAACGCGCTGCAGCGCGCCTTCACGCGCAATCACGCGCTGCAGTGCGGCTACTGCACGCCCGGCATTCTGATGTCGGCGACGCAGTTCCTCGCGCAGAACCCGAACCCGACCGAAGCCGAAGTGCGCGACATGCTCTCGGGACATATTTGCCGCTGCACCGGATACGCCTCGATCGTCAAGGCCGTGCTCGAGGCGGCCGGGGCCGCTGCGGAGAAGGGGGTGTAAGTCATGGATCTCGGCACTGCATTCGCGTTTTCCGTGCGGCGCGCGCCGCACAACGACGCCATCGTCGACGGCACGCGGCGGCGCTCGTACGCCGCCTGGTACGACGAAATCCGCCGGGCGGCCGGCGGACTGCGGGCGATGGGGCTCGCGGCGGGCGATCACCTGGTCGTCGTGATGCGCAACCGCTACGAGATGGCGACGCTCTACTGGGCGAGCCAGATGACGGGCCTCATCTTCACGCCGGTGAGCTGGCGCGCGAGCTTCGAGGAGATCGCCTACTGTCTCGAGGACGCGGAAGCGGTTGCGCTCGCCTACGACGACGCCGCCGGCGGCGCGGTAGTGGAGGCGGCGATGCAGTTCGGGCTCCCGCCGTCGCGCACGATCCATACCACCGCGCGCGGGGCGGGCGTTCCGTTCGTCCGGTTGCTCGAGAGCGCGCCGGTCGACGAGCCGACCCCCGCCGACGAGAACGCGATCTGCCTGATGCTCTACACCTCGGGCACGACCGGCCGCCCGAAGGGGGTGCCGCGCTCGCACCGCAACGAGCTCGCCGCCGCGCTCACGCAGATCGCGCACCACCGCTACCGCCACGGCGAATCGGCGCTCGGCGTGATGCCGATGTTCCATACGATGGGCGTGCGCACGATGCTGTGTTCGGCGCTGCTCAACGGCAAGCTCGTGTGCATGAGCGAGTATTCGCCCGAGCAGGTGCTGCGGCTGCTCGAGGCCGAGCGCATCTCGAGCGTTTTCCTGGTGCCGACGATGTTCCACGACATCCTGCGCCACCCGAAGCTCGAGACGACGGACCTGCGGGCGCTCTCGCGCGTCGGCTATGCCGGCATGACGATGGCGCCGGCGCTGGTGAAGGAATGCCTCGAGAAGCTCGAGCCGGACGTCTTCGTGAATCACTACGGCTCGAGCGAGATCTATACGTTCACGATCTGCGATCGCTGCGACGCGAAGCCCGGGAGCGCCGGGCGCGCCGGGCTCAACCAGCTGATCCGCGTGGTCGAGCCCGACCCCGCGCGCACCGGCAAGGAGATCGCGGACGTGCCGCCGGGGGAGACCGGCGAAATCGTCGCGAGCATGGACAGCCCGGAAGCGTTCCGCGGCTACTGGAAGCGCCCCGACGCCGACGCCAAGGCCATCCACGGCCGCTGGTACCGCACCGGCGATCTCGGCCGGTTCGACCAGGACGGCGAGCTCTACGTGGTCGGGCGCGTCGACGACATGATCATCAGCGGCGGCGAGAACATCTATCCCGAGGAGGTCGAAGACGCGCTGATTCGCTCGGGCCTCGTGCGCAGCGTCGCGGTCGTCGGGCTTCCGGACGAGCGGCTCGGCGCGCGCGTCGTCGCGTTCATCGAGTCGGCGCAGCCGGGCGTTACGCCCGAGGCGCTGGACCAAGCGTGCCTGCGGAGCAACCTCGCCCGCTTCAAACGTCCGCGCGAGTACGTCTTCGTCCGGTCCCTCCCGCGCTCGGCCTCCGGCAAGATCCTGCGGCGCAAGCTGCGCCTGGGCGAGTACGAGACCGTGCCGGCGTGAGCCGGCCGGGAGAATTGTCAGCGATAGGCAAAGGAGAATCGATGAGCAAGAACTACGCGCAAATGCGTGCGGCCGTCCTCGAGAAGCTCGACGGGCTGCGCTACGAAGTCGACCCGGTCAAGCGGGTCGGGTGGCTGTGGCTCGACCGCCCGCCGCTCAACATCGTGTCCTATCGGGGACGCGCGCAGATCGCGGCGCTGATCGAGGCGTTCGGCGAGGACCCGGACGTGCGTGTGGTCGTGATTCGCGGCGCCAACGGCGTGTTCAGCTCGGGCGGCGACGTGAAATCGTTCCCCAAGATTCCGCTCGATCGGATGTCGGAGCTCGCGTTCAACATCGCCGCGCCGAGCCGCTGCCCGAAGCCGGTCATCTGCGCGCTCGAGAAGTACGCGATGGGCGTCGGTCTCGAGCTCGCGCTCGCGTGCGACATCCGCGTCGCGACCAAGGACACCCTGCTCGCGCTTCCCGAGGTGACGCTCGGCCAGATTCCCGGCAGCGGCGGCAGCCAGCGCGTGGCGCGCATCGCCGGGCTTACGCGCGCGGTCGACATGATGATGCTCGGGCGGCGCATCCCGGCCGACGAAGCCTACGAATGGGGTCTGCTCACGCGCGTCGTGCCGGATGCCGCGGCGCTCGAGCAGACGATCGACGAGATGGTCGAGAAGCTCACGTCGCAATCGCCGCTGGCACTGAAGACTGTCAAGCGGGTGCTCAACACCGCGTACGAGAGCGGTCTCAGCGTCGGGTTCGAGGTCGAGGGGCACGCCTACGAGAAGCTGCGCGAGACCGCGGACTACAAGGAAGGCATTGCGGCTTTCAGCGAGAAGCGCAAACCGAAGTTTTCCCAGTCCTGACGTCGGCGCCGCTGGCGTGCCGCCGGCGGACGGCGGGCACGCGGCGCACCGGCTAACAACGGAGGAGCAGAGATGTCGAACAGCCTCAAGCGGAAGTACTTTGGTACGACGGCCGCGTTCGTCGGCGCGCTGCTCGCAGCCACGGCGGCGGGAGCGCAAGAGCCGATCAAGATCGGGGTGGTGACGCCGCTCTCCGGGTCCTACGCACCCATCGGCAAGCAGGTGCGCTGGGGCGCGGAGCTCGCGGTCAAGGAGATCAACGCCGCGGGCGGCGTGAAGGGGCGCAAATTCGAGCTCCTGTTCGAGGACGAGGAGGCGAACCCGCCGGTCGCGGTGCGCCGCGCCGAGAAGCTGCTGCAGCAGGACAAGGTGCACTTGCTCACGGGCACGGTCAACAGCGGCTCCACGCTCGCGGTGGGGCAGGTGGCGCAGCGCAACGACCGCCTCCTGATCACCACGGTCTCGTATTCGCCGGCGATCACCGGCACCCAGTGCAACCCGAACGTGTTCCGCGTCAATGCCAACGCGTTCATGCAGTCGAACGCTCTCGTCAACTGGCTGGTGAAGAACGTGAGCGGCAAGCGCTACTTCTTCATCGGACCGGACTACGAGATGGGCCGCAGCACCATCGCGGCGTTCCGCGCGGACGTCAAGCGGCTCGGCGGCAACGACGTCGGCGCCGTGTTTCCGCCGCTCGGAGCCAAGGACTTCTCGCCGTACTTCGGGCAGCTGCGCGCCGCGCGGCCGGACGTGATCATGACCGCCACCGCCGGCAACGACACCGTGCGGCTCATCACGCAAATGCGCGACTACGGGCTGCTGTCCGACGAGTTGACCATGGCGGGCGCGTCGGGCGCGGTCACGCAGGAGAACATCGGCGCCATGAACGGCGCCGCCGACGGCTTCGCGGCCGCGGCCGGCTATTCGGTCGACCTCGACACCCCGGCGAACAAGAAGTTCGTCGCCGCGTTCCGCGCGGCGTACCACGCGGACCCCGACCTGTTCGCGGCCGATACCTACGGTCTGTTCTACCTGCTCAAGCAGGCGATCGAGAAAGCCGGCGGCACCGAGACCGCGAAGCTGCGCGAGGCCATGCGCGGCATGAAGTGGGAAACGCCTCAGGGCACGAAGCAGATCCGCGCGGGCGACCACCAGGCGATCATGGACATGTACATCGTGCGGATCGACGGCGACACGTTCCGCACCGCCGGCAAGGTCGAGGGCGAGATCGCGATCGGCCCCGACAAGTGCGAGCAGTTCTGACGCCGGGGCGCACGCGCAGGAGGTTGATCGATGGCGGACGCGCTCGCGTACCTGCACTTCGTCGTGGTGCCGCAGGTGATCGACGGGCTGATCATCGGCGTGACGCTCGCGCTCGTGGCGCTCGGTCTCACCATGATCTTCGGTCTCCTGCACGTCATCAATCTGGCGCACGGCGAGCTCTACATGCTCGGCGGCTACGCCGCGCTCGCCCTGATCGGCTGGGGCAGCGGCTATTGGGGCGCGCTCGTGCTCGTGCCGCTCCTCGTCGGACTCGCCGGCTGGGGGCTCGAGGAGCTCGGCATCCGGCCGCTCATGCCGCGGCCGGATCGGGCCATCGTCACGCTGCTGCTCACGTTCGGCGTGAGCCTGATGCTGCGCGATGCGGCGCAGATCGTCTGGGGCACGCAGACGTACTCGATCGAAGCACCGCTCACCGGCGTGGTCGAGTTCGGCGGCGTGTTCCTGCCGACCTACCGGCTGCTCGTGCTCGGCGTCGGGGTCGGCGCGATCGCCGTCACGTGGTGGCTGCTCTACCGCACGCGGCTCGGCGCGGTCTTGCGTGCCACGGCCGCCGATCCGGCGATGGTCGCCTCGCTCGGCATCCCCGTGCGCTGGGTCTACGCATTCACGTTCGTCTTCGGCTGCGCGCTCGCCGGCCTCGCGGGGGTGCTGCTGAGCCCCATTTACGCGGTGTTCCCCACCATGGGCCACGACTTCCTGATCATGGCGTTCGCCGTCGTGATCGTCGGCGGCATGGGCAGCCTCTTCGGTGCGGTGCTCGCGGCGCTGCTGCTTGCGCAGGTGCACAGCATCGCGAGCCTGTGGATACCGCCCGTATGGGCGCAGACGCTGGTGTTCGTCGTGATGCTGCTCGTTCTCATCGTGCGGCCCGCCGGGCTGTTCGCGCGCCTCGGGAAGGCCTGACCGTGCACGCCAAACACGGTGTCGAAGCAGTCCGGGCGGTCGCCGCTGCCGCGCAGGCCAGGCGCAGGCCGCGGGCCGGGGTCCGCAGTGTGCTCGCGGCGGTGCCGAGCGCATCGCCGATCGTGCGCTGGACCGGCATCGGGTTCCTCGTCGTGGCGGCGCTGTTTCCGCTCTTCGGGAGCGGTTTCTATACGCGCCTCGCCATCGAGGCGATGCTTTTCGGCTCGATTGCCTTGAGCGTCGACATACTCCTCGGCTACGCCGGGATGCTGTCGCTCGGGCAGGCGGCGTATTTCGGTTTCGCCGCCTATCTCACGGCCGTGCTGTACACGCACGTGACGTCGTCGTTCTGGCTGGTGGCGCTGATCGTGGCGGCGTCGGTCGGGCTGCTCGCGTTCCTGCTCGGCGCGGTGGCGATCCGCGCGAGCGGGGTGTACTTCGCGCTGATCACGTTCGGCGTCGCCGAGATACTGCTCAAGATCGCGCACAACACGCGCGCGCTCGGCGGCTCCGACGGGATCATCGGCATTCCGGTACCGTCGGTGGGCGTATTCGGGCTGTTTTCGATTCCGCTCAAGCACAACCTCGTCTTCTACTATTTCGTTCTGGCCGGCATCGTGCTGGTCTATCTGGGCGTGCGGCGGATCCTGAACACGCCTTTCGGGCGGGTGCTGCACGCGGTGCGCGACAACGCGGACCGGGTCCCGTATCTCGGCTACAACCCGTTCTGGTACAAGGTCTGCGCGTACGTGCTTGCGGCCGAGGTCGCGGCCTTCGGCGGCCTGATCTACCCGCTGCTGCGCGGGTTCGTTTCGCCCGAGCTGTTCGGGTTCGAGGTGTCGACCAAGGCGGTGGTCATGTCGCTCGTCGGCGGCATCGGCACGCTCGTGGGTCCGCTCATCGGCGGCGTCATCATCACGTTCCTCGAGATCGTGCTCGGCGGCATCACCGAGCACCACCTGATCGTGCTCGGCGTGATCTTCGTCGTATTCGTCATGTTCCTGCCGGACGGCTTCATGGGGCTCGCGCGGCGGCTGGTCGCGCAGCGGCGCGGAGAGCGGTCGTGATCCGCGTGACGGGGCTCAGCAAGTCGTTCGGCGCGCTGCACGCGGTACGCAACCTTTCGTTCGAGGCGGGGGCGGGGCGGATCACCTCCATCATCGGCCCGAACGGCGCCGGGAAGAGCACGGCGTTCAATCTCATCGCGGGGACGCTGCGCCCCGACGGCGGGCGCATCGAGTTCGAGGGCGAGGACATCACCGGCCTCCCGCCCCATGTGCTCGCGCGCCGCGGCATCGCGCGCTCGTTCCAGATCACGAACCTGTTCTTCGGCTTGAGCGTGCTCGAGAACGTGCGTCTGGCGTGCCAGGCGCTCGAGCCGCGGCGCCAGTTCGGGCGGCGCCTCGACCGTCTTGCGCCGCCGCTCGAGCGCGCGCGCCGGATCGTCGAGGAGTTCGGTCTGGCGGAGGCGGCGGACGAAACGGCCGGGAATCTCTCGCACGGCGACCAGCGACGGCTCGAGATCGCGCTGTGCATGGCGCTCGAACCGCGGGTGCTGCTGCTCGACGAGCCGAGTCAGGGCATGGCGGCCGCTGAAACGGCGCAGATCGACGCGCTGATCCAGTCGCTCGCGGGCCGCGTGACGATCCTCCTGATCGAGCACGACATCGACCTCGTCATGAACATTTCGGATCACGTCATCGTGATGCACCAGGGCGAGAAGCTGTTCGAGGGCCTGCCGCAGGAAGTGCGCGCGAGCGCGCTCGTGCGCGAGGCGTATCTCGGAGAGGAACATGCCACTGCTTGAAGTGCAGGACGTGCAGGCGCATTACGGGTCGGCCGCGGTGCTGCAAGGGGTGACGGTGCAGGTGCACCCGGGCCAGGTGGTGAGCATCTTCGGCCGCAACGGCGCCGGCAAGACGACGACGCTGAAGACCGTCATGGGCTGGCTGCGGCCGTCCGCGGGCGAGATCCGCTTTGAAGGCGTGCGGATCGGCGGACTCACGCCGGATCGCGTCGCGCGCCGCGGCATCGGCTTCATTCCCGAGGACCGGCGCATCTTCGCGGGACTCACCGTGGAGGAGAACCTGCTGCTCGGCGGGATGAAGGAGTGGCGCGCGCCGGCCGCGGAGCGGCGCAAGAGCCTCGATCTCGTCTACGCGCTGTTTCCGCGGCTCGCCGAGCGGCGGCGTCAGATGGGCAAGACGCTGTCGGGCGGCGAGCAGCAGATGCTCGCGATCGGGCGTGCGCTCGTCGGCCGGCCGAAGCTGCTGCTGGTGGACGAGCCGTCGGAAGGCCTCGCTCCGCTCGTGGTGAACGAGATCTTCGACGCCATGCTGCGCCTGCGCAGCGAGAACGTGGCGCTGCTGCTGGTGGAGCAGAAGATCCGTCGCGCGGCCGAGATCAGCGATTTCTGCTACGTGCTCGAGAAGGGCTGCGTGGTATCGCACGGACATCCGGAGGCGGTGATCAAGGATCCGGACGTGCGGCAGAAGCTATCCGTGTAAAGGAGGAAGTAGCAACGATGGTGTATTCGGAACGACCCGAAACCGCTCGAGGAGCATTGGGGCGCGAGCCGCAACCGCCCTCTGCCGCGGGCACCCTCGACTGGCCGCTGCTGGTCTTCGAGAAGCTTCGGGAGGCGGAAGTACGGCAGGTCGCCTACGTTCCCGACTCCGGGCACGCGCGCCTGATCGAGCTCTGCCATGCGGATGGGGATTTCACGACCACGCCGCTCACGACGGAAGAAGAGGGGATCGGCATTCTCGCCGGCGCCTGGCTCGGCGGGCGCCGTGGCGCGCTGCTGATGCAGAGCAGCGGCGTCGGAAACTGCTTCAACACGCTGTCGCTCGCGACGGTGTGCGGGTTTCCGCTCGTCATGCTGGTCACGATGCGCGGGGAGTGGGGCGAATTCAATCCGTGGCAGGTGCCGATGGGTCAGCTCGTCGAGAGCGGCCTGCGGCTCGCCGGCGTCGTCGTCTACCCGGTGTACGACGCGGCGCTCGCGGCGCCCGCGGTGGAGGCGGCGGCGCGCATCGCGTTCAACGGCAACCGCGCGGCGGCGGTGCTGCTGTCGCAGCGAATGCTCGGAACCAAGCTCTTCAAGGACTAGCCATGACGCAGAACGAGAACCGGCTGCGGCGCCGCGAGGTCGTCGGGCGCCTGCTCGCGGATCGCGGGGATTTGCTCGTCGTAAGCGGTCTCGGCTCGCCGACGTACGATTGCGCGGCGGCCGGGGACCATCCGCTCAACTTCTATCTCTGGGGCGCGATGGGCAGCGCGGTGACGGTCGGGCTCGGGCTCGCGCTCGCGCAGCCGCGCCGCCGGGTGCTGGTGATCACCGGCGACGGCGAGCTGCTCATGGGCCTCGGCGCGCTCGCAACCGCCAGCGTCATGCGTCCGAAGAACCTCGCGATCGCGGTCCTCGACAATGAGCGCTACGGCGAGACCGGCATGCAGGCGACCCATACCGCCGCCGGCGTCGACCTCGCCGGCGTCGCCGCCGCGACGGGGTTTCCGGCCGCTACCACGGTCCGGGAGGCGCCCGCGCTGGACGAGGCGGCGCGCACGCTGCGCGAAGCGGAGGGCCCCGTGCTCGTCGTGTTCAAGGTGTCCGCGAAGCGCGAGCCGATGGTTCTGCCGCCGCGCGACGGTGCGCTGCTCAAGCACCGCTTCCGCGAGGCGCTGCTCGGGTCGGCGGCGGCCTGAGCCGCCGCACAGGAGGAACGTCATGACCACGACGCAGGAACTCGTGAAGTACCGCCTGTACATCGGCGGCGAATGGGTCGAGCCGAGCTCGGGCGAGTGGTTCGAGAGCTTCAACCCCTACACCGGCAAGCCGTGGGCCCTGATTCCGCGCGGCGGCAAGCCCGACGTGGACCGGGCCGTGGCCGCTGCGCGCCGCGCGTTCGAGACCGGTGCGTGGCCCGCGCTCGCCGCGAGCCAGCGCGGGGCGCTGCTCTACCGCCTGGCCGATCTCATCGCGCGCGACGCCGAGAAGCTCGCCGCGATCGAGGTGCGCGACAACGGCAAGCTCATCGCCGAGATGGGCGCGCAGTTGCGCTACCTGCCGCAATGGTACCGCTACTACGGAGGCCTCGCGGACAAGATCGAGGGCGGCGTGATCCCGATCGACAAGCCGCAAACGTTCAATTTCACGCGCTACGAGCCGGTCGGCGTGGTCGCTGCGATCACGCCGTGGAACTCGCCGCTGCTGCTCACGTCCTGGAAGCTCGCGCCCGCGCTCGCGGCCGGGTGCACGGTGGTCGTCAAGCCGTCGGAATACACCTCCGCCTCGATGCTCGAGTTCTGCCGCCTGTTCGAGGAGGCGGGGTTCCCTCCGGGCGTGGTGAACGTCGTCACCGGATTCGGCGCGGACGTCGGCGAGCCGCTCGTGGCGCACCCGGACGTGGCCAAGGTCGCGTTCACGGGGGGCGACGCGAGCGGCCAGCGCGTGTACGAGCTCGCGGCGAAGAGCCTCAAGCACGTGACGCTCGAGCTCGGCGGCAAATCGCCGAACATCGTGTTCGAGGACGCCGTGATCGACGACGCGGTCAAAGGCGCCGTTTCCGGCATTTTCGCCGCCACCGGCCAGACCTGCATCGCCGGCTCGCGGCTGCTGGTGCACGATTCCATTCACGACGCCTTCATGGACAAGCTGCTCGCGCTCGCGGCGAGCGCCCGCATGGGCGATCCGATGAAGCCCGATACCCAGGTCGGGCCCGTGACCACGCGGCCGCAATACGAGAAAATCCTGCGCTACATCGACATCGCGCGCGAAGAGAAGGCGACCTGCGTGCTCGGCGGCAAGCCGGCCGCACGGCCGGAGTGCGGCGACGGCTGGTTCATCGAGCCGACGATCTTCGCCGACGTCTCCAATAGCATGCGCATCGCGCGCGAGGAAGTGTTCGGGCCGGTGCTCTCCGTGATTCGCTTTCGCGACGACGCCGAGGCGATCGCGATCGCGAACGACAACCCCTACGGCCTCGCGGCCGGCGTGTGGACGACGAGCATCAAGCGGGCGCTGCACGCGTCGCAGAAGCTGCAGGCGGGAACCGTATGGGTGAACACCTATCGGGCCATCAGCTACCTGTCGCCCTTCGGCGGCTACAAGCGCTCGGGTCTCGGACGCGAGAATGGCCAGGAGGCGATCTGGAACTATCTGCAGACGAAGAGCGTCTGGATTTCGACGGCCGACGAGGTGCCGAACCCGTTCGTGCTGCGCTAGGGAGGCGGGCGAGTCGTGCGTTATCGACCCGCCGGACGCGAGCATTCTGGAGGTGCCCCGGATAAAGTGCCACGATAGTGCCCCGCGGCGCTCGCAATGATCGCCCGGGCGGATGCCAAGTGCCCACGTGACGCGCGCCGTAGCGGCGCCGATGGAGACCATGGAAGCAACCGATCCTTACCAGAGCATTCGTGACGGCGTGCGCGCGCTGTGCGCGCAGTTCCCCGCCGAGTACTTCCGCAAGCTCGATGCCGAAGGCGCCTATCCCGAGGCGTTCGTCGATGCGCTCACCCGCGCGGGCTGGCTCGCGGCGCTGATCCCGCAGGAATACGGCGGTTCGGGGCTCGGGCTCGCCGAAGCCTCGGTGATCATGGAGGAGATCAACCGCAGCGGTGCGAACGCCGGCGCCTGCCACGGGCAGATGTACAACATGGGGACGCTCGTGCGCCACGGCTCCGAGGAGCAGAAGCGCAAGTACCTGCCGAAGATCGCCTCCGGCGAGTGGCGCCTGCAGGCGATGGGCGTCACCGAGCCGACGACCGGCACCGATACCACGAAGCTCAAGACCACGGCCGTGCGCAAGGGCGACCGCTACATCGTGAACGGGCAGAAGGTCTGGACCTCGCGGGTGCAGCACTCGGACTTCATGATCCTGCTCGCGCGCACGACGCCCCTCGCGCAGGTGCGCAAGAAGAGCGAAGGGCTCTCGATCTTCATCGTCGACCTGCGCGAGGCGATCGGCCGCGGCCTTACGGTGCGGCCGATCGCGAACATGGTGAACCACGAGACCAACGAGCTCTTCTTCGACAATCTCGAGATTCCGGCCGAGAACCTGATCGGCGAAGAGGG
>DASVBY010000012.1:0-9324 GCA_036381895.1 Burkholderiales bacterium | reverse complement strand
CGAGCGTCGCGTACGCGGAGCGCTCACCCGCCGCCTCCCACCGCACGCCCTGGCTCGGGAGCAGCGCCGTCGGATACCACGCCGCTTCCGCGAGGAAGCGCATGAGCTCGCCCTCGGCGAGCACGCCCGTACCGCGCACATCGGCCACGGTGACGATTCCGAGCACCGCCGCGCGCAAGATACCTTCGCCCGCGAGGTAGGCATCGTGCACGTAGACTGGAACGCCGGGCGCCAGCGCAATGCGTGCGTTCCAGTCGAAGCCAGGCCGCCGGGTGACGACCACCTGCTCGGAAACGAACGGCCGCCAGCGCCCTTCGCTTTCGCGCATGTTGAACGTGCCCACGTGCCGCACGCGCACGCGCGCCACCATCGGTGCGCCGTCCCAGAGCGCCGCTCTGAAATAGCGCCGAACCGCCGCGGGCAGGCCGGCGAGCTCGGTGAAGTCGACGGCGCGCGGCTGCACGGGCGTTCGCGCCGCCTCCAGCCGGTCGTTCAGCTCTCGCGTGAACGCAGCCCATCGCACCGACCCATACCGCCGCGCGAGCGCGACGGCGGCGGCGAGCGCCAGCAGAACGATAAAGAGCGCCGTGAGCATTCAGTCAGTTTACGCGACGCGGCACCAGGCTGCTTTTCGAAGCCGGGGTAAGATCGCGCGCTCTCACCACTCGCGACCTCCGTTCGACTCGCTCGCGTCGTTTCGCGCGGTGTACGCGGTCGCGCCCGCGCTTTGATACCGCTCGGCCTCTGTCGAGACGCGCGCTCGATCGCAGGGCTCGAGGTGCCAAACCGCAACCGTCGGCAACCGCACGGAGCGCCCTAGGGCATGCCCCGGCGGCAGCGCGCCACGTCCTTAGGGCACTGTCCTACTGAAGCGCAAACGCTCGCTTCCCTACAGTCGCGCGAACACACCTCGGCTTACTTCATGGAGGTAATGATGGGCATCTTCGACAAGGCGAGCCAGGGCATCGGTCAGCTGGCCGGGCAGTTCGGCGGAGGGAACAACAAGCTGCTCGGCGCAGCGGCGCAACTGATGAGCAGCCAGGACATCGGCGGCATCCAGGGACTGATGCAAATGTTTCAGCAGAAGGGGTACGGCGACGTCGTGCAGTCATGGATCTCGCCCGGCGGCGAAAAGAAGCAGATCTCGGGCGACGACGTGCAAAACGTGCTCGGCCGGGACCGGGTGCATCAGGTGGCAAGCCAGGCCGGCGTATCGGACCAGGAAGCCTCGGGAGGACTCGCGAGTTTCCTCCCGCAGCTCATCGATAAGTTGACTCCCGACGGACAGGTACCCGATAACGAAGCCTCCAACAGCACGCTCTCGAGCCTCGCGAGCCGCTTCCTCGGCTCGTAGTTGAACCCCTGACGCAGTCCTTCCGGCGGCGGCCACGGCGGTGGCCGCCGTGCTTTTCCGAGTGCACCAGTCAACAAGGCGGCTCGCGCTCGCAAGAACACTGAGAGCACCAAGAAAGCACCAAGCCCTCGGATACTTTCTCCTCCCCTCATCATCCTGTCGCTCTAGGTCGTGTCGCTTCGCAGACGCGCGGTCGCTGCAAGCCCCGTTCACCGGGAGCAGCAGACTCGCTCCGCGGAACTCCGAACCGCGCGAGGCTCTAGGCCCTGCAGAGTCGGGTGGAGTACGATCGCTTAAGGGGGTTGCCCGCTTTGCAACCGCCTCCCTGATGGGCTGTTCGAGCGCCTGAAGAGGTACAAAGCACGTAGACAACAACCAGGTAAACAACAACTAGAACGATAGCGAGGGCAGAGCGGCAGGATGAAGCTGTGGGTGGGTGTTACGGACAAGGGATGGTTCGAGTACTTGCGGGCGTGGCAGCCTGACGAGGTCAACTTCTGGCAGCCAAGCGGGGGTCGAGAGTTTCGTACTCTCCGGCCTGGCGAACCGTTCCTTTTTAAGCTGCATAGCCCGAACAACTTCATTGTCGGAGGAGGCTTTTTCGTCCGGTATTCCGCGCTGCCATGCTCGCTCGCCTGGGAGGCGTTCGGCGACAAGAACGGGGTACGAGATATGGCCGAGTTCCTGACGCGGATCAGAAAGTACCGCGAGCGAGGCGGGAGCGAGCGGCTGCAACCGGACCCCGTTATCGGGTGTAACGTTCTCGCTGCACCGTTTTTCTTTCCGGAGCCAATGTGGATACCGGTTCCAACGGACTGGGCGCCCAACATCGTTCAGGGGAAAAGCTACGATTCCGAAAGCGAGCCGGGTGCTTCTCTCTGGAAGGCGGTACAACGAAATCTCCAGCTCCTAGGCCTTTGGCAGCAGGACGAAACAGACGAGAAGGTGGGGGAGGAGCGGCCGGAGTACTTGGTGAGGGGCAGGCTGGGCCAGGGCGCTTTCCGCATCCTCGTAACCGACGCTTATCAACGGCGCTGCGCAATAACCGGTGAGCGAACCTTGCCGGTTCTCGAGGCCGCGCACATCAAACCGTACGCTCGGTCCGGCCCGCACTCGGTCAGGAATGGTCTCCTGCTTCGTTCGGATCTGCATAAGCTGTTCGATAAGGGGTATCTAACCGTGACGCCCGACTTGCGTGTCGAGGTGAGCCGGAAGATCAAGGAAGAGTACGAAAACGGGCGGGAGTACTACGCTTATCACGGCAAGGAGTTGCGCACTCTGCCTTCGAATCGTTTCGAGCAGCCGTCGAAAGAATTTCTCGAATGGCATAATCAGAATATCTACGTCTCCTGAATGACCGATCTACAGCGAGACGCCAGGGTAAGGCGAGCGGCATTCGAATGGTTGGAAGAGCAGGTGCGGGTGCACGGCGGCGAGGTCTTGCCGAGGGCTCTGCTTGCTCGAGGATTCGACTTCGAGGGCGTTCGGGTGCCACTCTTGGGGCCGCAGGGGATATTCAAGCCCAAAGCGATGACGCTCCCGTTATCCATCGCCACCGTCCCGAGCGGACCATACGACGACGGCTTTTCGAAGGACGGATTGTTGCATTACCGCTACCGCGGGACCAACCCCGAGCATCCGGATAATGTAGGTCTAAGAGCCGCCATGGCCGGGCGGGTCCCGCTCGTCTACTTCCATCGAATAGTCGAAGGCAAGTATTTCACGGCGTGGCCTGTGTTTATCGTCGGCGATGATCGTGCGCGGCTTACGTTTCAGGTCGAGGTCGACGACGCCCGCTTCTCTAGCTACGTGCCCGGAGCTCTTCCCGCCTTGGACGTCACGGTCGAGGCCCGCCGCGCGTACGTCACGACCACGGTCCGTCAGCGTATCCATCAGCGATCCTTTCGCGAACGGGTGTTGCAGGCGTACCAGGAGCAGTGCGCCCTCTGCCGGCTTCGCCATGAAGAGCTGCTCGATGCCGCCCACATCATCCCGGACAGCGAGCCGGACGGCGATCCGATCGTGCCCAACGGGCTTGCGCTTTGCAAGCTGCACCATGCCGCATTCGACAGCATGTTCCTTGCGATCAGGCCCGACTACTCGATCGAAGTGCGGAAAGCGATTCTCGAAGAAACCGACGGCCCGATGCTGCTACATGGGCTGAAAGCCATGCACGACAAGCGAATCATATTGCCGCGACACAAAGCGAACTGGCCGAACCAAGCGTTTCTCGAGCGGCGGTACGAACGCTTCCTCAAGTTCGAAGCTAGGTGAGGAACAGGAATAGCAATGACGTATCGAGGGTAAGCGTTACGAAGAGATACGGTGTGATCATCATCGTGACGGTCGTAGGGAGAATGCACCGTTGCGCGTTGTGTGTAAGAAAGTTACCAAGTCAAAGAAGGCTGTCAGCCTTCGACATCGGGGTATCGAAGTAAGGGGACAGCGACCCAATCCATTCGCTAGCCGGCTCCGGCCGGGCGGCCGCTTACGCAGATTCGTTAACTAACCCCGGAACGGTATCGCCGACTTCGAGCACTCGATTGGCTCGAAATCCTCCTTCATGGCGAAAATCTTGAGCGTGCTGCAGACGCGCTCGGGGCTCGTCGTGGGGCCGATGGTCACGCGGCCGATGAAGTCGTGCTTGCGGCCGGGAGGCGGGTCGAAGGTGAGGATGTACACCTGCGCGACCCACTCGTCGGAGACGATCGCGCGGTAGTTCGGGTCGTCGCTCTTCATCGGTACCGTCACCACGCGCCATTCGCGTTCTTCCGCGAAGTGCTCGTTCTTGAAGACGGGCGCGACCCGCAGGAAGGTGGTGCTGAAGCGCTCGATCAGCGCGGTCTTTAGCTGCTCCGATAGCTCCCCGCCCGCGTGCGCGCGCAGCAGGTCGTAGGACCGGGCGAGCTGGCGCACGAGGCCCTGCGCGAGGCGGTTCTGCTTCTCGGGGTCGTAGACGCAGCGCCAGACGTTCAAGTAGCCGCGCTTCTGGATCTCGCTCAGGCGCGCGCCGCGGAATCCGAGCGCGACGCCGCCGCCGCTGCTCCCGTAGGAGCGCCACTGGCTCAGGAGATCGCCGCTGTCGCAGAAGCTCCCGACGCAGATGTTGGTCTGCTCGAAGGAGTCGACCTGGTCGGCCGTGCGCCGGTACAGCTCGCGCTTCCCTTCGTCGGGTTCGATTTCGATGGCCGCCTCGATCGCACGGCGAAAGCAGGTGATCGCGATCTTGAGCTCGGTCTCGTCGTTCAGGTACTGGATCTTGGTGAGCCAGAGCGACTTGCTCTTGAAGATGTGGCCGGCATTCGTGAGCGTGGTGTAGTGGTAGAGCCACTCGGGCGGCTCGACCGCGAAGTACTCCCAGCCGTCGATGTCACGGTAGGAGAGGGGAAGCTTGGGCAACTCGGACATGGTGCAGTAGCGTCGGACGTCAGTTGAAATGATCGGGGGCCAGAGCGCTCCGTGCAACCAGGCCCGGGCGATGTGGCTGCGGAGTCCGGCTCGACCGGCGGACAGGGACAGTTCCTCTTCCTTGCGAACAAGCGCGCGGCGGAATCTACGGTTCGCGATCAGCACGGGCAAGGCTTCCGCTCCGCCGACATGCGACGCATTTCGGCCGTACTCGGCTTCTATAAGTACGCAGCTCCATCCCGGTTCACAAGCCGCCCGCTGAATCGGACAGGTGCGTATCAGGCACCGTACGGATAGGGCCGGGAAGGGCGGGTCGTTATTATCAACTGCCGGTCGAGGACAGCCGAGCGAGCGAGTGATGGCGCCGCGGCAGCCGCGCAACGAGAGAACGGGAGTCCGAGCGGCGGCGAAACCCGCCTCGCAGCGGCCGGGCGCGCGTTTTGCGATCGCGCCCCCGATCGCGCCGATGCTCGCGAAACTCGCACTCGAGCTGCCGCCCGCGAACGGCTTTCTGTACGAGCCAAAGTGGGACGGCTTCCGGGCGCTCGTCTTTCGCAGCACGAACGATGTGTACATCCAGAGCCGCGACCTGCGGCCGCTCGATCGCTACTTTCCCGAGCTGCATGACGCGTTTCTCGAAAGGCTCCCGGCCGGGTGCGTGCTCGACGGCGAGATCGTGATCGCGACGCCGAGCGGGCTCGACTTCGAGGCGCTGCAGCTCCGGCTCCATCCGGCCGCCTCGCGCGTCGCGAAGCTCGCGCGCGAAACGCCGGCTTCCTTCGTCGCTTTCGATCTCCTCGCCGCGGATGGCCGCGACCTGCGCGCCGAGCCGCAGCGCACACGCCGCGCCGCGCTCGAGCGCTTGCTCGGCGCGGCCGAACCCCCGGTGTACGTGACACCTGCCACCGTGGACCGCGCGGTCGCGCTCGAATGGCTCGAGAGCTTCGAGGGTGCGGGGCTCGACGGCGTCGTGGCGAAACCAATCGATCATCCCTACGAGCCCGGCAAGCGCGCGATGGTCAAGGTAAAGCATGCACGTACGGCCGACTGCGTGGTCGCGGGCTTCCGCTGGTACCGGGGTGGGCGGAGCGCGGTGGGCTCGCTGCTCCTCGGCCTCTACGACGGGCACGGGCGGCTGCAGCACGTCGGCGTGACGTCCTCTTTCACCGAGGCGCAACGGCGGCAGCTGGTCGAAGAGCTCGCACCGCTGCGCGAGCGCGCGTTCGCGGACCATCCCTGGAAGGACTGGGCGGGCGCAAGCGACGGCGCGCGGCGGATGCCGGGCGCACACAGCCGCTGGAGCGCGGGGAAGGATCTCGCGTGGGAGCCGCTGCGCATCGAGCGGGTGTGCGAGGTGAAGTACGACCACCTGCAGGGCGAGCGCTTCCGCCATGCCGCGACCTTCCTGCGCTGGCGCCCGGACAAGCGCCCGCGCGACTGCCGCTACGACCAGCTCGAGGTCACGCCCCCTTACGCGCTCGCGGAGGTGTTCGGCGTTTCCCGCTGAGCTCCGGCTCGTCGGGATCCGGCGGCTCCTGCGGCGGCCGCAGCCGCTCCGGCACGTGCTGCAGGTTCACGCGCACGCGCGTCCAGCTCGACGAGCGCCCGCGCATGGCGTCAACCAGCACGTCGGCCGGCGCGAGGTGCCGGGCGGCGTCCGGGTGGCGGCGCTTCCAGCGCTCGAGTCCGGCGAGTGCATCGGCTTCGCGCCGGGCGCGGGCGATCTCGAGCAGCGGATGTTTCGGCGTGCGCCGCCGCGAGGGCTGCACCCGCGGCGGCTCGCCGCGCTGCTTGGCGTAGTGCGGCGGCCAGGGCGCATCGCCGAGACCTTCGCCTTCGTGCCGCGCGGCCAGCTCGAGCAGCCCGTCGAGCGCGCCGGGTCGTTCGTCGATGTGCGCGTGCCGGTCGCCGATCGCCGCAAAGCGCGACGGCACCGTCGCGAGCGTGAAGTCGCGCGGGTCGCAAACGTCGAGCTCTTCCCACGCGAGCGGCATCGAAACGCGCGCGTCGGGCGTCGGCCGCACCGAGTAGGCAGCCGCCATCGTGCGATCCTTCGCGTTCTGGTTGTAGTCGACGAAGACGCCGTGGCGCTCTTCCTTCCACCACTTGCTCGTCGCGAGCCGCGGCGCGCGGCGCTCGATGTCGCGCGCGAGCGCGAGTGCCGCGCGCCGCACCTGCTCGAACGTCCAGCGCCGCTCGATGCGGACATACACGTGCAGGCCGCGCTTGCCGGAGGTCTTGGGCCAGCCGAGGAGGCCGAAATCGGCGAGCGCGCTGCGGACGATCCGGGCGACCTCGCGCACCTGCGGCCACGCGACGCCGGGCACCGGATCGAGATCGACTCGCAGCTCGTCCGGGTGCTCGAGATCGTCCGCGCGCACGGGGTGCGGGTGCAGCTCGAGGCACGCGAGGTTCGCGAGCCACGCGAGCCCGGCCGCGTCGCGCGGCACGACTTCTTCCGCGGAGCGTCCGGACGGAAAGCGCAGCTCGACGACGTCGATCCATTCGGGGCGCGAGCGCGGCGCGCGCTTCTGATAGAAGAACTCGCGCTCGACGCCGTCGGGATAGCGCACGAGCATGTTCGGCCGCCCGCCGGCGGCGCGCAGCGCCCCGTCGGCGACCGCGAGGTAGTAGCGCACGAGATCGAGCTTCGTGTAGCCCGCCGCCGGGAACAGCACCTTGCGCGGGTTGGAAATCGTCACCTCGCGGCCGTCGATCGTCAGCCGCTCGTAGTCCGTGGCGGCGGTCATAGCGTCATCCCTCGCGGTAGCGGCGTCCCGGGGTGCACTGGACTCCTCGGGAGATTTGACGGCGCGAAGCGGGGGGAAATCCGCGTCCGCGAAGCGCGCCGTCGCTAGTGCTGCACTGCAGGCCTGTCCGTCGGCGAGCCGGGCGCGTCTCGCGTCGAGACGCCTGTTCCTCCCTGCATCGGAGCGGTCCGCCCGGCGGGTCGGCGTAAGCTCCCCGGGCGTGCACGCCGGGCGGCAAGCTGTTAAAAGAAGGGCCCCGAATTCCATTCGTCCCGAGTAAGGTGTTGCATGAGTGAGTCCCAGGCCGCCGGCGCGCCCGCGGCGGCGGTGCATCCTTTCGATCAGGCTATGGCGCTCGAACCGCTGCCGGACGGGCGCCTGCGCGGCCACACGCACGAGGCCTACTGGAACATGGTGAGCCCGTTCGGCGGTGTGACCGCCGCGGTCGCACTGAACGGGTTGATGGTCCAGCGCGAGCGCATCGGCGACCCGGTGTCGCTCACGGTCAACTTCGTGGCGGCCATACAGCCGGGCGAATTCTTCGTGGTGCCGCGCCTGATTCGCTCGAACCGCTCGACGCAGCATTGGTCGGTCGAAATCCTTCAGGGTGGCGAGGTAACGACGTCCGCGATCGCATTTTTCGGGGTGCGCCGTCCCACCTGGAGCTTGACCGAGGCCGCGCCGCCGAGCGTGCCGCCGCCCGAGGCCGGGACGAGCTTCCGGCCGCCGAACGAGGTCATGCGCTGGCCGAGCGCCTACGACATTCGCTACCTGCGCGGCAGGGCCCGGGAGGAGAACCCGGACAGCCTCACGTACAACTGGATCAGCGATGCGCCGGCGCGGCCGGTCGATTTTCCGGCGCTCGTCGCCTACAGCGATGCATTCGCGCCGCGGCTGTTCCTGCGCCGCCCGCGCTTCGTGCCGATCGCGACCGTGTCGCTGAACGTGTATTTCCACGCCGATGCCGGCGAAGTGGCGGCGCAGGGCACCGAACCTGTGCTCGGCGTCGCTCAGGGGCAGGTCTTCCACAAGGGCTACTTCGACC
This sequence comes from Burkholderiales bacterium, assembly GCA_036381895.1. Lineage (GTDB taxonomy): Bacteria > Pseudomonadota > Gammaproteobacteria > Acidiferrobacterales > Sulfurifustaceae > JACQFZ01. The sequence continues at coordinate 767 of DASVBY010000012.1, read as the reverse complement.
AGGAGGGACAGCTCTGGGGGCGCGGCCGGCTGCTCGCGACCACGCAGCAGATCGTGTGGTTCAAGGAATGACGCGGAGGATCGGCTCGTGACCGCAAAGCTCTTCACGCCCATCACACTGCGCGGCGTGACCGCGCGCAACCGCGTCGTGATCTCGCCGATGTGCACCTACTCCGCCGTCGACGGCATGGCCGGCGACTGGCACCTGGTGCACCTCGGGAAGTTCGCGCTCGGCGGCGCCGGCGTCGTGTTCGTCGAGGCCACCGCGGTCGAGGCGCGTGGGCGCATCACGCACGGCGACGTCGGCATCTGGTCGGACGCGCACGGCGCGGCGCTCGCACGCGTCGCCGCCTTCCTCAAGACGCACGGCGCGCTGCCCGCGATCCAGCTCGCGCACGCCGGGCGCAAGGCGAGCATGCAGCGTCCCTGGTACGGCAATGCCGCGCTCACGGCGGAAGATGCCGCGCGCGGCGAGACCGCGTGGGAGATCATCGGACCGACGTCCGCGCCGATGGCCGAAGGCTGGCTCGAGCCGAAGGCGATGGAGCGCGCCGACATCGATGCGGTCATTGCCGCCTTTGCCGCCGGGGCGAAACGGGCGCTCGCGGCCGGGTTCGAGATCGCGGAGATTCACGGCGCGCACGGCTACCTGATCCACAGCTTCCTCTCGCCGCTGTCCAACCAGCGCACGGACGGCTACGGCGGCGATCTCGCGGGACGCATGCGCTTCGCGCTCGAGGTGACCGAAGCAGTGCGCGCCGCCTGGCC
>DASVBY010000011.1:0-6111 GCA_036381895.1 Burkholderiales bacterium | reverse complement strand
GTCGCGGCGAACCAGGTCGCCGCGCCGAGCACGAGCGCCGCGGCCCAGCCGGCATGCACCCAGGGGAGCGCGTCGCGCCGGCCGCTCTTCACGAGGAACGTCACGATCGCGGCGAGCACGAGGATCGCTTCGAAGCCTTCGCGCAGCAGGATCAGGAACGAGGCCGCGAAGGTCGCGCCGGGCGAAAGCGCCCCGGTTTCGAGCTTCGCGCGCGCCGCCTCGAGCAGCTCGAGCACGCGCGCCGTCTGCGCCGCCACCGCCTCCGGCGCCGCACCGCTCTTCATCAGCGCGCGGTGCGCCATCATCTCGCGCTCGATGGTCGTGCGCAGCGCCGCATCGACGTTATCGAGGCTCGCCTCCACGAGCTCGAAGCCTTCGAGGTACGCCGTGATCGCGAGCTGCTGCGCGCGATCGCGTTCGCCGGCCCGATAGGCGGCGTTGCTCTCCCGGAGCGCCTGCGCCGCGAACTGAAGCGGCGAGGGGCGCCCTTCCGCGAGCGCTTCGGGATGCGCGCGCAGCCACAGGTGCGCCAGCGCGGCCGCATCGCCGTGGCGCGCCCGCACTTCCTCGGTCGAGAGCGACACAACGTCCTGCAGGCCGGCGAACGTGCCGGCGTGCTCGCCCGAGCGCCACGCGGCTTCCGCGCGTGCGAGTTCGGCGCCGCCCAGTGCGAAGCGCGAGACATGGAAGGCGAGCGCCCAGCGCTCGTCCTCGGAGAGCTGCTTGTACGCGGCCATGCCGGTGCCGGCGACGCCGAGCGTGATGGTGTTGTAAAGGCCGTAGACGCTGCGGCTCGCCATTCGTGCGGCGTCGTGGAAGTCGGAGGGCGGCGGCTCCAATCCTTTCCCGGCCGGCCCGTCGCCGCGGCCTTCGGCGCCGTGGCACGCGGCGCAAAGCTCGGCGTAGAGCGCCGCGCCGCGTGCCGCATCGGGTGCCTGCTTCGGCGCGGCCGCGAGCTCGTACGCTTCCATGATCGCGCGGCGCAGCGTCCCGCTCGCTTCGCTCACCTCGGCACCCGGCGCCTTCGCGGTCACCGCCTGCGCCAGGCGCTCGGCCGCGGCGACGAGCGCCGCGCGGCGCGGGTTCTCGGGCAGCTCTTGGAGAATGGCGACGATCTGCTGCGTGAACTCGAGCTGCTCCTGGTACTCCTCCTCGTCGAGCACCTTGCCGTCGCGCACGAACTCGGGGTAATCGACGCCGACGTAGTCGAGCATATGGATCGCGGTCTGCGCGCGCTCGCGCCAGTCGACCGGCTGCGCGACCGCAGCCGTTGCGAGCAACACGCATGCGAGAGCACAAAGAAGCCGCCGCATCATTCTTTATTTGCCCGGATCGGTAACGAAACCCATGCGTTTGAGGCCCGCGTTCTGCACCGCCGACATCAGCTCGGCGAGCTCCTGATAGCGCGTGTTGGCGTCGGCGTGCAGGTGAATCTCGGGCTGCGGATCCTCCGTCGCCGCCTGCGCGAGCCGCGCCCGCAGCACGTCCGGCGTCATCGCTTCGCGGTACCAGGTGAGCACCGAATGCAGCATAGGCGCGCGCCGCATCGTGCGCACGGACGGCCGGGTGCGCGGCATGGGAACGAAGGCGTTGCTGACAGCGGCCACGCGCGACTTCGCTCAGTGCAGCATCCGGGGCGCGCGCGCGTCGGCAACCGGCGCCACCGCGCCGGCGCTCGCGCGCTTCCACTCTTCGCACATCCCGCCCGCCACCTGACGCACGGTCTCGGCGGCGTCCGGATGGTGCGCGAGGCATTCGAGATGCGCGGCAATCGAGCGCGCGAGCTGGCGGCAGCAGTTCTTCTGGTACGCCGTCATCATGTAGAGCAGCGCACCGAGCAGCGTCTCGAGGCGGCAATGCGTGGGATCGATTGTGCGCATGGGAGTCATGCCGTCAGAATGAGCTTGCCGGTGCTCGTCTGGCGCAGGCGGTACTCGCGCCCGGCATGCTCGATGATGAGGACACCGCCCGGGCCGAGGAGCTTGTCGCTACGCACGCGCCGTACGGCGGCCTCCGCAGAGCCCTCGCTACAGTGCACGCCTTCGGCGGCGCCGACTTCGGTTCTCGAATCCTTGGTCACGACTCGTTATGTCCTCGCCAGGCGGCGCCCCGCCGTTTCCGCGCGCGCGAGCCCCGGGATATAGGGCTGGCGGCCGAGCGCCCGCGCCGCCTTGAGCAGGGTGGCGCAAACCGAGAGGAACTCGGCCGGGGAGAGTTCGACATCCGCGCCGCCGACCCGCACCTGCACGGCGTTGCCCGCTGCGCGGTACTCGGCCTGGCAGTGGCGGTCGCGGGCGAGCAGCACAACCTGCTCCTCGATCTGAGGACGCATCGCGCGCCTCCGGTTGTTCGTAATGAGAATCGTTATTATTTACATATGCTGGAACCAGTCAAGCGGGTGCGGACGGGAAATTTGCGGCGCGTTGCCGGACCCCCCGGGCTGGCGAACCGCCGACGCCGGAAAGCGGCCGCCGACAGGAGCGCGAGACGCGTCAAGTGTCGACCAAACCGTCGCTTTTTCGCGGGACGAGGCCTTATCCGGCAGCCCTACGCGCTCAAGTCGAACTCGGCGACGACCGGGGCGTGATCGGAGGGCCGTTCCAGGCGGCGCGGGGCTTTGTCGATGGTGCAGGCGCGGGCGCGCTCGGCGAGCGCCGGGGTGCACAGGATGTGGTCGATGCGAAGGCCCAGGTTGCGGCGGAACATGCCCTGGCGGTAATCCCACCAGCTGTAATGCCCGCTCCCGGCCTCGAAGCGGCGGAAGAGGTCGACGAGCCCGAGCTCGAGCACGCTCCTGAGCGCCGCGCGCTCCGGTTCGCTGAAGAGCACCTGGTTCTGCCAGAGCTTCGGGTCGTACACGTCGCGGTCTTCGGGCGCGACGTTGAAGTCGCCGACCACGGTGAGGCGCGCATGGCGCGCGAGCTCTGCACGCAGGCAGTCGACGAGCGCCGCGAACCAGCGCAGCTTGAAGGCGTACTTCTCCGAGCCCACGCGTTCGCCGTTCGGCACGTAGACGTTCACGACGCGCACGCCGTCCACGGTCAGGATCAGCGCGCGCTTCTGCTCGCCGTCGAGCCCCGGCGGCGACGGCACGATATCCGACGGCAGCGCGCGCGTGAGCGTGGCGACGCCGTTGTACGCCTTTTGCCCGACATGGACCACGTGGTAACCCGCCGCGCGCAGCGGCTCGTACGGGAACTCCGCGTCCGTGCACTTCGTCTCCTGCAGGCACAGCACGTCCGGCTGATTGGCCGAGAGCCAGTCGAGCACGTGCGCTAGGCGCGCGCGGATCGAGTTGACGTTCCAGGTGGCGAGACGCATGTCGGGTGCAATCCGGATCGAGCAAAGACCTTATTATCGGGAGAAGGTGCGCCGGGGTCACGGCCATGGACGCGGGATGCAGCCACGACGCCTGCCCTGCCGAGTGCTAGCAGCTTTCGCTCGCGCATCACGCGGCATTCGAAGAAATTGAACCGTTTGCAAGTGCGGTTGCGTCCGGCGCACACTTGCCGCGGGAGGACTGTCCATGGAACGGAACTGGCTGCACGAGCGTTTGCGTGCGATCACACCGCTGCGCATCGCCGTGCGGCGCGTACGCAGCACGATCGCCCCCTACCGGCTCCGCGACTGGTCGCTGCGCGGCGCAGAACGTTCCTCGGGCCTGCCGCTCGCGCTCGGTTTCCGCGGGCAGATCGGCGGGAAGCACTATTTCGCGCACCTCGCCTTCGAAAGCGTCGAGCGGGAGCGCGAACACCGGCGGCGCTGGATTCAGGAAGTGCTGCTCCCGGCGAAACGGACGCCGGCGCCGTTCGACCTGCTGGTGCTCGACGTTCCGCGCTTCCTCTATCAGCGCTACCGCGGTCCCGTGCACTCGCGCCCGGAAGCGGGCCTCTTTTGTATGCCGTCGTGGGTCCGCGGCGAGATTGTGCTGCCCGGCGCGGCGGCCGCGGCGCGGCTGCCCGAAACGCTGCGGACGGATGTGAAGCTGGTCGAGCGCAACGGCTTCGACTGGCGCATCACGCGCGAGCCCGCGCTGTTCGAGTGGTTCTACGAGCACATGTACCTGCCGTATCTGCTCCGGAGCCACGGCGTACGCGCCGTGCCGACCACGCGGCAGGAAATGCTCGAGCAGCAGCCCCGCGCCGAGCTGATGCTGATCCACCGCAACGGCGTCGATGTCGCGGGGCTCATGCTAATTCGCCATCCGACGCACGCGCACGCCTGGGCGCTCGGTGTCCTCGATGGCGAGCATGCGCACGTCAAGGCGGGTGCGCTCGCCGCGGTTTACCGCTTCGCCTGTCAGTACTCCTGGAGCCTCGGCTACCGGACCATCGACATGGGCATGTCGCGCCCGTTCCTGAACGACGGCGTACTCCAATACAAGAAGAAGTGGGGGCTGCGGCTGACGACTCCGAACGACCGGCTTTACGTGCTGCACTTCGAGCTGCGTGCGGCCGCCGCACGCGGGTTCCTGCAGCGCAATCCGTTCCTCTACGAGAAAGACGGCCGGCTGCACGGCGCGGTTTTTCTGGCGCCGGATGAGGCGAACGACCAGGAGGCGAAGGCGCGGCTTCGCAAGAAGTGCTTCTTCCCCGGCATCGAGACGCTCGACTTCTTCGTGCTCACATCCGACGGCATCCATTGCCTCGAGTCCTATACCGCGCGACCGGAAGCGACGCGCGTCTAGTCGATCGGATCCGAGGCGCTTCCCTCGATCGCACAGGCGCGACTGCGCCCTTCGACGGCTTCCTAACGCAGCGCAAGGAGTGGTTCGCCGGAAGGTCTTGCGCCGCGCCGAGCGGCCGACGGGCCGCGCGCGCCGGGAAGCGCGAAAAGCGCTAAGATCGTATCAGCATCACCAACGCGAGATACCGTGCCGGCCGATCCCGAACCCTTGCCGCCCGCAACGCCGGCCGATACGCGCAAGCTCCTCTGGCTCATTCCGGCGCTCGGCATCGGCCAGATCATCGCCTGGGGCACGCTCTTCTACAGCCTCGCGGTGCTCGCGAAACCCATCCGCGCCGAGCTCGGCTTCAGCGAGCTGCTCACCTTCGGCGCATTCACGCTCGGCCTCCTCACCTCGGGCGCCGCCGCGCCCTACGCCGGGCGCTGGATCGACCGCTACGGCGGCCGCCGCGTCATGGCGGGCGGCTCGCTCGTGGCCGCCGCGGGCTTCGTGGTCCTCGGGCTCGCATCCGGCCCGGTCGGCTACGTGGCTGGGTGGCTGCTTGCCGGCTTCGCCATGGCCAGCTGCCTGTACGATCCCGCGTTCGCCTCGCTGCACCAGATCGCGCCGCACCTTTACCGCCGCGCCGTGAGCGGTCTTACGCTCTTCGGCGGCTTCGCGAGCACCGTGTTCTGGCCGCTCGCGAACCTGCTCGCCGAACGCTGGGGCTGGCGCGAGGCGTTCTTCGCGTTCGCGGCGCTGCACCTTCTCGTGTGCCTGCCGATCTACCTGGCGCTGCTGCCTTCGCTCACGGGCGGGCGCGCGGCAGCGGCAAGCGCTGCCGCGCCGAATCCGCCGCCGCCCTTCGTTCCGGACCGGCGCTACTACTGGCTCGCGACGAGCTTCGCGCTCGCCACGTTCATTCTCGGCGCTATGGCGTCGTTCCTGATCACGGCGCTCGTGAGCCGCGGCTTCACCATGGAGCAGGCGGTGTGGATCGCCGCACTGGTGGGGCCGATGCAGGTGGCGGGCCGCATCGCCGAGCTCACGCTCGCGGCGCGCATTCCGGCAACGCGGGTCGGGATCGTCGCGCTCTCGGTCATGTCGCTCGCGCTGCTCCTCCTCACCGCGATGCCCGACGCGATTCTCCTCGGCTGCCTGTTCGCCGCCGCGTACGGTTCCGCGAACGGCGTCATCACCATCGTGCGCGGCACCGTGCCCCCGGAGCTCTTCGGCCGCGAGCGGCAGGGGAGCCTCCTCGGCGGGCTCGCACGTCCCGCGTTCTTCTCGATGGCGATCGCTCCGGCGCTCTTCGCCGGCGCGCTCGGTATCGGCGTGCCGATGACAGGCGCGATCGCGGCGCTCGCGGGAATCGCCGTGGCCGCACTCGGGTGCTTCCTCGTCGCGACGCGCCTGCCGGCGCCGGTCAAGGTGTATCGGGAAAG
>DASVBY010000010.1:0-40270 GCA_036381895.1 Burkholderiales bacterium | reverse complement strand
CAGCTCCTCGGCGTCGGCGCCAGCGCCGTCGTAGTTGATGCGCGAGCGCAGCTCCGGCGAGGCGGCCCGGATCTGCTGCTCGATGTCCCGCATGACGTCTGGGTTCGCCTTGAGGAACTCCTTGACGTTCTCCCGGCCCTGGCCGAGCCGCTCCTCTCCCAGGTAGAACCAGGCGCCCGACTTCCGGATGATGCCGAGGTCGGTCCCGACATCGATGATGCTGCCGACTGCCGAGATGCCCTCGTTATACATGATGTCGAACTCGGCTTGGCGGAACGGGGGTGCGACCTTGTTCTTGACGACGCGGACCCGCGCCCGGATGCCGATGCTCTCCTGACCCTGCTTGATCGTCTCGATCCGGCGGATGTCGAGCCGGACCGACGAATAGAACTTCAGCGCATTCCCGCCGGTCGTCGTCTCCGGGTTGCCGAACATCACGCCGATCTTCATCCGGATCTGGTTGATGAAGATGACCAGCGTATTGGAGCGCTTGATATTCGCAGTGAGCTTGCGCAGCGCCTGCGACATGAGCCGCGCCTGCAGGCCCATCTGCGGCTCGCCCATCTCGCCCTCGATCTCGGCCTTGGGCGTGAGCGCCGCGACCGAGTCGACCACGACGACGTCGACGGCGCCCGAGCGGACCAGCATATCGGTGATCTCGAGCGCCTGCTCGCCCGAGTCCGGCTGCGAGATGAGCAGGTCCTCGATGTTCACGCCGAGCTTCTTGGCGTAGAGCGGATCCAGGGCATGCTCGGCGTCGATGAAGGCCGCGGTGCCGCCGAGCTTCTGGGCCTCGGCGATGACCGAGAGGGCCAGCGTGGTCTTGCCGGAGGACTCGGGGCCGTAGATCTCGACCACCCGGCCCCGGGGGAAGCCGCCGATGCCGAGGGCGATGTCGAGGCCGAGGGACCCGCTCGGGATCACGGCGACGGGCTGCACCACGCCGGCGTCGCCCAACCGCATCAGCGAACCCTTGCCGAACTGCTTTTCGATCTGCCCCAAGGCAGCGTGCAGCGCTTTGGCCTTGTTGCTATCCATAGAAGCGTCTCCCGCGGGTCAGCCGCTCGTCGTAGCGAAATCGGAAGGTATGCTGGAAAAACCGGCGGAAGGATTATTCCACAATTCCCACAGGAGGACCTAGCCCCGAAGCACCAAAGTGCTCGACCCGACGCCCGCGGCGCCGCGCGTCGAACGCTCGTCCGTCCGCTGGCACGGCGGCGCAATATCGGGTAGCGTTAGCGCCCGCCAAGCCCCCGCGGCTTCCGTCCTGGACGTAGAATTACGCCGTGACCCTTCCGCGCAACCCCACTCGGCCGGTTCGCATCGGCTCGATCACGATCGGCGCCGGGCATCCGATCGCCGTGCAGAGCATGTGCGCGACGCGCACCCAGGACGTGGACGCCACCGTCGCCCAGATCAACGATCTCGCGGCCGCGGGCGCCGACGTCGTGCGGGTGGCGGTCGACAACCCGAAAGACGCGGCGGCGCTCGCCGCCATCCGCGCGCAGACCCGCGCCAACCTGTCCGCCGATCTGCAGGAGAACTACCGCATGGCCGAGCGGGTGGCGCCGCACGTCGACAAGCTGCGCTACAACCCCGGGCACCTCTATCACCACGAGCGCCAAAAGTCCTGGCAGGACAAGGTGCGCTACCTCGTCGACATCGCCGTCAAGTACGACTGCGCCCTGCGGGTCGGCGTCAACGCCGGCTCGGTCGATCCGGCGAAGGCGGAAAAGTACGACCCCAAGGACCGGCTGACGCCCATGCTCGAGAGCGCGCTCGAGCACTGCGAGCTCCTCGACCGCATCGGCTTCACCCGCTACTGCGTCTCGCTCAAGGATTCGGATCCGAACGGCGTCGTCGAGGTGAACCGCCGCTTCGCGGCCGAACGCCCCGACGTGCCGCTGCATCTCGGCGTCACCGAAGCGGGACTGCCGCCCGACGGAATCATCAAGACGCGGATCGCGCTCGAGCAGCTGATCGGCCAGGGGATCGGCGACACGCTGCGCGTCTCGCTCACGGTGCCGAATGCGCGCAAGTCGGAGGAGATCGCCGTCGGCCGCCAGATCCTCGCCGACATCGCCGCCGGGCGCGTGCGCAGCGTCGTACGCTTCGATCCCAAGGGCCTCAACATCATCAGCTGCCCCAGCTGCTCGCGGGTCGAGAACGAGGCGTTCATCGAGCTGGCCGAGCAGGTGAAGGAGATGACGCGCTATGCGGCCGAGCACGCGATCACGATCGCGGTCATGGGCTGCCGCGTGAACGGCCCGGGCGAAACCGACGACGCCGACCTCGGTCTCTGGTGCGGGCCGAAGCACGTCAATCTCAAGCGCGGGTCCGAATCGCTCGGGAGCTTCCGCTACGACGAGATCCTGCCGCGCCTGCGGCAGGAGCTCGATGCCCTGATCGCCGCGCGCAGCGCTTGAACCGGCGCGCACGCCCCGCGCGCTTCGGCGCTATTCGATTTCTTCGAGCAGCCCTTCGAGCGCGATCGCGACCGACTGGCGCCGGATCGCTTCGCGATCGCCGCGCAGCAGATGCCGCGCGCTGCGCGTCGCCGCCCCCCGGCCGGCCCACGCGAACCACACCGTCCCGACCGGCTTCTCCGGCGTGCCCCCGCTCGGGCCCGCGATCCCGGTAATCGCGACCGCCGCGTGCGCGCGGCTGTGCGCGAGCGCACCCTCCGCCATCGCCCGCGCCACCGGCTCGCTGACGGCGCCGTGCTCGCGGATGAGCGCCTCGGGCACGCCGAGCATCTCCGACTTCGCCGCGTTGCTGTACGTGACGAAACCGCGATCGAACCACGCGGAGCTGCCCGCGATCGCGGTCACTGCCTGCGCCACCCAGCCGCCGGTGCACGATTCGGCGGCGGCGAGCATCGCGCCCGCGCGCGCGAGCGCGCGGCCCACGCGCTCGGCCAGGCGGAGCAGATCGTCGTCGGTCGGTACGGACGCCATACGCGATTCTAGCCGCGACGGGCGGTAGCCCGATACGGGCCGCCCGGATCGCGCGCTGCCCTACACTCGCCGGCCACGCAGATCCGGAGCAGCCCATGCCTCGATGCCATGCTCGGTCCGCACCGCGGCGCTCGCTGGCGCGGCAGCTGCGCCTGCCGCTCCTCGCGCTGGCGCTGCTGCCCATCGGCGCCCACGCCCTCTCCGGCACACCCGCCACACCTGAGCCCGCGCTCGACGTGCTCAGGAAGCTGAGCGATGCCGAGCGGCTCGAGGCCGCCTTCGAGGAAGGTGTCGCACTCTACGAGACGGGCCACCCGGCCGCGGCGGTCGAGCGCTGGCAGGCACTCGCGCGCCGTGGGCACGCGGGCGCGCTCTTCGGCCTCGGCGCCGCCCACGCGACCGGCAACGGCGTACCTCGGAGCCTCGAGCGCGCCATCGCGTACTGGGAAGCGGCAGCGGCACGCGGACACACCGCCGCGCAAGTCAACCTCGGGCTCCTCTATTGGCGCGGCGAAGGCGTCGCACGGGATCTGGCGCAGGCACGGCGCTGGTGGCTCGAGGCGGCGATACATGGCGATCCCACGGCGCAGTTTCATCTCGGCGCCATGGCCGCAACCGGCGAAGGCACACCGCGCGACTACCGCGCGGCGGTGCGCTGGTGGCGCCGCGCCGCAGCGCAAGGCTACCGCCCTGCGATCGAAGGGCTCGAACTGCTGAAGCGAAGCGGCGTGCGGGTGGACTGAGCGCGAGCCGGTTGTAATAGCGGACGCGCGCCGCCGGCCCGATCAGTCGAGCAGCATCCGCACCCCGAAGAGCGCGAGCAGTGTCCCGAAGGCGCGCCGCAGGACGAGCGGCTTGAGCCGATGGGCGAGACGCGCACCGAGCGGCGCGAACAGCATGCTCGCCGCGACGATGCCCGCGAACGCGGGAAGCACCACGTAGCCGAGGCTCCAGGGCGGAAGCGCCGGCGCCTGCAGTCCCGTAACGATGTAGCCGGCGGTGCCCGCGAGAGCGATCGGCAGCCCGATCGCGGCCGCCGTCGCCACCGCCTGCACCGGCGTGAGTCCGCACCAGGCGAGAAACGGCACCGAGATCGCGCCGCCCCCGATGCCGAAGAGCGACGACAGCGCACCGATCCCAAGCCCCGCGAGCAGCATCCACCCCAGCGCGGGCGGCTGCCGCTGCGCGGCCGCCGGGGGCGGGCGAACCATCTGGAACGCCACGAACAGGAGAAAGAATCCGAAGAGCACTTCGAGCGTTTCGCTCGCGAGCGCGTGCGCTACTCTGGCCCCGGCGAGCGCGCCGACGACGATACCGGGCGCGAGCTGACGGAACACCGGCCAGCGGATCGAGCCGCGTGCGTGGTGCGCGCGTACCGACGACATGGCGGTGAACGCGATGGTCGCGAGCGAGGTGCCGATCGCGCAATGCATGAGTGCGTCGCCGGCAACGCCCTGGTTCTCGAACACGAATGCGAGCACCGGCACGATCACGACCCCGCCGCCGATCCCGAACAGGCCGGCGAGCATGCCGGCGACGGCGCCGATCAGAACGAGCAGCAGAACGTCCATCAGCGCGCCGCGGCGAGCCAGGCCGCCGCCTGCAGCACGGCGAACGCGTACACGCCGGCGAGCGCGTCGTCCGTCATCGCGCCGAGCCCTCGCGGCAGGTGCTCGATGCGGCGGATCGGAAACGGCTTCCAGACGTCGAACAGGCGGAACAAGGCGAACCCTACCGCGATCCAGAACCAGCCGCCCGGTGCGAGCCAGACGGTGATCTGGTAGCCCACGATCTCGTCCCAGACGATCGCGGGATGGTCGCGCTGCCCGAGGCGCGCTTCGGCCACGGAGCAGAGCCATACGCCGGCGAGAAAGAGAACGAGCACCGCCGCGGCGTAAGCGCCCGGGGAGAGTCGAGCGAGCACGAGGTGCAGCGGGATGCCGAGGAGCGTGCCGAAGGTGCCGGGGGCGATCGGTGCGTACCCGATGCCGCCGCCGGTCGCGAGCCACGCCGCCAGACCATACCCCCAGTTCGTTCGTTGTTGTGCCAATGCGCAGTGCCGATCCGGCGTCTCCCGGCGTTCCGGTATTATGCCCGCAACTTCCATCCGTGAGTACACGATGCCCGCCTCGTTCCTGCACCGCGCGCTCGTCGCGGCGGCGCTGCACCTCGGCCTGTTGCTGCCGGCGCCGGTGCTCGCGGCCCTGGCGCTCGAGGTGACGGTCGTCGGCGTAGACGGCGCGGTGCGCGACAATGTGCTCGCCACGCTCACCATTTACGAGGAGCGCGAACGCAGCGATCTCACGGCCGCACGCGTGCGGCGCCTGCACGCGAACGCGCTCGAACAGATCCGCAGCGCACTGCAGCCGTTCGGCTACTACCGGCCGCGCATCAAGGCGACGCTCGCACAGGAAGGCGATCGATGGCACGCACGCTACGAGATCGACCCCGGCCCGGCGGTGCCGGTCACGGCGGTGGAAGTCAACGTCACCGGCGAGGGTGCGGACGACCCGGCGTTTCGCGCCCTGGTCGACGGCTTCCCGATGGCTCCCGGTCAGACGCTCGATCATGCCGCCTACGAGGAAGGCAGGCGGCGCTTCGAGGCCGTCGCGGCCGAACGCGGCTACTTCGACATGCGCTTCACGCGGCGTGAGATCCGCCTCGACCTCGAGGCCTACCGGGCGCAGATATTCCTCGACGTCGACACCGGGCCGCGCTACCGCTTCGGGGAGGTGCACATCGAGCAGGACCTGCTGAGCGAAGAGCTGCTGCGGCGCTACGTGCACCTGACCCCCGGCCAGCCCTACTCCACCGCCGCGCTGCTCGAGCTGCAGACCGCGTTCTCGAGCACCAACTACTTTCGCGACGTGCAGGTCGAAGCCGACCCGCGCGAAGCGATCGATCACACAGTCCCGGTGCGCGTGACGCTCACGCCGCGCAAGCGCGACCGCTACAGCTTCGGCGTCGGCTACGGCACCGACACCGGGCCGCGCGGCCAGGCGAGCTGGCAGCGCTTCTACGTCAACGAATATGGCCACCACGCACGCGTCGACCTGCGCGCGTCGGACATCGAGCAATCGCTCCTCGCCGGCTACTTCATCCCCATCCGCAATCCCCAAACCGACCAGCTCGCGCTCACCGGCGGCTACGAAGAGATCGAGACGACGACCGCGATCAGCCGCATTCGCCGCGCGGCGATCGCCCGGACCACCGTGCGCGGCCGCACCTTCGAAACGCTCTCGCTCGCGTACCAGCGCGAAGCATTCGAAGTCGGCGCGCAGGCGGACACCACGACGCTCCTGCTCCCGGGCGCGAGCTGGACGCGCTACTGGGGCGCCGATCGCGTCTACACCCGCTCCGGGGCGCGCCTCACGCTGGACCTGCGCGGCGCGTCCGAGGAGCTCGGCTCCGACGTCAGCATGCTCCAGGCGCGACTCAGCGGAAAGCTCATCCTGCCGGTCGCGATGTCCGGGCGGCTGCTGACGCGCTTCGACGTCGGCACGACGCGCACCGAGGAATTCGAGCGGGTGCCGGCGTCGCTGCGCTTCTTCGCCGGCGGCGACGTAAGCGTACGCGGCTACCGCTACAGCAGCCTCGGTCCGACCGATGCCAGCGGAGACGTCGTCGGCGGCCCGCGCCTGCTCGTCGGCAGTGTCGAATACGAACAGACGATCCGCGGCAGCTGGGCCGTCGCGGCCTTCTACGACATCGGCAACGCGGTCGAGGACTTCTCCGACCCGCTCGTACGCGGCGTCGGTATCGGCCTGCGCTGGCGCTCGCCCATCGGCCAGATCCGCCTCGATGCGGCGCACGCCCTCGACCTCCCGGGGGACGCCTGGCGCATTCACCTTTATATCGGGCCTGATCTGTGATGCGCCGCCTCCCCTGGCTCCTCGCCCTCGCACTCCTCGCCGCGCTCGGCGGCACGGTGTACTGGCTGATCGCGACAGAAAGCGGATTGCGCTGGGCATTCGGCGAGCTGCAGGCCCGCTGGCCGGACCGGCTCGCCGTCGGTTCGCTCGAAGGCCGCCTCATCGGCCCGATCGAGGTACGCGACCTCCTCCTCCACCAGCCGAACGGCGCGCGCGTGCGCATCGCGTTCGCGCGTCTCGAGTGGACGCCTTCCGCGCTCCTGCTCGGGCGGCTGCAGATCGACGCGCTCGCCGCGCACGGGGTGCACGTGGCGCTCGCGCCTGCGCGCGCCGAGCCGAGCGCGCCGCCCGACCTCGCGCTCCCGCTCAACCTGGCCGTGGAAGCGCTGCGCCTCACCGATATTCGGTTCGAACGCTCGGACGGGTCCGTTTATGCCGTAGACACCGCGGAGCTGCGCGGCTTCGTCGGGCAGCAGGTCGCGCGCATCGAGCGCCTGCGCGTCGACGCGCAGGACTTCGCGCTCGACGCGGCCGGCAACCTCGGCCTGCGCGCCGGCACCGAGCAGCGGCTGCACGTCGACTGGCGCGTCGCGCTGCCGGGCGGACGCCGGCTGGCGGCAGCGGGCGAGATCCGCGGCAATCTCGACGATCTGCGGATCGAGCAACGCGTGGTCGAACCGGTCGCGGCGCAGGTATCCGCGCGCGTGCGCGGCGCGCTCGATGCGCCGCGCTGGCAGCTGCGCGCCGAGGTTCCGGCGTTCGACCCAACCGCGCTCGGCTACGGCGATCTCGCCGCGGAGGTCGCGCTCGCGCTCGAGGCGCGCGGGACACGGCACGACTTCACGGCGAGCGGCGACCTCGAAGCCCGAACGAAAAATCTGCCGCCGCTCGCCGCGCGTTTCGCGCTTGCCCGCGACGCGGACGGCGTGCTCACGCTCGAACGGCTCGCGCTGCGCATCGAAGGGAGCGACGCGCGCGTCGATGCGCAAGGCCGCTGGCAGCCGGACGTGCAGCGCTGGCAGGCGACCGTGCAGTGGCAGGACCTCCGCTGGCCCCTCGCCGGAACGCCTTGGGTGGCGAGCCCGGAGGGCAAGCTCGATGCCGAAGGCACGCTCGCCGAGTACACGTTCGCGCTCCAGGCGGCGACGCGCAGCCCGCATGCGCCGGCCGCGCAATGGCGGGCGCGCGGCCGCGGGGACCGGGCGCAGCTCACGGCGCAGCGCCTCGAGATCGATGCTCTGCGCGGCACGCTCGCAGGGTCGGCCAGCGTTACCTGGGCGCCCGCCCTTCGCTGGCAGGCACGGCTCGCGGGCGAGGGTATCGATCCGGGCACGCACTGGCCGACGTGGGACGGCTCGCTGTCGCTGAGCGCGCACGCGAGCGGCAATCGCACCGAAACGCGCCTCACGCTCGAGCGCGTTCACGGCACCCTACGAGGCTTTCCGCTCGACGTCTCGGCGTCGGCGATTCGACGGGGCGACGCGTTCCCCGAGCTCGCCGCATCGCTGCGCTCGGGCAGCGCGCTCGCACGAGTGAACGGGCGGCTCGACAGGACATGGGATCTCGACTGGAGCCTCACGGGGCCTGACCTCCGCAACCTGCTTCCCGAGGCGTCCGGCGCCCTCGACGCCCGCGGCCGGCTGAGCGGCCCGCGCAACGCCCCGCGCATCGAGGCGCGCGTCTCCGCCGCACGTCTGGCGCGCGCGCCGGTCGAGCTCGCCCAGGCACACGCGGAGCTCGCGCTCGATCTCTCCGACGCGTCGGATTCCCGGGTCCGGCTGCGCGCGACCGGCGGGGCGCTCTTCGGCCGGGCGTTCGAACGCCTCGCCGTCGACGCCTCCGGACGTCTCGCGGCGCACACGATCGCGATCGACGCACGTCTTCCGGGCCCATCGCTCGAAGCGCGTCTCGAGGGCCGCTTCGCGGGCCGCGCGTGGCAGGGACGCGTTGCGGAAAGCATGCTCCGCATCGGCGGGCGCGCCTGGCGGCTGCAGAACAGCCCCGCCCTTGCGCTCGCCGCCGATGCGGCAACGCTCGAGCGTGCCTGCTGGCGCGCTCAGGCCGCCAACGTGTGCCTTGCGCTCGAGCATACCCGCACGGCAGGTCTGCGGATCTCCACTGCCGCCGGCACGCTGCCGCTCGCGCTGTTTCGCCCGCTCTTCGAGGATGTCGCCGAGCTGAGCGGCACGGTGAGCGGCGAGGCGGAGCTGCACTTCGACGGCGGGCGCCTGCACCGCGCCAACGCCGGGTTCGATTTCAGCGCCGGCGTGCTCACGCCGGCGGCGCTGACCAAGAATCCGCTGCGCTACGAAGGCGCGACGTTCAACTTCGTCGTCGATGACGCGGGGCTGCAGGCGCGCGCCCGCATCGCGCTCCCGAAAGCCGATGCGGCGGAGGCGACGGTCGCGCTCCCGCGCTGGCACGACGACGGCGACCTGGCGGCGCAGCCGCTCGCGGGACGCGTGACGCTGCGGCTGCACGACCTCGCGCTGTTCGATGCGCTGCTGCTGCAGATCGACGAGCTGCGCGGAATGGTGGACGCCGACTTCGCGCTCGAAGGCACTGTCGGCGGGCCGCGCCTGCGCGGGCGCGTCGCGCTCGCCGAAGCCGAAGCGACGATTCCCGCCGCCGGCATCCGCGTGACGGGCGTGCGCTTCACCGTCACCGCGGACGGAAGCGATGAGCTCGCGCTCGACGGCGAGGCGCAGTCGGGCGAGGGCCGACTCGCCCTCTCCGGATGGTTGCGCCTGCCCTCAGCAGGCGGCGTCTGGAGCGCAGAGCTGCGCGCCACCGGCGAGAAGTTTCTTGCCGCCGATCTTCCGGCGGCGCGCGTGCTCGTGTCGCCGGCGCTGCGCGCGCAGCTCGACCCGAAACGCATTCGTGTCACCGGCGACGTGCGCGTGCCGCAAGCGACGTTCGCGCTGCGCGCGCCCCGCCCGGGCGCGATCGCGCCGTCGCCCGACGTCGTAATCGTGAACGCACCTGCGGATCAGGCGCCGCGGCCGCAGTGGGAGGTGTCGGCCGAGGTGCGCGTTCTTCTCGGTGACGACGTGCGCTTCGAGGGATTCGGGCTTGCCGGCAAGGTCGCCGGGGACGTGGTGCTGATCGATGCGCCGAACCAGGCAACGACGGCACGCGGCGAGCTGCGCGTGGCCGAAGGCGAATACGAAGCCTACGGCCAGCGGCTGCGCGTCGAGCGCGGGCGGCTGCTCTTCGTCGGTCCCGTGAGCAATCCCGGCATCGACGCCCGCGCCGTGCGTGAGATCGAGAACACTACGGTCGGCGTCGAAGTGAAGGGCACACTGCGGGCGCCGCAGCTCTCGTTGTTCTCGGACCCGGCCATGGCGCAGGCGGACGTGCTTTCCTACCTCCTCTTCGGCCGGCCGCTCGAGGCCGCCAGCGCCGCCGAAGGCCGCTCTCTCGCCGCCGCGGCGCGCGCGCTGCAGCTCGCGGGGGGCGAGCGCCTCGCCCGTCGGATCGGCACCGCCTTCGGCTTCGAGGAAGTGGACATCGAGACGGGATCGACAAACGGAGCCGCGGCGCTCGTGCTCGGTCGTCAGCTCTCGCCGCGGCTCTATATCAACTACAGCATCGGTCTCTTCGAGTCGGAGAACGTGCTGCGGCTGCGCTATCGCCTGACGCCGAACTGGTCGCTCGAGGCGCAGTCGGGAGGGACCACGTCCGGCGGCGACATCTTCTATACCATCGAGCGCTAGCGGAAGCGGGCACCCGTCACGTCGCGGCGCTGCAGCGTTCCGCAGACGCAGCTTCGAGCGGTACGCGCCGAACGCGGTATACCTCGCACGCACGCGCCCCGCTCATGCACGGTCCCGCCGTGCCGGAGGCAGCTCGAAGAATCGTTGAACGTCGGCGATGTCGCGCGTCGCCGGCATCGGCGGCAGGCTCTCCAGGAAGAGCCGCCCGTAGCTGCGCCCGTAGAGCCGCGGGTCGCAGAGCACGAGCACGCCGCTGTCGTCGAAGCTGCGGATCAGGCGGCCGGCGCCCTGCTTGAGCGCGATCACCGCCTCCGGCAGCTGCAGCTCCACGAACGGATTGCCGCCGGCGGCCTCGCACGCGAGCGCGCGCGCCTTGAGCACCGGGTCGTCGGGCGCCGCGAACGGAAGCTTGTCGATGATCACGCACGAGAGCGCCGGGCCGGGCACGTCAACCCCTTCCCAGAAGCTCCCCGTGCCGAGCAGCACGCCGTTGCCGGCGGCAACGAACGCCTCGAGCAGCCGCGCGCGGCTCATCGTGCCCTGCACGAACAGCGGGTAGTCGACCCGTCCGGCGAGGAGCTCGGCGGCGAGCCGCAGCGCCCGGTGGCTGGTGAAGAGCAGGAACGCGCGCCCGCCGCTCGCGCGCAGCACCGGCACGACCGCCTCCACCACCGCGCGCGTGTGCGCGCTCCCGCCCGGGGCCGGGAGCGCCGGCGGCACGTAGAGCAGCGCGCGCTGCGCATAGTCGAACGGACTGCTCCAGCGCGCGGTGAGCGCGTGCTCGAGGCCGAGCCGCCGGGTGAAGTAACCGAAGTCTTCGCCCACCGCGAGCGTCGCCGAGGTGTATACCCACGCTTTCGTGCCGAGCGCAGCGAGGCGTTCGCGGAACGCCGGTGCCACATCGAGCGGCGTCAAGTGCAGCACGAAGCCGCGCTCGGTCGCATCCACCCACGCGACCTGATGCAGGTCGTCGCCGCTCGTGATCGCCGCGAGCCGCTCCTCCAGCGCCGCCGCGCGCCGCGCGCAGTTCGCGAGCCCCGGCCCGCGCCCCGCCGCCACCTCGAGAATCTCGGCAAGCCCTCGCAGCTGCGCATGCAGCGTCGCGAACGCTTCCGCGGCGCGCGCTTCACCCGCGCGCTCCGCCCACGGCGTGCGCGCCGCGGCGCCGAGCGCGAGCCGCGCATCGAGCACGGCGCGCTCCGTCGTCTCCGCGGCGCGACGCAGCTCCGCGAGACCGCTCGCCTCCTTGAGGTCCTCCGCGATCGCGTCGCGGCACAGCCCGCGGAGCTGCTGACTCGACAGCATGGCGCCGAAGAAGCTCGCCGCGATCTCGGGCAGCTGATGCGCTTCATCGAAGATGACCGCATCGGCGGCCGGCAGGAGCTGAGCGAAACCTTCTTCGCGCACGCCGATGTCTGCGAAGAAGAGATGATGATTCACCACCACGAGCTCCGCCTGCGCCGCTTCGCGGCGGGCGCGGTTGACGAAGCAGTCGGCGTAGTACGGGCAGTCGCCGCCGAGGCAGTTGTCCGCGGTCGAGGTGACGAGCGGCCACAGCTCCGATTCCTCGGGCAGGTCCCCGATCTCGGCGAGATCGCCGGTACGCGTATGCTGCACCCAGGCGGCGACGCGCTGCAGCCGCGCCGCCGATTCGCGCGCCGTGAAGCGGCCCTCGGCGAGGGTGCGTTCGAGGCGGTAGCGGCAGGCGTAGTTCGCCCGCCCCTTGAGCAGCGCCGTTTGTACCGGGCGCTCGAGCGCAGCGCGCACCAGCGGCAGGTCGCGGCGGTAGAGCTGGTCCTGCAGGTTCCGCGTTCCGGTCGAAATCAGGACGCGCTGCCCGGAAAGGATGGCCGGGACGAGGTAGGCGAAGGTCTTTCCCGTGCCCGTGCCCGACTCGGCGACCAGCGTGTGCCGCTCGGCGAGCGCCGCTTCCACCGCCCGCGCCATTTCCTGCTGCGCCGGGCGCGGCACGAAGCCCGGAACCGCACGCGCGAGCGGGCCGCGCGGACCGAGCGCCTCCTGGCTACGCATGCGCCACGCCCGGGACCCCGCGGGCGGCCCGCGGTCGCGGCCGGACCCCCTCGCCGGCGACCGGCGGCGCCTTAATGCCCGCAATTCGGGTACGCTTATGGATGGTCTCTCCCGCTGTCCAACCCCAACGGAGGCAAATGCAGATGCTCAACTTCCTGGACAACAACAATTACGTACTCCTGATCGGGCGGATTTTCCTGGCGCTAATCTACCTGATCGGCGGGCTCACCTGGTTGTTCACATTGAACCCGCCGATCGGCTTCATCGCGAGCAAAGGCTTTCCGGCACCGGCGCTGCTCGCGTGGATCGCGCTCATCTTCAAGCTCGGCGGCGCACTCCTCGTGACGCTCGGCTACAAGACCCGGCTCGGTGCCATCATGCTCGCGCTCTTCACGCTCGTCACCGCCTTCGGGTTCCATCCTTTCTGGGTCCAGGGCGAGTACATCACTTTCATGAAGGAGCTTGCGATGATCGGCGGCCTGCTCGTGCTCGCGGTCGTCGGACCGGGCGCCATCAGCCTCGACGCCAGGCGCTAGCGCACCCCTTCCCTGCGGCGCCGCGATGCCAGGTCGCGGCGCCGCCCGGGGACCAGTTCGGTCCGGGGAAGGTGTTCCGCCGCGTCGGGAACGGCGAAGGGCCGCTCCAGAACGCGGGATTTCTTCCCTCAGGCCCGCGCGCAGCGCGCGCAAGCACACACGCTGCGGGGGTTGATGGGCAGGGATGCCGTCCCTAGACTCGGACGGAAGGAGGAGTCGCTACGGACACGGAGGTTCGGCCATGACTCATCGACACCTGTACTTCTTGCTCGCCCGCGGCATCCCGTGGCGGGGTGTGGGCGCCCTGGCGCTCGCACTCAATGCCGCCGCATGCGCTACCGCAACGCCGCAACCCCAAGCGGGAACTGAGGAGAGCGCCTATGCCGGCAGCCGCGCTGGCGTCGTGCGTAGCGGCAGCGGCGAATGCGTGCGCACCGGCTCTTGGACCCCGGCGATGGCGACAGCCGAGTGCGATCCGGAGCTCGTCGCCAAGACACCCGCCGCACCCCCTGCCCCGCCCGCCGAATCGCAGCCGCCCGCGGCCGAGACGCAGCCGGACACCGCGACGCCGGTCGTCATTGCGCCCAGCGAGCCGCCGGACCGCACCATTTACATCGGCGCCGACGCGTTCTTCGAGTTCAACAGCAGCGAGCTCTCGGCGAAATCGCAGACCGCGCTCGATCGCATCGCCGAGCAGGCGCAGAGCGCGAGAGAGGCGGCGATCACCATCGTCGGGCACGCGGACCACATCGGCCCGACCGCGTACAACGACGAGCTGTCGCAGCGCCGCGCGCAGGTGGTGCGCGACTACCTGGTCGAGCGCGGCGTGCCTCTGGCCGTGATCACGATCAGCGCGCTCGGCGAGGGCGACCCGGTCGTGTTGTGCCGGGAGGTGCGCGGAGCCGCGCTCATCGAGTGCCTGCAGCCGAACCGCCGCACCGAGGTCGAGCTGTCCGCGATCGCGCCGGTCGAGGCGCAATAGCCGCAAAGCGGGCGCAGCTCAGCGCTTGCGCGGCGCGCGCTCGACCGGCAGCCCCCATACCCCGACGCCGCGTTCGCGCGCGATGCGCTCGAGCGCCACGTATTCGAACGGCGCATCCGGAAGCGCGAGCGCCCAGCCGCGCGCGAGCAGGTACGCGCTCAGGTCCTCGCCGTCCGCGCGGCAGACGGCGGTGAGCGAGCCGTCGGCACGCCGCTCGACCGGCGTGCAGCGCACGAATCCGTGAATCTTGAACTCGAGGGCGAGCGCCGCACGCGAGGAACAGCGCACCGGCCGCTCGAAGGTGCGGCACGTCTCCTCGGTCGGCGGAATGTGGATACCGTAGAGATGAATCGTGCGCCCCTGCACGCGCAGCGTCCCGTCGCGTTCGACGAACGCGTAGCTCGAAATGTCGGCGGCGCCGGCCGCGCCGGCATAGCCGGCGAGCAGCGCGACGGCGAGCACGCTCGAGCGCCGCCGGATCGCGGCGACCGCGGGCAGAAGCCAGTTCACGATGTGCAATAACGCGCCATCGGGCTCGCGGCCGACAGCCTTCACGTGCGATGAACGATGACCTCGATGCGTCCGCGCGGTCCGATGAACCATGACGCGAGCCAGCTCACGATGCTCACGAGGATGCTGCCGAGGAGCGCGGCGAAAAAGCCGTCGATGGCGAGCCCCGGCAGGAGCAGCGCCACGAGCCCGAGCATGGCCGCGTTGATCACGAGCAGGAACAGGCCGAGCGTGACGACGGTGATCGGGAGCGTGAGCAGTATGAGGACCGGACGCACGACCGCATTGACCACGCCGAGGAGCAGCGCCGCGAGGAGCAGTGTGCCGGCGCCGGCGACATGAATGCCGTCGACGACGGCGGCCGCGAGCCAGAGCCCGAGGGCGCCGACGAGCCAGCGCAGCACGAATCCGATCATCGTCCGGGCCCGCCGCGCGGGCCCTTCCCCGCGGCGGCGCCGCCGGGCAACACGCTCCGGTCCATGACGCTACATCTTAAAGCCCGCCCGCGCTCGCGTCTCGCCGTCAGGCGCGAGCCTCATGCCGGGCGCGATCCCGGCCAGCGACGACGCCGTCGAGCCGCCGGGACGAGCGAGGATCAGCATGTCCGCGAGCGCCACGAGAGGCTGCAGTGCGGCGATACCCGTCATGGACATCCACCTTCGTATTTATGGACGGCCGCCGGACGCACCCTAGACGACGCCACGCAGATCGGCGCCCTGACGGGTCAGCTCCTGCTGCACCTCGCGGTGCGGTACCGCGCGCGGGCGCATTCCCGCCCTCGCCGCGAGCGCGGCGCAGACCCCGGCCGCCTGTCCGATCGCCATGGCGACCGGCATGACGCGGTACGACGACAACGCCGCATGAGTTCCGGAAATGCAGCGGCCCGCCACCAACAAACCTTCCACCGCCTGCGGCAGCAGGCAGCGCAGCGGAATGTCGTAAGACTCGCCGCGCGGCAGCCGCCGCAGCAGGGTGCCGCTCCCCCGGGGATTGTGTATGTCGATGGGATAGGAACAGCGTGCGATCACGTCGTCGAACTTGCGGGCGATCAGCACGTCTTCGGTCGTGAGCTGGTAATCGCCGCGGATGCGGCGCGTCTCGCGCACGCCGATCGTGGTGCCGCTCTGCACTGCATAGGCGCGCGCGAAGCCGGGCACGTAGCGCTCGAGGAAGTGGACGATCTGCCGCAGCTGCCGGCGGCTCTGCCATTCCGCGTACGTGAGATCCCACACGTCGATGCCGAGCTTGCCCGTGATCCGCGTCGA
This sequence comes from Burkholderiales bacterium, assembly GCA_036381895.1. Classification (GTDB taxonomy): domain Bacteria; phylum Pseudomonadota; class Gammaproteobacteria; order Acidiferrobacterales; family Sulfurifustaceae; genus JACQFZ01. The sequence goes on along the minus strand of DASVBY010000010.1, from coordinate 24,401 downwards.
GTTGACCGCGACTTCGCGCGCATGCGGGGTCGCGAAGAAGAGCAGATCCTCCCGCGGCAGCTCGAGCTCGCCCCTTGCCGTCGCCTCCCGAATCAGGTCCCAGAGCCCGTGGACGCCGCGCCATTGATCCGGGTGGCGGCGCACGTACTCCGCAAACGCCTCGCGCTCGAACTCGACCATCCGGAACATGAGCGTCATCGGCTGCGTCAACCCGTCCTCCGGGCGGCCGACGTCGTAGGGGGCGCCCGCCTGCGCCGCGACGTCGCCGTCGCCGGTGCAATCGATCACCGTCTTCGCGTGCAGCACCACCGGCCCCGACTTCGTCTCGAACACGACGCCCGTAACCCGCGCGTCGTCGCAGATCACCCCGCTTGCGAACGCGTGGAACAGAAAGCGCACGCCGGCCTCGTCGAGCAGCTCGAGCGCGACCAGCTTGAGGACCTCGGGGTCGAACGGGACCGTATAGCCGGTTTCGATCGAAGGCGGGCGCGCGCCGCCGGCGCGAACCAGGCGTTCGAGCAGCCGCGAGACGACGCCGGCGAGTATCGGATCGCCCGGGCCGTGATCGGTGGGAAGCAGGCTGTCCGCGTCCGGCACCGGTTCGGCCGGCGGATGCTGCGTATGAAACGACATGAGCGGCATGACCAGCGCCGCGGTCGCGTTGCCGCCGAGGAAACTGTAGCGCTCGGCGAGGACCACATCGGCGCCGGCCTGCGCCGCACCGAGCGCCGCGCCGAGACCGGCCGGCCCGCCGCCCACGACGAGCACGTCCGCCATGCCGCCGACCTGCGCCCGGCGGGGCGGCAGCTCGAGGTGCTCGATCTGTTCGGGACGCCGCAGCGCGGGCATCAGAGCGGCGTCAGCTTGGCGGCGCCGCGGGCTTCGCGCCGCGCATGCAGCAATCCGAGCGCGATCTTCGCCGACTCGGCGGCCCGGGCCTGCAGCAGCGGTACCTGCGCGCGGATGCGGGTCTTCAGCGCGTCACGCTGGTCCCAGTTGTAGTCGATGTGCGCGAGCAGCCGCCCCGCGTTCACGAGGTGCAGCGGCGGCATCACCATCTCCATGTCCGCGAGGAAACCCTCGACCTTCGAGGCATAGGGCAGCGCCACGAACGGCACGCCCTGCAGCGCCGCGAAGATGAGGAAGTGCAGCCGCATGCCGACCACGAAGATGAACCGCCCGACGAGGGACAGCATCTGCGGCGCGCTGTACTCGCCTTTGAGCACGGTGGCGCGCTGCGGGCGCAGCATCTGCGCGATCACCGCGTGGCAGTGGCGCACGTCGTGCATGTTGGGCTCCATCGGCACGAGCACGACGTTCGCGTCGTAGCGCTCGACCATGAAGTCGGCCGCGTTCGCGAGCAGCGCGTGGTACATGGTCTCGTCGATGTCGGGCGCGGCCGCGCCCGGCTCGCGCACCGACATGCCGATCAGCCGGCTCGCCGGATCGAGCCCCTCGCGCTCGAGCGCGCCGACCGGCAGCGGATCGGGCTCGAGCAGGAACGCCGGATCCGCCGTCACCACGATCTCGCGCTTGATGCCGATCTCCTCGAGGAGCTTGCGCGCGCGGGCCTCGCGCACCGTCACCGCGTCGACGGCCGAGAGGCGATCGCGCACGAGCTGCTGCGCTTCCGGCGTGTTCAGCGGGCCGATGCCGGCGGCGTACACCATCACCGGCACCGACTTCTCCAGCGCGAGCTCCACTTCGCGCAGGTAGGTCTTCGCGTCGGCGTCGTAGAGGATACCGCCGCCGCCGAGGAGGAACAGATCCAGCGCCTCGATCTCCGGCTGCACCTCGTTGCGTCCGAGCTCGCGCACGGGCACGACGCGCGCCGCCTGCGGGTGGCGCCGGCGCGTGTCCTCGGCGTCGCGCGAGAACACCGTGATCTCCACCGGCGCCGCCTGCGTGAGCTGGCGGATCATGCTCGCCAGGATCGCCTCGTCGCCGAGGTTCAGTCCCCCGTAAGAACCCGAGATGCCGATGCGAAACGGCTTGCGGCGTTCGCCCGCCTGCATACTCCCGATGCCTGCGTGCATGCTCATGTCTTCCCTCCAGCCCTCAGGCGACCGCCCGCTGCGCGGCGCCCCCGATATAGCGGCGCAGATCGAGCGCGTTGCGCACGGCATGGCCGTCCGCGTCGTTGTTGAAGTACGCGTACACGTCGATCCCGTCCGCAAGGCATGCGCGCACGCGCCGGGCGTGCGCGGCGAGCTGCTGCGGCGTGTAGGCGCCGCCGTAGCGGCGGCCATGGAACCGCAGGTAGACGAAATCGGCGGTCACCCGCCGCGGATGCCGCGGCAGCATGTCGTGCACGCACAGCGCTACCCCGTATTTGGCCAGCAGCGCGAAGATCGGTTCGCGCAGCCAGCTCGAATCGCGAAACTCGACCGCCCACCGCTGCGCCCGCGGCAGCGCCTCGAGAAATCCCTCGAGGCGGACAGGATCCGCGCGCCAGTGCGGCGGAAGCTGTACCAGAATCGGGCCGAGCATCGGCCCGAGCCGGCGCGCGCGCTCGAGGAAGAGCGCGATCGGCTGCGCGGGGTCGCGCAGCCGCTTGAGGTGCGTGCCGTAGCGGCTGAACTTGAGCGCATAGCGAAAGTTCGCCGGCGCCGCGGCGCGCCAGGCCTCGAACACATGTGCTTCCGGCAGGCGGTAGAAGGTGTTGTTGATCTCGACGGTATCGAAGCGGCGCGCGTAGAACGCGAACCATCCGGCCTTCGGCAGCTCCGGCGGATAGAAAGCGCGCCGCCAGTGGTCGTACTGGTAGCCGGAAGTGCCCACCCGCAGTTCGCCGCGGCCCATGCTCATGCGCTCCTGCACCCGACCGCTCGTCCGCCCCGCATCGCCGTTCGTATCGCCGCGCCCCCGCTGCCGTTGCAGGGATCGCAGCCCTCCGTCATCGTGCGCCCACTCATCCGCGGAGCACTCGCCGAATGAGCCTCGCTACGCTCGTGCTCGCCACGCTCCTTTGGTCCGCCATCGGCTGCGCCCTCGCCCCCGTTCTCGGCCGCCTGCTGCGGGATGCCGGGCAAACGCTCGAAGAGCCCGCCGATCGCCTTGCCCGTCGCTCGGCTTATCAGACGCCTCACGAACGGCTGCGCGCGCCGCGTGCACGTACGCGCCGGTCGGGCTCCGCACCCGCGCTCGGCTCCTCGCACTGCACCGCCTGCGCAGCGCGGCGTTGAGCGCCGGGCCGCCAGCGGCGCGGCAGCCAGCGCCGGCACGCGAGCTCCATGCGGTCGAGGCGGTGCGCGACCCAGGCCGAGCGCGTACTGAGGAGCACGAGACCCGCGAGCACGAAGACGAATCCCGGAACGACCGGCGAGAACGCGAACACGACGCCAACGCCGAGGGACAGCACGCCCGCGCTCATGTAGAGCGCGCTCGCGAGCGACGATTCGCGCCGGCGCGCGCGCCAGGTTCGATAGCATTGACGAAAACGCCCGCCCGGCGGCGCCCGCCTGAGCTCCGTCAGCATTTCCCGCACATGCCTCCACACGGATGCTAGGTAAACACACGCCGCCCGCCGATCCTATGCGTTGATCCCCTGAGCCTTACCGCGCTCTGGCCGGAGTGCCGTGCGGCGCTCCTTCGCGAGGCCTGCGGCGAGGCTCGTTCTCCCCGCGCGCGGGCGCCCTCCGCGACTGCACCTTCGCCGCGGCGGCAGCGCAAGACGCGCGGCGGCGGCGCACGCGCTTGCGCGTCCTCGCAGCGCCGTTGTCCGACGCGCACTCGATCGCCGCTCCTGCGCCTCGATGCGCCCGCGCTTCGGCGGGGATTGCCTGTATTGACTGGCCGCAGGCCGTCTTCGAAGGTAGGTATAAGGCGCGCCAAGGGTCGGCGCGGGACACACCCAGGCGACAGGAGGTCGTTCGATGAACCAACCCACCGTTTTGCTCGTGGGCACCGCGCTCGGTGCCGCCGCCATGTATCTGTTCGATCCGGAGCGCGGCCGCCGCCGGCGCGCGCTGGTACGCGATCAGCTCGTCCATTCCGGACACAAACTGCAGGACGCTGCGCAGAGCACCGCGGCCGACGTGCGCAACCGCGCCGAGGGTTATGCTTCGACCCTGCGCTCGGCTTCGCGGCGGCTCCCGCCGAGCGACGACGTGCTCGCCGAGCGCGTGCGCACCGCCATCGGCCGTGCGTGCAGCCACCCGCGCGCCATCGAAGTCACGGCGAGCAGCGGCACGGTCACGCTTTCGGGCCCGGTGCTCGCGCGCGAGATACCCCTCCTCATCGACCGGGTGCTCGCCGTGCGCGGCGTGCAGAACGTGGTGAACCGCCTCCAGCCCGAGACGGAGCCCGGCAGCATCCCCGCGCTGCAGGGCGAAGGCCGCACGGGCGCCGGCAAGTCCAGGCTCATGTTCATGCGGCAGCAGTGGCCCCCGGCCGCGCGCGCGGTCGGCAGCGTCGCCGGAGGTGCGCTCGCGCTCTACGGCTTCGGCGCCGGCGGCGCCTTGAACAAAGCGCTCGGCCTGGGCGGCGTGGCGCTGCTCGCGCGCGCCGCCACCAATATGGAGCTGCGCCGGCTCATCGGCATCGGCGCCGGACGCCGCGCCGTGACGGTGCACAAGACCATACGCATCAATGCACCGGTCGAACGCGTGTTCGAAGCCTGGTCGAACGCCGAGAACTTCCCGCAGTTCATAACGCACGTACGGGAAGTGCGCCCGCTCGGCGGCGAGCGCGAATCGCGCCGCTGGCACTGGCGCGTGCGCGGTTCGAGCGGCATGGAGTTCGACTTCGAGACGCGCACGACCGCCTACGAGGAAAACCGTTTCATTGCCTGGCGGACGGAGCCGGGTGCGCTGATACAGCACGCCGGACAGGTGCGCTTCGCCGGGAACCCGGACGGGAGCACCAGCGCCGAAGTGACGCTCAGCTACAACCCGGTGGCCGGCGCGGTCGGGCACGTGATCGCGAAGCTCCTCGGCGACGACGCGAAGCGCCAGCTCGACGACGATCTCATGCGCATGAAGACCTACCTCGAAACCGGCATGCGACCGCACGATGCTGCCGTGCAGCCGGCGCAAGTCGCGCCGGCACCACCAGGTCAGCCGACGCCACGTCCCGGACTCTGACGCGGCCCGCGGGAGCGACGGAGCGGGCTCGCCGTCCTTCCGTGCTTCGCCGGGCAGCCGCCGCCGATCGCGCCGCCCGCCGGCGCGCGGGTCAATGCGTCGCGAAGCGCTTGATCACCTCGTCGGCAAGAGCGCGGGTTTCGGGATGCATCGCGAGATCGTCGACCGAAACGATCCCTACCGCTTCGTCCTTGCGATTGACCACCACCACCCGCCGCACGCCGCGCTCGCTCATGAGCTGGGCGACGCCGCGTGCGTCTTCGTCCTCGTAGCAGGAGATCACGTTCCCGGTCATCACCTCGCCCGCCGAGGTCGCGCTCGGATCGGCGCCCTCCGCCACCGCGCGCACCGCGATGTCGCGGTCGCTCAGCATGCCGACGATGCGGCCCTTGTCCGAGACCGGAAGGATGCCCACGTCCATCTGCCGCATCAGCTCGGCGGCCGCCCGCAGGCTCGTGCCGGTCGGGATGATGCGGATGTTGCTGCTCATGATGTCTCGCGCCTGCATGACGATCTCCTTATCGCATGCTGCGCCGGCCTGGCGCGCTTCATCGCGCATGACACCGGCGCGCTTCGCGGCTGTCAATCCGTTATCGCCTGCGCCGCCGCGGCCGGCTGCACGAGCGGTGCTGTCGCGCGACGAACCCGAAAACGGAACCGGTATGGTCATCAACTTCGCTCGCAACGACGACTCTGACCAGGCGCACGTCGCGCGCGGCGCCACCTACGCGCGCCGCTTCCGGGCGCCGTCGCTCTCAGCTCGGGCGCGGCAGCTTGAAGCGCTGTCCGCGAAAGCTGAGTACGGCGCCGTCCTGCACGATCTCCTCGACGACGATACCGTCGCCGACGCGCTCGCCGGGCCGATACGGGTGGTTGTTTATGTAGAGAATGCGATCCGCAGGGTTCGGCGCATAGATGTGAATGGTCACGGCGAGCTCCGGAAGCGCGCGCTGGAACTCCGGCGGCATCGCGCGCAGGAACTTCACGTCCTCGAGCGCAGCCGGCGCGAACGCCGCCGGCGCCTCGGCAGGCGCGGCGGCAGCAGACGCAGGCGCCGGTGCGGGCGCGGCATTCGAACTTGCCTTGCGATCGACGGGAACGCGTGCTTCCGCGGCGAGCGGACGCACCACGCGCTCCTGCGCCGCCGTGCGCTCGCGGCGCGCGTCATCGCTCCCCGCCGTGAACCGGTTGCGCGCGAGCTCCGGCGCCGGCGCGGGCTCCCTGCCCGCCGCCGGCGCTGCCGGTGCGACCACGGCCGCCTTCGGCGACGCCACCGGGCGAAGGGGCGGCGCAGCGCGCTCTACGTGGAGCCAATAGAGGCCCGCCGCCGCGGCGCCGAGCACCGCCACGCCGGCACCGAGCAGGATCGGTGTGCGGCGCCGGGGCGGCGCTACGTCGAGAAGCGGCGGCAGGCCGGCCGGCGACTCCGTCTGGCGCCGCTCCTGCTCGGACTTCCGTAGAGCGTCGAGAATGAGCGACATCAGCCCCCTCTGCGCTCCGCCGTGGCGCGCGTGAGCGGCGGCGGCGCGAGATCCGGGCCGTACGCGTCGAGATGGATGAGCGTCTGGCGGCCCGCGACGCCGTCGGGTTCGAGACGATGCGCGCGCTGGAATTCGCGCACTTGAGCGCGCAGCGCCGCGTCGAACGTGGTGTTGCCGGTATCGGCGAGCGGTTCGCCGCGATAGCGCGCGAGCGCCGCGCGCAGCCACGCCACCGCCGGGCCCTCCATGCCGATGCGCAGCGCGAGCTCGCCGCTCGGCGGCGGCTTCCACAGCGTCAGGTACTTGCCGTACCAGTAGCGCTCGACCTCGACCAGCGGAAATTCGTGCGTCTCGTTCCCGATCTCGATCGCGACCCGATCGTCGGCGAGCGCCGTCACGACGACCTGATGTCGGGCGCCGGCGTCGTCCGTGAGCTCGAGGATCGCCGGGCGGTTCAGCTGCCGCAGATTGTTCCAGGTGCCGCTCGCGTAGAGGCAGCGCAGTCCCGCGCGCTCCGCGCGCTCGCAGCCGGTCGCGCCGGCGAGCCGCGCATAATCCTTGTTCCACTTGGCGAAGAGCGCTCGGAACGCGTTCTCGGTATCGGTCGCGTCCGCGTGCTCGGCGAGAAACGCCGCGAGGTCCGGCGCTCGTGCCGCGGCGACCGCCGCCGCGGCTTCCGCGGCGCCCGGCGCCGGGTCCCGTGCCGCGGCATCGACCGCTCCCGACGCCTCGGCCGCCTCGGTCGCGAGCGGCGGCGGCCACGCGTGGAGCCGCCATTGCCAGGCACCGACCGCCGCGAGCGCGACGAGGCCCGCGGCGAGCGCGGCGCGCGCGCCGTAGCGCCGCGGGCTGCGGTAGCCGACCTCGGCCGCCGCGCGCCGCAGCAGTGCGGCAGTGACGCGGTTCCTGCCGTGCGCATAGGCGCCGAGCAGCGCGCGGTCGCAGAACATGTTGATGAGCCGCGGGATCCCGCCGGCGAGGCGATGCACGGCGCGCAGCGCCCCGGGCGTGAAGATCGGCCCCTTGGCGCCGGCCACCTGCAGGCGGCGCAGCACGTACTGCGCGGTCTCCGCGGCCGTGAGCGGCCCGAGGTTGTAGCGCGCGGTGATGCGCTGCGCGAGCTGCCGCAGATCCGGCTGCGCGAGCAGACCGGCGAGCTCGGGCTGCCCGACCAGGAGGATCTGCAGCAGCTTCTCTTTCGTGGTCTCGAGATTGGTGAGCAGGCGCACCTGCTCGAGCACCTCGTGCGAAAGCTTGTGCGCCTCGTCGATGATGATCACCGTGCGCCGCCCCTTGGCGTGGTTGTCGAGCAGGAAGCGGTTCAGGGTGTCGATCGCGCCCTTCAAGCTGCGGCCGCGCTCGGCGCTGGCGATGCCGAGGTCGTCGCAGATCGACGCGATGAACTCCTCGACCGACAGCAGCGGATAGAGCACCAGGGCCGCGTTCACCTCCGCCGGCAGCCGCTCGAGCAGGGCGCGGATCATCATGGTCTTGCCCGTGCCGACCTCGCCGGTCAACTGCACGAAGCCGCCGCCCTGACCGATGCCGTAGAGCAAGTGCGCGAGCGCCTCCTGGTAGCGCGGTGCGAGGTAGAGGTAGCGCGGATCCGGCGGGAGCGCGAAGGGATTTTCCCGGAGCCCGAAGTAGCGGGTGTACATCAGACGTCAGGGCGGCGCGCGCCGGCGCCGGCGAGCCGCGTGCTCGCGCTTCGGGCGGCGGTGCATGCGGTGGTCGGATCCATGCGTTCGTACCCGTCACAAGCGCCGGCGCGTCCGGCGTCAGGCGGCAGGGTTCGCCGGCGGGAACGCGTTCGCGGCTTCCGGGCGCCGTCGAGGAGGCGGCGCCATTCTAGCGGAGCCCCGATGGCGGTCCAACCGCGCCGCCGATCAGTCGGGCCAGGGCTCCGACTGGGCGAGCAGCCCGCGCAGCTCCTCGTCGCTCAGCCGCAGCAGCTGCTGCTCGGCCTCGTAGCGGCTGTTCGCATCGAGCACCCAGCTGCGCAGCGTGCCGCCGCCTCGCGGCGCGAACAGCAACCGCTCCACGCCGTAGGATTCTTCCTGGACCGCGGCGTCCCACAGCTGGCCGCTCGCGTCTTGGAAGGTGCGCATACCCCCTCCTCCGCCTACCGCGTCGCGACCGCCTGCCGTGCGCGCAGCTTGGCCGCGATGAAGGACTTGTGCGGCACGTACAGCAGATCGGCCAGCTTCCGCACCAGATGCTCCTCGTAGTCGTGCAGCTCTCCGTCGGCGTAGGCGACGGCCCACAGGTGCTCGATGAGCCGCTCCTTCTCCTCCGGCGTCAGCCGGCTCTTGATGAGCGAAGTGAACTGGTAGTAGTCGGTCGCTGCGCGCGCCTCCTCTTCGGCGAGCCGCAGGAGCTCGGCGGTCTCGTCCGCGCCGAGACCGAACTTCGTCTCGAGGGCGTGCAGCACGCGGCGGCGCTCCGGGGCGCTCATGTCGCCGTCCATGCGCATCATCTCGACGAGCAGTGCGGCGGTCGCGAGGTGCAGCGGATCGTGCCGATCCTTCTCCGCCGCAACCTCCGCCCCCTTGATGCGCTTCTCGAAGAATTCGCTGATCGCCTTCAGCATGCTACGTCCCGAGCAGGCGCACGTCGAACGGGCGCGCGGCGCCGGGCGTGCGCACGATGTCCCCGGCGTGCACCGGGAAGCGCCCGGTGCGCCGGTCGGCGAAATAGAGCTTCAACGTCTGCTCCACGACCGGAAACGCGATCTGCTCCCACGGAATGTCGCGTTCCTCGTAGAGCGCCACTTCGAGGCTCTCGGGTCCCGGCCCGAACGTCGGCTCGAGGAGATCCGCGAGGAACATGACGTATACCTGATTGACGTGCGGCAGATTGAACAGCGCGTACAGCTGCTCGATGCGCACGCGCGCCGACGCCTCCTCGAGCGTTTCGCGCGCGGCGCCCTCGATCGTGGTTTCGTTGATCTCGAGGAATCCCGCGGGCAGCGTCCACAGGCCGTAGCGCGGCTCGATCGCGCGCCGGCAGAGGAGCACGCGATCCTCCCACCGCGGCACGCAGCCGACCACGACTTTCGGGTTGATGTAGTGGATCTCCCCGCACTCGCCGCAGACGTGGCGCGCGACGTTGTCGCCGTCCGGGACGCGCAGATCGACCGGGGAGCCGCACTTGCTGCAGTACTTCATGACCACGTTGGCGCCTGGCACGCGGGTATTCTAGCGCGCCAGGCGCGCGTTCACATGCCGGCGCGCGGGCGCCGCCGGCCGCTTGCGGCGCGGCAGCACACGCGAGCATGAGGCATTTCCGCGCCCTCGCCGCTTCCACCGGCAACCGCCGATCGAGGCCGGATGCCGACCGGTCAGCGATACCCCGCGGGCCTCAAAGCAATTTCCAGCGCCGGGTGATGAGCAGCTTCAGCTTGCGCCGCTCGGTCTCGCTCAGGTCGACGCCGTCGACCTCGAGCCGGCGCTCGATCGCCCGCAGCGCTGCGGCGCTGCGCAGCCGCGCCAGCCGCTCCTTGAGCTCGTAGAACCGCGGCGAATACGCGCCGCGCAATTCCTGGATGAAGGGATAGGACATCCGATGCAGCGGACAGGGGCCGTAGCGGCGAATGGCCCGCTGGTGCTCCGGAGTACCGTAGCCCTTGTGCTTGGCGAAGCCGTACTCGGGATACTCGCGGTCGAGTCGCTCCATGAGCGCGTCGCGGTGCGTCTTCGCCACGATCGAGGCGGCGGCGATGGAGAAGTTGATGCCGTCGCCCTTGGTAAAGGGATTCTGCGGGATGCTGAGGCCGGGAATCGTACGCGCGTCGACGAGAACGTGCTGCGGCGCCATCGGCAGTGCCTCGACCGCGCGCCGCATCGCGAGCAGGCCCGCCTGGTACACGTTGATCCGGTCGATCTCCTCGACCGTCGCCACGCCGATGCCGACGCCGAGCGCTTCGCGGCGGATCACGGCGGCGAGCGCCGCGCGCTGCGCGGCATCGAGGCGCTTGGAGTCGTCCACCCCGGGGATGCAGGTGCCGGGGCGGAACACCACCGCGGCCGCGACCACGGGCCCGGCGAGCGGCCCGACGCCCACCTCGTCGACGCCGGCGATGTGCTGCACGCCCGCTTTCCACAGCAGCCGCTCGAAGTTGAGCATGCTGTCGAGCCGCGCCTGCTCGCGCCGCTCGCGCTCGTAGCGCTTCCTGAGCGCCGCATAGAGCGACTGCACGCCCTGCCGCCGGTCGCGCTTCAACGCACGCAGCACCTGCGCCGACACGGGCGCCGCCTCGTCGAGAAAGCGCGCGCGGATTTCCCGGATCGAGAGATTCTTGAGGTCGAAGGCCATGGTGTTCGGCTGCGCGGCACCCGCCCTCGCTTCGCCGGCGACGCGCCGCCCGGTCGGTGGCGCTACTTATATATGAAGCGCCGCCGGCCAGGCAAACGTGCGCTTTGCCGCCCGTCCGCCCGAGCGCCCGCCTCCACTGCCGCCGCGCGCTCAGAAGAGCGGCCGGAAGCCGACGATCTTCCCGGCCGCGCGCAGCAGCCGCCAATACAGCTGAATCTTGCGCCACGCCGCCGGGTCGGCATGGTCGGCCGGGCCGAAAGCGACGATCGGGCGCCCGTCGGCGCCGCGCTCGGGGCGCCCCTGCGCGTCGCGCGCGATGCGGTACTCGTAAACCAGCGGCGCGCCGGCGGCGATCAGCCGCTGCGGGTGCCGCGCGATGTCGCGCGCGAAGCTCTGCGACCACACCGCGACCATCACTTCGCTGTTCACGTCCATGCTGATCGGGTCGAGGTTGTAAGTACCGATGAGCGCGACCTGATCGTCGAACACCGCCGCCTTCGAGTGCATGGTGCGCGGCGGCCCGGCGACGAAGATGCGGAGATTCGGTACGCGGGCGAGCATCTCCGGCCACTGCTCGAGAAAGAACGCCTGGCTCAGCGCGTTGTCGCTCGAGATCGGGCTGTTCGTGAGGATCGTGATGCGCGTGCCGCGCTCGCCCACTTCGGCGAGCGCCCGCACCGCGGCCTCCGAGAGCACGAGATAGGGACTCTGGATCAGGATATGCGACCGGGCGCTGCGCGCGAGCCGCAGGAACGCTTCGCCGATCACATCGCCGTCCGGCTCGAGCCGCGTGCGGCTGTCGAGCAGCCGCGTCTCCGCGCGCGCGTCGGGCGCCCGCGCGGGACGCGCGAGCACCCCGCGCAGCCGCGGGTAGCGCGCGAGCTCCTCGATCCATGCGCGCTCGGACGCCGGCACCTGCGCGTCCGCGGGCGGGGGCAGCGGCTCGCCGCGCAGCCACGCGTCCATCGTCCGGTACGCGCGCAGCAGCTCCTCCGCGAAGCTCGTGACATCGAGCCGCTCCGGCGGCACCGGCCGCGCGGCGACGCGCCGATACTGCGCCTCGAAGGCCTCGGTCAGGTAACGCGCGATCGTCCGGCCGCCGAGGAGCACGTCCAGGTCCTCGAAGGCGTTCGGCAGATCGTCGGGATCGGCGAAGTACTCCGCCGAAATGTTGCGGCCGCCGATCATGCCCGCGCGGCCGTCGATCACCAGGATCTTGTCGTGCTCGCTCGCCACCAGCGCGACCGGGTTCACGGTGAAGAGCGCCTCGACGTAGCGATGCAGCAGCGGCCGGAAGATCTTGATCTCGATGCGCCCGCTGTTCGCGAGCGTGTCGAGCCAGTCGTTGCCGCGCGGACTCGTGAACGACATGGCCGTGCCCTGCCCGTCGAAGAGCAGCCGGATCGACACACCCTCGCGCGCCTTCTTGAGCAGGTGGCCGAGAAAGGCGGCGCCGAAGAGATCCTCGCGCAGGATGAAATAGCTGATGTCGATCGAGCGCTCGGCGGCGGCGAGCATCCGCCAGCGCGCCGCCCAGGCCTCGGTGTTGTCGAGCAGGAGCGTGAGCTCGGTACGATCGGCCGGCGCGGGCAGCGACTCGAACGCGCCGCGCAGATCCATCCCCGCCCGGTACGGCCCGAGCCGCAGCAGCTCGCCCGCCGGGCGTGGCACCGGCGCCTTGCTGCGCGAGGCGAAGAAGCTGGCGCCGGCCCAGATCAGCGCCAGCCCCAGTGCGGCCGCTCCGGCCGCCCGCAACATGCCCGGCATTCCCTGCCCGTCCGCTCCGGTTACCGCCGACCCGCCTCCTGCAGCGGCGCGGCCAGCATCGCGCGCTGCACGCCCGAAGCCACCTCCGCGAAACCGGTTCCGGTCGCGAGCCAGCGCAGTTGTGCGGCGCCCGCCTGCACCAGATCGCAGTCGATGATGCGCGCGAGCTGGCGCCGCCGGATCGCGTCGTGCCGCGCCCGCTGGTCGGCGATCGACGCGGCATCGCGCAGGAGGCGATACTCCACGTAGAAGCCGTGGTGATCCGAGTGCGGCGACTCGACTACTCTAACATCCGCCGGCAGCAGGTCCAGGGAGCCGAGCACGCCGTCGAGCGGCCACACCGGCCCCGACGCCGGATAAGTCGCCCAGGCGCTGAAATCGCGCGTGCCCGCGCGCGCCGCGTACAGTACGCGGGCATCGGCGAGCGCGCCGCTCGTCAGGATATCGTGCGTACGATCGGCGGCGAGGAACGCGCGCTCGTGCGTCATGACCGTGGGCACGGCGTTGAAATCGCCGAGCACCACCGTCGTGCGCGCGGGATCCACGAAGCGGCGCACGAGATGCGCGGCCTGCGCTTCGCGCTCGGCGAGCGCGAACGCATCGAGGTGCGTCACGAGGATATCGACGGGCGCGCCGTGGAAATCGATGGTCGCCCGCACGAGCCCGCGCGCTTCGCGCGCCAGCCGATCGAGGAGCCCCGCGGCGCGCAGCGCGGGCAGATCGCCGGCCGGCGCGTGCGCGCAGGCATCGGCGTCCTCGTAGAGGCACGCCGCCTGTGCGAGCACGGGATGGCGCACGAGCACCGCATTGCCGAAGCGCGCTTCGAAACCAGGCCAGGTCCGGCGCCAGGTTTCGCCGTAGACCACCGTGAAACGCGCGCCGGTCCGCCGTGCGAGTGCCTCGGCGAGATAGCGCGCCTGGTCGAAGCCGCCGCTGCGCCGCGCCTCGAAATCGACCTCGTTGAGCCCGATCGCGTCCGGCACCGCCGTTTCCGCAATGGCGGCGGCGATGCCCTCGAGATGGCGCTCGACGGCCTCACGGGTCCGATAGAAGCCCGGCCCCGGCCCGAGGCCGCTGTGCAGGTTGAACGTCACGACCCGCAGGGCGGGGCCGCCCGCCGGCGGTTCCGCCGCGGCAACGGTCGCCTCGCCCAGCATCCACGGCGCGGCCTCCGCCAGGCACGAGCCGGACACGAAGCGCTCGCCGAATCCGCTTCCGCTCTGCAGAGGAAAGGACGCGACGAGGAGCAGAGCGAGTGCGGCGGCGAGGAGCTTGAAACGCATGGGCGCGGCGAATAGCCGCGCAGATTAGCCGGGCTTCGCTGCGCTGTCGAGAAGCGCGCGCACCGTCCGTCGACCGCACCGGCGCTGAGGGCTTTCGCTTTCGAAGCGAAGGCTGCACAATGCGGCCGCCGCAACAGAATCGCCCCGAGCCAGACGTGCCTGTTCCCGCTGCCCGCTCCAACCGCCCGATCGCCTTGTGGCTTCTCCTCGTCGCCACCCTGGTGTTCCTCATGGTCGTGGTCGGCGGGGTCACGCGACTCACGCGCTCGGGCCTTTCGATCGTCGAGTGGAACCCCATCATGGGCGCGATTCCGCCGCTCACCGAAGCGCAGTGGGAAGCGGAGTTCGAGAAGTACCGCCAGACGCCCGAGTACCGCGAAGTGAACGCCGGCATGTCGCTCGCGGCGTTCAAGGAAATCTACTGGGTCGAGTGGTTCCATCGGCTGCTCGGGCGCCTTATCGGTATCGCCTTCTTCGTACCGCTCGCTTACTTCGCGCTGCGGCGACGGCTTCCTCCGCCGCTCGTGCCGCGGCTCGTCGGCATCTTCGTCCTGGGCGCGCTCCAGGGCGCGCTCGGCTGGTACATGGTGCAGAGCGGTCTCATCGACGTGCCGCGCGTCAGCCCCTATCGGCTCACCGCGCACCTCGGCGTCGCCGTGCTGATCTACGCGCTGGTGCTCTGGCTCGCGCTCGATCTCATGCGCCTCGCGCCCGCGGGCACGCGCCACCGCGGCATCCGGCGCTTCGGCGGCTTCGTCACCGTGCTCGTGTTCCTCATGATCCTTGCCGGCGGATTCGTGGCGGGGACCAAGGCCGGATTCGTCTTCAACACGTTCCCGCTCATGCAAGGCAGTTTCGTGCCGCCCGGGCTCTATGCGCTCGAGCCGTGGTGGATCAACCATTTCGAGAACGTGGCAACGGTACAGTTCACGCACCGCATGCTGGCGTACGCGCTGCTCGCCGCGGTCGGCTTCTATTGGTGGTGGGGCATGCAGCAGGCGCTCGCGCCGCGCGCGCGTCTGCTGCTGCACGGCCTGCTCGCCGCGACCGTGATTCAGGTCGCACTCGGCATCGCGACGCTGCTGCTGATCGTGCCGGTGTGGCTCGGCGCCTTGCATCAGGCGGGCGCCCTCCTCGTCTTCACCTTCGCCCTCGCACTCAATCACGCCCTCAAGCCGCGCCTGTGATACGGTGCTGCGCGTGCCGTCGTCGCGCGCGCTATCGACCGAACGGTCAGCGCAGCGTCGTCCGTTCCGCATGATGGAAAGCGACGCACCGGGCGCGCGTGCACCGACAGTCATCGTCGGTGTCATCGGCCGTTCGCCGCCCGCGAGAGCTTCCTAATCGATTCGTATCCCGATACTCTGAACGCCGCGATGGGAGGATAAGAACCACACAGCCAGACGGCGCATGAGCGCACACAGGCGCTCGCTTCATCGCCGACAACAAGACAGGAGACCAGGCCGTGCTCGAAGTAGCGGACGTCTCTGTGCAGTTCGGCGGTATCGTGGCGCTCGACAGTGTCTCCTTCCAGGTCGAGCACGGTCAGATCGTTGGCCTCATCGGCCCGAACGGCGCGGGCAAGACCACGCTGTTCAATTGCCTCAGCCGCCTCTACGCCTGCGACGAAGGCGACATCCGCTTCGAGGGGCGCTCGCTCCTCGACGTCCCCCGGCACCGCATCGCCCGGCTCGGCATCGGGCGCACGTTCCAGAACCTCGCGCTCTTTCGCACCATGTCGGTGCTGCAGAACGTGATGACGGGCGGCCACTGCCGCAGCCGCGGCGGCTTCTTCGCCAATGCCGTGCGCCTGCCGCTCGTCGCCAGCGAGGAGCGCGCGCTGCACGACGCGGCCTGGGAGATCCTCGCCTTCCTCGAGCTCGAGAAGGTCGCGCACGCGCGCGTGCTGGACCTTCCCTTCGGCACCCAGAAGCGCGTCGAGCTCGCTCGCGCGCTCGCGAGCCGGCCGAAGCTGCTGCTCCTCGATGAGCCGGCGGGCGGGCTGAACCACGAGGAAGTGAACGAGCTCGGGCGCCTGATCCGGCACGTGCGCGACGCGCTCGGCATCACCGTGCTCCTGGTGGAGCATCACATGTCGCTCGTCATGCGCACCTCGGACAAGGTGGTGGCGCTCAATTTCGGCCGCAAGATCGCCGAGGGCACGCCGGCGGAGGTCCAGAGCCACCCCGAGGTGATCAGCGCCTACCTGGGGAGACCGAACGGATGAGCGCGCTCCTCGAGGCGTTCGATGTGCACGCCTACTACGGCTCGACGCACGTGCTGCACGGCGTGAGCTTCGCGATCGCGCCGGGCGGCATCACGGCGCTCCTCGGCGCCAACGGCGCCGGCAAGACCACGACGCTGCGTGCGCTCTGCGGCATGGTCGACACGCGCGGCGACATCCGCTTCGACGGCCGGCCGATCGGCCGCCGCGGCACCGAGGACATCGTGCGCTGCGGCATCGCGCACGTGCCCGAGGGCCGCGGCACCTTCTCGGGCCTCACGGTCGAGGAGAACCTGCGGCTCGGCGCGTACACGCGCAAGGACAAGGCGCGGGTCGCCGAGGACCTCGAGCGCGTCTTCGGCTACTTCCCGCGGCTGTACGAGCGGCGCCGGCAGCAGGCGGGCACGCTCTCCGGCGGCGAGCAGCAGATGCTCGCGATCGCGCGCGCGCTCATGATGCGCCCGCGGTTGCTGCTGCTCGACGAGCCTTCGTTCGGCCTCGCGCCGCTCGTCGTCGACGTGATCTTCGGGATCCTGCGCACGATCAACCGCGAGCAGCAGGTGGCCATGCTCCTCGTCGAGCAGAACGCCGCCCGGGCGCTCGACATCGCCGACCACGCGTATCTGCTCGAAACCGGACGCGTGGTCATGTCCGGCACCGCCGGCGCGATCCGCAGCGACGAATCGATCCGTCGATCCTACCTCGGCTACTGAAGGAGGCGCGGCGTGGAAGCGTTTCTGCAGCAGGTACTGACGGGGCTCAGCACCGGGGGCATCTACGCGAGCGTCGCCCTCGCGGTGGTCATGATCTACAAGGCGACCCATCACGTGAACTTCGCGCAGGGCGAGATGGCGATGTTCTCGACCTATATCGCCTGGCAGCTCATGGCCTGGGGGCTGCCCTACTGGGGCGCCTTCTTTCTGACGATCGCGATCTCGTTCGTCGGCGGCGTGGTGATCGAGCGCACCATCATCCGCCCGTTCGAGCGCCAGGACGCCGTGCTCGCGGTGGTCACGGTGTTCATCGGCATCCTGCTCGTCCTCAACAGCCTCGCCGGCTGGATCTGGGAGTACACCATCAAGGTATTCCCGAGCCCGTTTCCCGCGGGCGCGGTCTTCGGCGGCCTGGTCTCGGGGCACCAGCTCGGCCTCCTCGGCGTGACGCTCGCCATGCTGCTCCTCGTCTACGTCTTCTTCCGCTACACGCCGCTCGGGCTCGCGATGCGCGCCGCCGCCGAGAACCCGGAGTCGAGCCGGCTCGTCGGTATCCGCGTGAGCCGGATGCTCGCGCTCGGCTGGGGGCTCGCCGGCGCGATCGGCGCCGTGGCCGGCATGATGGTTGCGCCGATCGTGTTCCTCGAGCCCAACATGATGCTCTCGATCCTGATCTACGGCTTCGCCGGCGCGCTCCTCGGCGGCATCGATAACCCGTGGGGCGCGGTGACCGGCGGGTTCGCGGTCGGCGTGCTCGAGAACCTGATGGGCGCCTACGTCGTCGGCACCGACCTCAAGCTCACGGTAGCGCTCGCGGTGATCGTCGGGGTGCTGCTCATCAAGCCCTCCGGCCTCTTCGGCCGCACCGTGGTGAAGCGGGTGTAGGCCATGAACACGCTGCTCAAGAGCGAAGCCGTCGCCGCCGGGCTGCCCGCCCGCGCGGCGCCGCGCGAACGGCGCTGGCCGCTGATCGGCCTCGCGGCGCTCCTCGCCGCCGCGTGCCTGCTGCCCTTCTTCATCAGCAACTACCGCACCTTCCAGTTCACCCTGGTGCTGGTGAACGCGATCGCGCTGCTCGGGATCAATATTCTCACGGGCTACAACGGCCAGATCTCGCTCGGCCACGGTGCGTTCTACGCGCTCGGCGCCTACACCACGGCGATTCTGATCGACCAGCTCGGAGTACCCTACTGGCTCACCGTGCCGATCGCCGGTGCCGTCTGCCTCGTCGCGGGCTTTCTCTTCGGTCTGCCGGCGCTGCGGCTCCACGGCCTTTACCTCGCGCTCGCGACGCTCGCGCTCGGCGTCGCCACACCGCAGCTCCTCAAGTACAAGGGCATCGAGGAGTACACCGGCGGCGTCCAGGGCATCGTCATCCTCAAGCCCGAGGCGCCGTTCGGCCTGCCGCTCAACCCCGACCAGCGGCTGTACTTCTTCTCGCTCACGATCATGGTGCTCCTGTTCGCGCTCGCCCGGAACCTGCTGCGCGGACGCGTCGGCCGCGCCATCGTCGCGATCCGCGACCATCCGATCGCGGCCGACGCCATGGGCATCAACAGCGCCATGTACAAGTCGCTCACCTTCGGCGTGAGCGCGATGTACACGGGCATCGCCGGCGCGCTCGCCGCCATCGCCGTCCAGTTCGTCGCGCCCGACAGCTTCGCGATCGGCCTCTCGTTCGCGTTCCTCTTCGGCAGCGTCATCGGCGGCATCTACTCGATCAGCGGCGCGCTCTACGGCGCGCTGTTCCTGCAGTTCGTCCCGCACCTTTCCGAGGGCATCTCGAAGGCCGCGCCGCAGGCGATCTTCGGGGTGTTCCTGATCCTGTTCATGTTCGTCATGCCGGCCGGCATCGCCGGTTTCGTACGCCTCGTCTCGGCGCGCGCGGCACTGCGGCGCCGGGCCGGGGCACAACCAGCAAAGGGGGGTTAGTGCAGTCCATGTAAACAGGAGACCATCCATGAGAACGTCAATCAGCAGGAGCATGTTCGCCGGCTCGATCGCCGCGGTGCTCGGCCTCGCGCTTGCCGTCGGCGGGGCGTTCGCCGCGAAGTACGACCCGGGCGCGAGCGACAAAGAGATCAAGATCGGCCACACCAATCCGTACAGCGGTCCGGCCTCGGCTTACGGCAGCATCGGCAAAGCGATCGCGGCCTATTGGCAGATGGTGAACGACAAGGGCGGCATCAACGGGCGCAAGATCACCTTCATCACGCTGGACGACGGCTACAGCCCGCCGAAGACGGTCGAGCAGGTGCGCAAGCTGGTCGAGCAGGAGCAGGTGCTGCTCGTGTTCCAGCCGCTCGGGACGCCGTCGAACACCGCGATCCAGAAGTACATGAACGTGAAAAAAGTCCCGCAGCTATTCGTCGCGACCGGCGCCACCAAGTGGGGCGACTACAAGAAGTTCCCCTGGACCATGGGCTGGCAGCCGAGCTACCAGTCGGAGGCGAAGGCGTACGCGGCGTACCTGCTCAAGCACCACCCGAACGCCAAGGTCGGCATCCTCTACCAGAACGACGACTACGGCAAAGACTACCTGCACGGCTTCCGCGAGGGACTCGGCGACAAGGCCTCCCGGATGATCGTGAAGGAGCTCTCCTACGAGGTCACCGACCCGACCGTCGATTCGCAGATCGTCGAGCTCAAGGCGTCGGGCGCGGACGTCTTCTTCAACGTCGCGACGCCGAAGTTCGCGGCGCAGGCGATACGCAAGGCGCACGAGATCGGCTGGCGGCCGCTGCAGCTCCTCAACAACGTCTCGGCGAACATCAACAACGTGCTCAAGCCGGCTGGCCTCGACGCGGCGAAAGGCGTGATCACGACCGCCTACCTCAAGGACGTCGCCGACCCGCAGTGGCACGACGACGCCGACTTCAAGGAATGGAAGGCGTGGATGGAGAAGTACAATCCGGGCGTGAGCCTGAACGACGGCAACTACGTCTACGGCTACGCGGTCGCGTACACGATGCACCAGGTGCTGAAGCAGGCGGGCGACGAGCTGACGCGCGAGAACATCATGCGCCAGGCGGCGAACCTCAAGAATCTCGAGGTGCCGATGCTGCTGCCCGGCGTTCGCGTCAACACGAGTCCGACCGACTACCGCCCGATCGAGTCCGTGCGCCTCGCGCGCTTCGACGGCGAGAAGTACGTGCTCTTCGGGGACGTGATCGGCGAGTAGCCCGCGGGGGCGCCCGGCAGTCCGCCACCCGCATAGGCCGCCGCAAGGCGGCCTATGGTTTGGCGTCCCGAGGGGACGTTCACGATCACCCGCGGCGCGCGGCGGCGGGACCCGCTTCGAGCCGCCCTCGTCGTACCGGGTCCGCCGGTCAGGACGCAGAGGGTCGGCCGGCTCCCGCCGAAGGCGACGGCCCCGAAGCCGCCGGCTGCACGGGGACCGGAAACACCTCGCGGATGTCCGCCGGGAGCTGGTTATGGACATCCTCCGCCTGTCCGCGACTGATCGCCCGCGCGATCGTCCTGCAGACGGCGGCCAGGAGCCGCCCCGCGCGTGCCGGATCCACGTCGAGCCGCTGCACCAGCTCCGCTTCGATCGATTGGCGGGTGATGGACTTGTCCGGCCCGGGCGGCAGCGCGCGCAATCCAGGCTGCAGCAACGATGGCAGCTGCGCGATCAGATCTTCCGCCTCGTCGGCCGTCAGCCGCCGCACCAGCGACGCGAGCACTGTCTCGAGCGCGCTCCGCGCCTGCTCCGCGCTCTCGAGGCCGCTCTCCGCGCGCACCTGACCGACCAGCCGCGCGAGCGTCGCCTCCGCCCGGGCGATGCTGCGCCGGCGGGACGGTAGACGCGCCGACTCCGCCGG
The DNA here is from genome assembly GCA_036381895.1 of Burkholderiales bacterium. Taxonomy (GTDB): domain Bacteria; phylum Pseudomonadota; class Gammaproteobacteria; order Acidiferrobacterales; family Sulfurifustaceae; genus JACQFZ01. Next base: position 3,711 of record DASVBY010000010.1, on the reverse strand, counting down.
TCCACCCTCCCCGATCTGGGCCTGGACGATGGCGGCGAGCTCCTCGAGCGGCGCCGCCTCGTCGAGGAGCAGATCGTCGAGCGTCACCATCCCGACGACCTGCTCGCCTTCGACGAGCGGGATACGCCGGATGTTGCGCTCCTGCATGAGGGCAATCGCCTCCTCCAGGCTGTCCGCGGGTGTGAGCGTTATCGGCGACGGCGTCATCACTTCGCTGATCTTCGTCGTCTGCGGGTCGAGCGCGCGCCCGAGCGCGCGGACCGCGAGATCGCGGTCGGTGACGATGCCCACGATCCGCCCCCGGTCCTGTACGACGACCGCACCGATGCGGTTGTGCTCGATCGCTCGCGCAGCCTCCAGCAGGGAGCTATTCGGGTTGAGAACGACGAGGCGGGGCCTCCTGTAGAAGTGCAAAGGCATATCGCGACTCCTTTCGATTGACCTTCATTCCCACGCGGGTCCGCTCTGCGCGCTTCTCGCAGCCGCATGGTTCCGGCACCGGCGCCAGACGGTTTGCCGACGGCTTCGTCGCGCCGCGAGCTCGCCGCCGTCGACGGCACGAGCCCGGCGCCGCACCTGCGCACCACGCCACACGCAGTTCTTCAAGCGGATACCCTCTGCTGCGTCAGCAGACTTACGAGCAGCTCGTTCGTGCGCCGCGCCCGCTCCTGCATCGCCGGAACCTTGCTCCTGATGCGTGCGCTGATCTCCTCGCGCCGGTCCCAGGATCGATCGATGCGCGCGATCAACTGACCGGTTCCGACGGTACCCAAGGGCGGCATCTCCATGTCCAGGTCTTCCAGGAGACCCGTGACTTTCGAGGCGTAGGGCAAGGCCGTGAACGGCGTACCCTGCAGCGCGGCGAAAATGAGGAAGTGCAGGCGCATGCCGACGGCGAACTGGAGCCGCGCGACGAAATCGAGGATCTGGCGCGGCGAATGCCGCCGACGAAGTATTTCCGCCTGTTCGGGATTGCGCATCGACGCCACCACCGCGTGGCTGTGCTGCACGTCCATGCGCTCCATCGGCACGAACACGACATGCGCGTCGAGCCGCTCGACGACGAAATCGGCGGCGTGCGCGAGCATCGCGTGATAGTCGACCGGATCGATGTGGGGTGCGGCCGGGCCCGGTTCCCGGACGGAGAAGCCGACGAGAGGGCGCTCGAGCTCGACACCCTCCGCTCGCAACGTCGCGGCGGGCAGCGGCTCCGGCTGGAGCAGCAGCGCCGGATCGGCGGTGAGCAGGATCTCCCGGGTTACGCCCGCGTCTTCCAGCAGCCGCAGCCCCTGCCGGTCGCGTACGGTGATCACCGCGCAGTCGTTGAGGGCCTCGCGCACGGCGCGGCGCGCCGCGATGGTGTCGAGGGGACCGGCGCTGATTCCGTACACGAACACGGGAACGCCCTTCTCGTGGGCAATGAACACTTCCCGCAAATAGGTTTCGGCATCGTAGTCATAAAGGATGCCGCCGCCGCCGAGAACGAACAGGTCGAGCGCCTCGATCTCCGGCGCGATCTCGCGCCGGGTCATTGCGCGGACGTCCACCGCGCGCTCGACGCGATGAGTCGCCAGGGTATCCCGCGGATTGCGGGAGAAGACGGTAACGTGCGCCGGGACGGCGGCGCGCAGCTCGGTCAACATGGCCTCGAGGATCGCCTCGTCGCCGAGGTTCATGCCGCCGTAGGACCCCGAGATACCGATTCGCCACCGATCCGGCTCAGTGCGCACGTCGATGCCCCGTTCGATCTTCTCCCGCTTGCGCCGGAAAGCGAGCAGCGGATCCGCCGGCTTCCCATGAAGCGGGCCACCATAGCGCGAGGCCACCGGGTCAAGAATCAGGGAAGGTCCCTAGGCGATGGAGAAACTCGGCGCTGTTCCGTCATTCCCGACGAACGCACTCAGGCGCGCGATCCGGCACGCTCTCCTCGGGAACGTGATCGGCGAGAACCCGATCGGCGCGTAGTCCGCGGCGCGTTCGGGCAGCCCGGCGCCGGCGCATACGCGCCGCCGCTCGCACTTACGGCTTCTTCTGCCGCACTCGCTCGGGATCCTCGGTCCGCGGCGTGCCCGCGTCGCCGCCCTCCGCCTCGAGCGCGCCGGGCGTTACGCCGCGCTTCGGTTCGCGCACGCGCCCGGTCATGTCGCGCAGCTCGTACACCGGTTCGCGCCGCGACGCGGGCGCCGGCGTCCGGACCTCGGCGTCGCCGGTATCGCCCGGGGGCGATCTGGTCGCTGGCGCCGGCGGTGCCGGTGCATCGCTTCGCGCCGGCGGCGGCTCGTCGCGCACGCAGGCGGCGGCGAGCGCGACGGATAGAGCGAGGAGCGCCGGGCGCAGCGGCGATCGAAGGCGAATGTTCATCGCACGTCCAGCATGCCGCCCGCTGCCGCGACCGACAATCGGGAAAGGCTCGCACTCGAGCAGGGCCGCTTGACCCTGCGCGGCCGGACACGTACATTAGCCCGCCTTTGACGCAGTCCGGCAGGGCCGCGGCTCGCTTGCGAAGGACAAACGGGGCCATAGCTCAGCTGGGAGAGCGCTTGCATGGCATGCAAGAGGTCGCCGGTTCGATCCCGGCTGGCTCCACCAATCTCCGCCCGTCGCACCGCGTCCCTATACCTCCTCGTCCCCATCGTCTAGAGGCCTAGGACATCGCCCTTTCACGGCGGTAACAGGGGTTCGAATCCCCTTGGGGACGCCATAAATTCAAGCACTTACGAACGGCCCGCCGGGCTTACTTAGTTTTTACTTAACTTTCCCCGGCTTGCATTCGCCCCGCCTTCGGCCATACAGTTTCTTTAGGCCTAGCAAGCCACAAGAGCGGGAGCCGTCCCCGTAGAGACGGTATTTTTGCGTCCTGCGTCGGGCGTCTCGCGGAATAAAACACCCGAAAGGGGAATACGCGGGGGCCGTCTCTTGTCGGCTTGCTAGCGCCCGACACCACTAACGAACGAGAGGGCCTAGCAATGCCAAACAAGAATGCCGTTGTTCCCCTTCCCTACCCTTTCCCTATTCAGGAGCTACTTTACTGCGCCGCGGAGCTCGGATCGGACTTCGAGCGCCCGGGGAAACGCACGCTGATCGAGCAAGCGGCTTCCAGTGCCGCGTCACTGCATCTTCGCACGATGCAGGCGTTGCGGTTCGTTAAGGCCGCGAACGATCACAGCCCGGCAGCAAAGGCGGCAATTGAATTCCTGACGGAGCTTCGAGACGACTTCGCCGAAGTGGCGCGACTCGCTCTGGAAGCCTTGGAGCGCGCGAACAATCCTCCGAGGCTTGTCGCGCACCGTGGCGGGGAGTAATCTGCCTAAATGGGATCGACGATCCCGCCCGCGCCTCGGGGTTCCAGCATGAGGCAGGAGACGACAGCAATGGTCACTCAAACTCAAATCGATGCCCCGATCTTGCAGACCCGCATCCCAGAAGGCCGCCGCGTCCGCGGCCTCCAGTATGGAGCACATGTCTCGATGGTCGGATGGAGCGGGTACTACGTCCGGCCCAGCCGTGGGCACGGCGGCAAGTGGGGGATCGCTCGGCTCACGCCGGCGTCGGATGAGCTGCCCGGGACAGGCAGCAACCGTGCCATCGTGGCCGCTATCCGAGAGGAGTGGGGTTCCCTCGGCTAGAGCGACGAGGGCACGACCCTCCCTGACGGATTCACGGTCTCGTCCGAACTGATCGCCTGGGCGAAAGCAAAGGGGCTTACCGAGA
>DASVBY010000009.1:0-19501 GCA_036381895.1 Burkholderiales bacterium | reverse complement strand
CTGTCCCGGCACCGCGAGGACGTGCGTCGCGAAGAAGGCATCCTTCGCCGCACCGTTCACCGGCCAGGCGGGCGATTCGTAGAGCGCGCGGCCGTCGGGGCCGACGATGCGAAGCGGCAGAGCGAGCGCCGGCTCGCTCGCCGCGAATGCGGCCGCCGCGTCGTAGACCGCCTGGAGCGAGGCGGCCGCGGGCCGCGCGAGCGGCACATCGACCGCGTAGTAGAGCCGCCCGGCGTGTTCGCAGTAGCGGCCGCCGGGAGCGAGCGTCGCAGGCACCGGCGGGTCGCAGAGCGGGCCGTCCGGGGCATCGGGAGAGAACCTGCGTGCCGCGACCGGTCGCCCGTCGGCGCCGTAAAGGGTGGCGATGACGAGCGCAGCGCCGGTCCCGTCGGGCAGGTGCGGCGCGTCTGGCAAGCTTGCCGCCGGAAGAGGTGCGGCGACGAACTGCGCGATGAGCTCGGTATAGCGCATCAGTTCGCGCTCGATCCGGCTCACCTCGCCGCGCACCACGCGCGACAGGGCCGCGCGGTTCACCTCGAGCGCATGATCCCGGTAGATGCGCCCCGCGACGGCGGCGAGTAGCAGGCCCAGCACGGCGACGGCCAGGACAGTGACGGCGACGCTCGCCCGGGTGGAAATACGGTTGAGCAGCATGATCGCGCGGGCGATGGCCCGCTCCTTCGTGCTTTCCCGGCCCCCGGAGGGCCGATCCCGATCGTTGACCGAAAAGCGTGCAAATCCGATGCCATAACCCGCCGGAATTACGGCGAATACAAGCGCTTAGGCGCGGTTGTTACGGCTTCACCGTCGGACAAAAATAGGGCGGCCAATCAGTGGCTTAAGGGATAGCCTCGTGCCGGACTGGACCGCGCTCACCGTAGAGATCAACCGTCTGACGGGCGATGTCGTTTCGCCGGCCGCGCTCGGGACGGCTTCCGGGGGGTGCATCAACCGCACCGCGGTGCTCGATGGGCGTACGTCCCGCTATTTCCTGAAATACAACGAGCCGGCGCGACTCGACATGTTCGCCGCCGAGGCCGAGGGTCTCGAGGCGCTCGGCGCCGCGCGGGCGGTCCGGGTGCCCAAACCGATCTGCTGGGGTACGGCCGGGGGTGTGGCATTCCTCGTGCTCGAGCATCTCGACCTCGCGCCCGCGGATGCGCGCACGCAGGCGCTCCTCGGCGAGCGGCTGGCGGCGCTGCACGGCGTTACGCGCCCGCAGCACGGCTGGCACCGCGACAATACGATCGGCACGACCCCGCAGCACAACGCGCAGACCCCGAACTGGGCCGAGTTCTTCCGTGAGCAGCGGCTGCGGCCGCAGCTGCAGCTCGCGTCGGAGCACGGCTATTGGGAGCTCACACGTGCCGGGGAGAAACTGCTGGTGCACGTCGATGCGCTCCTCGCCGGACACGCGCCCGCCGCTTCGCTGCTGCACGGCGATCTCTGGGGCGGCAACGCGGCCGCGACCGCCGCCGGCGAACCGGTCATATTCGACCCGGCGGTTTACTTCGGCGACCGCGAGGCCGATATCGCGATGACCGAGCTCTTCGGCGGCTTCGCGAACACGTTCTACGAAGCCTACCGCGCCGCCTGGCCGCTGCCGCCGGGCTACCGCACGCGACGGACGCTCTACAACCTCTACCACGTGCTCAACCACGCGAACCTCTTCGGCGGGGGCTACGCGGATCAGGCGCGGCGCATGATCGACGCACTGCTGGCGGAGGTCCGATGATGCCGGCGCGATCGCGGGTCGCGGGATGAGTGTGCCGCGCCTGTCCGCGGGGTTCGTCGTCGTGCGCTGCATCGCCGGGCGCTATCACTATCTGCTGCTGCGCGCTTACCGCTACTGGGATTTTCCGAAGGGGCTCGTCGAACCGAACGAGTCGCCGCTTGCGGCGGCACGCCGCGAAACCGAGGAAGAAACCGGCTTGCGCAACCTCGAGCTCGCGTGGGGCGAGGACTACGTGGAGACGCCACCGTATCGCGGCAACAAGGTGGCGCGCTATTACCTGGCGCGGTCGGACAGCGGCGACGTCGTGCTCGGCATCAATCCGGTGCTCGGACGTCCGGAGCACCACGCCCATACCTGGGCCGACTACGCAACCGCGGCGTCGCTCCTCGGTCCGCGCGTGCGCGCCGTGCTCGAGTGGGCGCACGCCCGCACCGGCGAGCGCTGCTGATCACTGCTCCGCGGGACTGCGCTCCGCCGATTCGCTCCTCCCGCCCGGCGGCAGCTCGATCTCGACGCGGTTGCGTCCGAGGCGCTTGGCCCGGTAGAGCGCGCGGTCCGCGCGGTCGACGAGCGTCGTGTGCGAGTCGCCGGGCGCATACAGCGTGAGCCCGGCGGAGAAAGTCGGTACGCGCAGCGGCTTGCCGTCGAACGTGCAGGTGGTCGTCTGTGCACGCGCGCGAACTTTGTTGAGTGCGGCAAGGGCGCCGTCGAGCGAGGTGTTCGGCAGCAGCACCGCAAATTCCTCCCCGCCGTAGCGCGCGACCATGTCGTGATGGCGCAGAATCGAGAGCACGTGCGAGGCGTAGGAGCGCAGCACCTCGTCGCCGGCGGGATGGCCGTGCGCGTCGTTGATCGACTTGAATTCGTCGAGGTCGAGCAGCGCGAGCGCGAGCGGCGAGCCGTAGCGCTGGGCCCGGCCGATCTCGTCCTGGAGGCGGCGCATGAAAGCGCGGCGGTTCGGCAGGCCCGTGAACTCGTCCGTGAGGCTGAGCAGCCGCACCTTGTTGAGCTCGTCGCGCAGCCGGTCGCTGTCTGACTTGAGCAGCCGCAGGAACTCGTGGGTGCGCCGCAGCTTGACATCGAGCGAGCGCTGACCGTGGATCAGCTCTTCGATTCCGCCGATGAGAATCTGCCGCAGCGTCTCGATCTCTTCGGCGGTCTCGGCCTGCCGCAGCGCGTTGAGCTCGATCTGCAGCAGCGCCCCGAACTCGCGGTTCTGCGCGATCGCCTCGTTCACGTTCTGCGCGAACGCTTCCTGCAGCCTCGCGATCTCGCTGCGCTTGCGATCGAGGTGGAGACGATACGCGGAATGAATGCGCCGCTCGGCATGCGCTTCGCGCGTCGCCGCCGCTTCGTCGGCCGCCGGCGCAGGAGCAGGGGACGGCGGTCGGGGTTCGCGCGCCGGCGCCGCCGAGGACGTTCCGGGTGCGTCGGAAGAGGGACGCGCGGAGGACGCGGAACGGCCGTCGCGAAGCAGCTCATCGAGCACCGCCGAGGTTTCGATTTCCGGCAAGGGCGCCGGCTGCGTCGAGGCGGCTTCTGCCGGCGCAGCCTCGTCGCGCGCGCGCGCCGGCAAAGCATTGTTCGGACCATCGACCGCGCTGCGGAGCTCGTTCAGCTTGGCGTTGATGCGGTTGACGTGCGCGAGCGTCGGGTTGGCGGCATAGGCCTCGACCAGCAGGCGCAGCAGGATGCCGTAAACGCGCTGCGTATTGCGCTGCGCCGCTTCCTGTTCGGAGAGCAGTCGGGAGATCTGATCGTAGATGACCTTGCCGACGGGCGTTTCTTTGAGCCCCTCGAACGCCGTCAGCATGGACGATTCAGGCTTCGCGGAATCTGCTTCCGGTGCCCCCATTGTCAACACCACCCCCCAAATGTACCTGCCGCGCGCATGCGGCATGGCACGGAACGTTCCGAGTCCGCGGTGTAGATTGGGTCCCCTTCTGTCGACGACAAACCGTCGCCGCTCCTTTGCGCCGGTTGACTCTACCCCTCCATTCCTCAAATAACAACTGACGCAATACGGCAACCCGGCGCGTCCGCGGCGCTTGAGAAATTACGAGAATTATCCTTGCTAAAGGTTTGCGCGCACGGGAGCGGCGACCGATGCGCGGCCGGCCGCGATCAGCGGTGGTACGCGGGGCTCAGCGTATGCACGGCGTCGACGAGCGTGGCCACGTGCTCCGGATCGACGTCCGGGGTGATGCCGTGGCCGAGGTTGAAGACGTGCCCGCTGCCGTGTCCGAAGCGCTCGAGCACGTACGCGACTTCGGTGCGTATGCGTTCGGGCGGCGCGTACAGCGCGGCCGGATCGAGATTGCCCTGCAACGCCACGCGGTCGCCGACGCGGCGGCGCGCATCGCCGATGTCGGTGGTCCAGTCGAGCCCGAGGGCATCGGCGCCGGACTCCGCCATCGCCTCGAGCCACTGTCCGCCGTTCTTGGTGAACAGTATGACCGGCACCCGCTCCCCGTCGTTTCGGCGCAGCGCAGCGATCACCTGCTTCATGTAGGCGAGCGAGAACGTCCGATAGTCGCGCGCCGAGAGCGCGCCGCCCCACGTGTCAAAGAGCATGAGCGCCTGCGCGCCGGCGGCGACCTGCGCCCGCAAGTACTCGGCGACCGCGCGCGCGAGCACATCGAGCAGGCGGTGCAGGAGATCGGGCGCACCGTACAACATGCGCTTGGTCTGCGGGAACTCGCGGCTGCTCCCGCCTTCGATCATGTAGGTCGCGAGCGTCCAGGGGCTGCCGGCGAAACCGATCAGCGGCACGCGCCCGTCGAGCTCGCGGCGTACCAGCCGCACGGCGTCCATTACGTAGCGCAGCTCGCTCTCCGGATCCGGCACGGGAAGCGCGGCCACGTCATCGGCGCTCCGTATCGGGCGGCGAAACGCCGGTCCCTCGCCCTCCACGAAGTACAACCCGAGCCCCATCGCGTCGGGCACCGTGAGGATGTCGGAGAACAGGATCGCCGCGTCGAGGGGGAAGCGGTCGACCGGCTGCAGCGTCGCTTCGCACGCGAGCTCCGGCGTCATGCAGAGCGTGCGGAAGTCGCCCGCGCGCGCCCGCAGGGCGCGGTATTCCGGCAGGTAGCGCCCGGCCTGGCGCATGATCCAGACCGGCGTCGCATCCACGGGCTCGCGGCGCAGCGCACGCAGGAGACGGTCGTTCTTCGGCTGAGTCATGGGCTTCCGGACCGGGCGGTAGCTCGACGCCCTACGGGCGAGCGCGCGGCCGCTAGGGGAGCGGCGCCGGCAAACTCGAGCTTCCCATGAGGTACTGGTCGATGCCGCGCGCCGCCGAGCGCCCTTCGGCGATCGCCCAGACGATGAGCGACTGGCCGCGCTGCATGTCGCCCGCGGTGAAGACGCCCGGCACGCTCGTCATCCAGTTCGCGTCGCGCCAGACGGTGCCGCGCTCCGAGAGCCGCACGCCGAGCTGCTCGAGCATTCCGACCCGCTCCGGCCCGACGAAACCCAGGGCGAGCAGCACGAGATCGGCCTTGAGCGTGAACTCGGTGCCCGGAATCTCCTTGAACACCGGCCGGCCCTCCTCGAGCACCATCTGCACTTTGATCAGCTCGAGCGCCGTGACGCGCCCGTTCTCGCCGATGAAGCGCTTGGTCGAGACCGAGTAAAGCCGTTCGACGCCTTCCTCGTGCGCCGACGCGACGCGGAAGATCACCGGCCATTGCGGCCAGGGGTTGTTCGGCGCGCGCGTATCCGGCGGCCGCGGCAGGATCTCGAGCTGGTGCACGCTCACCGCGCCCTGGCGGTTGGCGGTGCCGAGGCAGTCGGCGCCGGTATCGCCGCCGCCGATGATGACCACGTGCTTGCCCTTCGCGTCGATCCGCTCCGCCGCCGGAATCGCGTCGCCTTCGCAGAGGCGGTTCTGCTGCGGCAGGTACTCCATCGCGAAATGGATACCGGCGAGCTCGCGTCCCGGCACCTTGAGGTCGCGCGGCGCGCACGCGCCGCCCGCGAGCAGGATGGCGTCGAAGTCGCGGCGCAGCTCTTCCACCGTCACGTTGACACCGACGTGCGCGTTGGTGCGGAACTCGACGCCCTCGCCGCGCATCTGCTCGAGGCGCCGATCGAGCACCTTCTTCTCCATCTTGAACTCGGGAATCCCGTAGCGCAGCAATCCACCGATGCGATCCGCGCGCTCGAACACGGTCACCCGGTGACCGGCGCGGCGCAGCTGCTGCGCCGCCGCGAGCCCCGCCGGCCCCGAGCCGACGATGGCGACTTTCTTTCCGGTTTCGACCTTGGGCGGGAGGGGCTGCACGCGCCCGTCCTCCCAGGCGTGCTCGGCGATCGCGAGCTCGACCGCGCGGATGGTCACGGGATCGTCGTTGATGCCGAGCACGCACGATCCTTCGCACGGGGCCGGGCACAGCGTGCCGGTGAACTCCGGAAAGTTGTTGGTGTCGTGCAGCCGATCGATCGCATCCGCCCAGCGGTCGCGGTACACGAAATCGTTCCAGTCGGGGATGACGTTGCCGAGCGGGCAGCCCTGATGGCAGAACGGAATGCCGCAGTCCATGCAGCGTGCCGCCTGCTTTTTGAGCTCCGCCTCGGGATACGGCAGCATCACCTGCTTCCAGTCGCGCACGCGCTCCGCGACCGGGCGATAGGGCTGCTTCGCCCGCTTGAACTCGAGGAATCCGGTCGGCTTACCCATGGGCGGCTTCCATCACGGCTTCGTCTTCGGGGATGCCCGTTTGCCGCGCCTTGCGGATGGCCTCGAGCACGCGCTTGTAGTCCTTCGGTATGACTTTGACGAACCGCGGCTGCGACGCCTTCCAGCGATCGAGCAGTTTCTGCGCCAGCGTGGACCCGGTGTAGCGCACGTGCCGCTTGAGCAGCTCGCGCACTTCCTCGGCGTCCTCGGCGTTTAGCGGCTCGAGCTCGACCATCTCGAGATTGCAGCGGCGCGCGAAGTCGCCTTTGACGTCGAGCACGTACGCGAGACCGCCCGACATGCCGGCGGCGAAGTTGCGTCCGGTCGGCCCGATCACGACCACGCGGCCGCCTGTCATGTACTCGCAGCCGTGGTCGCCGACGCCCTCGACGACCGCCTGCGCGCCCGAGTTGCGCACGCAGAAGCGCTCGCCGGCAACGCCGCGGAAGTAGGCTTCGCCCGACGTCGCACCGTAGAGCGCGACGTTGCCGATGAGAATGTTCTCCTCCGGCACGAAGGTCGCCTGGCGCGGCGGATAGATCACGAGCTTGCCGCCCGAGAGGCCCTTGCCGACGTAGTCGTTGGCGTCGCCTTCGAGCGTGAGCGTGATGCCTTTCGGCAGGAACGCCCCGAAGCTCTGGCCGGCCGAGCCGTTGAAGTGAATCCGGATCGTGTCCTCGGGGAGGCCCTCGGCGCCGTAGCGCTTGGTGACCTCGTAGCCGAGGAGCGTGCCGACGGTGCGGTTGGTGTTCCGGATCGGCAGGATGATGTCGACCGGCTTCTTCGACTCGAGCGCGTCGCGGCACAGCGGCAGGATCGTCGTGCGGTCGAGCGAACGGTCGAGCCCGTGGTCCTGCTCGCGCACCTTGCGGATCGCCACCTCCGGACCGACGGGCGGCTGGTACAGGATCCGCGAGAAATCGAGCCCGCGCGCTTTCCAGTGATCGATCGCCGGCCGCATGTTCAGCCGGTCGACCCGCCCGATCATCTCGTCCATGGTGCGGAAGCCGAGCATCGCCATGTACTCGCGCACTTCCTGGGCCACGAAGCGGAAGTAGTTGACCACGTGCTCCGGGTCGCCCGCGAAGCGCTTGCGCAGCTCCGGGTCCTGCGTGGCGATGCCGACCGGGCAGGTGTTCATGTGACACACGCGCATCATGATGCAGCCGAGCACCGTGAGCGGCGCGATCGAGAAGCCGAACTCCTCGGCCCCGAGGAGCGCGGCCACCACCACGTCGCGCCCGGTCTTGAGCTGGCCGTCGGTCTGCACCACGATGCGGTCGCGCAGCTTGTTCATGACCAGCACCTGCTGCGTCTCCGCGAGGCCGAGCTCCCACGGCAGACCCGCGTGCTTGATCGAGGAGAGCGGGCTCGCGCCGGTGCCGCCCGAATCGCCGGAGATGAGCACCACGTCGGCGTGCGCCTTGGCGACGCCCGCCGCGATCGTACCGACGCCCACCTCGGAGACGAGCTTCACGTGGATGCGTGCCTCGGGGTTGGCGTTCTTGAGGTCGTGGATCAGCTGCGCCAGGTCCTCGATCGAGTAGATGTCGTGGTGCGGCGGCGGCGAAATGAGGCCCACGCCCGGCGTCGAGTGGCGCACCTTGGCGATCGGGGGATAGACCTTGTGGCCGGGAAGCTGGCCGCCCTCGCCGGGCTTCGCGCCCTGCGCCATCTTGATCTGCAGATCGGTCGCGTTGACGAGGTAATGGCTGGTCACGCCGAAGCGGCCCGACGCCACCTGCTTGATGCGGGAGTTGCGGATGGTGCCGTAGCGCGCCGGGTCCTCGCCCCCTTCGCCGCAGTTCGAGCGCGCGCCGATCTTGTTCATGGCGATCGCGAGCGCCTCGTGCGCCTCGATGCTGATCGAGCCGTACGACATCGCGCCCGTGGCGAAGCGCTTCATGATCGACTCGACCGGCTCGACTTCGTCGAGCGGCACCGGCGTGTCGGCGGGCTTGAAATCCATGAGGCCGCGCAGCGTGGCGAGCTGCCGGTTGCCGTCGTCGCACGCGCGGCTGAACTCCTTGAACAGCGCGTACGAGTTGGCGCGCGTCGCGTGCTGCAGCTTCGCGACCGTGTCCGGGTTGAGCATGTGCACTTCGCCGTCGCGCCGCCACTGGTAATGCCCGCCCCAGTCGAGGTCGGGCACGCCGGCCGGGCGCTCGGGGTAGGCGCGTCCATGACGCAGCGCCGTTTCCTGCGCAATGACGTCGATATCGATGCCGCCGATGCGCGAAGCGGTCCAGGTGAAGTACCGGTCGACGAGCGTCTGGTCGAGCCCGACCGCCTCGAAGATCTGGGCGCCGCGATAGGACTGGATCGTCGAGATCCCCATCTTGGAGATCACCTTGATCACGCCCTTGTTGAGCGCCTTGACGTAGTTCTTCACCGCCTGCGCACGATCGACCCCCGTCAGCATCCCCTGCTCGATCATGTCGTCGAGAGTCTCGAACGCGAGGTAGGGGCAGATGGCGCCGGCGCCGTAGCCGAGCAGCATCGCCATGTGGTGCACCTCGCGCGGCTCGCCGGACTCGACCACGAGCCCGACGCGCACGCGCGTGCCCTCGCGCACGAGGTGGTGGTGCACGGCGGCGGTAGCGAGCAGTGCCGGGATCGGCATGTGCCGCGCGTCGACGCCGCGATCGGACAGAATAATAAAGGAGTAGCCTTCGGCGATGGCGGCGCTCGCCTTGCGGCACAACTCCTCGAGCGCCTGGGCGAGGCCCGCGCCGCTGGACCCGGCCGGGAACAGCATGGGCAGCGTCGTCGTGCGGAAGCCGTGCTGATCGAGCGCGCGGATCTTCTCGAGCTCGTCGAGCCTCAGGATCGGGGTGTCGAGCTTGAGCAGCCGGCAGCTCTCCGGTCCCGGATCGAGCAGATTGCCTTCGGGGCCGATCGGCGTCTCGATCTGGGTCACCAGCTGCTCGCGAATCGCGTCGAGCGGCGGATTGGTCACCTGCGCGAACAGCTGCTTGAAGTAGTCGTAGAGCAGCCGCGGGCGATTCGAGAGCACCGCGAGCGCGGCGTCGTTGCCCATCGACCCGATCGGCTCCTCTCCCTTCTGCGCCATCGGCGCGAGCAGGATGCGCAGGTCTTCGTGCGTGTAACCGAACACCTGCTGCCGCGTGAACACGGTCGCGTGGTCCGGCTCGGGCACCCGCGGCGGCGCAGGCAGGCGCGCGAGCGGCAGCATGTTCTCCTCGAGCCACTGCTTGTAAGGGTGGGCCGAGGTGTAGCGCTTCTTGAGCTCGGCATCGTCGATGATGCGGCCCTCGCGCGTATCGACCAGGAAGATACGGCCGGGATGCAGCCGTTCCTTGATCAGGACGTTCTCGGGCGGAATGTCGAGCACGCCGACTTCCGAGGCCATCACCACCAGGCCGTCCTTGGTCACGTAGTAGCGCGACGGCCGCAGCCCGTTGCGGTCGAGCACCGCGCCGATGACCGTGCCGTCGGTGAAGGCGATCGACGCCGGGCCGTCCCACGGCTCCATCAGGCAGCCGTGGTACTCGTAGAACGCCTTGCGCTCGGGGTCCATGCTCTCGTGGCCGCTCCAGGCCTCGGGGATCATCATGAGCACGGCGTGCGGCAGCTCGCGGCCTGCCATGTGCAGCAGCTCGAGCACGTTGTCGAACGTGGCCGAGTCCGAAGCGCCCTCGGTGACGATCGGAAAGAGCTTCTGCAGGTCCTCGCCGAACAGCGGCGACGAGCAGAGCGCTTCGCGCGCGCGCATCCAGTTGATGTTGCCGCGCAGCGTATTGATTTCGCCGTTGTGGGCGATGTAACGGTAGGGGTGCGCCAGGGGCCAGGACGGAAACGTATTCGTCGAGAACCGCGAATGCACGAGCGCGAGCGCCGATTCCATGCGCTCGTCGGTCAGATCCGGGTACATCGCGGGCAGCTGGCTCGGCGTGAGCATGCCCTTGTAGACCAGGGTACGGCAGGAGAGGCTCGAGACGTAGAACAGCCCCTTCTGGGTGAGGCTCGATTCCGCAACGGCGCGCTCGACCCGCTTGCGAATGACGTAGAGCTTGCGTTCGAACGCGGCTTCATCGGGCACCTGCGGCCCGCGGCCGATGAACACCTGCCGGAAGGCCGGCTCCGCGGCGCGCGCGGTCGGGCCGAGCGCTGAATCGTCGGTCGGTACGTCGCGCCAGCCGAGGAAAACCTGGCCCTCTTCGCGCGCGATGCGCTCGACGAGCGCCTCGCACTGTCGAGCTTCCGCCGGTTCGCGCGGCAGGAACACGAGGCCGGCCCCGTATTGCCCGGGCGGCGGCAGCTCGAAGGGAAGCCCAGCGCGTTCGCGAAAGAAGGCGTGCGGCAGCTGGATCAGGATGCCGGCGCCGTCGCCGGTGTTCTCCTCGCAACCGCAGGCGCCACGATGCTCGAGATTCTTGAGGATGGTGAGGGCGTGGGTGACGATCGCATGCGACTTGCGCCCTTTGATGTCGACGACGAAGCCGACGCCGCAGGCATCGTGTTCGCGCGACGGGTCGTACAGGCCCTCACTGAGATGCTCGTCTAGCCGGTTCAAGGGTTGATCACCATGTGACTTCGGTTTTTCCCCGCCCGACAGCCAAGTTCGGGGGAACCGAAAAAAGCAGGGGCCAAAGGGCGGAAAAGTATACCGGCGAGGGGGAGGGGCTTCAACGATAGGCGCGCGAAGAGGCGGGGTGTGCCGCCTTAACGCCCGCCCGAGGTCAGCCGTTGGTGCTCGCGGTAGGCGTAGCGGTCCGTCATGCCGGCGATGTAATCGGCGATCACCCGCGCGCGCGCGCCGATATCGTCCGCTACCTGCGCCTTCTCCCGGTACTGGGGCGGCAGCCGCGCGGGATCCTCCATGAACAGGGCGAAGAGATCCCGGATCACCTGCACCGCCTCGTCGGTTACCTTGCGCACCCGCGGGTGCGCATAGAGGTGACGCCGCAGGAAGCGCTTGAGCTCGAGCGTCAGGTCGCGCATCGCGTCGCTGTAGCCGATGAGCGGAGCGGGCTGGCGGCGCACGTCCTCGATCGATGCCACGCCGGCGCCGGCCAGCCGCTCGCGGCTCGTTTCGATCAAGTCGGTGACCACGCGGTTGATCATGCGCCGCAGCGTTTCGTACACCGCGCGGCGCGGATTGAGATCGGGATACCGGGCGCGCACTTCGTCGTAGCTCTGGGCGAAGAGCTCCACTTCGCGCAGCTGCTCGACGGTGATCAGCTCCGAGCGCACGCCGTCGTCGATGTCGTGGTGGTTGTAGGCGATCTCGTCGGCGAGGTTCACGAGCTGCGCCTCGAGGCCGGGCTGGCCCTTCTCGAGGAAGCGCCGGCCCAGCTCGCCCAGCTCCCGCGCCTTGGCGACGGAACAATGCTTGAGGATGCCTTCGCGGGTTTCGAACGTCAGGTTCAGCCCGGGGAATTCGGCGTAGCGTTCCTCCAGCACCTCGACCACGCGCAGCGACTGCAGGTTGTGCTCGAAGCCGCCGAAGTCGCGCATGCAGTCGTTGAGCGCCTCCTGGCCCGCGTGACCGAACGGCGTATGCCCGAGGTCGTGGGCGAGCGCGATGGCCTCCGTCAGGTCTTCGTTGAGCCGCAGCGCCCGCGCGACCGAACGCGCGATCTGCGCCACCTCGATCGAATGCGTGAGGCGCGTGCGGAACAGATCGCCCTCGTGGTTCAGGAACACCTGGGTCTTGTACTCGAGCCGGCGAAACGCCGCGCAGTGGATGATCCGGTCGCGGTCGCGCTGGAACTCGCCGCGGTACGCGGGCGCGGGCTCCGGGTAGCGGCGGCCGCGCGAGCTGGCGTCGCTCGCTGCGTAAGGCGCGAGACCTTCGGGATGCGTGGTCGACCGCACCACCCTAGCCCTCCGCGCGGCACGCCGCGAGCGTTCGCTCGAGCTGATCGCCGGGCACGTCGGCGCTCACGAAGGCGTCGCCGATCCCCCGCAGCAGTACGAAGCGCACCCGCCCCGCGGCCGCCTTCTTGTCGACCGTCATCAGCGCGCGCATGCGCGCGGGCTCGAGCGCCGCGGGCAGCCGGGTCGGCAGACCCGCAGCCGCGATGACGCGCTCGATGCGACCGTATTCCTGCCGCTTCAGCCAGCCGAGACGGCACGAGAGCTCGGCCGCCGCGACCATGCCGGCCGCGACCGCCTCGCCGTGGAGCCATTCCCCGTATCCGACGCCCGCTTCGACCGCATGCCCGAAGGTGTGCCCGAGATTGAGCAGCGCGCGCACGCCGCTTTCGCGCTCGTCGAGCGCCACGACCTGCGCCTTGTTGCGGCAGGAGCGCTCGATCGCGAACGCCAGCGTCTCGGCGTCGCGGGCGAGAAGCCGGGGAAGATGCCGTTCGCACCAGTCGAAGAACTCGGCGTCGCGGATCAAGCCGTACTTGATCACCTCCGCGAGCCCGGCGCGGAACTCCCGCTCGGGCAGCGTGCGGAGCGTGTCGGTATCGATGATCACCGCGCGGGGCTGATGGAACGCCCCGATCATGTTCTTGCCGAGCGCGTGATTCACACCGGTCTTGCCCCCGACGGACGAGTCGACCTGCGCGAGCAGGGTGGTCGGGAGCTGCAGGAAGTCGATGCCGCGCTGGTAGCACGCCGCCGCGAAGCCGCCGATATCGCCGACCACGCCGCCGCCGAGCGCGATCAGAAGCGTATTGCGGTCGCAGCGCGCCGCGAGCAGCTCGCCGACGATGCGCTCGACGGTGGCCAGAGTCTTGTGCTGCTCCCCGTCGGGGAGCGTCACCTCCGCTCGCACCGTCGCACCGAGGAGCGCCCGTACCTGCGGCAGATAGAGCGCGCCGACGGTGGCGTTCGTCACGATCGCCGTACCGCGGGCGGCGAGGAGCGGGGCGACCAGCTCCGGCCGCGCATAGAGCCCGGAGCCGATATGGATCGGGTAGCTGCGGGGACCGAGCTCAACCGTGAGCGTTCGCATCGGCGTCCAGTGTCCTCAGTTTCGCTGCGATCTCCTGCGCCACCGCGCCTGGCGCGCGCTGATCGGTGGCGACGGTAATGTCGGCTACCGCGCGGTACAGCGGCTCGCGCGTTCGCAGGATCTCTTCGAGCTTCTCCCGCCGGTCGCCCGTGCTGAGCAGCGGCCGCTGGCGGTCGCGGTGAGTACGCGCAACGAGCGTGTCGAGCAGCGCGTGCAGATAGACGACGATGCCGCGCTCGCGGAGCAGTTTGCGGTTCGCTTCGGCGAGCACGGCGCCGCCGCCCGTCGCGAGCACGATGCCGTCGCGGCGCGTGAGCTCCTCGAGCATCGCCGCCTCGCGCCGGCGAAAGCCCGCCTCCCCTTCGATTTCGAAAATGAGCGCGATGCTCGCGCCGGTGTGGCGCTCGATCTCCTGGTCGCAATCGAGGAAGTCGCGTCGGAGCAGCTCGGCAAGGTGGCGGCCGATGGTCGACTTGCCCGCGCCCATCGGGCCGACCAGGAACACCCGCTCCGCCCTGCCCATGGCGGGGGTATGCCAGCAAGCCGGGCGAAAATCAAGAGAGCGGCGGGCGCCGCTCTCCGGTTATCGCAGCGTCAGATTCTCGGAGACGATGCGGGGCGTGAGGAAGATCAGGAGCTCGGTCTTGTTGTCGCGAATTTCCTTGTTCTTGAAGAGCCAGCCGATGAGCGGCAGGTCGCCGAAGAACGGCACCTGCGTCACGGTGTCGTTCTTGTCCTGCTCGTAGATGCCGCCGATCACCACGGTTTCGCCGTTGTCGAGCAGGACGCTGGTCTGGATCTCCTTTACGTTCAGCAGACCCGTCACCGCGTCGGCGAAGTTGTCCTTCGTGATGTTCACGTCGAGGTTGATGCGGTCGTCGGGCGTGATCTGCGGCGTCACTTCGAGCTTGAGCGTCGCCTTCTTCGTCACCACCGACCCCGCGCCGAGCACGTTCGTGGTGAAGACCCGCTCCTGACCCTGCTCGATCTTCGCCTTCTTCTGGTTCGCCGTGATCACCCGCGGGCTCGAAATGATCTTGCCGTTGCCCTCCTGCTCGAGAGCCGAGAGCTCGAGATTGAGCAGGTCGCTCGAGCCGAGGCGTGCGAGCGTGAAGCCGAGGGCGGCGGCATTGAAGCCCGTGCCCGCGTTCGACGCTCCCAGGTTGACGTTCAACCCGCCGGTATCTACCGACATACCGCCCGCGACGATGTCGGCGGAATCCTCGATCGACCCCGAGATCGCGCGCTGATTGCCGCCGCCCAGGTTCGCCGACTTGACGCCGAAGCGCACGCCCAGCGACTTCGCGAAGGTGTCCGTCGCTTCGACCAGCCGGGTTTCGATGAGCACCTGCCGCACCGGCTGGTCCAGCTTCGCGATCAGCTTGCGTATCTCCTGGATCTTGCCCGGGGTGTCCTGGATGAGAATCGAGTTGGTGCGCGCGTCGACGGTCACCTGCCCGCGGGGCGAGAGCAGCGAGTTGCTCTCGGTCGCCGCCTGCACGCCGCCTCCCGTGGCCGCGGCGCCGAAGACCGGGTGCTGCGCGGCGCCGGTCGTGACCGCCCGGATCGACTTCAGCAGACTCGCGATGTCTTCGGCCTTGGCGTAGTTGATCTGAATCAGCTCGGACACGAGCGGCTCGAGCTCGATGAAGGCCTTCGCCGCTTCGAGCGCCGCCTTTTCCTTCGCGGCGACCTCGGCCGCCGGCGCGATCGTTATGACGTTGCCCTTGCGCCGCATCGCCAAATTCTTGGAATCGACGATGAGATCGAGCGCCTGGTCCCACGGGACATCCTTCAGCCGCAGCGTAAGATTGCCCTTGACCGAATCGCTGACGACGAAGTTGAGGCCGGTGAAGTCGGCCAGTACCTGGAGCGCGGCGCGCACGTCGATGTTCTGGAAGTTGAGCGAAAGCTTCTCGCCCGAGTACCCGAACTCGTCGACCTTCTGCTGATCCGGCTTCTCGACGATCGGCTTGACGCTGATCGTGAAGACGTCGCCGGTCTGATACGCCACGTGCTCGTAGCGCCCCTTCGGCGTAACCACCATGCGGGCGTTGCGGCCCTGCGGAAACGTATCGATGGTCTGGACCGGGGTGGCGAAATCGACCACGTCCAGGCGGCGCTGCAGCTCGAGCGGCACGGTGGTGTTGAGGAAATCGACGATGATCTCCCCCGCCTGCTCGCGGATGTCGACCCCGACCGAAGGATCCGAGAGCTTGATGATGACCTTGCCGTCGGCGTCGGGCCCGCGCCTGAAATCGATCGCGCGCAGGCTGTACTTGGCCCCCTGCCGTGCGCTCGCGAAACGCGTGGTCTTCGCCGGCTCGGCGCCGGCGATCGCGCTCGTCGGCGCCTCCACCGTAATGACGTAGTTGTTGCCGTCGATCGCGGTCGAATACCCGACGGGCTTGATGAGACTCAGGACCACGCGCGTGCGGCCGTCGCCCTCGATCGCCGTGACGCTCGAGACCGCGCCTTCGCGGACCGGAACGGTTCTCGCCGCCCCCCCGATGCGGGTCCCGGCGAAATCGAGCGCAACTCGGGCCGGGTTGGTCACGGAGAAGCTGCTCGGCTCGACCGGCCGCGACTTCATGCGCAGCACGATCTGCACCCGGTCGCCGGGCAGCTTCGCGTAGACGATCTCCTGGATTTCGTTGCCGGCCGCCGCCTGGCTCGGCGCGGCAGCCGGCACGGCCGCGGCGCGTTTACGCTCCGGCAGCGCCGTCGGCGCCGCGGCCGCCAATGCCTCGACCGTCGCGGTGTAGCCGAACGAGGTCTTTGCGAGCTTGATCCGGCCGGGCTGCACGAGGACGACATCGATGTGCGCGGTGCTCCCATCCGGGTTCATGGACGGATAGACGCCCTTCACGTACTGCGTGCCGTCGAGGTCCGTG
The DNA here is from genome assembly GCA_036381895.1 of Burkholderiales bacterium. GTDB lineage: Bacteria > Pseudomonadota > Gammaproteobacteria > Acidiferrobacterales > Sulfurifustaceae > JACQFZ01. The sequence goes on along the minus strand of DASVBY010000009.1, from coordinate 3,257 downwards.
GCGTAGGCGCCGAGCTTCGTGTTGGGGAAACTCAGCCGCAGCCACTGGTTGTCCTCGCGCGCTTCCACGCGGGGCTCGGTATCACCGTTGAGCAGGATCTCGAGCGCGGGCGCGGGGGACCCGACCGCCCACGAAAGCGACTCGATCTCCGCGGCGCGCGCGCCAGTCGTTCCCATTAGGGCGCAAGCGGCGAAGGCCGCGTGCCAAGCGAAACGTCGGAGCGTGCTTGTTGTGTTCATTGGACTCCCGCCTGTCGCGATATTCATTGGTCGTCGGCGAGCGCGACGCTGGCCTCGCGCTCTACCCAGCCGCCCTGCGTTCCCTGCACCAGCTCCACGAGGTCGATCTTGTCCTCGGAGATGCGCACGATCTTCCCGAAGTTCTGGCCGAGGTAGTTGCCCACCGTGGCCCGGTGAACCGTGCCGTCCGGCGCTTCGAGCACGGCCCACGTCTGCCTGCCGCGCGACAGCGTCCCGACCATCTTGAGCGCATCGAGCGGGTACTCCTCGAGCGGCTCCTTGCGCCGGTTCAAGTCCGGCCGCGGCCCGGACCCGGCTCCCGATCCCGCCGGCGCCGCGAGATTCCCCGTACCGAAGGGATCGGGAAGGTTCGCCGCCGCGTACTGGAACGGCTCCTGCGTCTTGATCTCGGGCAGCGGCTCGACCTTCGGGGTGCGCCCGGCGTGGGCCGTTGCCACGAACTCGCGCAGATCGTCCATGCCGTCGTCGCTGCAGCCGGCGAGCGCGACCAGGAGCAGGACGACGCAGGTGCCGCGAGGCGTACGAGATCGGAGCGAGAACGCCGCCATGGAATCATCCTACCGGCGGCGCGCCCGCGCCTTGCGCGCCGGCGGCGGCTTGATCTCACTGGCTTCCAGGTAGCGGTAGGTGCGCGCCTTCGCCTGCATGCTGAGCCGCCCGCCCTTACCGCTCGTGATGCTGATGTCGCCGAACGTCACGATGCGGGGCAGCGCCGCCACGTCGCTGATGAAGAGCGCGAGCTCGTGGTAGGTGCCGGTCACCTGGAGGCTGATAGGAAGCTCCGCGTAGAAGTCGCGCGGCTGCTCCTTCTCGGGCCGAAACAGCGTGAACTCGAGACCCCGCCCGAGGCCGGACTGGGTAATGTCGACCAGCAGATCCGGCACTTCGGTCGTATTCGGCAGCTGCCGCAGCAGGCTGCCGAAGGTCGCCTGCATTTCCTCCATCTGCTTGCGGTAGAGGTCCAGGTTTATCGCCACCAACTTCTTGTTGAGGTAGGTCTCGCGCAGCTGTTGCTCCTGCCGCTGCGCCGCCTCCTTCGCCGCCAGCAGGTCGGCAATCACGAACCAGTAGCCGCCCGCGAGGATGAGGAAGCAGACGATGATCAGCGCCGCGATTTTCGCCGGCAGCGGCAGCGAGCCCAGATCCTTGAGATCGAGGTTGCGCAGCTCGTCGAGCGTCATGATCCGCCCCCCTCGGTGGCGTCCTTCTTCGCAACCATCTTCACGGTCAGCGAGAACTCGCTCACGCGCTCGCCCTGGCGCTGGCGCACGTTGATGACGCCGAGCTGAGGATCCGCGAACCAGTCGGAGGCGGCGAGATTGCGCATGAGCGCCGATACGCGCGCGTTCGACTGCGCCACGCCGGTGAGCGCCATGGTCTTGCCGCCGCTTTGCTTGAGCGTCGTGAGCTGAACGCCCTCCGGAACCCGCCGCACGAGGTCGTCGAAGACGTGCACCACCCGCGTGCGGTCGGCTTGCAGCTGCTGGATCACGTTCATGCGCGCGATCAGGTCCTGGCGGCGCTTCTTGAGCTCCGCCACCTCCTTGATCTGCTCCTCGACCTTCGCGATCTGCTGCTTCAGGAACTCGTTGCGCTTGTTCTGCGTCTCGACCTGCGCGCTCACGTGAATGTAGGCATAGAAGACGATGAGGACCATGAGGACCCACGCGCCGATCCCGATGGTCAGCAGCTGCCGGTCCTGTTCCCGGCGGCGCATTTCGCGCCAGGGGAGGAGGTTCAGGCGCGTGCTCACGAGTCGAAGCTCCGCAGGGCCAGGCCGCAGGCGATCATGAGCGAGGGCGCGTCGTTGCTCAGGAGCTGCGGCTTGACGCGCGAGGACAGCGACATGCTCACGAACGGATTGGCGACGAGCGCCGGCACGCCGATGCGCGCGGCCACGAGCTCATCGATGCCCGGAATCTGCGCACAGCCGCCCGCGAGCAGGATCTGGTCGACGCTGTTGAACGGCGTCGACGAATAGAAGAACTGCAGCGCGCGCATGATCTCCTGGCACATGGCCTCCATGAACGGCCGCAGCACGTCGGTTTGATAGTTGTCCGGCAGCCCGCCCTGTTTCTTCGCGAGCCCGGCCTCCTCGTAGGACAGGCCGTAGCGCCGCTGAATCTCTTCGGTCAGCTGCCGGCCGCCGAAGCTGTGGTGCCGGTTGTAGACCGAGCGGTTGTTGTGCATCACGTTGATGGTCGTGGTCGTGGCGCCGACGTCGAGGATGGCCACCGTCTTCTCCAGGCCGCCGCCCGGCATGTGGCGCGCGAGCAGCTCGTACGAGTGCTCCATCGCGTAGGTTTCGATGTCGACGATCGCGGGCGTCAAGCCGTGGTTCTGGATCACGGCCACGTAGTCGTCCACGACCTCCTTGCGGCACGCCGCCATGATGACGTCCACCTCGGTGGCGTTCGGCTCCTGCGGCTCGAGCACCTGCCAGTCGAGGTTCACTTCGTCGAGCGGATAGGGGATGTAGTGGTCCGCCTCCATCTCGATCTGCGCCTGGCGCTCCTGGTCGGTCATGTCCGCCGGCATCTTGATGATCTTCGTGATCACGTTGGCCGCCGGTACCGCGACCGCCGCGTGCTTGAGGCGCGTACCGGAGCGGCGCACCGCCCGCTCCACCGTTGCAGCGACCTGCTCGACCTCGGTGATCGCGTGCTCGACCACCGCGTTCTGCGGCAGCGGTTCGACCGCGTAACGCTCGACGCGATAGTTGTCGCCGTCCTTGCTCAGCTCGAGCACTTTCACGGCCGATGAGCTGATGTCGATACCGACGAGCGGCGGCCGCTTTCGCGAGAACAGCAGATCGGCCAGACCAGGCACCCTACTTTTCCCTCTAAATCAACGGGTTATATCGAATATGAATAATGTGGGTTAATAGCTCTACGAACTATAGTCCATGCAATTTCAAAATGACAAATGGCCTCCGGGGGCCTCGGTCTTTCGGATATACTCGCCGCGACACACATTCTCGCTCGCCAGATCCGCTCA
>DASVBY010000008.1:0-22192 GCA_036381895.1 Burkholderiales bacterium | reverse complement strand
GATGATCTTGCGCCGCCGTACTGGATCAACATGGGGGCGGTCGCAATCTCGACGCTGGCCGGCACCGTGCTGCTGCAGCACCCGGTGCCGGAGCTCGCCGATCTCGCGCCGTTCCTCAAGGGCTTCACGCTGTTCTTCTGGGCCATCGGGACGTGGTGGATCCCGATGCTGGTGGTGCTCGGCGTCTGGCGCTATTGCGTGCGCAGGTTCCCGCTGCGCTACGATCCCCTTTATTGGGGAGCGGTGTTCCCGCTGGGCATGTACAGCGTTTGTACTTACCATTTGGCGCGCACGCTCCACCTGCCATTTCTGCTCCCGCTGTCGCGGTTATTCTTCTACCTGGCTGCGGCGGCCTGGATCCTGGCATTCGTGGGGTTGCTCGATTCGCTGCTCGCGCGCGTGCGCGGCGCGCGCGCATCGCTCACGGACTAGCGGCCGCGGCGTTGGCGCGTCGCGGGCCGCGCTCCCGCGGCGGCGTTCGCTGCGGCGCGACACGCGGTGAGGCGTGCACTGGCGCAGCGATCTTGGCCGCGCCTCGTTCAAAGAAGCATGGCGGAGAGGAAGGGATGCGCGTGCGGCCCCGCCGGTTTCCCAAATTGCGCCTGAGCGCCTGGCTCCCGCTCGGGCTCGCGTTCCTCGGGACGAGAGGCGCGGTGGCGGCGCCCGGGCTCGCGGTCTGGCAGCCGGCCGAGCTCCCGCCGTTCACGGCGGCGCAGGCGCGCGCCTGGGACGACTTTCCGCTGCAAGTCGAGTTCACGCACCGCGCGAGCGGCCGCACGCTGCGCGTCGATGCCTTCTGGGACGGCGGCAGGCGCTGGCGCGTGCGCTACGCGCTGCCCGCGGCGGGCGAATGGTGCTGGGAGGCGCGATCCGAGGACCCGCAGCTCCAGGGCCGGGGCTGCGTCACCGTGCGCGAGGCGACGGATGCCGAGCGCACCGCCAACCCGAACTATCGCGGCCACCTGCGCGTGAGCCGCGCCCGCCGGTACTTCGAGCGCGCCGACGGCACGCCGTTTCTCTACGTCGGCGATACGCTCTGGGCGCTCAACTCGCTCAATGCGGGCGCCGATGCGCGCGGCCGCGGCGACTTCTATCGCTGGGCCGAGGACCGCCGGCGCAAGGGCTTCACGGTGGCGCAGGTGGCCGCGTTCATCGAGTTTCCGAACGAAGGCGGGTACGCGTTTCCGCAGCGCGCCTGGTCGAACCTGAACCCGGCGTTCTTCCAGGCGTCCGACCGGCGCTTCGCCCACCTCTGGGAGCAGGGCTTCGTGATCGCGCTGCACCCCACGTGGATCACCACGAAGGACATGCAGCTCCCCGAGGCGGTTGCCGTGTCGCGCTACGTCTACGCGCGCTACGGGGCCTACAGCCTCGTGTGGAGCCTCACCGGCGAGTACAACCTCGATCACGCCAAGACGCACTGGCGCGACGGCGGCTTCGCGGCGCTGCGCGCGCTCGGCGCGCGGGTGCGAGCGATCAACGACCGCGCGTATGGCCACCCGATGAGCGTGCATCCGGCCGGCGGCAATCCCCGCGCCGTCGGCGCCTTCAGCTCCCACTACGTCATGCACGCGGAGCCCTGGCTCGATCACAACTGGCTGCAGACGTACCGCTTCGTCGAGCGCGTCGTGCCGGAAGTGCGGCGCGCGTACCGCGCGCCCGAGCCGAAGCCCGTGATCCTGGCGGAGCCCTGCTACGAGAACGCGGGCGACTGCGACGCGCGCACGATGCGCCTGCAGGCGTGGACCGCGTTCCTCACGGGCGCCGCCGGGTTCGTCTACGGCGCCGAAGGCGTCTACTACCTCGACGACATCGGTGCGCTGCAGCTGCCCGGCTCGCGCCACATGGCGCATCTCATCGGGTTTCTCCGGCGACTCGAGTGGTGGGCGCTCGATCCGACGATCGGGTGCGTGCTGTTCGAGGGCGAGCCGCCCGACCCCGGCGAGCTCGCGCACCCGCGCTGCGCCGGCAAGCCGGGTTCCGCTTACGTCGTTTACGTGCCGCGCGGGAACTGGCGCCGGCGCGCGATCGAAGTGACGGGCCTCGCGGGAGCAAACTATGCGGCGTCCTGGTTCGACCCGCGGAGCGGCCGCTACCGGCCGATCCGCCGCGGGCCGCGAGCGCTCGAGCGCTGGCGCGCGCCGCGCACGCCCGACAACCGCGACTGGGTGCTGCTGCTCGAGCGCCGCTAGCGCATCAGGACGCGATCGCCGAAGCGCTCTTCGCGCGCTCGCGCAGCACGAACTTCTGGATCTTTCCGGTCGAGGTCTTCGGGAGCGGCCCGAAGATCACGGTCTTCGGCACCTTGAAGTGCGCCATGCGCGCGCGGCAGAACTCGATGATCTCCTGCTCGGTCGCGCTCGCACCGTCCTTGAGCTCGACGAACGCGCACGGCGACTCGCCCCACTTGGGGTCCGGCTGCGCCACGACCGCGGCGCCCATGACCGCCGGGTGGCGGTAGAGCACGTCCTCGACCTCGAGCGAGGAGATGTTCTCGCCGCCCGAGATGATGATGTCCTTCGACCGGTCCTTGATCTTCACGTAACCGTCCGGGTGCACCACCGCGAGGTCGCCCGAGTGGAACCAGCCGCCGGCGAACGCTTCCTGGGTGGCCTTCGGGTTCTTGAGGTAGCCCTTCATGGTGATGTTGCCGCGGAACATGATCTCGCCCATGGTCTCGCCGTCGTGCGGCACCGGCTGCATGGTCTGCGGATCCATCACGACCATCCCTTCCTCGAGCAGCGCGGCGACGCCCTGGCGGCTGTTGAGCTGCGCCTGCTCCTCAAGGCTCTTTTCCGCCCACTCGGGGTGCTTGGCGCAGACCGCCGCCGGGCCGTAGGTCTCGGTCAGGCCGTAGACGTGCGTCAGGTCGAAGCCCATGCGCGCCATGCCTTCGATGATCGCGACCGGCGGCGCGGCGCCGGCGACCATGCAGGCGACGCCGGTGACGCCCTCCTTCCACTCGGCCGGAGCGTTGATGAGCGTGTTGTGCACGATCGGCGCGCCGCAGTAGTGCGTCACCTTGTGCGCGCGCATCAGATCGAAGATGAGCTTCGCGTCGATCTTGCGCAGGCACACGTTCGTGCCGGCGGCCGCGGCGATGGTCCACGGGAAGCACCAGCCGTTGCAGTGGAACATCGGCAGCGTCCAGAGATACACCGGATGCCGCTGCATGCCCCAGTCGACGATGTTGTTGAGCGCGTTGAGGTAGGCGCCGCGGTGGTGGTAGACGACGCCCTTCGGGTTGCCGGTGGTGCCGCTCGTGTAGTTGAGCGAGATCGCGTCCCACTCGTCCGCCGGCAGCGACCAGGCGAAATCCGGGTCGCCGGCCGCGAGGAATGCCTCGTATTCCTGTTCGCCCAGGAACTTGCCGCCCTGGTACAGCGGATCGTCCACGTCGATCACGATCGGCTTGCGCTTGATCATCGACAGCGCCTGCTCGATCACGCCCGAGAACTCGCGGTCGGTGAAGAGCACCTTGGCGCCGCCGTGGTCGAGCATGAACGCGATCGCCGCCGCGTCGAGGCGCGTGTTGAGCGTATTGAGGACGGCGCCGATCATCGCCGGCCCGAAGTGGAGCTCCACCATTGCCGGCACGTTCGCGAGCATGGTCGCGACCGTGTCGCCGCGCCCGATGCCGCGTTGCGCGAGCGCCGAGGCGAGGCGGCGGCAGCGCGCATAGACTTCGGCCCAGGTGAGCCGGCGGTCGCCGTAAATGGTGGCGACGCGGTCGGGGTAGACGGCGGCCGCCTTCCTGAGGAAGGAGAGCGGGGAGAGCGGCGTGTAGTTGGCCTCGTTCTTGTCGAGATCGACGTCGTAGGGAGTCTTCATGGCGGTACCCGATGTATTGTCCGAAGCGATCGAGCGGGGCTCGCGCGCTGCCTGAATTGGGCTCATGATACGCATTCCTTACTGCCGGGCAAGAATGCCCATGCCGCAGGCAGCGCCGATGCTCCTCACGTTCCGGCCCGCCGCCCGCGATGACGCGACGGTCCTCGCGCGGCTCTATCGCATCGCGTCGGACGGGCTGGCCGAATACATCTGGCGCCGGCTGGCTGGCCCCGGCGAAACGCCGCTCGCGGTCGGTGCCCGCCGCTACGCACGCGAGAACACGGACTTCAGTTACCGCAACGCCGTGCTGGCGCTCGTCGACGGAGCCGTCGCCGGAATGCTGACGGGGTACCCGGTGCAACCGGCCGTGCGCGCGCCCGATGAGTTCGATTTCGCGATCGACGACGTACTGCGGCCGATCGACCGGCTGGAGCAGGCGGAGAGCTTCTACATCTCCGCCATGGCCGTGTTCCCTGAGCACCGGGGCCGCGGCATCGGCGGCCGGCTGCTGCGCCTGGCCGAAGCCAGGGCGCGCGAGCACCGGCTCTCATTGCTCAGTCTGATCGTGTTTGAGGGCAACGCCGGCGCCCGCCGTCTTTACGCGCGCGTGGGGTTCGAGGAGAGCCGGCGCGAGCGGCTGCTGCCGCATCCGCTGCTCGAACGAACCGGCGGACACGCGCTGCTGCTGATCAAGCGGATCTGAGCGGCGGCTAGTCCGTCCAGCCGCCCCAGAACACGGTCGGCGGCGACGGGTCGAGCCAGTTGACCGGGTAGCGCGCCAGGGCGGGCGCGAGGCGGCTCCAGACGAACGCGACGAGCGCGAGCGCGAACACGCCGACGAACACCGGCGCCCAGACCGCGGCCAGGCTCGCCTTGCCCTGGACCATGATGAGCGGATTGGCGCCGGCGGGCGGGTGCACGGTTCGGGTGAGCAGCATGTAGACGAGCGTGAGCACGCCCGCGAGCACGTACACCCAGAGCGCGTCGCCGAAGCACTGATAGCACAGGATGCCGATCAGGGCGCCGCCCAGGTGCCCGCCGAAGAGCGCGCGCGGCTGGGCGGCCGGGGCGCGCGTCAGGCCGAAGAGGAACACCGCGGAGCCGCCGAGCGAGGCGAGGAGCAACGGCGAGGGCGGCTGCCCGATGAGGTAGAGCGCGAGGCTGAGGCCTGCGGCGGCACCGAGGCCGCACCAGAGCAGGCGCAACACGGCCCTGGCCGCGGTTCGCGACTGGCCGGACGCGGAGAGGCTTCGTCTCACGTGGTCTTGTTGTCGGGCAGGGCGACGAGCTGTGGCGGTCAATTTTAGCGCGCTTCGACGGCGGCGCACGTACCCTGCGGGCGTCCGTGCGTGGCGAAGGTTCAGGAGGGATCGCGCCGGCGCTGCTGCAGGCGCCGCAGCGCATCGTAGTCTTCGACGTAGATGCTCTCGTGGCTGTAGCGCACCAGCCCCTGCGTCCTGAGCTCGCGCAGGACCATCGAGACGTGCGGGCGCAGCGTGCCGCACAGGTCGGCGAGCTGCGGCCGCGTGATGCGTATGCTCAGGCCGCAAGGCGCGCACGGCTCGCCGTGCGCGCCGATGAGGTCGACGAGGCCGCCGAGGACGCGATCGCGGAAGGACGGCGCGTCGAGCTGCTCGAGGCGGCGCAGCAGCAGGCGTTCGCGCGCCGCGAGCCGCCGCAGCACCGACCACCCGATGTCCGCGCGCCGCGCCAGGACCGCCTGCAGATCCGCCGCCGGAATACGCAGCAGCCGCGCCGGGCCGTTCGCCGTCGCCGTTTCCTCGGCGCGGGCGCGGCCGGTGAGCCCGGGGCCGAAGGCGTCGCCGCGGCTGAGCAGCGCGAACGCGACGTCGTGGCCCTCGCCGTTGCGCCGGTGCAGCACGATGTAGCCGCGGTCGACGATGTACACGTTCTCGACGTGGTCGTCCTGGACGTAGACCACTTCGCGGTCCTCGAGGTCGCGCGCGCTCGCGCCCGGGCAGGCGCCGCGCCACTCCTCGAGTGCCGGCACGTCCGCGCGCCGGGCGGCTTCCGGCACGCTCATAGATCGTAGTGCCCCATCGCCTCCGGCTGGTAAAGGATCGACTCCACCACCATCTGGCGCTCGCCGTTCGGCGTGGTCCAGCCGATGCGGTCGCCGACGTGGGCGCCGAAGAGCGCGGCGCCGAGCGGCGCGAGCACCGAGATCTTGTCCTGCGCCGGATCGGCGTCCTCCGGGAACACTACGGTGTAGGTGAGCTGCAGCCCCGTTTCGGGGTCGCGCAGGCACACGCGCGTGTTCATGGTCACGACGTCGCCCGGGACGTCGCGCGGCCGCACCGGCTGCGCGTTGTCGAGCCGCGCCTCGAGCGCGTCGAGATAGCTCGTGTCGCGGTCGGCGAGTCCGCGGAAGCGCTGAATCAGCGTGCGCAGCCGCGCCATGTCGTTCTGCGAAACGTACAGGTCCTGGTTAACGGTGGCAGACATAAATCCTCCTCGCGGCGCGGCGCCTCAGGCAGCGCGTCCGCCGTCGTCGTCGTCAATGGGCTCCCAGCGGTTGAACGAAATCCAGTGCTCGGCGCGATCCTCGGTCATCTTGGCGAGGTCGGCGCCGTATTGGATCAGCTCGGCCATCGGCACCTCGGCCCGCATCAGCCAGCCGCGCGGCTCGACCAGCTTGAAGCGCAGCACGCCCCGACGCCGCTCGAGATCCCGATGCACGCGCTCGCCGTGCTCGCCCGGCACGCGCACGAATACGTCCATGATCGGCTCCATCGGCGGATCGTCGAGATAGCGCACGCGCCGTCCGCTCGCGCGCAGGTCCTCGCCCCAGCGCGTGCCGAGCACGGCGAGCGCCGGATCCAGCGCCGATTCGCACGTGCCGAGCAGGAGCAGCGCCCTGCCGGTCGGGCGCGGCAGCACGCCGCGAATCGGCTGCAGCAGGCGCGCCGCTTCCTCCGCGAACTTGAGCTGAAAGGGTTCGGATGCACAAGTAAGCGATTGTTCGACTACGTACACACGCTCCATAGCGACCTCCAAGAGCACGAATCCGGCAGCGCCGGAACCAAACGGGGTCAGGTCTGAATCGGGGGGCCTGCGACGTCGCAGGCGCCCCTCACGTGTGCGTGATGAGGCGGGAACCCTTGCGGCAGGGGCGAGCGCGTACCGCGGCGAAGCGCCGCCCGTGGACGGACCGGCTGCGTAGCGAGCTGTTACGCGCGTGCATCGGTAAAGCGTTGTTTTGCTAAAGGACTTTTCGTATCCATCTTAGATGTTTCCCCGATAAGTCGCAAACCGCGCGGGGCGGTCAGGCATTGCGCGTCGATTCGCCGCAGACGAGCTCGCTCAGCAGCACGCAGGTGATGCCGAACGGCAGGTAGCCCGCGTAACCGAGCACCGGCATCTCGAAGACGGAAAAGCCGTCGACCAGCGGGACGCTGTACTCCCAGTGCGCGAGGCTCTTCCAGTTCCACATCTCCCAGAAGAATCCCGTGACGAGCGCGGCGAGCGCCGGTACACCGAGCGCGTTCCAGTCGCCGGCGCGCAGGCCGGCGACGACATGGCGCTGGCCCGCGAGCGCCTGCAGCCCGATGAGCCCGAGCATGGGTGCGAGCCAGGCGAGCGCGTAGGCGTAGTGCGGCCAGGCGCCGAGGACGACGCAGCCGATCGCGCCGAGCGCGACGGCGGTCCATGCCGCCGCGTCGCCGAGAGCCACGGGCCGAAGGCCGCGGAAGGCGCGCCGCAGCCGCGGCAGCGAGGCCAGCCATTCGCGCGTGCTCGCGACGGCGGGCAGCACCGTCGAGAACGCGAGCGACGCATGCACGAAATAGCCCGCCGGCGTGAGCACCTCGAGCCCGACGTAGTGCCAGTTGCCGATGTAGCGGTTGATGTACTCGAACAGCCACCAGAACACCGCGCTCGCGGGGAAGAGTGCGATGAAGCAGCCGGGCCGGTCGCGCAGCAGGCAGTGTCCGGTGCGCCGGCACGTGAGCGCGTTCACGGTCACGACGTAACCGAGCCAGAGCGGAGTAAAGGTATAGAGCTGAATGCCGGCGAACGCCGGTATACGCGACCAGGCGATCGCCCAGGCAACGACGGTGAACGCGAGACCGGCCCAACCCCACCCCGGGAAGGGCCGGCCGCGGAGTGTGTCGCCGGGTGCGGGGTCGGTGTGGACGATTCGCCGGACGACCGGGCCGACGACGCCGATGATGAGGGCGGCATATATAAGGAATGCCGGCCAGACGAATGACGCCGCGGCCGGATCGGGCGGCCGCGGCGACAGGTGCAGGTACGCCGCGATGGGGCGCCCCGCGAGCCACGCGCCGGCGAGCGGCAGCACCACGACCATGAGCATGAAGACGAGGATTGCGGCGGCGCGTCGCAAGGTGAAGTCGTCCGGGCGAAAGCGCTTCGAAGGCGGGGCGCGAGCGAACGCCGCAGCCGCGCGTCACAGCGCCGGCGAACGGCACGGGTCGCCCGTGGCGAATCGGCCGCGGCTGTCGGTTCGGGCGTCAGTACACGCGTGCGCCGCGCCGCGGGCTGCGATCGCCGGAACGACCGCTCGCGAGGCTGCGTTCGTCGATGTCGCCCATCGGCGGAACTTCCTGCATGTGCGGGGGAGTGCGGCCGGAGGTGACGGGTTCGAACCCCGTGGCGCGTCTGCCCAGGCGCGCGTCCTGGTTGCGCTGCTCGATGTCGAGTGCCCCCTTGCTGTCCAGCAGCTCCGCGGCCGCCTCAGCGCGGTCGTCCGCCGCCTTCACCATCACGATCGCGTCGTCGCGCTCGATCGGGTGATCCGCGCCGCCCGGGCGCGTCGGCGTGGTAATGCCGAGCTCGTCGAGAAAGCTCTTGACCGCCGGCCACACGGTTTCCCGTTCCTGCTCCGGCGGGGGCAGCTCGCTGCGGCGCACGAACTCCTCCGCCGACTGCAGCTCGATACGCTCCCGCTCGAAGCCGTTTGCGAGCAGCGCGTGCACGGCGTCGTCCGCCTTGCCGAGATTGTCGAACAGTGCGATCACGGTCCTGGTCATCGGAAGCCCTCGTCATTCCGCGCGCCATCGAAGAGCGCGCCGCTCGATGTTCGACGCCGGGGCGCGACGAGGGTTCGCGGCCGTAGACCTTATGGAAGAGCGGGGGAATGGCGGGCGGCCGGGCGTTCGGACTTCGCCACCGCCGTTGCGCCCGGAAACTGCAGGCTTGGCGCGGTCTGGCTCGTCGTCGCTATCAGGACGTCGGTCCCATCAGGACGTCGGGCAGCCAGGTCGCGATCTCCGGGAAGAGGCAGAGGATCACGATCCCGACGACCATGGACAGCACGTAGGGAAGCGCACCGCGCAGCACGGCGGCGACGGGAACGTCCGGCGCGATGGCCTTCACCACGAACAGGTTGAGGCCGACGGGCGGCGTGATCAGTCCGATCTCCATGTTGATCGTCATGATGATGCCGAACCATATCGGATCGAAGCCGGCGGCGGTGACGATCGGGAGCAGGATCGGCGTCGTCATCAGGATGATCGCCGCCGGCGGAATGAAGCAGCCGGCGACGAGCAGGAACACGTTGATCAGCCCCATCAGCACCCAGCGGTTGATGTCCATGTCGGCGATCGTCTGCGCCAGCGTCTGGGTGAGGTAGAGCGAGGTCAGCATGTAGCCGTAGAGCACGGCGCCGGCGATGATCATGAGGATCATCACCGATTCGCGCGTGGTGTCGCGCAGGATTGCCCACCACTGATCGCGGCCCCACATGCGATAGATCAGGACGGCGAGCAGCACGCAGAGCGCCGCACCGACGCCCGCGGCTTCGGACGGCGTCGCGACACCGCCGTAGAGCACATAGAGCACGCCGATGATGACGACGATGAACGGGGCGACTTTGGGGATGGGGCCGAACTTCTGCCGCCAGCTGTAGCGGAAGTCGGCCGCATGTACGCGGGTTCCGCGCCGCCAGATGAAGAACACCGTCCAGAGCATGAACAGGCCGGTGAGCAGCAATCCCGGCAGCACGCCCGCGAGGAAGAGGCGTCCGATCGAGGTCTCGGTGGCGATCCCGTAGAGGATGAGCGTGATCGACGGGGGGATCAGGATGCCGAGCGTGCCGCCGGCGCAGATGGAGCCGGTCGCGATCTCGTCCGGGTAGCCGCGGTTGCGCATCTCCGGAATCCCCATCTTGCCGATCGCGGCGCAGCAGGCGGCCGACGAGCCGGTGAGCGCGGAGAAGATCGCGCAGGCGCCGAGGTTGGAGATCACGAGACCGCCGGGCAGGCGGTAGAGCCAGCGGTCGAGCGCCTCGTAGAGGTCCTTGCCGGCAGGCGACGAACCGATCGCGGCGCCCATCATCACGAACATCGGGATCGAGACCAGCGTGAAGTCGTCGAGGCCGGAGTAGAAGATTTCGGCGACGACGCGCAGGCCGTCGGCGCCTTCGAACAGCACGATGAACAGCATGCCGACGAGCCCGAGGCCGAAGGCCACGGGCACCCCGGTGAAGAACACGAGCAGCGTGACTACGAGGACCAGCAGGCCCTGGGTCGCGGGGCTCACAGCGGGTGCTCCTCGGTGATGCCGAACGGCAACTCGCGGCCGGTGACGAGGTCGATCAGGTCGGCGATGCACTGCAGCGCGAGCAGCCCGAGGCCGAACGGCATCGAGGCGTACGGGATCCAGAGCCGGGCGCGCCACATCGTGTTCGAGACCCAGTTGTCGGTGTAAGCCTCGTGCCAAAACTGGTACGCGAGCACGGTCAGGAGCGCCGCGAAGACGAACGTCATGAGGTGCGTCGCGAGCGCGAGCCACCAGCGCGCGCGGCGGGGGGCATAGAGCGGCACCACGTCGACGTTGACGTGCCCGCGCGTCATGAGGACGTAGGGGCTGCCGATGAAGGTGGCGGCGATCAGGCTGTAGGTGGTGAAGTCGGTCTGCCAGATGGTGTGATCGTTCAGCACGTAGCGCACGAACACCATGTGGCACACGACCACCACCGCGGCCGCGATCAGCCCGGCGGCGAAGATTCCGCAGGCCTGCGAGAGCAGCCGCACGCCGCGTACGAAACCGTGCGCGCCGCGTACAAAAACGGGGGCGGTGGAAACCGCCCCCGCGGCCGCTTTGTGAGCGTTACTTGACACTCAGCGCCATTTCGATCAGCTCCTTGCCGTTCCGCACTTCCTTGGCGAACTGGGCATAGGAGCTCTGCTTCGCGAGCTCGATCCAGCGGTCGTACTCCGCCGCCGTGAGCGTCACGACCTCGACGCCGGCTTCCTTGAACGTCTGGATCATCTTCTCGTCCAGGCCGCGCGCTTCCCTGTCGAAGTAGGCCTCGGCCTTCTTGCTCGCCGCGAGCAGCGCCTCCTGCTGCTTCTTGTTCAGGCGGTTGAAGCTCTTCTTGGACATCAGCACCGGCTCGTACATGAACCAGAGCGCGTTCTCGCCCGGGGCCGTGATGCACTTCACCTGCTCGTACAGCCGGAACGACACGAAGCTGCCCGAGCTCGTGTCGGTCGCGTCCGCGACGCCGGTCTGGAGCGCGTTGTACACCTCGTTCGACGGGATCGATACGATCGAGGCGCCCGCCGCCTGCCACATGGCGGCGAAGGTGGCGCCGGCCGAGCGGATCTTGAGGCCCTTCATGTCTTCCGGGGTGCGTATGCAGCCGTGCTTCGAGGCGACGGCGCCGGCGAGCCAGGCGTCGGCGAGCACGATCACGCCGTGCTTCTCGATCTCCGCCTTGATCGCCTTCATGAACGGCGAGTTGTTCAGGCGCTGGGCGCGGTCGTGGTTGCGCACGAGGCCGGGCATGAGCGTGGCGCTGAAAGCGCGCACCTTGCCGCTCGCGTAGTCGAGCGGCAGCGCCGATATGTCGAGCTGGCCGCTGACCATGGCGTTCCACTGCTCCTTCGGCTTGAACAGCGACGCGCCGGGATACACCTGAATCTTCAGGCCGACGTTCGCTTTCTCCACCTCGCGCGCGATGATCTGCACCATTTCGTCGCGCACGTCGCCCTTGCCGCCGGGGAACTGGTGCGAGGCGCGCAGCACGATGTCGGCTGCCGGCGCCGCCGCACCGAAGCCCATGGCGGCGAGAACGAACAATGCAATGGACGTTCTGAGTATGTGCTTCGTCATGATGGGAGTCCTCTCTGTGTTCCGGGGATGGAGCGCAGGCGCGTGACGAAGCGCGTCGGGCCTTCCTGTGTCTGCTGCCGCTGTTTATGCATCCGTCGACGGCTCGCGCCTTGTTCTGCTGGTACGGCTACCACACGACGAGCGGGATTATTCGGTTGACGCGCTGCACGTGTCAAGAAACTTTGGCCTTCTTGGTCCCGCGCCTTGCATCGCGCCCGGCGGTGGTGTGAACTGCGCCGACACGTTCTCCGGGGGGATAGCCATGCGTTCCCGACTGCTTCCGGTCCTGTGCCTGCTCGGGCTCGGCGCGCTGTCGCTGCCCGCCCATGCCAACGGCGGTGCGGCGGATCCACTCGGCATGGAGCGCGCGGAGGCCGAACGCCCGCGCGCGGCGGGCGAGGAGGCATGCCGCGATGTCCTCGATGCGGCGGCCGCTCTCGGCGCGCAGCTGCACGCACTGTCCCGCGACACCTCGCAGCGCCTGCTCGCGATGCGCGAGCAGGCGGCGCGCGAGGCGGCGCCCGCGCTGCGCGCACTCGCCGATCGGCTGCAGGAGACGGCGCGGGATTTCGAGCAGTCTGGCGGACGCTGAGCGACGCCGCGTCGCTAATTTGACGCGGCCGCGCATGGAACGGCGAGGCAGGCGCTTCAGTGACCGCCGCGCGCGACCGGGCGCCCGGCGCGCTGCCCTCATGTCGCCAGGCGGCCGCGACAGCTGCCGCCCTGGACAATCCATTAGGGAATCCCACGCCTGAAGCGCCGCCGCGGGCGGACGTACAGTGAGGGCCATGAGGGCCCGTCCGATGAAGGTGGCGCGCAGCGGCGGATCGCGCGGACGCGAAGCGGCGACGCCGAGCGCCATACCGGCGCGCGGCTGGAAGGACATTCTGCTGCGCGTCAAGGATCAGCTCGGCGCGGACAACATCTCGATCGTCGCCGCGGGCGTCGCCTTCTATCTGTTCCTCGCGCTCTTTCCCGCCGTCGCCGCGCTCGTTTCGGTGGTCGGGCTCGTCGTGAACCCCGGCGAGATCGAGCGCTACGTCGCGGCTGCGGGCGAGGTGATGCCGCCGGAGGCACTTGCCATCGTCGCGAGCCAGGTGCAGCAGCTCGCGAGCGCTTCGAGCCGCACGCTCGGGCTGAGCCTCGTCGTGAGCGTGGCGCTCGCGCTCTGGAGCGCGACGGCCGGGACCAAGTCGCTCATGGCCGCCTTGAACATCGCGTACGGCGAGGAGGAGCGGCGCGGCTACCTCCGCTACTACGCGACCGCGATCCTGCTCACGCTCGGCGCCATCGCGTTCGCCGTACTGGCGCTCGCCCTGGTCGCGGTGCTGCCGGCGCTGCTCGCCTTGTTGCCGGTGCCCCAGATCGTGCGCACGGCGCTCGGCCTCGTGCGCTGGGTGATCCTGGCGGGCGCGTTCGTGCTCGGGCTCGCCGTCGTGTACCGCTTCGCGCCCGATCGGACGCAGCCGCAGTGGCGCTGGGTGAGCTGGGGTGCGGCGGCGGCGACCGCGCTGTGGCTCCTCGGCTCGGCGCTGTTCTCCTTGTACGTGGCCAACTTCGGCGACTACAACAAGACCTACGGCGCGCTCGCCGCGATCGTGATCCTGCTCACGTGGATCTACCTCACGGCGTTCGTCGTGCTGCTCGGCGCCGAGCTCAACGCCGAGATGGAGCACCAGACCCGGGTCGACAGCACGACCGGGGCACCGCGCCCCATGGGGCGCCGGGGCGCGCGCGTGGCCGATTCGGTCGGCGAGAGCCGCTGATTCGGTTCGCCTTTTCCGCAATGCCGGCGGGGTATGGCGCGGGCGGTGCGCGCTACGCGGAACCGGCAACACCCGCATTGCACCGAAACCCCGCTTCGGCGAAGTTCGCCGGTATCCGGTCACGGAGATTTTCGGCGTGCACATCCAGGGGCTTGTCGCGCGGCCGCGCACACGGTTCGCGCTCGTCGCCGTCGCGCTCGCGGCGGCCGCGTGCCAGTCGGCGTACTACGGCGCGATGGAGAGGCTCGGGTACGAGAAGCGCGACCTCCTGGTCGATCGCGTGGAGGACGCGCGCGAGGCGCAGCAGGAAGCGAAGGCGCAGTTCGAGGACGCCCTGCAGCAGTTCATCGCGGTAACGGATTTCAGCGGCGGCGAGCTGGAACGGCAGTACGAGGCGCTGAGCGCGGCGTACGAGAAGAGCGAGGCGCGCGCCGGCGCGGTCCGCGCGCGCATCGGCGACGTCGAACGCGTGGCGGAAGACCTCTTCGAGGAGTGGGCCGAAGAGCTCGAGCAGTACACGAGCGCGGAGCTGCGCCGGTCGAGCCAGCGGCAGCTCGCCGCGACGCGCACGCGCTACCAGCGGCTGATCACGGCGATGCGGCGGGCCGAGAAGAAGCTCGGTCCGGTGCTCGCGGCCTATCGCGACCGGGTGCTGTTCCTGAAGCACAACCTGAATGCGCGCGCGATCGCATCGCTGCGCAGCGAGCGCGTGAAGGTCGAGACCGACATCAACGCGCTCATTGCCGACATGAACCGCTCGATTCAGGAAGCGGACGCCTTCATCGAGGCGATGGAGCCCTCCGCCGTGTGACCGGGGCTGCCGCCGGCCGGCAGGCAGGCCGGCGAGCGCGGCACGGCCCCGAGACCTCGGGGCTCGTCGCGTTCGCCGCGCTCGGATACTTCTACTATACGTTTGCTCCCGGAACGCCGGCGCTGCCTGCCGGCAGCCTCGGCGGTCGCGAACGACTTGCGCGCGTAGCACGGCGGCCGTCCTTGCGCCGATTGCGCCACCCGCCGCGGCGATCTTCGGGAGCCGGGAAGGCGCACGGCGGTCATGCGACCGCTTCCGCGATCGCCTTGCCGAGCTCCTGCGTGCTCGCCCTGCCGCCGATGTCCGGCGTGCGCGGGCCTTCCGCCAGCACCGTCTCGATGGCGCGCACGACGGCCGCCGCCGCGTCCGCGTGTCCCAGGTGCTCGAGCATGAGCGCGCCCGACCAGATCTGTCCGATCGGGTTCGCGATGTTCCGGCCGTAGATGTCCGGCGCCGAGCCGTGCACCGGCTCGAACATGGAAGGCCAGGTGCGTTCGGGATTGAGGTTCGCCGACGGCGCGATACCGATCGTGCCGGTGCAGGCGGGGCCGAGATCGGAAAGGATGTCGCCGAACAGGTTCGAGCCGACCACGACGTCGAACCAGTCGGGATGCTGCACGAAGTGCGCGGTCAGGATGTCGATGTGGTACTGATCGGTGCGCACGTTCGGGTACTCGGCCGCCATCGCCCGGAAGCGCTCGTCCCAGTACGGCATGGTGATCGCGATGCCGTTCGACTTGGTCGCCGAGGTGAGGTGCTTCTGCGGGCGGCGGCGCGCGAGCTCGAACGCGTAGCGCA
Organism: Burkholderiales bacterium; assembly: GCA_036381895.1. Classification (GTDB taxonomy): domain Bacteria; phylum Pseudomonadota; class Gammaproteobacteria; order Acidiferrobacterales; family Sulfurifustaceae; genus JACQFZ01. Next base: position 6,886 of record DASVBY010000008.1, on the reverse strand, counting down.
GGATGCGGTCGACGCCCTTGCGCGTGAACACCGCTTCCTGCATCACCGTCTCGCGCTCGGTGCCTTCGAAGATCCGGCCGCCGATCGAGGAGTATTCGCCTTCGGTGTTCTCGCGCACGACGACGAAATCGATGTCGCCGACCTCGCGGCCGGCGAGCGGCGAGCGGATCCCGGGCATGAGCCGCACCGGACGGAGGTTCACGTACTGATCGAACTGCCGGCGAATCGGGATGAGCAGGCCCCAGAGCGAGACGTAGTCGGGCACACCGGGGAAGCCGACCGCGCCGAGGTAGATCGCGTCGTGCCCGCGGATCTGCTCGAGCCCGTCTTCGGGCATCATGCGCCCGTGCCGCGCGTAGTACTCGCAGCTCCACGGGAACTCGTCCCAGCGCAGCCGCAGCCCGTAGCGGGCGCCCGCGGCCTCGAGGACGCGCATGCCTTCGGGCATCACTTCCTTGCCGATGCCATCGCCCGGAATGACGGCGATCCGGTACTCCTTCATGAACTGTTCTCTCCGATGATTTAAGCGGCCGGCGCCCGGCCGCGCGCCCTGCGCGGCGATCCGCGTGGGTTAGCTGCCCGGCTCCAGCCGCGCGGGCGAGATCAGCACGTTGAACTGCTCGCACCAGATGACGACGTGCGGATACTTGCCGATATCGACGCCGGCCGGAATCGGATAGTTCTGGCTGCCCTTGAACGCCTTCAGCCGTCCGAGGTCGACGTACATGGTCTCTTCGACTTCGGTATCGGGCGTCACTTCGGCGAGGGGCACGAGATAGACGTGGTACTTCGGCCCCGGACCGACTTCGAAGTCCGCCTCGAGGTGGAGTACGTCCCGATAGACCCGCACGCCGCCCTTGCCGTAGTGAATCGGGTCGGAAGGGTTCGCGTGGATGAAGCGCCCGCGGGCGAGGAGCGGTCCGGCGGCATCCGGCGCCTCTTCGGCCGCAACGATGTCGTTCAGGAAGAGGTACGGATAGACGAAGATGCCGAGCACGAACCCGGCGCCGCCGCCGAAGAGGAGGCCGATCAGCAGCACGAACGCGTACGAGCGCATGAAATCCCCGCCGTGACTGAGGGAGAGTACGGCGCGGGGACGCTCGAAACAAGCTGCTGCTTGTTCGCCTGTGCGCGGCGAAGGCATAGAATCGCCCCAGTCCAAGCGGCGGTCCCTCCCATGTCCGAGAAAGCGCGATACCCGATCCTGCCGATACTCCTGCTGGTATTCGTCCTCGGCGCCGGTGTTGCGGCCTACTACTGGCTGCGGAGCTCCGAACCGCAGGTCGAGAAGTTCACGACGCCCGCGCTTTCGTCCGGCCCGATCGGCAAGCCCGGGGTACGCCATCCGGTCGGGCGCCACGGCGCGGCCGGGGCGCTGCCCGCGCTCGCCGAGAGCGACGGTCCGCTGCGCGAAGAGGCACAGGCGCTCCTGGCCAACGCGCCGCTCCGGAAGCTCTTCCATCTCGACACCATCGTGCGCCGCATCGTCGTCACGGTCGACGAGCTGTCGCGCGAGAAAATCCCGCAGCGCTACAACATCGCGAAGCCGGTTCCGGGACGGTTCCGCACGCTCGGGAAGGGAAACAGCGCGAAGCTGAGCGCGGCGAACTACGAGCGCTACGCCCCGTACGTGCGGCTGGCCGAATCGGTCGACACGCAGAAGCTGGTCGCGCTGTACGTCCATTTCTATCCGCTGTTCCAGGAGGAGTACGAGAACCTCGGCTACCCCGACCGGTACTTCAACGACCGGGTGATCGAGACGATCGATCATCTGCTCGCGGCTCCCGAGATCGACGGGCCGGTCGAGCTGATCCAGCCCAAGGTCATGTACGAGTTCGCCGACTCGCGCCTCGAACGCCTGTCGGCCGGGCAGAAGATCATGATCCGCATGGGGCCGGAGAACGCGGCGCGCATCAAGGCAAAGCTGCGCGAGATTCGCGAAGCGCTGGTCGCGAACTCGCGTGAGGCCAACAAGACGGCGCTGCGTTAGGCGGCGGGGCGGCGCCGCGAGGACGCGGGTTTCGAGTCGCCGCGGCGTCGGGCTCGACGTGAAGTGAACGAGGCGGAACTCGGGCGGCAGCTCGACGTCTTCCGGGTGGCGCGAGCACTCGAACGAAAGCGAGCCGCGCGCGCGGGCGTTGCGGGTTGCGCGGCAATGGCCGGAACCGCTCCAATGTTGCCTTCCGCACCCGATCGACCTTCGCGACAAGTCCGCGCTTGCGTGCGTGGACGCTGCTAGAATGCGCGCCCATGGCCGCCCACCGCCTCGCGAACCGGAAGCTCGCGAACCGGAAGCGCGCCGGCGGTACGTCCGCTCGCCGCTTCGCCACGACATCGCTGTCAACCCGCGCTCCCTGCCGCCGCCCGCCGCCGGTGCGAGCGGTGTGCGGCGGTGCGCGCGTCTTCGCCGTCGCGGCCGCGCTGTCGGCCGCGATCCTCGCCGCGCCGGCGGGCGCGGAGCCGCTCACGTTCACCCAGGTGCTGCAGCGCGCCGTCGATAACGACGCGGCGCTGCGCATCGCGCGGCTCGAGCTCGAGCGCGCGCGCCTCGAAGCCGTGCGCGTCGAGAGTACGCTCGGCTGGGTCGCGAGCGGGCAAACCGGCTTTGCGCACGACCTGAACCTCTTCGGCATCCCGAGCGATCGGCTCTCCGCCAGCGGCAATCTCGAACGCCGCCTCCAGTCGGGCGCCTCGGTCGGCTTCGGGCTCGGGGTCGCGCACGAGGACAGCGCCGTTGCCGTGGTGCCGATGCTCCCGAACCCGATGCAGTCCGTGAACGTGGATGCGCGCTACCGGGTGCCGCTCGCGCAGGGCGCGGACAACGTCGAGTACCGCCAGGGGCTCGTGAGCGCGGAAGCGAGCGTCGAGGCGGCGCTGGCCGAGTGGGGTGCGGCGCGCGACGCGCTCGCGCGCCAGGCGGCGGAGCTCTACTTCGACGCGGCATTGACCCACGCGCGGCTGCAGAACGCGCGCGCCGCGATCGAGCGCGCCGAGCGCCTGCGGGCGTTCGTGCTGCGCAACATCCGCCTCGGCGTGCTCGAGGAGAAGGACCGGCTGCAGGCGGAGGCGCAGCTGCGCGCGCGCCGCACGGAGCAGCGGGCGCTGCAGGCGCTCTGGGAGAGTCAGCGCATTGCGCTCAACCGGCTCATGGAGCGCGACTGGGACAGCGCCTTCGAGCCGCGCGTCGAGCCGCCGCCGACCGAGGTGGCGTTCGACCTCGCGGCGCTGGAGGCGCAGGCGCTGGAGCACAGCCCGGACCTGCGGCGCGAGCAGGCACGCCTGCGGCTCGCGAACGCCACCATCGAGCGGGTGCGCGACGCCATCCGCGACCGGCTCGACCTCGTGTTCTCGCTCGGCGGGCGGCACGTGCGCGGCGATACCGCCGCGTTCGGCTCGGTATCCGAGACCGAAGGCGTCGCGGCCGTGCAGCTCGAATACCGCGCGGCGCTCGACCGGCGCGGGGCGGAGGCCGAGCTCGCGCAGGCCTACCTCGCGCGCGACGTCGCGCGCCGGCGCTACGACACGTTCCGCACCAACCTGCGCTACGACGTCGCGCGGACGGTGGCGGAGATCGAGGCGCTCGCGGCGGCGCTCGCGCAGGCGCAGGCGCGGCGCGACGCCGAGCAGCGCAAGCTCGAGGAAGCGACGCGGCGCTACCGCACCGGGCGCGCGGACACCGCCGAGCTGATCCAGTTCGAGAACGACTACGAGGCGGCCGCGCTCGCGGTCGCGCAGCAGGCGATCGAGCTCGCCCACCGGCGCGCCGAGCTCGCGCGCCTGAGCGGCGCGCTCTGGGCCGACATCACGCTGCCCACGCTCGCGCCGGAGGCGCCGCAGTGAGGGCCGTCGTCCGCTACCTCGTCGAGCATAGTCTCGCGGTCAACCTGGTCTCGATCTTCGTGGTCGCGATCGGGCTCTACGCCGCCGCCGCGATGAACCGCGAGGCGTTCCCGATCGTGCAGCTCGACCTGATCTCGATCGACGTCTCGTATCCGGGCGCCACACCCCCGGAGATCGAGAAGCTCGTGATCACCCCGATCGAGCAGGAGCTGAAGCGCCTGAGCGGCATCGACACCATGCTCTCGATCTCGTTCCCGGGCTCCGGGCGCATCACGCTCGAGCTCGATCCCGACGCGCCGAACCGCGACCGCATCGTCTCCGACGTGCAGCTCGCGGTCGAGCGCGCGGACCTCCCGCGCGATCTGCCGAACGAGCCGTTCGTGACCGAGATCGAGAGCTCGCTCATTCCGATCATGCGTCTCGCGCTCGGCGCGCCGCGCACGCCGCTCGAGATCAAGCGGGTCGGCGACCGGATCCGCGACGACCTGCTCGAGCTCCCGGGCGTCGCCAAGGTGATCGTTCAGGGCGACCGCAAGGCCGAGATCCGCGTCACCGTGGACCCCGAGCGCATGCGGCGGCACCGCATCGCGGCGGGCGAGATCGCGGCGGCGCTCGCGGCCTGGAACGTCAACGCGCCGGGCGGCGAGCTCGAGACCGCAAGCGGCGCCAAGCAGGTGCGGGTGGCGGGCGAGCTGCGCAACGCCGCGGACGCGGCGGGGATCGTGCTGCGCGCGAACGAGGAGGGCGGCGGCATCCGCCTCGGCGACGTGGCGACGGTCACGGACACGCTCGAGGAGGCGCGGCGCTACTACGACGTGAGCGGCGAGCCGGGCGTCACCATGCTCGTGCTCAAGAAGGCCGACGCCGACATCATTGCCACCGTCGACGAGGTCGACCGCTACCTCGCGATCGTGCCCGAGCGCTACGGCAGGGACGTCCGGGTCCAGAAGTTCGAGGATCTGTCGGAGTTCACGCGCCTGCGCCTGAGCGTGCTCATGAGCAACGGCGTGGTCGGCGTGGTGCTCGTGCTCGTGACGCTCATGCTGTTCCTGCGGCCGTCGGTCGCGCTCACCACGACGTGGGGCCTGCCGATCATCTTCTTCGGCGGGTTGTACGTACTCTACGTCTGCGGCGTGACGCTGAACCTGATCTCGCTCTTCGGCTTCATCATGGTCCTCGGGATGCTGGTCGACGATGCGATCGTGGTCGGCGAGAACATCACCTACCACATGGAGCGGGGGCTGTCGCCGCGCGAGGCGGCGGTCACGGGCACCATGGAAGTGCTCGGGCCGGTGACGACGACGGTGATGACGACCGTGGTCGCGTTCCTGCCGCTCGCGTTCATGACCGGCCTCATCGGCAAGTTCGTCTGGGCGATCCCGCTGGTCGTGATCGTGCTGCTCCTGCTCTCGTGGCTCGAATCGTTCCTGATGCTCCCGGCCCACGTCGCGGACGTCACCAATCCGCGCAAGCATCCGCCCGAGCGGCGCTGGCTCGCGCGCCTGGAGGAGGGGTACGCGCGCCTCCTTGCCGCCGCGCTGCGCCATCGGGTGGTGACGCTCGGGCTCTCGATCGCCGTGCTCGCGGGTGCGGTCGTCCTCGCGCGCACCATGCCGTTTCAGCTGTTCCCGCCGGTCGCGGTCGATCAGCTCATCGTGCGCGTGACGGCGCCCGCGGGCACCGGCCTCGAGCAGATGCGCGGCATCATGCGCGCGGTCGACCGCGAGATCCGGGCGCGCATCGAGCCGCAGTACCTCGAAGCGACGGTCGTCGGCACGGGCGAGATCGCGATCGACGAGGCCGATCCGCTCACGCAGCGCGGGAGCCGCTTCGGGCAGATCCGCGTGCTCTACACGCCGGCGGTGACGCGCCCGGAGCACGACGCGCTCGACGACATGCGTCGCATGATAGAGGAACTGCCGCCGCTCTTTCCCGACCTCGAGCTCGCGTTCACCGAGATCACTCCCGGGCCGCCGACCGGGCGCGCGCTCGAAGTCGAGATCTCGGGGCACGACGAGACCGCGGCGACCGCGGCGGCCGAACGGCTCATCGCGATGCTGCAGGACGTGCCCGGGGTGCTGTCGGTCGACAGCGGCATCAAGGCCGGGAACGCGGAGCTGCACGTCGTGCTCGACCGCGCCCGCGCCGCCTATGCCGGCATCGACCTGCAGACCGCGGCGCAGCACGTGCGCGCCGCGGTCGACGGCTGGGTGGTCTCGACCGTGCGCCAGGGCACGCAGGAAGTGGACGTGACGATCCGCTACCCGCAGGGCGGTCCGGACGAGCTCGAGAACCTGCGCCGCCTGCTGATTCCGAACCAGCGCGGCGGGCTGGTGCCGCTCGAGCGCATCGGGCGGCTCGAGGAGCACCCGGGCTTCACCGCGATCCGCCACAAGAACGGGCAGCGGGTGCTGCGCGTCGTCGCCGACGTCGATGCCGCGGTGATCACGAGCGTCGCCATCAATCGCCTCGTCGCGGAGCGCGAGAGTGAATGGCTCGGCGACGCCGCCGGGCGCGTGCGCGTGAACTACGGCGGCGAGGCGGAGAAGAACCAGGAATCGTTCCAGAACCTGATCGTCTCGTTCGCGTTCGCGCTGATCGCGATCTTTTTCATCCTGGCGATCCAGTTCAACAACCTCGGCTATCCGCTGATCGTGATGCTCGCGATCCCGTTCGGGCTCGTCGGCGTCGTGCTCGCGTTCTGGCTGCACGACCGCTTCTGGCAGCCGCTGCCGCTCTCGTTCATGTCGACGATGGGCACCGTCGCGCTCGCGGGCGTCGTCGTGAACAGCGCCATCGTGCTGCTGTCGTTCATCAAGGAGGCGCGCGATGCGGGCGTGCCGCTGCACGAAGCGATCGTGCAGGCGGGCCGCCGCCGGCTGCGCGCGGTGATCGTGACCGCGACGACGACGGTGGTCGGGCTGCTCCCGACCGCCTACGGCTGGGGCGGCTACGACCCGATGGTCGCGCCCATGGCGCTCGCGCTCGGCTGGGGCCTGGCATTCTCGACGTTCATTTCGCTCTTCACGATTCCCTCGGCGCTCGC
>DASVBY010000007.1:0-13395 GCA_036381895.1 Burkholderiales bacterium | reverse complement strand
ACGATCTCGAGCGGCTGGTCCTGCCACGAGCAGCCGAACACCGCCTTGGTGCGCTGCCCGGTCTGCGGGTCGATCTGCCACTGCAGGCACTGCGCGCAGACGCCTTTCAGCATGCACTGCATGGGCGTGCTGATCGAGGCGATCGTATGCGCGGTCCTGCAGAAGTGGGGTGCGAGCGTGGTGCGCCTGGCGTCGCGCAGTGCCCGCACCAGGCGGCTGCGGCCGACGATGATCAGCCGATCGACCTCCGCGAGCGGCACCGGCGGCGCGCCGCCGGCCGCTTCGAGGCGCCCTTCGGCGTACGCCTGGATGGCGGCGACCGCGGAACCGCTCGCGGCGCGGTCGCAGGCGCGCTCCGGCTCGATCGGTGCGCCGCTGTCGGTGCACCACACGACGCAGTCGGCTGCTTCCTCGATCTCGGCCCGCAGAAAGACGTCGGCGGCGCTGTCGAAGCGTGCGAACGCGAGCACGCGGTTCTTGCGCGCGCGCAGCGCCGTGCCGACGGCGAGCGCATGCGCGATGCCGAGCTTGTCCGCGACGATCATCACCGTTTCGCCGCCCTCGGGGATCTTCATGCGCACGCCCGTCGGTCCCATGAGCGCGACCGGCATGCCCGGGCGCAACGTCGCGCAGAGCCGGCTGCTCGCGCCCTGCTCGACCGCGAGCAGCGTAATCTCCCCGAGATCGGGATCCGCACGCGCTCCGGAGAGCGCGAGCGCTTCGGTGTGCAGGCGCGTGCCCTCGACGAGCGGCGCCAGGCGCTCGTAGGTCTGCAGCCGGAAGAACTGCCCCGGGCGGAACTTCTGCGCCGCCATCGGCGCGTGCACGCGCAATTCGACCACGTCGGCGGCGAGCCGGCGCACCCTGGCGATCGTGGCGCTGAACAGTGCGCTCATGCGCTCGGCGAACGCGCGGTACTCCTTCGCGTCGCCGCGCGCGTGCGCGCGCGCGCCGAAGCTCGCGACGATCTTGGGGTAGCTCCGCAGCGCCGAGGCGATGGCGCCGACGACGCTTCCCTGGAACACCGGGTGCGTGTCGCCGAGGAAGCTCACGCGCCGTTCGCCGTTCGCGTACGAGGTGAAGGGTCCGAAGTCGGGCGCCTTGGCGTGCAGCGCGACCGCGACCGGCGCGAGCGCGTCGGCGATCTGCTCGTGCGTCTGGTAGTGGCCGGCTTCCTTGGCGAAGTGTCCCTTGTGCTCGAACTCGTAGGCGACGTTCGGGCGCGCGCCGGTCGCGACCAGCACCGAGCGCGCGGGCAGCACCAGGTCGCGGCCGCTCGGGCGCCAGCGACCGTTCGGGCCGCGCTCCTGCACGCGGAACACCATCGCCTCGACGTGCCCGAAGCGGTCGAGCTTCGCTTCCTTGGGATCGAGGCCTTCGGCGTAGTAGATGCCCTCCTCGAACGCCTTGATCATCTCCTCGTGGTTGCGGATGTAGGCGGGCGATTCGGGCAGTGCGCGCCGGTACGCGATGGTGACGCCGCCCCAGGCGTGCAGCAGCGGGAGGAAATCGGGCGCCTCGCCCGCGGCGCGCGCCCGCGTGCGCTCGGCGCGCACCTGGCGCCCGTGCTCGAGATACTCGCGCAGGATCTCGCGCGACGCCTCGTCGAGCCGGTCCACGATGACGCGCTCGCCGAACGCCGCGGCGAGCTTCTCGTGGCGCTCGAGGATCTTCTCGACCTGTGCGACGTAGTACGCCTGCAGCTCCGTCGCCGTGTCGATGCCGGTCAGCCCGCCGCCGATCACGACCGCGGGCAGGCGCACCTGCAGGTTCGCAAGGCTCGAGCGCTTCGCCGCGCCGGTGAGCTGCAGCGCCATGAGGAAGTCGTTCGCCTGGCGCATGCCGGGAGCGAGGCTGCCCGGCACGTTGAGCGCCTGCGGCAAACCGGCGCCGACGCAGATCGCGAGATGATCGAATCCGAGGCGCCACGCGTCCTCGACCGTGACGGTGCCGCCGAAGCGCACGCTGCCGAACGCCTGGAAGCGCGGGCGGCGCGCGAGCGACAGGTAGATCAGCTTCAGGAAGTTCTTGTCCCAGCGGGCGGTGATGCCGTATTCGGCGACGCCGCCGAAGCCGGCCATGATGCGTTCGTCGAGCGCCTCCGCGAGCGCCGCGTAGTCGTGCACCGGCTCGCGCAGCAGCGCCTCGGGAAGCGGCTCGATCTTGAGCCCGTCGACGCCGACGACCGCGAAGCCTTCCATTAATAAGTGGTGTGCGAGCGTGAAGCCCGCGGGGCCGAGGCCGACGATGAGCGCTTTGAGACCGTTGTAGGGCTTCGGCAGCCACTGGCGCGGGCGCAGCGGGTTCCAGCGGATCAGGAGGTCGTAGATCTCCACGCCCCACGGGAGCGCCAGCACGTCGGTGAGGACGCTGGTCTCGGTCTGCGGGATATCGACCGGCTCCTGCTTCTGGTAGATGCACGCCTTCATGCAGTCGTTGCAGATGCGGTGCCCGGTCGCGGCGCACATCGGGTTGTCGATCGTGATGACGGCGAGCGCGGCGAGGCTGCGGCCGTGCTTCTTGAGCCAGTGCATCTCCGAGATCTTCTCGTCGAGCGGGCAGCCGGTGAGCGTGACGCCGAGCGCGTTCACCTTGAGCCCGCGTTCCGGCTCGCCCTTCTTCTCCGGAAAGCCTTTGGAGCAGAAATCGCCGTCGTGGTCGTGGCAGTAGATGCAGTAGTTGACCTGATGCATCGCTGCACGCGGCGACATGCGCGGGTCCGTGAGCCCGAAGCCGTCGCGGCGGCGGAACGCCGCGGGCGGGCCCTGCAGCCGGCCGGCCTCGTCGCCGGGCACCGGTACGGCGGGCACGAGCCGCGCCGGGTCGACGCTGCGCGGCACGTGCAGGCTGACCCAGCCGCGCGTGGCGGCACGGCCCTCGGGCGAGGTCATGGCGCGCACGCACCAGCGCGTGAGCTTCTCGATCGCGTCCGCCTGGGCCGCCTCGTCGTCGAGGAGGGCGAGCGCGTAGCGCGCCACCGCGAGCTCGCGGTCCGGACCGGCCTGTCCGGCCGCGCGCAGCGCCCCGGCGAGCCAGCGGTCGAGCTCGTCGAAGCTCTGGTAGTCGTCCTTCTGCAGCAGGCGCCGGCGCGCGCGTTTGAGCACGACCTGCTTCTTGAATGCGAACACCGGATCGTGCGCGAGCGTCGCCGCGCGCAGCCGCTCGAGCTCGCGCTCGATGCCGAAGAGCTCGGCGATCTGCTCCTCGAGGACCGGCGCGCAGCCGAGGAGCAGGGCGCTGCGCTCGATCGGACCGAACGCCGCGCCCGCGCTCGCGCGATAGCGCAGGAGCTTCTCGTGCAGTCCGGCGTCGCGGCGGCGCAGGCGCTCGAGGAACTCGGCGTCGAGGGCGGCGAGGCTCTCGCGCGCGAACAGCCGATCGAAGCGAAAGCCGTTTTTCAGTTTGAGTTCGGCGCTGGACATCCGGGAAGCGGCCGCGGCACGGCCGAGGCGGCGGAGCGGCGGTGGGGCGTGATCGATGGCTTATTGTACGCGCACGGTTCGCGCGATGCAGCGAACGCAGGTGCCTCCACCGTGCCCTGCGGGCGGCGCGCGATTTCCCGTTGACGGCGATGCGGCGGCTAGCGCCGCTGCCAGTGGCCGGAGGCCCCGCCCGCTTTCTCGAGCAGGCGGATATCGGTGAGCGTCATGCCGCGGTCCACAGCCTTGCACATGTCGTAGATCGTGAGCAGCGCGATCTCGACCGCGGTGAGCGCCTCCATTTCGACGCCGGTCTGCGCCTGCGTGCGCACCGCCGCTTCGCAGCGCACCGCCGGCGGCGCGTCCTCGGTCTCGAAGCGGATGTCGATCGCCGCGAGCGCGATCGGGTGGCAGAGCGGCACGAGCTCGGCGGTCTTCTTCGCCGCCTGAATGGCGGCGATGCGCGCGACGCCGAGCACGTCGCCCTTCTTGTGGTCGCCGGCGCGGATCAGCGCGAGCGTCTCCGGGCGCATCACGATCCGGCCCTCGGCCACCGCGAGCCGGTCGGTCACCGGCTTCGCGCCGACGTTCACCATATGCGCCTCGCCCGCGGCATTGAAGTGCGTGAGGTGCCGGTGGCGGCCGGCAGTGCGCGCGGCGCGGCGCGGCGCGGCGGATCGGGAGGACTTGCGCGGCATGCGGCCTCGGACGGGGTTGACTCGGGCGCAGTGTATTGCAAACCGGGCGCGCGGTCAGCGCGGGTGCGCCAGCCGGCGTCCCTGTTTAATATGTACCCGGCTCATGACCCCGCTCGAAGAAGCCCAGGCCGCGATCTGGCGCGCGATCCGTCCGGTCCAGGAACGCGAGACGGTCGCGCTCGAGCACGCGCTCGGCCGGTTCCTCGCCGAGCCGCTCGCGGCGCGTGTCGATCATCCCGGCTTCGACAACTCCATGATGGACGGATACGCCGTGAACGCCGCCGAAGCGCGGGCGCACGATTTCGTGCTGCCCGTGGTCGGCGAGTCGAGCTGCGGCAGTGCGCCGCGCTCGCTCGCGCCCGGCACGGCGATGCGCATCTACACGGGCGCGCCGCTGCCGGCGGGCGCCGATACCGTCGTGATCCAGGAGGACGTGCGGCTCGAGGACGGCCGGGTGCACCTGCCGCGCACGCTCGCCGCGGGCGAGAACGTGCGCTACCGGGGCGAGGACTATCGCGCCGGTGAGGCGCTCTACGCGCCGGGACGCCGCCTCACGGCGCTCGACATCGCGCTCGTCGCGAGCGCCGGCGTCGACGCCGTTTCCGTCTGCCGGCGCCCGCGCGTGCTCGTGGCGGCGACCGGCAACGAGCTCGTGCCGCCGGGACGCGCGCTCGCACCGGGGCAGATCTACGAATCGAACCGCCTCGCGCTCGCGCTGCAGCTGCGCGCACTCGGCGCCGCAGTGGAGGACGGCGGCATCGTGCGCGACGAGCTCGCGGCGCTCGATGCGCTGCTCGCCCGCGCCGAAGACTACGATTTCATCGTCACGAGCGGCGGCGCCTCGGTCGGGGACTACGACCTGGTCAGGCAGGCGTTCAGCCGCCGCGGCACGCTCACGCTCTGGAAGGTTCGCATCAAACCGGGCAAGCCGCTCGCGTTCGGCCGGATCGGCGCGCGCACGCACTTCTTCGTGCTGCCCGGCAATCCGGTGTCGAGCGTCGTCACCTACAAGCTCATCGTCGAGCCGGCGCTCCACGTCTGGCATCACGCGCAGCCCGTGCAGTGGCAGCTGCGGGCGCGAGCGACGGCGGGCTTCCGCCGCACGCCCGGCCGCACCGAGTTCCTGCGCGCCCGGCTCACGCAGGACGCCGGCCGGCTCCTCGCCGAACCGCTCGCCGGGCAGGGCTCGCACATGCTCGGGGCGCTGCGGTACACGAACGGCTTCATCCGCGTGGAAGCGGACAGCGCCGGCTTCGCGGCGGGCGAGGAGGTGCTCGTGCTGCCGCTCGCGTTCTAGGGAACGGCGTGCAACCCCAGGCGAGCCTCGACCTGCTGCGGCGCTTCGAGCGCGTGCGCCTCGTCGTTTACGGCGTGCTCGCGGCGTCGTACATGCTCGTGTACTTCCACCGCATCGCGCCGGGCGCGGTCGCGACGGAGCTCATGCGCGCCTTCGACACGACCGGCGCCGCGCTCGGCTCGCTCGCGGCGATGTACTTCTACGTGTACGCGGCGATGCAGATCCCGGCGGGCGTGCTCGCCGACACGCTCGGCGTGCGCGCGGTCGGCACGGTCGGTGCGCTGGTCGCGGGCGCCGGCTCGATTCTATTCGGGCTCGCGCCCGATTTCGGTCTCGCGTCCGCCGGGCGCCTGCTCGTCGGGCTCGGCGTGTCCGTCGTCTTCGTCGGCATGATGCGCGCCAACGCCGAGTGGTGGAGCGAGCAGCGCTACGGCTTCATCAGCGGCCTGACGGTGTTCCTCGGCAACGTCGGCGCGATCCTCGCGGTCGCGCCGCTCGCGGCGCTGCTCGCGATCGCCTCGTGGCGCACCATCTTCGTGCTGATCGGCGTGGCTTCGATCGCGATCGGACTGCTCACGTACTGGCTGGTGCGCGACCGCCCGGAGCAGCTGGGCTTTCCCTCGCCGCACGCCGCGCCGGCACACGCGGAAGCCGCTGCGGCGCGGTCGTGGTGGCGCGATCTCCTCGAGGTGCTGCGCAACCGCGACGTGTGGCCGGGCTTCTTCGCGAGCTTCGGGCTCGGCGGCAGCCTCCTCGCCATGGTCGGCCTCTGGGCGGTGCCCATGCTGATGGACATGCACGGCATCGCGCGCGCCCAGGCGTCGCTCTATCCCTCGGTCGCGATCGTCACGTTTGCGCTCGCCTCGCTTGGCCTCGGCGCGTTCTCGGACTACATCCGGCGGCGCAAGCCGGTGCTCGTCGCCGCCTGCTTCGCCTCGATCCTCGTGTGGCTCGCGCTGCTGTTCCTGCCCTGGGGCCCGGGGGCGTCGGCGCTGCTCCTCTTTGCGCTGCTCGGCGTCACCGCGGGCGGCTTCATCGTCACGTTCGGCGCGGCCAAGGAAGTGGTGCCGCCGGCGGTGGCGGGCGTCGGGATCGCGGTGGTAAACACCGGCTCGTTTCTCGGGGCCGCGGTGATTCAGCCGCTCTTCGGGCTGCTGCTCGATGCGAGCTGGGACGGAACCCTGGTGAACGGGGTGCGCGTCTACGATGCGGACGACTACGCGAGCGGTCTGTGGCTCTGCCTCGGTACCGCGGTGTTCGCGGCGGCGGCCTCGCTCTATGTGCGGGAAACCTACTGCCGCAATATCACCGTGCACGCGGCGGCGCCATCCGCTGCCTCCGGGGCACGGAACTAGCCCGCGTCGGCCGTGCCGAAAGGTCATGGCCAGGCTTACGGCACGGGACATCCGGCGTTTCGAGCAGCGCCTGCACACGCGCCGCCGGGAGCTGCTCGACGCCATCGGCGCGCGGGTCTCCGAGACCGAGCGCAACGATTTCACCGAGCTTCTGGGGCGCGTGCGCGACAGCGGCGAAGAGTCGGTGGCGGAGTTCTTCGCGAGCGCCAATCTCACCATGCTCGATCGCGAAGTGAACGAGCTGCGCGACGTGGAAGCCGCGCTCGCACGGATCGCCGCCGGCACCTACGGCAAGTGCGAGGAATGCGGCGGTGACATCGACAAGGCGCGGCTCGAGGCGTACCCGACTGCCACCCGCTGCGTCGAATGCGAACGGCGCCGGGAGATCGGCCGCGCCGGCGGGCGCGATATCACGCCGAGCCTGTGACGCCTCGCACCGCCGAAGCGTGCGGCGCGAATCGGGTTCTCCGCAAGGGATCGGGTCGCGATCGCCGCCGAGTCTTCGGCATAATCCCCGCGTCCTGCCCCGCTGACGCGGCTGGCGCCCTCAGTCGTCCGGGAACAGCTTTTGCGGATTGAGGATGCCGTTCGGATCGAAGACGCGTTTGAGCGCGCGCATCATGGCGAGCGTGTCGGGCGGAATCTCGAGCGGCACGAATGCGCGCTTTTCGTAGCCGATGCCGTGCTCGCCGGAGAGCGTGCCTCCGAGCGCGATCGTCGCGCGCATGAGCTCCGCCAGTGCCGCGTCGGCGCGCGCCATCTCGTCCGCGTCGTCGGGATGCACCATGAGGTTCACGTGCAGATTGCCGTTGCCGGCGTGCCCGAAGCTCACGATCGGGAGCCGATGGCGCGCGGCGAGCCGCTCGATGGCGGCGACGAGCTCGGCGAGCCGCGGCACCGGCACGACCACATCCTCGTTGATTTTGCGCGGTGCGATGCGCTTGATCGCGTGCGAGAGCGCACGGCGCGCCGCCCAGAGCGCTTTCACCTCCGCCGCGTCGCGCGCCGCGCGCAGCTCCAGCAGGCCCGGGCCGGCGAGCGCCGCGCGCAGGCGCTCGAGATCCCGCGCGACCGCCTCGGGCTCGCCGTCCGCCTCGACCACGAGCAGCGCGTGCGTTCCCGCGGGCAGGTCCGCGGCCGCGCCGGCGTCCCGGATCGCCGCGATCGAGGCGGCATCGAGGAACTCGAGCGCACTCGGCACGGCGGGCTGCTGCATGACGCGCGCCACGGCGGCGCAGGCCGCGGCGGCGCCGTCGTAGCAGGCGCGCAGCGTCCCGGTCTGTGCGGGTGCGGGCAGGAGCTTCAGCGTCGCCTCGGTGATGAGCGCGAGCGTGCCTTCACTGCCTACGAGCAGCCGGGTGAGGTCATAGCCGACCACCCCCTTCGTGGTGCGCGTGCCGGCGACGAGGGTGCGCCCGTCGCCGGCGACGGCGCGCAGCCCGAGCACGTAGTCGCGGGTGACGCCGTACTTCACGGCGCGCGGGCCGCCCGCGTTCATCGCCAGGTTTCCGCCGAGGCGGCAGTACGGTGCGCTGCCGGGATCGGGCGGGTAGAAGAGCCCGGCCGAGCGCGCGATGTCCTCGACGACAGCGGTCGGGACCCCGGTTTCGGCCACGATCAGGCGTTCGGCCGGGTTGAACTCGAGCACCCGGGTCATGCATTCGAAGCTCACGACTGCGCTTCCCGGCACGGGCAGGGCGCCGCCGACGTTGCCGGAGCCGGCCCCGCGAGGGACGAGGGGGATTCGATACCGATTGGCCACCTGCACGAGGGCAGCGACCTGATCGTGGCTCGCGGGGAACAGTACCGCGA
Source organism: Burkholderiales bacterium (assembly GCA_036381895.1). Lineage (GTDB taxonomy): Bacteria > Pseudomonadota > Gammaproteobacteria > Acidiferrobacterales > Sulfurifustaceae > JACQFZ01. Next base: position 4,814 of record DASVBY010000007.1, on the reverse strand, counting down.
GCGGGGCGCAGCGCCGCGGACCATCGTCGGCGGCGTACGCTTCGCGCACGGGCGCCTCATCGCGCACGCGGGCTTCGCCGAGCGCGTCGACGAGCGCTTGCCGGACCGCTGGCGGGAGGGAGGGGGTCGGGGGCGCGGCGTTCATGCAGGCGCGGCATGATCGCGCGGGGAGGCGAAGGCCGCAAGCGCGGCGGCGGCGCCGGCCGCAGTCCCCGAAGATGTCCCAAAATCTGAACTACGCTTTGTAACCGAGAACCACCGTCCTGTGCGCGTCCACGAGAACGGGGTAGAAGGGGTGCCCGCGGCGGGAGAAACTGGCCCGCGCGGCCGGCCACGACATGGCTCTACAGGGATCGCATCGACGTCATGGGTAAGAAGTCCGCCGCGAAGCGCCGTGCGCCAAACCGGGCGGCCGCGCGCGGCAACGCGCTTCCGGGAACCGCACGCTCCATGCCGACGTTCACGGACAACCAGGGACTCGGTGAGCTGCTGAGTCAGGTCCCCGGGCTCGTTTACCGTTGCCGGGGCTTCGGGCCGCTGGAATTCGTGAGCGACGGCTGCCTGGCTCTCACCGGTTACCCGCCCGAACGCTTCCTGGGACCGAATGGAATATCCCCGATCGAACTCGTTCACCCCGAGGACCGGGAGCGCGTCGAGCGGGAGCTGCAATCGGCGCTCGCGGCCGGGCGCGCGTTCGAGCTGACTTACCGCCTTCGCGCGGCGACCGGCAAGGCCAAATGGGTGTGCGAGCGCGGGCGCGGCCTGTACGGGGCGGACGGCCAGCTGCTCGGGCGCCAAGGCTTCATTGCCGAGGCCGGCGACCGGGCGCGCCTCGGCGGCCAGCGCGCGAGCACGGTGCAGTTCCGCCGCCTCGCGGAGCTCGCGTCCGACTGGTTCTGGGAGGGGGACGCCGATTTCCGCTTTACCCGATTCGAAGGACGCTACGTCTCGCGCCGCCCCGAGGCGTTCGCACCCTTCATGGGCCGGCGCCCATGGGAGACCGATCTCTGGATCGAGGGCGCCGCCGACAACGTGCGCGCGCAGCGCGCGCTGGTCGAAGCGCGGCAGCCGTTCTACAACGTGGTGATGTACACGCACGTCCCGCCCTCCGGCGACCGCTTCTACATGAGCGTGAGCGGCGAGCCGCAGTTCGATGCCCAGGGCCGCTTCCTCGGCTACCTCGGCATCGGGCGCAACGTGACACCCCAGAAGCAGGCGGAGCAGTTCGGTGCGCGGCTGAGCCGCATGTACGCGGCGCTCAGCGCCACCAACGAGGCGATCCTGCGTGCGCAGTCGCCCGACGAGCTGTATCTCAAGGCGTGCGAAGCGGCGGTGCACGGCGGCGGGCTGCTCGCGACCGGTCTGCTGCTGCTCGATCCGGGCGAAGAGTGGGTGCGTATCGCCGCCTTCGCCGGAACGGGCGCGGACCAGTGGGAGCGGCTGCACGTCAGCGTGAACCCTGAGCGCGCCGAGGGGCGCGGGCTCGTCGGCAGCGCGTGCCGCACGGGCGCGCCGAGCGTGACCAACGACCTGCTCAACGACCCGCGCATGCGTCCCTGGTACGGCGACGCGCAAGCCATGGGCGTCGCATCGGGCGCCGCCGTGCCGCTCTTTCGCGGCGAACGTCCGATGGGGGCGCTGCTGTTCCTGTCGAGCGAGAAGGGGGTGTTCGACGCCGAGATCGTGCGGCTGCTGCAGCGCATGGCCGAGAACGTCTCGTTCGCGCTCGAGAACCTCGAGCGCGCCGCCGAGCAGCAGCGCGCGGAGCAGGCGAAGCTGCGCGTGAGCAAGATGTACGCGGTGCTCAGCGCCACCAACGAGGCGATCCTGCGCGCGTCGTCGCCCGAGGAGCTCTACAAGAAGGTCTGCGACGCCGCGGTCCACGGGGGTAAGTTCATCACCGCGGCGGCGCTGAGGATCGCGCCGGTCGAGCGCGAGGCGCATCTCATCGTCATGAGCGGCGCGGGCAGCGAGCACTGGCCCTACATGCGGATCAGCATCGATGCCGACGTGCCCGAGGGGCGCGGGCTCGTCGGCACGGCGTATCGCACCGGCCGCCCCGCCATCACCAACGACTACCTGAACGACGAGCGCCTGCGGCCGTGGCGCGAGCGCGGCCGCGACATCGGCTTCCGCGCCGGGGCTGCCATTCCGTTGCGGCAGGCGGAGCAGGTGACCGGCGTCCTGGTCTTCTACTCGAGCGAGACCGACGCCTTCGACGAAGGCATCGTGAAACTGCTCGAGCGCCTGGCGGAGAACGTCACGTTCGCGCTCGCGAACTTCGAGCGCGCCGCCGCGCAGCAGCGCGCGAGTCAGGCGCTGCGCGAGAGCGAGGCGCGCTTCAAGAGCCTGACCGAGCTCGCGTCCGACTGGTACTGGGAACAGGACGAGGAGTACCGCTTCACGCGCTTCGAGGGCCGCTACGTCAAGCGCGCCGGCGGCGCGTTCGAGCGGCTGATCGGCAAGCGGCCGTGGGAAGCCGGCTTCGAGACGGCCGACGGCGAGAGCGCGAACGAAGCGCATCGCGCCCTGCTCGAGAGCCGCAAGCCCTTCTACGACGTGGTGCTCTACAAGACGCTGCTCGGCGGCGGGCGCACGTGCATGAGCGTGAGCGGCGAGCCGGTGTTCGACGCCCAGGGGACTTTCCGCGGCTACCACGGCACCGGGCGCGACATCACCGCGCGCGTGCGGGCGGAAGCCGAGATGCGCAAGCTCTCGAGCGCGATCCAGCAGACCGGCGATTCCGTCATCATCACCGACCGCGCCGGGGTCATCGAGTACGTGAACGCCGCCTTCGAGCGCACCACCGGCTACAGCGCCGCCGAGGCGATCGGGCGCCGCCCGAACATCGTGAAGTCGGGCGCGCACGATCAGGCGTTCTTCGAGCGGCTGTGGCGTACGGTCCTCGCGGGCGAGACCTTCAGCGACATCTTCGTCAACAAGCGCAAGGACGGGGAGCTCTACTACGAGGAGAAGACGATCTCGCCGCTGCGCGACCGCCACGGGCGGATCACGCACTTCATCGCCACCGGCAAGGACATCACCGAGCGCATGCAGGCGCAGGAGCGGCTGCAGCACATCGCGCATCACGACGCGCTCACCGGGCTGCCGAACCGCGTGCTGTTCCTCGACCGGCTGGAGCAGGCGCTGCTGCGCCGCGCGCATTCCCCCGACCGCGTGGTTGCGGTCATGTTCCTCGATCTCGACCGCTTCAAGAACGTGAACGACACGCTCGGGCACGACGTCGGCGACGCGCTGCTGAAGAGCATGGCGGCGCGGCTGCAGGGCTGCGTGCGCGAGGGCGACAGCGTCGCGCGCCTCGGCGGCGACGAGTTCGCGGTGCTGCTCGAGGATGTGGCCAACGCCGACGACGTCTCCACCATCGCCGGCAAGATCCTCGGCGCGTTCACGCTGCCGTTCTCGGTACACGCGCACGAGCTCTTCGTCACCGCCAGCATCGGCATCAGCCTCTATCCGAACGACGGCGGCACCGCGGCGACGCTGCTCAAGAACGCCGACGCCGCGATGTACCGCGCCAAGGACCTCGGCAAGAACAACTACCAGTTCTATTCCGCGGACATGAGCGCCGCCGCCTTCGAGCGGCTCACGCTCGAGAGCAGCCTGCGCCGCGCGCTCGAGCGCGAGGAGTTCGTGCTGTACTACCAGCCGCAGATCGATATCGGCAGCGGCCAGCTGATCGGCGTCGAGGCGCTGCTGCGCTGGGAGCATCCCGAGTTCGGGCTGTTGTCGCCGACCCAGTTCATTCCGATCGCCGAGGAGACGGGCGCGATCGTGCCGCTCGGCGAGTGGGTCGCGCGCAAGGCCATGGAGCAGGCCAAGGAGTGGCGGCGGGACGCACACCCGGAGCTGCGCGTCGCCTTCAACGTTTCCGGGCGCCAGTTCACCGAGGCGAGCTTCCTCGACGCGGTGCCGCGCCTGCTCGAGGAGACCGGGCTGCCGCCGCACGCGCTCGAGCTCGAGATCACCGAGAGCGTGCTCATGAGGAACGCCGAGAAGACGGTGGAGCGGCTGCGGACGCTGCACGCGATGGGCGTGCGCTTCGCGATCGACGATTTCGGCACCGGCTACTCGAGTCTGAGCTACCTGAGGCGCTTCGCGATCCACACGCTCAAGATCGACAAGAGCTTCATCCGGGAGATGACCGCCGGCAGCGGCGACGTCGAGATCGTCAAGACCATCATCATGATGGCGCGCGGCCTGAAGCTCGCCGTGATCGCCGAAGGGGTGGAAACCCGCGAGCAGCTCCTGTTCCTGAAGTCCTACGGCTGCCACGCCGTGCAGGGCTACCTCGTGGCGCGGCCGCTGAGCGCCGCCGCGCTCAGCGCGCGGCTCGCGCAGACCGGCGTGCGCGGCTGGCTCCCTTGAGCGACGGCAGCAGCGCCTAGACCGCGCCGCGAGGAAGGACATCGGCCGGGCGCGTGCGCCCTCCTGTGTTACAGTAGTCGGCGCGGCGGCGCCGTCGCGTGCTGCCGCCGTCAACAGGCCCCGGCATGGACCGCATCTCCTCGGCGCTCAAAGACCCTCGCATGCGCGTGCGCGCGAGCTCCTTCGCGGTGCTCGCGCTCGGCATCGCGTTCTCGGTGCTGGTTCTCTTCTACACCGGCCAGGTGCTCGAAGGCTCGCGCCGCCTGGTCGGGAGCGAGCTGCCGCTGCTCGAGCGCATCACCTCGCTCAAAGTCGAGATCTCGCGCCAGGAGGCGGCGCTGCACGACTACTACGCGGCCGGCAGCCGCGAGCGCTTCGAGAGCACGTTCGGCCAGAGCAGCGAGACGGCCCTGCGCCTGCTCGATGAG
>DASVBY010000006.1:0-34807 GCA_036381895.1 Burkholderiales bacterium | reverse complement strand
GAGGCGGAGGAGGGCGAGCTGCAAGCGATCCGGCAGGCGCTCGCGCGGCTCGAAGAAGCGGCCGAGGTCGCGCGTCTCGACGACGCCGTGACGCTCGACCTCGTGCGGCACCATCTGGAGCAGAGCATCGAGCCGCCGCGTACCGTGGGGCGCTTCCTGACGGGCGGCGTCACGTTCTGCGCCCTGGTGCCGATGCGCAGCCTGCCGTTTCGGGTGGTGTGCCTCATCGGCATGAACGACGGCAGTTTCCCGCGCACGCAGACGCCGCCGAGCTTCGACCTGATCGCGCAGCGCTTCCGGCGCGGCGACCGCTCGCGGCGCGCCGACGATCGCTACCTGTTCCTGGAGACCCTCCTCGCGGCGCGCGACGTGCTCTACGTGAGCTACGTCGGACAGGGCATCCGCGACAACGCGCCGATGCCGCCGTCGGTGCTGGTGAGCGAGCTGCTCGACTACGCCCGCCAGGCGTTTCGGCCGGCGCACCGCAAGGACATCGTCGAGGAGCTCGTCACCTGGCATCCGCTGCAGGCCTTCAGTCCGCGCTATTTCGTGCCCGGCGCGCGGCTTTTCAGCTATTCCGAGGAGCTTGCCCGCGCGAGCGGCGCGGCAGCGGCGGCGCGCGGCGATCCCGGCGCGTTCCTCGAGCGCCTGCCGGAGCCCGAGCCCGAGTGGCGCACGGTGACGCTCGACCGCCTGGTGCGGTTCTTCCGCAATCCGGTGCGCTACCTCCTCCGTGAACGCCTGGGGATCGTGCTCGAGGAAAGCGAGGGGCTGATCGACGCGCGCGAGCCGTTCGCGCTCGACTGGGCGGGCAGGCAGGAAGTGCGCGCACGCCTGCTCGACGCGGAGCTCGGCGGCGAGGGTGCCGAGGCGGCGATCCCTGCGCTGCGGGCGAGCGGGATCCTGCCGATCGGCGAGATCGGGCAGGTGCTCGTAAATGAAGAGCTCGCTACCGTCCGCGACATGGTCCGGTGCCTCCAGGAGCTGCGCCGCGGCCGGTCGTACCCGCCGGTGGACCTGGACCTCGCGCTCGGCGACATGCGCTTGAAGGGCGCGCTCGGCGAGCTGTGGCCGTCCGGGCGCGTACACTACCAGCTTCGTGCGCTGCGCGCCGGCGATCTGCTCGATGCCTGGATCCATCACCTGTGTCTCAACGTCGTGCGGCCCGAGGGCGTGGCGCCGACGACCTGGGCGATCAGCAGCGGCGCGCGGATCGAGTTCCTGCCGGTGGCACAGCCGCGGGACCACCTGCAGCGGCTCGTGACGCTCTACTGGGAAGGCCTGCAGCGTCCGCTTCACTTCTTTCCGCGCAGCGCCTATGCGTACGCCACGGCGGAACGCAAGGCGCCGATCGCGGCCGCGCGCGCCGCGTGGGAGCCGCACCCGTTCAACGGCGGCTATCACGCCGAGAAGGAGGACGCCTACTACAGTCTGGTCTTCCGCGCCGAGGATCCGCTGGACGATGAGTTCGAGCGGCTCGCGGAAGAGATCTTCGAGCCCCTGCTCGCGCACCGGAAGGAAGACGATGGCCCCCGCTGAGGCGAACCCGTTCGACGTCCTGACCGCGCCGCTCGCGGGCAGCAGCCTGATCGAGTCGAGCGCCGGCACCGGGAAAACGTGGACGATCGCGGCGCTCTACGTCCGGCTCGTGCTCGAGCGCGATCTGCCGGTCGGAAAGATACTCGTCGTCACCTACACCGTCGCCGCGACCGAAGAGCTGCGGGGGCGCATCCGCGCCGGCCTCGTCGCGCTGCGCGAGGCGTTCGTACGGGGGTACGCCGAGGAGGGCGATGCGCTCGCGGCCGCCTGCCTCGCGAGGTTCGAGCGGACGCAGGCGATCGAGCGCCTCACGCGGGCGGTGACGGGGTTCGACGAGGCCGCGATACACACGATCCACGGCTTCTGCCAGCGGGTGCTCGCCGAACACGCGTTCGAGAGCGCCATGCCGTTTCGCACGGAGATCCTGCCGGACCAGAGCGAGATCCTGCAGCAGGTCGCGGACGATTTCTGGCGGCGCGAGCTCTACCGCGCGCCGCGGGGCTTCGTGCGCTACGCGCTGGAGAACGGACTCTCGCCGGAATCACTCGCGGCCGCGGTCGCGCCGCACCTCGGCAAGACCTACCTGATCGTCGAAGGACCGAGCGAACCCGAGGGGTTCGTCGACTCCTGGGAACGGCTGCGGGCGGCGTATGCGCGGGCCAGGGGATCGTGGCACGCGGAGCGCGCGGACATATTGGCCGCGCTCGCCGCGCATCCGGGACGTACCACCTACCGGGCGGACTACACGGCGAGCCGGGCGCGCCGGATGGACGAGTATTTTGCCGAGGACGAGCCGGGCCTTGCCTTCCCCCGTGAGGGGAGCTTCTTCACGGCCTCGAAAGTCGCCGAGAGCGCGAAGGGCAAGCCGTACGCGACGCATTCCTTCTTCGCGCAATGCGAGGAGCTCGCGGCTGCGAGCGCGCAGTTTACGGCGGAGGCGGAAGCTGCGGTCGGCGCACTCAAGGTGCGCTTTCTCGAGTACGCGCGCAAGGAGCTCGCCCGGCGCAAGGCGCGCGAGCGCGTGCAGGCTTACGACGATCTGCTGATCAACCTGAAGCGGGCGTTGTGCGCACCCGCGGGCGCACGGCTCGCGGAGCTGCTGCGCGAGCGCTACGCCGCCGCACTGATCGATGAGTTCCAGGACACCGACCCGATCCAGTACGAGATCTTCGCGCGCCTCTACGGCGGGACCGAGGCGCCGGTCTTCTTCGTCGGCGACCCGAAGCAGGCGATCTACAGCTTCCGCGGCGCCGATGTGTACGCCTATCTCAAGGCGCGGGCGGCGGCCCGGCGCCGGGCCACGCTGCGAACGAACTGGCGCTCGACCCCTGAGCTGATCGCCGCGATCAATGCGCTTTACGAAGGATCCGCGAAGCCGTTCCTGTTCGACGCCATCTCGTTCCCGCGCGCCGAAGCCGCCGAACGCGAGCGCGAAGCACTCGCGGTGGAAGGCGACCCGGAGGGCGCTTTGTGGTTCTGGCTGCTCGAAGCCGCCGACAGGGGCGCCTGGACGAAAACGGCGGCCAATCAACGCATCGCCGCCGCGACGGCGGCGGAGATCGTGCGGCTGCTCAACCGCGGTCAGGAGGGAAGTGCGCGCATTGGAGAACGGGCGCTCGGCGGAGGCGACATCGCCGTGCTCGTGCGCACCCATTGGCAGGCGGAGACCGTGAAGCACGCGCTCAGGAAAGCCGGTGTGGCGAGCGTCGAGTATTCGCGCGCGAGCGTGTTCCAGTCGCGCGAGGCGCTCGAGCTCGAGCGGGTACTGATGGCGGTGGCGGAGCCGGGCCGCGAGGCGCTGGTCCGCGCCGCGCTCGCGACCGAGATGCTCGGCGGCGACGGCGCTTCCATCCAGGCACTGCGCGAGGACGAGGCGGCCTGGCAGCGGCGGCTCGACGTGTTCCACGAGCTGCGGCTGCTCTGGCGCGAGCACGGTTTCATACGGATGTTTCGCGCGCTCCTGGCGCGCGAAGGCGTCGCCGCGCGCCTCCTCGGGTACTCGGACGGCGAACGCCGCCTCACGAACCTCAATCACCTCGCGGAGCTGCTGCAGGCGCACAGCGTCGAAGAGCGCGGCGGCATGGAGGGGCTCATCCTGTGGCTCGCCGAGCACCGCCGCAACGCCGGACAGGACGAAGAGAGCGTGCTGCGCCTCGAGAGCGACGAGCACCTCGTGAAGATCGTCACCGTGCACGCGAGCAAGGGGCTCGAGTACCCGATCGTCTTCTGTCCGTTCCTCTGGGATGGCGACCTGAAGGCGGGTCGGGCGGCGGCGTTGAGCTTCCACGATCCGGCCAACGACGACCGGGCGGTGCTCGATCTGGGTACCGCGCACCGGGACGCGCGCCTCGCATTGGCCTGCCGCGAAGAGTTCGCCGAAAACCTGCGGCTCGCCTACGTCGCGCTCACTCGCGCCAAGTACCGCTGCTACGTACCTTGGGGAAGGATCGCCGGCAGCGAGACCTCCGCACTCGCCTGGCTGCTCCTCGGCGAGGGCCTCGAGCACGCCGAGGATCCGGTGGCGGCCCTGCGGGAGCGCGTTCGAGCGCTGGACGATGCCGGCGTCGCGGACGCCGTGAGGCGCTGCGCGGAGCGGGCGCGCGGGGCGATACGGGTCGCCCCGATGCCGAAGCCGTCGGGAGAACGTTTCGTCGGTCGGCGCAGCGACGGCGCGGCGCTTGCCGCGCGCCGGTTCCGCGGAACCATCGCCGTCGACTGGCGCGTCGGCAGCTTCTCGGCGCTCGCGGCGCAGGCGCCGGCGGAGGCGCCCGACCACGACGAGCTGCGCGACGCCGTGCGCCCGCAGGAAGGGCCCGATGACCGCAGCATCTTCGCGTTTCCGCGCGGCACGCGCGCCGGCAGCTGTCTGCACGCGATCTTCGAGCACCTCGACTTCGCCGGGGCAGGGGAGGCCGAGATCGTGCGGCTGGTCGAGCGCAAGCTCCACGAGTACCGGTTTCCGCCCGTCTGGGCGCCGGCCGTTACCGGAATGGTCCGAGCGGTGCTGGATGCGCCGCTCGACGGCCAGGGCGCCGTGCGGCTTCGGGAGGTCGCTCTCGAGCAGCGGATCAATGAGATGGAGTTCTACTATCCGGTGGCGCATCTCGATGCCGGAGAGCTGAAGCAGCTACTGCTCGCCCACGGCTTTGGGTCGCCGCCGATTCGCGCAGCGATCGGGCTGCTCTCTTTCGGCGCCCTGCGCGGTTTCGTCAAGGGGTACATCGATCTCGTGTTCGAGACGGGCGGGCGCTACTACATCGCCGACTACAAGTCGAACTGGCTCGGCGGGAGTCTCGAGCACTACGGGCGCGCGGCGCTGGAGCAGGAGATGGCGGACGCGGGCTACTACCTGCAGTACCTGCTCTACCTCGTCGCACTGCATCGCTACCTCGGCGCGCGCCTGCCCGGCTACAGCTACGAGCAGCACGTGGGCGGCGTGTACTACCTGTTCCTGCGCGGCATCGATCCGGCCGCCGGGAGCGAATACGGCGTGTTTCACGATCGCCCGCCCGCGGCACTCATCGAAGCGCTCGACGCGTACCTGCGGGGCGGCGGTCCGGAGGACGGCGATGCTCGCGCGGCTTGAACGCCTCGCTGCCGCGCAGGCGATCAGCGAGCTCGACCTGCACTTCGCGCGCCTGATGGTTCGCCTCGGGGGCAGTCCGGAGGTGGGTCTCGCGGCCTGCCTCGTGAGCCAGGCGCTCGGCGACGGGGACGTATGTCTGGATCTCAGGGAGAAGGCGGGCCGGCTGCTGTTCGAAGACGGCGCCGCAGGCGCGCTCGCGGCGCCGCCGCTCGCCGAATGGCTGGAAGCGCTGCGCGCGAGCCCGGTGGTCGGGCGGCCGGGCGACTACCGGCCGCTGATACTCGACGAGGAAGGGCGGCTCTACACCTATCGATACTGGGACTACGAGCGCCGCCTCGCGCTGGCGATTCGCGAGCGCATGGCGGCGAGCATGCCACCGGTCGACGAGGGCAAGCTCGCCGAAGGTCTCGCGCGACTCTTTCCGTCGGGAGGCCGCGGCGACCCCAACTGGCAGAAGGTGGCCGCGGCCACGGCCGTGCTCAAACCGTTCTGCGTCATTTCGGGCGGCCCGGGCACCGGCAAGACGACCACGATGGTGCAGATCCTGGCACTGCTCGTCGAGCAGGCAGGGGCGGGCGGCCTCAGCATCGCGCTCACCGCGCCAACCGGGAAGGCGGCGGCGCGCATGCAGGAGGCGATTCGCATCGCGAAAGCGAAGCTCCCGCTCGCACCCGAACTCCGCGCACGCATTCCGGAGGACGCCTCGACCATTCACCGGCTTCTCGGCGGGCTGCCGGACTCCGCCTACTTTCGCCACGACCGCGACCGGCCGCTCGCAGTCGACGTGCTCGTCGTCGACGAAGCCTCGATGGTCGATCTCGCGCTCATGACCAAGCTCATCGAGGCGCTGCCGGCGCGCGCGCGGCTCATCCTGCTCGGCGACAAGGACCAGCTCGCGTCCGTGGAATCGGGTGCGGTGCTCGGCGATCTGTGCGCAGGCGATGTCGGGTTCTCCGAAGCGTTCGCGGCGAAGCTGCGAGAGATCACGCAGGAAGACGTGGCGCCGGGCGCGCGCGCGGCGGCGCCGTTGCGCGATGCGGTCGTGCTGCTGCGGCACAACTACCGGTTCGGTGCAGACAGCGGGATCGAGCGCGCTGCCGACGCCGTCAACGCCGGGCAGGGCGAGGAAGCGTTGAGCGCGCTCGGCGGCGGGGCTGCCGATGCGCGCTGGATCGCCGCAAGCACCATCGAGGAGCTGCAGCGCGAGGCGGTGGCGCGCGCGGTCGAGGGCTACGCGGATTATCTCGAGAAGGTGAAGCAGGCCGCGCCGCCGGAGGCGGTGCTCGACGCCTTCAACCGCTTCCGGGTGCTGAGCGCCCTGCGCCGCGGCCCGGCGGGTGCCGAGCGACTCAACAGTCTCATCGAGGATGAGCTGCGGCGCCGGCACGCGATCGCCGGCAAAGAGGCGTGGTACGCCGGCCGCCCGGTCATCGTCACGCGCAACGATTACAACCTCAGGCTCTACAACGGCGATATCGGCGTCGCGCTCCCCGATCCCGGGGAATCCGGGCGGCTCGCCGTCTACTTTCGCACGGCGGATGGACGGCTGCGCCGATTCACCACCGCGCGCCTGCCGCTGCACGAGACGGTGTACGCCATGACCGTGCACAAGAGCCAGGGGTCCGAGTTCGACCGCGTGCTGTTCGTGCTTCCGGTGACGCCGAGCCCCGTCGTCACGCGCGAGCTCATCTATACCGGCATCACGCGCGCGAAGACGGCGGTGGACGTGATGGGAGAGGCGCGTGTATTCACGGAAGCCGTGGCGTCGCCGACGCGGCGGGCCAGCGGACTGAGGCAGCGGCTGCTCAGCGAACAATGACGCGTATTTTCTCCGTTACCCTTGAAACGAAGGTCCGGATGACGGTTCGCCCGGCGGCGGCGGCGGCGCGGTTTTTGCCTCAGGCGCCGGTTCCGGATGCCGGTCGTGCGCCAAGCGCCTTCGATAGCGCCTGGGCCACCTGTTTCACCGCTGCAATCGCCAGCTCCTTCTGGTCGCGGGTGGTCGCTGCCTTGAGCAGGCTCACCGCCACGCCGGCCACCGGTTCGCTGCTGCGGCCGTCGAAAACAGGGGCGCCGAAGCACATCATCCCGTCGCGCGTCTCTTCGTCGTCCACGGCGTAACCCTGCTTGCGCACCTGTGCGAGCCGCTTGAGCAGCGCGTCCTTGTTCCTGACGCTCTTGCGCGTCAGTGCCGGGAACGTCGCGTTGGCGAGCAGCTGCTCCAACCGTTGCGGCGGTACTCCGGAGAGCAGCGCTTTGCCGCTCGCAGTGCAGGACGCGGGCAGACGCATGCCGATGCGGAAGCTGATGCCGAGCGGGCGCGTGCCGTTGCGGCAGGCGATATACACGACCTCCATTCCGTCGCGCACCGACAACACGATGGTCTCCTCCGGAAGCACCGCGAGCGACTCCCAGATCTTGTTGAATTCCGTCGTCAGATCGATGCGCGAGAGGAACCCGTGCGCCAGGTCCATGACGTGCGGACCGAGGTGATAGGTGCCGTTCTCCAGGCGCGTGACGAAGCCGGTGTGAACCAGCGTCGAGCACAGTGCATGTACGGTGCTCTTCGGCAGCCGCAACGCGCGCGTGAGCTCGGCGAGCGATACCGGGTCGCGCGCCTTCGACAGCACGTCCAGTAGTCGCGCCGCCCGCACCACCGCCGGTACGGTACCGCGCGGTGCGGTCGTCGTTCGATTCAATGAACGTTCGGGATTCTGCATGCGAGACCTCGCAAGAACGCGGACCCGATTCGCGCAGCGATCCGGGGCGCGTTCAGTATTATGAACGCTATTCAACCATCTGGACAACCACCGTTTCGTCGGGATAGAGTGCAATCCCGCAAACGTGAGCAGTTCCCCATGAAACTCAGCGACCCGGAATTGCTGCGAGAGCAGTGCTACATCGACGGCGAATGGATCGGTGCGGCCGACGGCAAACGCACGCCGGTGCACAATCCTGCCGACGGCAGCATCGTCGGGTCGGTGCCGTGGCTCGGGGCCGCGGAGACGCGCGACGCCATTCAGGCGGCGCAGCGCGCTTGGCCGGCGTGGCGCGCCCGGACGGCGAAGGAGCGGGGCGCGATCCTGCGGCGCTGGGCCGAGCTGCTGCTGGCGCATCGAGAGGATCTGGCGATGCTGCTCACCGCTGAGCAGGGCAAGCCGCTGCCCGAGGCGCGCGGCGAGATCGCGTACGCCGCGTCGTTCCTCGAATGGTTCGCCGAAGAGGGCAAGCGGGTGTACGGCGACATCATCGCGTCGCCGCAGCCCGACAAGCGCCTGCTCGTCATGAAAGAGCCGGTCGGCGTGTGCGTCGCCATCACCCCGTGGAATTTCCCTGCGGCCATGATCACGCGCAAGGCCGCGCCGGCGCTCGCCTCCGGCTGCGTCATGATCGTCAAGCCGGCGGAGCAGACGCCGCTGACGGCGCTCGCGCTCGCCGAGCTGTCCCGGCGCGCCGGCGTGCCGCGCGGCGTCTTCAGCGTGGTGACCGGCGAGCCGTCGGTGATCGGCAAGGAGATGACCGAGAACCCGCTGGTGCGCAAGCTCAGCTTCACCGGCTCGACGGAAGTCGGACGGCTGCTGATGAGCCAGTGCGCCGGCACCATCAAGAAGATTTCGCTCGAGCTCGGCGGCAACGCGCCGTTCATCGTCTTCGACGACGCCGATCTCGAGGCCGCGGTGGATGGGGCGATCGCGTCGAAATACCGTAACTCCGGCCAGACGTGCGTCTGCGCCAACCGGATCCTCGTGCAGGAAGGCATCTACGATGCGTTCGCCGCACGGCTGACGGAGAAGGTCAGAGCTTTTAAGGTCGGCGGCGGCATGGAGAGCGGCGTCGCCATCGGTCCGTTGATCGACGCCCAGGCGATCGCGAAAGTCGAGGAGCACGTCGCCGATGCGGTCGCCCGGGGCGCACGCGTCGTTACCGGCGGCAAGCGCCACGCGCGCGGCGGCAACTTCTACGAGCCGACAGTGCTCGTCGACGTGGTGCCGGGTGCCCGGGCGGCGCGGGAGGAGACGTTCGGCCCGGTGGCGCCGCTGCTTCGTTTTCGCGACGAGGCCGAAGCGCTGCGACTGGCGAACGATACCGAGTTCGGGCTGGCCGCGTATTTCTATACCCGCGACGTCGCCCGGATATTCCGGATGGGCGAGGGGCTGGAATACGGCATGGTCGGCGTCAACACCGGGCTCATCTCCAACGAGGTGGCGCCGTTCGGCGGCATGAAGCAATCGGGCATTGGCCGCGAGGGATCCAAGTACGGCATCGAGGAGTACCTGGAGGTCAAGTATCTCTGCATCGGCGGGATGCAGTAACGGCCGGGCGCAGTTCCGGCGTTGCGATTCATCCTTACACTACTGATTAGACGGAGAGAGAAAGCCATGAAGAAACAGCTGTGGTTCGCATTGCTCGCCGCGCTCGGGTTGGCGACCACGCCGGCATTGGCGGCCGAGAAGCCGGTCAAGGTCGGTGTCGTCACGTTCCTCTCCGGCGCTGCCGCCGGTCCGTTCGGGGTGCCGGCGCGCAATGGTGCCGAGCTGCTGGTCGAGGCGCTCAACGCCGGCAAGGTGCCGGCGCCGTACGCCACCAAGGGCTTCGGCAATGCGCCGATCGAGTTGACGTTCATCGACGAAGCCGGCGGCACCACCAAGCAAGTCACCGAGTACCGCAACCTGGTGCAACAGCAGAATGTCGACGTGGTCATCGGCTACATCTCGAGCGGCGACTGTCTGGCGATCGCACCGGTCGCGGAGGAGCTCAAGAAGCTGACGGTGCTGTTCGACTGCGGCACGCCCCGGATTTTCGAAGAGGCGAGCTACAAATACGTGTTCCGCACCGGCGCAACCGCGACTATGGACAACGTCGCCGCGGCGATGTACGTGCTCGAGACGAAGCCGAACGTGAAGAAGATCGCCGGCATCAACCAGAACTACGCCTGGGGCCACGACTCCTGGAACGACTTCGAGGCGGCGATCAAGGCACTGAAGCCGGACGTGGAGGTGGCGACCTCGCAGATGCCGAAGCTGCTTGCCGGCCAGTATAGCGCGGAGATCTCGGTGCTCCTCAACAGCGGCGCCGATGTCATTCATTCGAGCTTCTGGGGCGGCGACCTGGAGGCGTTCATCCTGCAGGCGGCTCCGCGCGGCCTGTTCAAGAGGCACACCGTCGTGCTGACCGCCGGCGAGACGGCGCTGCACAAGCTCGGCAAACAGATTCCGGACGGCACTATCATCGGTGCTCGCGGTCCGTTCGACATGTTCGCGCCGGACACCGAGCTGAATCGCTGGCTGATCAAGAACTACCAGGACCGCTACAGCACGCCGCCGACGTATCCGACCTATAAGATGGTCCAGGCGATCCTCGGCGTGAAAGCGGCATACGAGAAAGCGCAGGCGGCCAACGGCGGCAAGGCGCCGAGCCAGGAGCAGATCATCGCCGCCTTCGAGCACCTGACATTCGAAGGTCCGGCCGGTCCGGTGAAGATGGCGCTCGGCAAGGGTCATCAGGCGGTCCAGGGTACGGCCTACGGCACGGTCAAGCACGACAAGCAGGGCAATCTCACCATCACCAACATCAAGTACTATCCGGCGGAGCAGGTAACGCCGACCGAAGGCATGAAGAGCGAAGAGTGGATCAAGACCACGTTGAAGCCGACGGCGTCGAGAGCTGCGGCCGGTACCGGCAGGAAGTAGACGTTCCCGTACCGGAAGTCACAGGAACGCCGGAAGCAGCCGTTTGACCCTGGCCACGGAGGCGCGCCTCGGGCGCGTCTCCGTGGCAGTACTGCGGCTGCGGCGTTCGTGCGCACCGAGCATGCAGTTTCCCGAAGGCGAATTCGGCCAATGAGTCACTTGCTCGCGGTTGTCGTTGACGGCGTCATCTACTCGTCCTGGCTGTTCATCATCGCCGTCGGACTGACGCTGACTTACGGCGTCATGAACATCCTCAACATGGCGCACGGCAGCCTGTATGCCCTGGGCGCTTACGCCGCCGCCTCGTTTGCCGGTTACTGGATCGCCCAGGGCCACGCGCCGATGGCGAGTTACGGAATACTGGTGCTGGCGGCGGCGATCGTCGGCGTCATTGCCGGCCCGCTGATCGAGCGCGGGCTGCTGCGCTTCATGTACGGGCGCGACGAGATCCTGCTGCTGCTCGTCACGTACGCCGTCTTTCTGATCCTCGAGGACGTCATCAAGCTGATCTGGGGCGTCGACCCATATTTCATCTCGGAGCCGTACGGGCTGCTGGGCAGCGTCGATTTCGCCGGCCTGACGTATCCGGTCTACAACGTCCTGCTGGTCGCCGTATGCCTGATCGTCGGCGCCGTGCTCGCCTGGATCCTGCGCTACACGCGCCAGGGCAAATTGCTCCTCGCGGTCATTCACGATCGTGAAATGAGTCAGGCGATGGGTATCGACGTGGGGCGCATGTATCTGGTGACGTTCACGGCAGGGGCGGCGCTCGCGGCCCTGGGCGGCGCGCTCACCGCGCCGACCGTCTCGGTCGTTCCGGGGATGGGCGTCGAAGTGATCGTACTGGCGTTCGCCGTCGTCGTGATCGGGGGGCTCGGCAGCCTCCCGGGTGCCGCGCTCGGCGCGCTCATCGTCGGCCTGGTGCGTTCGGCGGCGGTGCATTACATGCCCGAAGTCGAGCTGTTCAGCATCTATCTGGTGATGGCGCTCGTGCTGGTGTTCCGTCCGAAGGGGCTGTTCGCGGGCGCGGAGGTGCGCAAGATATGACTGCGGAGAACCGAACGCCGTTGCTGTTGCTGGCCGCGCTGGTCGTGGTGCTGGTGATCGCGCCGGTGTTTCCTCAGTGGCAGTTTCTCGCGACGCTGGCGCTGGCGAAGGGCATGACCGTACTGGGACTGCTGCTGTTGCTGCGCACCGGGCTGGTGTCGTTCGGACAGGGGCTGTATTACTGCCTGGGCGCGTACGCGGCGGGGACGGTCGGCTTGCATTGGGGCGTCACCGACGTGTTCGTGCTGCTGCTGGTTGCGGCCGCCGTGTCCGCTGTCGTCGCGGTGCTGCTCGGATTCCTGCTCGCCGGCTATCGCGGCATCTTTTTCGCGATGCTGAGTCTGGCGTTCTCGATGATCCTCTACGGCCTGCTGGTGAAGGTTTCGGCGCTCGGCAGTACCGACGGATTCAACGTGGCACCGCCGACGTTCTTCGGTCGTGAGATCGCCGGCAAGGACAGCCAGTACGGGATGTTCGCGCTCACCTGCGTCATCGTGTTCCTGACGACGCTGGCGATGCATCGTTACTTCCAGACCCCGCTCGGCCGGCTGTCGCCGGCGATCCGCGACAACGAGATCCGCGTCGAATATCTCGGGGCCTCGGTACGCGGCGCGGTGCACGTCAAGTACGTGATCGCCGGGGTGCTCGCCGGCATCGGCGGGGTGCTCACCGCGATGACGGTAGGGCACATCGATCCGGAGATGGCGTACTGGACGACGTCAGGCGAGTTCGTGTTCGTCGCCATCCTGAGCGGCACGGGCAACGTTGCGGCGCCGTTCGTGGGCGCATTCATCTTCGAGCTGATCCGGACCTACGCCTACCAGTACTCCCCCAACACCTGGCAGATGGCGTTGGGAGCGGCGATGCTGCTCACGATCCTGTTCCTGCCGGCGGGGCTGTGGTCGCTGTACGAGCGCCTGCGCAAGGTGTGACGTGTCTTACATTCTCGAAACCAGAGGTTTGACCAGGACATTCGGCGCGGTTACCGCGGCCGCCGACATTTCGGTCGCAGTCGAGAGGGATTCGGTCATCGGCCTGATCGGGACGAACGGCGCGGGCAAGACCACGTTCGTGAACATGGTGACCGGCTACCTCAAGCCGACCGCCGGAACGATCTGGTTCAAGGGGCAGGACATCACGCCGCTGCATCCGCGTCAGATCACGCGACGCGGCATTTCCCGCTCGTTCCAGATTCCGCAGCTGTACGGTTCGCTCACCGCGCTCGAGAACCTGGTGGTCGCCTTCGGCATCGTGTTGCGCAACGCCAAAGCGTCGCCGTTCGGGCGCGTACCGAAGCTCGTGCCCGGCCACGGAATGCCGCTGCGCGAGGCCGCCGAGGCGATGCTGGACCGCTTCGGCCTCTCGGAGTTCCGCGACAAGCCCGCGTCGGTGCTGCCCGGCGGTGTGCGCAAGCTGCTCGATATCGCAATGGCGCTGACGGTCAAGCCGGAAGTGCTGATGCTCGATGAGCCGACCAGCGGTGTCAGCAGCGAGGAGAAATTCGCGATCATGGATCGCGTCATGCGGGCGGCCCGGGCGGAGGGTGCGACCGTGCTGTTCGTCGAGCACGATATGGAGATCGTCAGCCGTTACGCCCAGCGCGTGCTGGCATTCTATGACGGGCGCATTATTGCCGACGGTGAGACGGCCAGCGTGCTGGCGGACGAGGAAGTGCGCCGCTATGTGATCGGCGGCGGCGGGCGCCAGGTCGAGCAAGGGGTGGCGCATGCTCAAGATCGATAACCTCGAGGTCGCGATTCACTCCGTCAACGTGCTGCGCGGAGTCAGCCTCGAGCTGCCCGCAGGTCAGATGGCAGGCCTGATCGGGCGCAACGGTGCGGGCAAGACGACCCTGATGCGCAGCATCATGGGGCTGCTGGCGCCGCGCTCGGGTACCATCGAGCTCGACGGCAGGGTGCTCAACGGCATCCCGGCGCATCGCCGCGCCCGGCTCGGCATCGGCTACATGCCCGAAGATCGCCGACTCATGCCGGAGCTGACGGTGGAGGAGAACATTCTGCTGCCGGCATGGGCGCTCGGGGAGGCGGACGTCGCGGTGCGCCTGAAGCGCGTCTACGAGATGATCCCCGAGACCGAGGCGTTTGCGCAGCGCAAGGCGCTGCAACTCTCCGGCGGCCAGCAGAAGCTCGTGGCCATCGCGCGCGCGCTCATGGCGGGCACGCGGCTGCTGTTGCTGGACGAACCGTTCGAGGGCGTTGCCCCGGCGTTGTCCAGGCGCATCGCGGAGGTGATAGCCGGGCTGAAGCAGCAGGGTATGTCGATCCTGTTGTCGGAATCCGATCTGCAGCATTCCGCCGGCATGCTCGACCGCGTGTTCTACATCGAGCGCGGTGAAGTGACCGAACGGGAGAGAGCGCCGGCCGTGCGCCTGGCGCACTGACATCACCGTTGAAACCGTCTCGAACCGAGGAACTGCCATGAAAATCCGGGCTGCGGTATTGAATCAGATGGGAATCGCGCCGCCTTACGCGCAAACCGAGCCGCTCAGGATCGAACGGATAGATCTCGATCCGCCGAAGGAGGGCGAGGTACTCGTGCGCATCGCGGCGGCAGGTCTGTGCCACTCCGATCTGTCGGTAATCGACGGCAACCGTCCGCGTCCGACGCCGATGGTGCTCGGCCACGAGGCCGCCGGAGTCGTCGAGGAGTGCGGGCCAGGCGTCGGCGATCTCAAGCCGGGTGATCACGTGGTCATGGTATTCGTGCCGAGCTGCGGCCATTGCCAGCCGTGCGCCGAAGGACGGCCGGCGCTGTGCGAACCGGGTGCCGCGGCCAACACCGCCGGAACCCTGCTTTCCGGACAGCGCCGTCTGCACCGCGACGGTGCCCCGGTGAACCATCATCTCGGCGTATCCGCGTTCGCGGAGTACGCCACGGTTTCGCGCCATTCGCTGATCAAGATCGATCCGGAGCTCCCGCTCGACGAGGCGGCGTTGTTCGGCTGCGCGGTGTTGACCGGGGTCGGCGCCGTCATCAATACGGCGCAGGTGCGCGCGGGTACGAGCGTCGCGATCATCGGCCTTGGCGGCGTCGGGCTGGCGGCGCTGCTCGGCGCCGTTGCCGCCGGCGCGCGCCAGATCGTGGCGGTCGATCTTGCGCCGGACAAGCTCACGCTCGCGAGGTCGCTCGGCGCGACGGACGTCTTCAACGCCACCGATAGCAGCGTGGTCGAGGCCGTGCGCGACGCCACCGGCGGCGGCGCGGACTACTGCTGCGAGTTCGCCGGCTCGCCGAAGGCGTTCGAGCTCGCCTACAAGATCACGCGCCGCGGCGGCACGACCGTGACCGCGGGGCTGCCGCCGCCGACGGCGACGTTCGCTCTGCCGATCGTGAATCTGGTCGCCGAAGAGCGCACGATCAGAGGCAGCTACATCGGCACCTGCGTACCGTTGCGCGACATCCCGCGCTATATCGCGCTGTATCGACAGGGCCGGTTGCCCATCAACCGCCTGATGAGCGGCCGGCTGAGACTCGAGGAAGTCAACGTCGGATTCGATCGTCTGGCGAAAGGCGAGGCCATTCGCCAGGTCATAACTTTCTGACGGCGGGCGGCTTCCCGCCCCGACTCCCGAGCGCCGCCGAACGCCAACGGCGAACGCGAGCGCCGGCTCCTGGTCGTCGAAAGTCCCGGCGCCTGCACGGTGCCGGGACCGGGCGGGAAATCAGCGGCTCGAGACGTTGATGCGATCGACCTTCACCTTCTTGCACCTGAGCGACAGGCCGGTGAACACGTCGTCGTTTCCGTCCGGGCGTATGTGCACGACGACCTTGGTCGCGACCGACCCCGACGGGCACATTGCCGGTTCCCGCCAGTTGCCGTCGCAGTTCGGACGCTCCAGCGTCTTCGGGTTGGAGATCATCGAGAACGAGCCGTCGGCCTCGATGCGCGTCTGATAGACCTTGACGCCCTTGACGCGGGTGCTGTTCCTGGTCCTGGAATTGCAGACGGCGATGCCGCGAACGAAGGTATCGTGGCTCGTCGTGAGCAGCGGAACGTATTCCAGGGAGCGATCGGTCGGGCCGTTGTCGCCGCACAAGTCGAGCTGCGCGTGCGGCTTCAGAATCTTGTTCCCGACGATATCGGCTTTTTCCACGCTGATGTAGCAGGGCCTGTCGCCGCGCTCCCCGAAACGAAGGCGCTCGATGGCGCCGAGCGCTGCACCCTCGCCGATCTCGCGCGTGCGCGCGCCCTTGAACCCGGACACCGCGCGATCGGCGTCGAGCAAGGCCGGCTCCAGCGTCACCACGTACTTCCAGTCGCCGGACGGCGCCGGCGGCGGCAGCGCGGCGATCGCCGCCTTCAGATCGGGCAGGGGCCCGATGTTCCTCCCGCCGGTCTGTGGCGTACCGGTCTTCCGGAGCAGTTCCGCCATCTCGTACCAGTCGAGCGGGGGATTGTTGCGCGCGAGCTGGATGCCTTGAATCGCGGCCACCGCGCCGGCGACGATCGGCGTGGCGCTCGACGTGCCGCCGAAAGACGACCTGTACCACTGGTTCCTGTCTGCACCGTTGACCTTGTACTTGGGCGGCTTTCCGTAGCCGGTGGTCATCACGCCGCTCCCCCAGCCCTGCACGTCGACGCGTTCGCCGTGATTCGACCAGCACATGGCTTTGTGTGTCGCCGGATCGCCGGCGCCGACGAGGAGGGCGCCCGAGTTCCTGACGTCGCGGTCGAAGCGATCGTCGTAGCGGGTATGGTTCAGGTTCATTTCGCCGTTGCCCGCCGCTTCCACCACGATGATCCCTGCGGCCGTGGCCGCATTGATCGCATCGAAGATGTCGTTCCAGTACTCCATGGCGACGAAGCCGCATGCCGTGAGCGGATCGCCGTCGTCCGTGATGCACTTGGTGCAGTCGCCGTCGTTGCCCGGCCCGCGAGCATGCTGCTCGATCAGGATCACGTCGCCCTCGGACAGGTTCATGGCCGCGATCAGCACCGCTTCGGCGACGTTGTCGAAGTACGCCCAACCGAGTCCGCGCTTCACCGAAACTGCGCCGCCGCTCGCCTCGGGAACTATGCCGGTGACGCCGACGCCGTCGTCGCGGCCGAGCATGATGCCCATCACGGCGGTGCCGTGCTCGCGCTGGTCGTAGTCGTCGTCCTCGATCCGGCCGTCCGTGAGGAACATGCTCGGCAGGTCTTCGTGATTCAGATTCCAGCCCGACTCGATGTCGACGATCTTGACCAGCCGGCCCTTGCCGCCGGAAACGCCCCAGGCGTACTTCGCGTCGATTCCGGTCGGCGCCTTGTCCAGGTACTTCTGCGTGCCCTGGAAGTCCGGCGTCGCGGGAGCGATATCGGCGTTCCTCGGGATGGGGGCGAGGTAGGCGAGCTCGACGATATCGAGCTCGTTCAGACGGTCGACGAGCCGCTCGGCCCGCTCGGCGTCGTCGAGCTGAAACACGTAGTAGTTCGCGAGATCCGAGGCCTGCCGTCCTTTCCTTGCCTCGGCGTTCGTCCGCAGGCGGGCGAGCAGGGCGTCGTCGATATCGAACACGCGCTTCCAGTGCCTCAGCTTGCGCGCCTTCATGATCCTGCGGAACTCGCGCATCTGATCGGTCACCTTCTCGGGCGTCAGGTTGCGGCGCTTCAGCAGCTCGCGGTCGTACTCGTCGTAGTCCGCGCGTTGCGCCTTCAGCGCGTCCAGGCGCGAGGCTACGGTCTCGACGTCCGTTCGCGCACGACGCTCCGCCGACGCGTTTTCCTCCCGCACGCGGGCACCGTCGACGAATTTGACGACCACGACGTTGCGCCGCCAGCCCTCGCGGTGCCCGGTGCGGGCGGGCTTGCGGACCGCGTACTTCGGTTTCAGTGCGATGCGTTCCTTGAGCGAAAGGGAATCGGCCTTGAGCTTGCTGATGGCGAGCGGGCGGGCGGTTGCGGCTTTCGTGATCTGCTGCTGCGCCTGCACGGCGCGTTCCCCACGGACTTTCTGGGTGTCGTCTCCCGCAGCCGCCGAAGCAAGAGCGGCGGATGCAGCTGCGAACAGCAGGAGCAGTCGGTGAACGGAAACGGTCGTTGGGGATGCTCTGGTCGGGGCGGAAACGCGATCCCTTTCCCGGAATCGGGCTAATCGTTTCATGGCGGAATCCTCCTTGATCGAGATAAGGCTCCCTGACGAGAACTCCTTGGGTTCAGTGTTGGTGCGAGGGAGACGGTAATGAGGCGAGCGCACCGGGGAAATTGGCGCATGGTGTTAAGACGGGGCTTAAGACGAAGAGAAAGGCGGAGCCACGCGGCGTGGAACTCCCCGGCGGACGGGCAACGCATAGCCGGCGGATCTTGCGTCCCCCAGGCGCGCGGCCGGCCAGACGGCGCCGTCGATCGCGTAGTAAATGCAAAACGCCTTCTTCACCCGCCCAGTCTGCGATTGGCGCCAGCGGGCGCCGGTCTGATCACGCCGGGCGAAGCGGCGCGCGACCCGGGCACGGTGCTCGACACCTATACAGAACAGACGGAGTTAGAAATCGGCGCGCCGACAATGAACGGCAGCGAGTCCGGGCGGGGAATTGGGGTTGCGAGGCGAGATTTATGCTGATCCGGGTGCGCTTCCAGATAATTTGACATAATATACATTATACGCCCGCCGTCGTATCAAGGACCGACGGCTCGGTGTGTGTGCACTCTGGCGATTGTTCCTCCTTCTTTGTTTAGGAAAGACGCATTACCCGTTGTTAGCCAAAACGAAAAACTACCTTACGACTCGGACCCGTTGTGCCTCGGTCCCGAGCTGAGGAAATTCAGTCAACGCATGGTAGCTCCCGCGGGATCTGAGCTTTGAGCGGCGCCGCGGCCGTACGGCCGCGGCGTCTGCCCGGAACGCTATTCGATCTGCACGCGATGGGCGCGCGCGTGCTCCGCTTTCGGCAGCGTCAGCTCGAGGATGCCGTCCTTGAAGCTCGCCTTGGTTTTCGAGCTTTCGACCACGGCCGGCAGCGTCAGCGTGCGCGAGTACGAGCCGGTGCGCCGCTCGCGGCGGAAGTATTGCCCGGTCTCCTCCTGCTCCTCGCTCTGCGTGTTGGCCTTGATGGTGAGCATCGTATCGCGGATAGCGACATCGAGATTTTCCTTCTTAACCCCCGGCAGCTCCGCGCGAACAACGACCTGGTCGTCCTTCTCGATGACGTCGACGCGTGGGATCAGCGGTTCCCATTCGGCCAGCGTCCCACGCCAGCCGAAGGGCTGCAGGAAGCTGCGCGGAAAGAAATCCGCGAACATGCGGTCCATCATGCGTTCGATCTCATCGAACGGCGTAACGGTTCGCGCAGGGGTTGCCCGGGCGATCTGCTGTTTGGCTTGCTTCTCCTCTGCCATTTCGACCTCCTTGCTCCATGTTGCTCCAGCCTCATGCGACTGAAACGAATTCTCGGGGTTCCAGCCCCGTTCAGAATCGTAAGCAATCGGACGACTGCGCGGAACTGTGGAGATGCGCCGAGAAGGCATGATGTCGATCGTCGAATCGTAAGTCGGACCGCGCAGCAGCACCCATTCGGGGTTGATCGCGCTCCCGGGCTCGAGTCGCGCCGTCTCGATCTCGGCCTGCTCACCGCCACGAGATCCTGTCGAAATGGGTTTGCCCGTTCGTTCGCTGCAGCTGATGCGTCGGCATTAACGGTTTCTCGTTTGCGCGCTTCAACAACCTTCGTCACGCCCCCAGGTTTCCTCGTCGGACGGATGGGGCGGAACCGCCGTGCGCGGCGGATCGCTGTCCTGGTCGTGCTCAGGCTCCCGTGGCGATTGAGGAATGCGGACGGCCTCTTCGTCCGCGCGCTCGCGTTTGCGTTCCATGCCCCGTCTCCCGCAACTGTCGTCGTCGAATCGGCCGCTTCCACAGCCCTGGCATCTGTCTCCTGAGACAACAGCGGTCGGGAGATTCTCCCCCGGAACGAGGCGGGTCCGCTGAACCCTCGACTTCGTTGCACCTTCTCCAACAAATTACAAGACATCCGTGAAAAGGCGCATTCCGTTCGCGACGTCTCCCGTCGACGAATTCGTGCTCCGGGCACCGATGGCGCACATTGGCGCGCGCGGCTACAGGGCACGGGGAACGCCGACCCCGGCGCATATCCGGGACGCGGATGCAGGCATTGCTGTCTGTTGCCGCCGTACCTTGATGATTACGGAAGTGTGCTTCCCGCACGGTTCCTCCATGCCACCGGGGTCTAGCGCAGCCTTCCTGCGGCAACGGACCCAAGGGGGGCACGATGGGCAGCTCGCTTGCCCGAACCCGGAGCCCGGGTCACCGGCGGCGCGCGCGGACGCTACCCGCACCTGCACCCGTGGGCACTTGGAGGCCGTATCGCTCGTTCCGAACGCGGCGGAGATCGAACGTGAGCGCCGGTTCCCGCCGGCTCGCGGCCGCATCCGCTGCGGCGCCCGCCTTTGCATCGTTTTCCCTGTCCCGGCCGGGTGGATTGACGATATCGGGCGTCCGCTTTCTACTGGACAATGAGGAGAATGCTCATGGAACAAGAAACACCACCCGCAACGACCTCCGGGGAGGTCTTCTACGCGCGCACGTTCGCGCTGATCACGCTGTTCGTGCTGGGCTACTTGCTCTATCGGATACTGCGGCCGTTCTTCGCTCCGCTCGCCTGGGCGCTGTTCATTGCGTTCCTGCTGCATCCGTTGAACGCCTGGCTGGTGCGCAAGCTGCGTGGTCGCACGAACCTGGCGGCCGCCCTGCTCACGTTCGGCACGCTGCTCGTCATCATCGGTCCGCTCACGGCGCTCGGCGCGGCGTTCGGGGCGCAAGTGGCCGAGCTGCTACAGTACGCGCAGCGGCTCGCGGCCGAACGCGGGCCGACGGACCTCTCGGATCTGCTCGCGATACCGGTCGTCGGCACCCTGCTCGAATGGCTGCAGGAGTACGCCAACATCTCGCTCGCGCAGGTGCAGAACTGGGCGCTCGAAGCCGCGCGCACGGTACTGCAGTCGCTCGGATCCCTCGGGCGCCAGCTCTTCCTCGGCGCGCTCGGCACCGTGGTCGGCTTCATCCTCACGCTCTTCATCCTGTTCTTTGCGATCCGCGACGGGCAGACGGCGCTTGCGACCGTACGCGCGCTGATCCCGATGATGCCAGCGGAGAAGGCCCGGCTCTTCGATCATCTCGCCGACGTGACGCGCGCGATGGTGTTCGGGACCGGCGTGACCGCGCTCGCGCAAGGGGCGCTCGTCGGTATCGGGTTCGTCATCGTCGGCCTGCCCTCGCCCGTCGTCTTCGGCGTGCTCGCCGCGCTCTTCGCGCTGATACCGCTCGCCGGCACGCCGGTCGTATGGGTCCCCGCGGTGATCGCGCTGGTCGCACAGGGCCGGTGGATCGCCGCCGGATTCCTGCTCCTGTGGGGCGTTGCGCTCTCGACGATCGACAATGTCGTCCGCCCGATCCTGGTCTCGGGGCGCGCTCAGGTGGCGACGCTCACCGTGTTCATCGGCGTGCTCGGGGGTGTTGCGGCCTTCGGTCCGATCGGCGTGTTCCTCGGGCCGCTCGTGCTCGCGCTCGTGATCGCATTGGCCCGCTTCGCGCTCGAGATGCGCGAGATGCACGCGCGCCAGAGCGGCGGCGTCGACGCCCACCGTATCATCGGCGAGGACCGGATAGCCAAGGGGTGACGCCCATGACGATTCGGCGCGTCCGGCGGTGACGCTGCGCGTCGTGTGCCCGCACTGCGTGGCCACCAACCGGGTACCGGCGGAGCGGCTCGCCGAGCGGCCGAAGTGCGGCAAGTGCCGCGAACCGCTCTACACCGGACAACCGGTCGCGCTCACCGGCGCGAGCTTCGAGGCACACGCAACCCGGAGCGACATCCCGCTGGTGGTCGACTTCTGGGCGGCGTGGTGCGGACCGTGCCGCACGATGGCGTCCGCCTACGCGCAGGCGGCGGCGCAGCTCGAGCCGCACTACCGGCTGGGGAAGGTCAATACCGACGCGGAGCCCGAGCTCGCGGTGCGGTTCGGCATCCGCAGCGTTCCCACGCTCGTGCTGATCCGGCACGGCCGCGAGCTCGCGCGCCACTCGGGCGCAATCGGCACCCAGGACATCGTGCGCTGGGTGCGCACCTGCGGCTGAGGGCTACGCCGCTTTACGGCGCCGCTTGCGGCCGCTCTGCTTCGTACCGCGCACGAGCAGCACCGGAACCGGGGAGGTCCGGATCACGATCTCGGCGTCGCTCCCGAGCACCATGCGATTGACGCCGCGGCGCCCGTGCGTGCCCATGACGATCAGGTCCGCGCGCCACTTTTTGGCGGCGTCGATGATGCTGTCGGCGGCGCGGCCGGAGAGGTTCTCGATGATCTGCGGCTCCGCTTTTACGCCCTTCCTGCGCACGTAGGCCATGACCTCCTCCATGAGCTTCCTGCCCGCTTCGCGAAAGTCGGCCGCGCTCGCCGTGAACACGCTGTAGTTGCGCACGAACGCGATGCCGTCGACGACGTGCAGCACGCGAAGCTTGGCGCCGTTCTTCGCCAGACGGATCGCCTCGTCGAGCCCCGCCATGGAAACCGCGCTGCCGTCGACGGGAACCAGAACTCGCTTGTACATCTCGAACCTCCGGAATGCGGTGGATGACGCTCGTGAGCGCCGCCGCGCCAAGTATCGCGATCCGCGCGTTCGCGTCAAATGGTGGCGGCGGCCTCAGCGGGAAGGAATGTGGGTCGTGGTCACGTCCGCGACCAGCCGGTCGTGCTCGCCGAGAACGGTGGTGCGCACGACGCTGAGCGTCTTGCCCTTCTTGACGAAGGTCGATACCGCCCGGAACTTCCCGTCCTTCTGGTTGCCGGCGAGATGGGCATTCAGGCTGATCGCCAGCGGAAAGCCGGGCATCCCGGGCTGGATCTCCCCGGGCCCCTTCGCGAGGTGCGTGGCCGTCACGTCCGCGAACCAGAGGATCGCGCCGGCATGCACCACGCCGAACGGGTTCAGGACACCGGGCTGAATAGGCATTTCCGACACGACCCGGTCGGGCTGGTGCTCAATGACGCAGAATTCGATTTTTCCCTCGTATTTCATTGCGTTGGGTTCGTTCTTGTGGTCTATTCGAATGCACCCATTCGGTGCCTACTGCGTCTCGACGGCTCCGCTCGCCGGCTCGCCGCCACCGCCGCAGGTTCGCTCCATTTCCCGGCGAATTCGCACCGCATCGGCTGCGGCGTCCAGCACGACATCGTCCCAGCACACCAGATCGCCGGCCCGGACGGATTGCCGGAGCTCGACGCCGTGTGCGAGGCCGATCGGTAGCGCCCCCAGACGCAACGATTCGACCGCCGGCAGCAGCCGGCCCCAGACGGTGTAGCCGCCCTCGCCGTCCAGCACCTCGCCGGCCGCGAGGTCCCGCTTCGCCACGGCGACCGCATCGGCGCGAAAACCGGCGGGCGCCCCGGTCGGTTCCTTGCGCAGGACGACAGAAGCGACCGATACGCCGAGCTCGAGCCCGATCAGATGGTACGGCTTGTACATCGCCGTGTACCGGCCCGAGGGATCGGTGACCAGACCGTATTCCGCGAAGCAGCGCGCCACGTAGTCCGAGGGCGCTTCGAAGACGACATACACGCCCCAACGCAGATCGCGGTACACGGGGCGCCCGTCGCGTTCGAGCGAAGACACTACCTCGACCTGTCCCTTGTGGTGCAGCTGACCCCCGTCGGCGGCCGGGCGCAGCACGTGCGGCAGATCGTCGATGCCGCACGGCGGAAACGCGAGGCCCTGCGGCGCGGGCGTCAGGCCGGTGCTGTTCGCGACCGCCGCCATTTCGATCGCGGATTTCGTTCCGTCGAGAAAGGAATTGAACATCTGGGCGTTCATGCCGCCCGCACGCGCCTGCTCGGGTGTGAGCCCGTAGTGCGTCCACACGGTGTCGGGCGTCGACGCGTGATAGGACGGCAGGTACTTGGTGCCCTTCCCCGCCGCCACCACGTCGAAGCCGGCGGTACGCGCCCAATCGACGAGCTCGGCGATGAGCGCGGGCTGGTCGCCGTAGGCGAGCGAATAGACGACGCCGGCGGCGCGAGCGCGTTGCGCGAGCAGCGGGCCGGCGAGCGCGTCGGCTTCGACGTTCACCATCACGATGTGCCGGCCCTGTTCGATCGCCGCCAGTGCATGACGCACGCCGGCGGTCGGACTTCCGGTGGCGTCGATGACGACATCGAGCCCGGGTGCGGCGATGAGCGCAGCGGCGTCGTCACCTACGTGCGTGGTGCCGCGCTGCCGGGCTTCCGCGAGCGTGCGCGCTGCAGTGCGTTCGGCAGGCCAGCCCGCGCGCCGCAACGCTTCCTGTGCCCGCGGCACGGACAGGTCCGCAACGCCGAGGAGGTGAATGCCCGGCGTGCGCCGTGCCTGCGCCAGATACATGGTGCCGAACTTGCCGGCGCCGATCAGACCGACGCGCAGCCGGTTGCCGGCGGCTTCGCGTTCCTGGAGGAGCTTGTGGAGGTTCATGCGCTATCCGTCCGGAGCCGGAATACTAGCACGCAAGTGCGATCGGCGGCTTGCGGCCCGCGCCCGCGGCTGTCAGATTGTCCGCGCGTCGCGGCGCCCGGCGTGCGCCGCCGCATCACTCGCCGGCACACGTTTCGATTCATGCATCAGCTGCCTGCTGCTCCCGCCACTGTGGACGCGGCCTGGGGGCCCACCACCGCCGCCGAGCGTCTTGCGCTCGTCGATGCGCTGCGCGGCTTCGCCCTGCTCGGCATCCTGCTCGTGAACGTCACGGGATTCGGCCGGCCGTTCCAGACATACCGGCTCCCGCTCGATAGCACGCAACCCTGGTACGACGTCGCCGCCGCAGCGCTCGTCGCCATACTCGCCGAGGGCAAGTTCTACGCACTGTTCTCGCTCCTCTTCGGCCTCGGCCTCGCACTGCAGCTGGAGCGTGCGCAGGCGCGCGGTGTCGCGTGGCGCATGCTTTACGTGCGGCGGCTGCTCGTACTGTTCGGCTCCGGCCTGGTGCACGGCGTCTTCATCTGGGCGGGAGACATACTCATGCTGTACGCCGTCCTGGGCTTCGTTCTGCTCCTCTTCGCGGACGTCGCGCCGCGCGCACTCATGGCGTGGGTCGTCGCGATCGGCGTGCTGTTCATCGTCGCGATCACGGCGGGTTTGGTGCTGCTGCACGCTCTCGAGACGCTCGATCCGGAGGCCGTCCCGCGGTACGACTCGAGCGCCGCCATGGTCGAAGCGGAGATCGCCCAGGCTTACGCGGCGTACGGCGCGGGAAGCTATGCGGAGATTACCGCGCAGCGCATCGAGGACCTGCGGCGCTTTCTCGATGACGCACCCCTGCAGTCGCCGAGCGTGCTCGTATACTTCCTCCTCGGACTCTATCTCGGCAAGCGCGGCGTGCTCGCGCAGCCCCACGCGCACGCGGCGCTGCTGCGCCGTTGGGCGAGGATCGGCGCGGGCGTCGGACTGCCGCTCGCGGTACTCTACGCCTGGACCCGCTTCAACCCCGATCCGGCAGTGCCCGGCTGGCTCTGGTGGAGCGTCATGGCGTTCTACGGCGGCGGCCTCGGACTGTCGCTCGCCTACGCGGGCGGGTTGAGTCTGCTGTGGCTGCGGCCCGGCACGCAGCGCGTGCTGCAACCGCTCGCCGCCGTCGGACGTCTGGCGCTTTCGAACTACCTGCTGCAGTCGATCGTCGGTACCTGGATCTTCTACGGCTATGGCCTGGGACTCTTCGGGCAGGTGCCGCCGGCCCGGAGTGTCTCGCTCGCGCTCGGGATTTACCTGCTGCAGATTCCGTTGAGCCGCTGGTGGCTCGGGCGTTTTCGCTTCGGTCCGGCCGAATGGCTGTGGCGCAGTCTCGCTTACGGACGCCGGCAGCCGTGGCGCCGGGGATGAGCGCCTTGGGCGGTGAGGCGTACATTCGCGCCGGCGGCTCTCGGGACGGCGCAAGGAGCCGAAGCCGCCGTCAAACTCGATCGGCGTCGGCCGAGATTCGAGCCCGGTGTCCGCGGTCCCGCCCGGACTGTGCGCGCATGGGCGCCTGTAGCATCATGCGTGCTCCTGCAACCGACAGAGAACGAGACATGGCTGGCCCATTCCTGCGGGCGGCGGCGCTTGTGCTCGCCGGCGCGGCGCTCGGCTGCAACCCGGATGCGCTCATCATGGCCACCTACCGTGGCACGCCGCCCCACGTCGCGCGCGCCATGCTGCAGCTCGCGGACGTCGGCCCCGAGGACGTGGTCTACGATCTGGGCTCGGGCGACGGGCGCATCGTCATCATGGCGGCGAAGGAGTTCGGTGCCCGCGGCGTGGGCTACGAGATCAATCCGGCGCTGATCGAGAAAGCGCGCGCGAAGGCGCGCGCGGCGGGCGTCGAGGATCGGGTGCAGTTCATACAGGGCGATTTGTTCGCGGCGGACCTGCGTCCGGCCACGGTCGTCACGCTCTACCTGTTCGATACCCTGAACCTGCGCCTGCGGCCGAAGCTCCAGAGCGAGCTCGCACCCGGGAGCCGCGTGGTGTCGCACCGCTTCGACATGGGCGACTGGAAGCCCGACGCGGAGCGTCGCGTCGACGACGAGAGCGTGCTCTACCTGTGGCGGATCGGCGAAACCGGGAGAGCCGCGAGAATGCGCCGATAGCGTCGCAAGCGGCTTCCCGGCGCCCGCCTCCGGCGTGCGCCGAAACCGGTCCCGCTGGGCCGCCCGTCAATCCGTCAGGGCCGCCGGCGCCGGAGCGGTTGCGGGGCTCCGGGGCGCCGCCTTCGTGACCCGCACCGCGCAGTACTTGAACTCGGGGATCTTGCCGTACGGATCGAGCGCCGGATTGGTGAGCAGGTTCGCGGCCGCCTCGTAGTAGCAGAACGGAATGAACACCGCCCCCGGCGGCGTGCCGTCGTCCGCGCGCGCGTACAGCGAGATCCGCCCGCGCCGCGATTGCACCGTCACGACCTCGCCCGGACGCACGCCGAGCTTCTCGAGATCGAGCGTGTGGAACGACGCCACGGGCAGCGGCTCGATCGCGTCGAGCACGGTGGCGCGGCGCGTGATCGCACCGGTGTGCCAGTGCTCGAGCTGGCGGCCGGTGATGAGCACCATCGGATATTCGGCGTCGGGCCGCTCGGCCGCGGGAATGATGTCGGCCGCAACGAACCGGCCGCGGCCGCTCGGCGTCGGAAAGCGCTCGGTGAACACGACCGGCGTGCCCGGATCGCCCTCCCGGGTGCACGGATAGGTCACGGAGGATTCGCGCTCGAGGCGATCCCAGGTGATGCCGGCGATCGAATCCATGCAGCCGCGCATCTCCTCGAACACCTGGCGCGGGTGCTCGTAGCTCCATTCCAGGCCGAGCCGGCGCGCGAGCGCGTTGATGATCCAGAGGTCTTCGCGCGCCTCGCCCGGCGGCGCGAGCGCCTTGCGCCCGAGCTGGACCATGCGGTCCGTGTTCGTCACGGTGCCGGTCTTCTCCGGCCACGCGCTCGCCGGCAGGACGACGTCGGCGAACCAGGCGGTTTCCGTGAGGAAGATGTCCTGCACGACCAGGTGCTCGAGCGCGGCGAGCGCCTCGCGGGCGTGCGCGACATCGGGATCGGACATCGCCGGATTCTCGCCCATGATGTACATGCCGCGGATCTCCCCGCGCTTCGCGGCGTTCATGATCTCGACCACCGTGAGGCCCGGCTGCGGGTCGAGCGGTGCGCCCCAGTACTGCTCGAAGCGCCGGCGCACGTCGGGGTCGTCGACGCGCTGGTAGTCGGGATAGACCATCGGGATCAGGCCCGCGTCGGACGCACCCTGGACGTTGTTCTGCCCGCGCAGGGGGTGCAGCCCCGTGCCCGGCCGCCCGATCTGGCCGGTCGCGAGCGCGAGCGCGATCAGGCAGCGCGCGTTGTCGGTGCCGTGCACGTGCTGCGAGATGCCCATGCCCCAGAGAATCATCGAGGCGCGCGAAGTGGCGTAGAGTCGCGCCACTTCGCGGATCGTCCGTGCGTCGATTCCGCACACCGGCGCCATCGCTTCGGGCGGATACTTCTGCACGTTCTCGCGCAGCGCCTCGAACCCCTCGGTGCGGTCGCGGATGAACGCCTCGTCGACGAGCCCTTCCTCGACGATCGTGTACAGCATGGCATTCAGGAGCGCCACATCGGTGTCGGGCTTGAACTGCAGGAAGTACGTCGCGTGCCGCGCGAGCTCGGTGCGGCGCGGATCGGCGACGATGAGCTTCGTGCCCCGCCGCGCCGCGTTCTTGATCCAGGTCGCCGCCACCGGGTGATTCACGGTCGGGTTCGCGCCGATGATGAACACGACCTCCGCCTGCAGCACGTCGCTCACCTGGTTCGACACCGCACCCGAGTTGAGTCCCTCCATCAGCGCCGCGACGCTCGAGGCGTGGCACAGCCGGGTGCAGTGGTCGACGTTGTTCGAGCCGAAGCCGGTGCGCACGAGCTTCTGGAAGAGATACGCTTCCTCGTTCGTGCCCTTCGCCGAACCGAATCCCGCGAGCGCTTTCCTGCCATAGCGGCCGCGGATGTCGCGCAGGCCGCGCGCCGCGACGTCGAGCGCTTCTTCCCAGCTCGCCTCGCGGAACACCTCGTGCCAGCGCTCCGGCGCGATCTCGCGGTGCTTGTCGATGCCCGGCTTGCGGATGAGAGGCTTCGTGAGACGCGCGGGATGGTGCACGTAGTCGAAGCCGTAGCGTCCCTTGACGCAGAGCCGTCCGTGGTTGGCCGGCCCGTCCTTGCCCTGCACGTAAAGGATGCGGTCGTTCTTGATATGGTACGTAAGCTGACACCCGACGCCGCAGTAGGGGCAGACGGATTCCACCGTGCGCTCCGCGGGCTCCAGCCCCACGTCGCCGGCCGGCATGAGCGCGCCCGTCGGGCAGGCCTGCACGCATTCGCCGCATGCCACACAGGTCGACTCGCCCATGGGATCGTCGAGATCGAACGCGATCGCGGAATCGGCGCCGCGGTAGGCGTAGCCGATGACGTCGTTCACCTGCTCTTCGCGGCAGGCGCGCACGCAGCGCGTGCACTGGATACAGGCGTCGAGATTGACGGCGATCGCGGGATGCGAGAGGTCGGCGGCGGGCTGTACGCGCGGGGCGAAGCGCGGCTGGCCGACCCCGAGCTTCGCCGCCCATTCGTCGAGCTCGTTCTTGAGCGTATACCGCTTCTCCGGCATGTCCGCGAGCAGCAGCTCGATGACCATCTTCTGGCTCAAACGCACGCGCTCGCTGGCGGTGGTGACCTCCATGCCCGGCCGCGGGTAACGGCAGCACGACGGCGCGAGCACGCGCTCGCCCTTGATCTCCACCACGCACGCGCGGCAGTTGCCGTCCGGACGCATCCCCGGCTTGTAGCAGAGATGAGGAATCTCGACGCCATGCCGGCGCGCTGCCTCGATCAGCAGCTCGTCCGGCTGCGCCGTCACCGTCCGGCCGTCGAGCACGAACTCGATCGCCGCGGTCGGACGCTCTTCTTTCACGATTGCCGCCATGGCTGGACGATCCTGTCGAAATGGCTGTTCATGAACGCGCTCTTGTCCCCGGAAGCTCCTAGCCGATCTCGTGCGGGAAGTACCGGATCACCGAGAGCACGGGATTCGGCGCCGCCTGCCCGAGGCCGCAAATCGAGGCGTCCGCCATCGCCTGCGACAGCTCTTTCAGCAACGGCTGATCCCATCGGTCGGCGGCGAGGAGCTGCACGGCCTTCGCCGTGCCCACGCGGCAGGGCGTACACTGGCCGCAGGACTCGGCGGCGAAGAACTTCATCAGGTTGCGCGCCGCATCCCTCGCCTTGTCGCGATCGGAGAGGATCACGATCGCCGCCGAGCCGATGAAGCATCCGTACGGCGCGAGCGTGTCGAAGTCGAGCGGTACGTCCCCGAGCGACGCCGGAAGAATGCCGCCCGAGGCCCCGCCCGGCAGGTAGGCGTAGAAAGTGTGGCCTTCCTGCATGCCGCCGCAGTACTCCTCGATCAGCTCCTTCACCGTGATCCCGGCCGGCGCGACGTACACGCCCGGGCGTTGCACGCGCCCGCTCACCGAGAACGAGCGCAGCCCCCGGCGGCCGCGCCGGCCGTGGCCGGCGAACCATTCGGGCCCCTTCTCCAGGATGTCGCGCACCCAGTGCAGCGTCTCGAGGTTGTGCTCGAGCGTGGGGCGCCCGAAGAGGCCGACCTGGGCCACGTACGGCGGCCGCAGCCGCGGCTCGCCGCGCTTGCCCTCGATCGACTCGATCATCGCCGACTCCTCGCCGCAGATATAGGCGCCGGCGCCGCGGCGCAGATGGATCGGGGGCAGCGCGAACGGCGGATCCGCGCGCAGCCGTGCGAGCTCGCGCTTGAGCAGCGCCCGGCAGCCGTGGTACTCGTCGCGCAGGTAGACGTAGATCTCGTCGATGCCGACCGCCCAGGCGGCGATGAGTGCGCCCTCGAGGAAGCGGTGCGGATCGCGCTCGAGGTACCAGCGATCCTTGAACGTTCCCGGCTCGCCTTCATCGATGTTCACCGCGAGGAGCCGCGGCGCCGGCTCGGCGGCGACGGCGCGCCACTTGCGCCCGGCCGGGAAGCCCGCGCCCCCGAGGCCGCGCAAACCGGCGTGCTCGAGGGCGGCGATCACATCCTCGCGCTGGCGCTCTCCGGCGAGACAGGCGCGGGCGAGCGCGTACCCGCCGCTCGCGCGGTACGCGGCGTAATCGGTGTGCGGCGGGCTAACGATGTCGAGAAAGGGATGCGTGGTCCCGCTCTCGCGCGCGGGATGCTGCAGCGCCCTGGCGTGTACGAGTGCGGCCACGCCCTCCGGCGTCGCGTGGGGCAGCGGGTTCTGTCCCACCATCGCGACCGGCGCCGTCTCGCAGCGCCCCATGCAGGGAGCCGGGACGACGCGCACCTCGGCGCCGAGAATGGCCGGGAGGCGCGCGAGGAGCTCGCGGGCGCCGGCGAGGTCGCAGGCGATCGAATCGCACACGCGCACCGTGATCGCCGGCGGCGCGGCGTCGCCCTCCTTCACTACGTCGAAATGATGGTAAAAGCTCGCGACCTCGTAGACCTCCGCCGGCGCGAGCTTGAGCTCGGCGGCGAGCGCTACCAGGTGCCGTGCGGAAAGATGGCCGTAGCGGTCCTGCAGGCGGTGGAGGAACTCGATCAGGAGGTCCCGCCGCCGCGGGGCGTCGCCGAGCAGCGCCGCGACTTCCGCCCGGGCCGCGGCGTCGGGCTGGCGTCCCTTGGGCGTCGGCCGCAGACGCCGGCCGCGCGCCGCGGCTTCTGGAGTTGTTCGCTGTTCACTCACGCATCCAAGTATCTGTCTTTGAGCGACCGAATTAAATAGAAAGCAGGAGAAAAACCGCGGCCGATGTGCGTGAATGGGGCGAGCGGTCGCGTGGCGCGGGCCCCGCCGAGGGGCCTGCGGCGCGCGTACGCGCGTCAGTAGGTTTCGACGTGAAACCGCCCCTTGGCAAGGAGCTCCGGCTGCAGCGCGTCCCAGTCCATGCCGTGCTGTGCACACACGTCGCGGAACGCCTGCTTCACGCCCTCCTCCATGCCCTTGAGCCCGCAGACGTAGATGTAGCAGTTCTCGTCGCCGAGCAGCCGGGCCACGTCCGCGCCGCGTGCGCGAATCAGGTCCTGGACGTAAGTCTTGGGCTTGTCCGGCTCGCGGGAGAACGCGAGGTTGATGTCGATGAAGTCGCGCGGGAGCTTCATGAGCGGGCCGAAGTACGGCAGCTCTCCCGGGCGGCGCGCACCGAAGAAGAGCATGAGCTGGCCGCCCTCCTTGAGGGCGATGCGCCGGCGCCGGCGCTCGGTCATGGCGCGCATCGGTGCGGACCCGGTGCCGGTACAGATCATCATCAGGCTCGAGCCCGGGTGGTTCGGCATCAGGAACGTCGAGCCGTACGGTCCGACCACGGTGACCTGATCGCCCTTCTTGAGATCGCAGAGGTAGTTCGACGCGACGCCGCGCACCGGCTTGCCTTCGTGGTCCTCGGTGACGCGCTTGACCGTCAGCGACAGGTTGTTGTGGTTCGGCTTCTCGCCGTCGCGGGGGCTCGCGACCGAGTACAGCCGGATGTGATGCGGCCGCCCGTTCGCGTCCGTCCCCGGCGGCAGGATGCCGATCGACTGTCCTTCCAGCACGGGAAACGGCGTAGTACCGAAGTCGAGAATGATGTGATGGATGTGCCCGCTCGCGTTGTCGTCGGTCAGCCGGTAGTTCCCCGTGACTGTCGCGATCGCCGGCTTCTTGAGCGTGTACAGGTTCACGGCCGGCGTCTCCGCCGACCACGGCGCGGGCGCCACGCCGCCTTGCCCGGCGCGCGCCTCGCTCGTCAGGCGCTCGACTTCCTCAGGCAGTCCGTCGTCCGGCGCCGCCCCGAAGTCCTCCTGCGGCGGCAGACTGTCCCACTCGAACTGCTCCTCGAGGGTATAGGGCCGCGCGCGCGGCACCAGGCGCCAGTTGTCGATCGCGCCGGTCGGGCACGGCAACAGGCACGCCCCGCAGTACTTGCAGGCGTCGAAGTCGACCACGTAATTGCGGTCGTTGTGCGTCACCGCATTCTGCGGGCACGTCTCCTCGCACGTGTTGCACCGGATGCAGATCTCCGGGTCGATCACGTGCTGCTTGACGATGTCGGCGCTGTCGTCGCGTCCCATGGCTACCGTGTGACCGTGACCCGCAGCGGACGCGGAAGGCACGGAGGATGCGCGGGCGCACGCGCAGAGGCGCGGAACCGCCGTCTGCACCGTCGAGCGCCCGCCGACGCACGCAGGCGCCCGGGCCCGCCGGGGTTCGGCTGCTGCACCGATGTCATGCGCCCGTTGCTCCTCTGTGTCCTTCGCGCTCCCTGCGGTAATGAGCTTCTAGTTGAACCGCACGTATTCGAAGTCGATCGGCTGCTTGTTGATGCCCATCGGCGGCGGTGCGATCCAGTTCGCGAACTTGCCGGGCTCGGCCACGCGCCCCATGAGCGAGGCCACGAAGGCGCGATCCTCGTCGGTCGGGAGCCACTCGCGCACGTTCGCCTCCCACTCCGCCTGGCTCACGACGCGTCCGTCCGGCGACACCTCGATACCGGCAAGCGGTCCGATGCGGCGGTTGAACGCCTTGTGCGGCACCTTGAGCTCGAAGTTGATGCCGTGCTTCTGGATCACCTTGTTCCAGCGCCCGACGCCCGCCACCGAATCCTTGATGAAGTCGTCGCGCAGCTTCTCGTTGAGCGCGTTCAGCATCGGTGCGTGCCGCTCGACCAGACGCCCGTCGACCGCCTCGAGCACCGGGTAAGTCGCGTCCTTGAGCACGTGATCGTCGTCGAGCTTCGACTCCTGGAAGCGGCCCTTCAGCCCACTGCTGTAGAACGTGGCGGCGTTCGAGGACACGTCCGAGCCGAAGAGATCGAGCGTCACACTGTAGTGGAAGTTGAGGTAGCGCTGGATCGTCGGCAGGTCGATCACGCCGAGTGCACGCACCTGGTCGGGCGCCTCGACCTTGTGCTTCGCCATCACCTCGCAGGTGCGCGCGAGCACACGCGCGACGCCCGACTCGCCGACGAACATGTGGTGCGCCTCCTCCGTCAGCATGAAGCGCGTCGTGCGTGCCAGCGGATCGAAGCCGGACTCGGCGAGCGCGCTCAGCTGGAACTTGCCGTCGCGGTCGGTGAAGTAGGTGAAGCAGAAGAACGACAGCCAGTCGGTCACCGGCTCGTTGAAGGTGGTGAGGATGCGCGGCTTGTCGGCGTCGCCGGAATGCCGCGCCAGCAGCTCCTCGGCCTCCTCGCGGCCGTCGCGGCCGAAGTAGGCGTGCAGCAGGTACACCATCGCCCACAGGTGGCGGCCTTCCTCGACGTTGACTTGAAACAGATTTCGCAAGTCATAAAGAGAAGGACAGGTATGCCCGAGCATGCGCTGCTGCTCGACCGAGGCGGGCTCGGTGTCGCCCTGCGTGACGATCAGGCGGCGCAGCGTCGAGCGGTACTCCCCCGGCACCTGCTGCCACACCGGCTGGCCCATCGCGTCGCCGAAGCCGATCTTGCGCTCGGCCACCGGGTCGGCAAGGAAGATGCCCCAGCGATAGTCCGGCATGTGCACCGCGCCGTAGTGCGCCCAGCCCTGCGCGTCTACCGACACGGCGGTGCGCAGGTAGACGTCCGCGCTCTCGAAGTCGCTCGGCCCCATCTCGTGCCACCACTGCAGGAAGTGCGGCTGCCAGTGCTCGAGCGCGCGCTGCAGCGTGCGGTCGTTCTGCAGGTCGACGTTGTTGGGAATCTTCTCTGCGTAATTGATGCTGCTCATGGTTAAACCCGTTCCCAGTTGAATTTCGGTTTTGCGCCCGAGCCGTAGACCTTAAGCGCCCCTTGCTCGCCAACGGCGTTCGGCCGCTGGAAGATCCAGTTCTGCCACGCGGTCAGCCGGCCGAACACGCGCGTCAGCATGGTCTCCGGGCCGGCGAAGCGCAGGCTCGCCTCCATGCCGGTGAGCGCATCGGGCGAGAGGCTGGCGCGCTCCTCGATGGCGAGGCGCACCTCGTCCTCCCAGTCGATGTCGTCCGGGGTCGAAGTGACGAGGCCCAGCTCGTTCGCTTCCCCCGAAGAAAACAACTTGTTCATTTCCATGGCAGGCGCCTGGCCGCCGAATCGCGTCGCCAGGCGGGGCAGGCCGTTCGCCATCGGATAGGCGCCGAAGTTGAGGGAGGAGAGCGCGACCGCGTTGCCCTCGACGGCCTTCATGTAGCTGCGATCGGCGGCGAGGGCGAGCTCCATCAGCGTCCCGGCGAAGCACGAGCCCGGCTCGATGGCGGCGAAGATGGAGCGCGACGACACGTCGAGGCGCGACAGCGTGCGGCGGAGATAGCCGGTCGTCTCGCGCACGAACCAGTCGTTCTTTTCCTTCTCGAGCAGCGCGTCCATTTGCAGCACCGCCCCGGCGTCGCCTTCGGTCTTCAGCAGCCACAGGCCGGCGTCCAGATGGTTGTGGCGAAGCTCGAGGATCGCG
>DASVBY010000005.1:0-3992 GCA_036381895.1 Burkholderiales bacterium | reverse complement strand
CGACCAGTGCGGCGCCTACGGCCGCTCCTACATCAAGACCATACGCATGCACGACGCCGTCGATGTGGGCCTCGAAGAGCGGCGCTTCGCCGACGCGGCGGGGCTGCTGCTCGATACCTTCGTGCCCGATCGCGCCGGCGGTTCGGGGCGCGCGTTCGACTGGTCGCGCGTGCCGGCGCGGCGCACGAAGCCGCTCGTCCTGGCGGGCGGATTGACGCCCGAGAACGTGGGCGAAGCGATCCGGCGGTTGCGGCCGGATGCGGTCGACGTGAGCAGCGGGGTCGAAGCGGAAAAGGGCGTCAAGGACGCGGCCAAGATCGCCGCGTTCATCCGGGCGGTGCGGACGGCATGAGCGCGTACGCCTGGCCCGATGCCGGCGGTCACTTCGGCAGGTTCGGCGGGATGTACGCGCCGGAGACGCTGATGCAGCCGCTCACCGAGCTCGCCGACGCGTACGCGCGGCTGCGCGATGACCCGAAGTTCCAGGAAGAATTTACCGAGGACCTGCGGCTGTACGTCGGCCGGCCCTCGCCGCTCTATCCGGCCAGGCGGCTGACCGCGCTCTGGGGCGGCGCGCGCGTGTATCTCAAGCGCGAAGACCTGAACCATACCGGCGCACACAAGATCAACAACACCATCGGCCAGGCGCTGCTCGCGCGCCACATGGGCAAGTGCCGCCTCGTCGCCGAAACCGGCGCCGGCCAGCACGGCGTCGCGACCGCCACCGTGGCGGCGCGCTTCGGCCTGAAGTGCGTCGTGTACATGGGCGCGGAGGACGT
Organism: Burkholderiales bacterium; assembly: GCA_036381895.1. GTDB lineage: Bacteria > Pseudomonadota > Gammaproteobacteria > Acidiferrobacterales > Sulfurifustaceae > JACQFZ01. Next base: position 3,213 of record DASVBY010000005.1, on the reverse strand, counting down.
CGAGCGGCAGGCGATGAACGTGTACCGCATGAAGCTCCTCGGCGCGGAGGTCGTGCCGGTCGACGCGGGCTCGAAGACGCTGAAGGATGCGATCAACGAGGCGTTCCGCGACTGGGTGACGAACGTCGAGGATACCTTTTACGTGTTCGGCACCGTGGCCGGCCCGCATCCGTATCCGCTGATCGTGCGGGATTTCCAGGCCGTGATCGGACGCGAGGTGCGCTGGCAGATCATGGAGTTCGAGGGCCGGCTGCCGGACGCGCTCGTCGCCTGCGTCGGCGGCGGTTCGAATGCGATGGGGCTCTTTTATCCGTTCCTCGACGACGCCGCGGTGGCGCTCTACGGCGTCGAGGCGGCGGGCGAGGGGATCGACACCGGGCGCCACGCGGCGACGCTCTGCGCCGGGCGTCCGGGCGTGCTGCACGGCGCGCGCGTGCACCTGCTGCAGACGCCCGAGGGGCAGATCGTGGAGACGCATTCGGTCTCTGCGGGGCTCGATTACCCGGGCGTCGGCCCGGAGCACTCGTGGCTCAAGGAATCGGGCCGCGCGCGCTACGTCGCCGTCACCGATCGCGAAGCGGTCGCCGCGTTCCACGAGCTGACGCGCACCGAGGGCATCATGCCGGCACTCGAGTCGAGCCACGCGCTCGCCTACGCGAAGCGTCTCGCCCTCGAGCTCGGCAAGGACAGGTGCCTGGTCGTCAACGTTTCCGGCCGCGGCGACAAGGACATCCACAGCGTCGCCAGTTTCGAAGGGATAAAGCTCTGATGTCGCGCCTTGCTCAGCAGTTTGCGGCTCTCAAAGAGGAGCAGCGCGCGGCGCTCGTGCCCTACATCATGGCGGGCGACCCGGCACCCTGGGTCACCGTGCCGCTGATGCACGCCCTGGTTCGCGCCGGGGCCAGCGTCATCGAGCTCGGGGTGCCGTTCTCCGATCCGATGGCCGACGGCCCGGTCATTCAGCGCGCCGGGCTGCGCGCGCTCAAGCAGGGGGTTACGCTCTCGCAGGTCTTCGAGCTGGTGCGCCAGTTCCGGACCAAGGACGCGGCGACGCCGATCGTGCTGATGGGGTACCTCAATCCGATCGAGAACCTCGGCTACGAGGCTTTCGCCGAGCGCGCGGCAACCGCGGGCGTGGACGGGGTGCTGACGGTGGACTTGCCGCCCGAAGAGGCGGCTCCGCTGCTCGCGGCGCTGCGGGCGCGCGAGCTCGACCCGATTTTCCTGCTCGCGCCGACCAGCGGCGCGGCGCGCATCGAAGCGGTCGCTCGCTCGGCGGCCGGTTTTATCTATTATGTATCCTTGCGAGGAGTCACGGGAGCGACCCATTTGGATCTCGACGAGGTCGGCGAAAAGATACGCGCCATCCGGCGGCACACGGCGCTGCCGGTCGGCGTCGGGTTCGGCATCAGCACCCCGGAGCAGGCGGCCGCGGTCGCGCGTGTGGCCGATGCCGTCGTCGTCGGCAGCGCGCTCGTGAGGCGCATCGAGCAGAACGCGGCGGATCCCGAGCGGCTGCTCGCCGAAGTGCCCGCGTTCCTGGCCGCGCTGCGTGCGGCGATCGACCGCGCGGGGCGCACGACGGAGGCGGCGTCGTGAGCTGGTTCGACAAGCTCATCCCGCCGAAGATCAAGAGCCAGGGCGTTCGCAAGGCGGTGCCGGAAGGGGTGTGGCGCAAGTGCCCCGCCTGCGGCGCCGTGCTCTATTCCGCCGAGATCGACAACAACCAGAACGTCTGCCCCAAGTGCGCGCACCACATGCGCCTGCCCGCGCGCCGGCGTCTGGATCTGTTCCTCGATCCGCAGCCGCGGGAGGAGATCGGCGCCAGCCTCGCGCCGGTCGATGTCCTCAAGTTCAAGGATCTCAAGCGCTACAAGGAGCGCCTCGCGGAGGCGCAGCGCGAGACCGGCGAGCGCGACGCGCTCGTCGTGATGCGCGGGGCGCTCAAGGGCATCCCGCTCGTCGCCTGTGCGTTCGAGTTCAATTTCATGGGCGGCTCGATGGGCTCGGTCGTGGGCGAGCGCTTCGTGCGCGGCGTCGAGGTCTGTCTCGAGCGCAGGATTCCGCTCGTGTGCTTCAGCGCGAGCGGCGGGGCCCGCATGCAGGAAGGACTGCTGTCGCTCATGCAGATGGCGAAGACCAACGCCGCGCTCGCGCGCCTCGGCGAAGCCGGCCTGCCCTACATCTCGGTGCTCACCGATCCCACCATGGGCGGCGTTTCCGCGAGCCTCGCCATGGTGGCCGACGTCATCATCGGCGAGCCCAAGGCTCTGGTCGGCTTCACCGGCCCGCGCGTGATCGAGCAGACGGTGCGCGAGAAGCTGCCCGAAGGCTTTCAGCGTTCCGAGTTCCTGCTGGAACACGGGCAGATCGATCTCGTGCTCGATCGGCGCGAGCTGCGCGACCAGATCGCTTCCCTGCTCGCCAAGCTGATGCGCGAGCCCGCGCCCGCCGAGGCGAGCTACAACGTCGGCTGAACGTCCCGCCTGGTTACGCGCACCCTCAGCGACTGGCTCGCCCATATCGAGAGGCTCCATCCGCGGAGCATCGATCTCGGGCTCGAACGCGTGCGTACCGTGCTCGCGGCGCTCGGTCTCGCGGATCCGCCGTACGCGGTCATCGCCGTCGGCGGCACCAACGGCAAGGGCTCGACCGCGGCGCTCTGCGACGCGGTGCTGCGGGCGGGCGGCCGCCGGGTCGGCCTCTACACCTCGCCGCATCTCGTGCGCTACAACGAGCGCGTGCGCATCGCCGGGCAGGAAGCCGGCGATGCGCTGCTCTGCCAGGGTTTCGAGGCGGTGGAGCGCGCGCGCGGCGAAACGCCGCTCACTTACTTCGAATTCGGCACCCTGGCCGCCTTCCACGCCTTCAGGGAAATGAACGTGGAAACCGCCGTCCTGGAAGTCGGGCTCGGCGGGCGGCTGGACGCGGTGAACGTGCTCGACGCGGACTGCGCGGTGCTAACCAGCGTCGGCATCGACCACGTCGACTGGCTCGGCCCGGACCGCGAGTCGATCGGGCGCGAGAAGGCGGGCATCTTCCGCGCCGGCCGGCCCGCCGTGGTCGCCGATCCGGATCCGCCGAAATCGGTCCTGGGGGCGAGCGGGGAAAAATTGCTGCTCGGAAGGGATTTCGGCTTCACCAGGCAGGAGGGCCAGTGGACCTACTGGGGACCGAACAAGAAAAGAGCCGGCCTCGCGCATCCGGCGCTGC
>DASVBY010000004.1:0-5222 GCA_036381895.1 Burkholderiales bacterium | reverse complement strand
GGTAGCGCAGCTCATTGCGAACCGCGAAGCGACGAAGCAATCTTGAAACGTACCCGCGGACGCTAGGAACTCGCGTCGCCGCGTGCGCAGCGACGCGTCGTCCTTACGCTATTTCGAGAGGCTAGCCGCCCGGCTACGGCGCGGCAGCTTGCGCGGCGGCTTTTCGACACGAGGCGCGGGCGGAAGTCCGGTGTGCTGAGTGCGGAAGCTGCCCTTGGTGCGTTATCCTTCGGGGTTCTCGCCCGTGCCCGCGGGCTGCCAGGGCGGCACGAGGTGGTGTTTGCCCGGGCCGATGAGGTCCGCGCGACCCATGCGGCGCAGTGCCTCGCGGAGCAGCGGCCAGTTGTTCGGGTCGTGGTAGCGCAGGAACGCCTTGTGCAGCCGCCGCTGCTTGAGGCGCTTCGCGGTGAAGACTTCCTCCGAGTCGCGCGTCACTTTGCGCAGCGGGTTCTTGCCCGTGTAGTACATCGCGGTCGCGGTCGCCATCGGCGACGGCAGGAACGCCTGCACCTGGTCCGCGCGAAAGCCGTTCTTCTTGAGCCAGAGCGCGAGGTTCAGCATGTCCTCGTCGGTCGTGCCCGGGTGCGCGGCGATGAAGTACGGAATAAGGTACTGCTCCTTGCCCGCGGCCCGCGAGTAGCGGTCGAAGAGCTCCTTGAAGCGGTAGTACTTGCCGATCCCGGGCTTCATCATCTTCGAGAGCGGCCCGGGCTCCGTGTGCTCGGGCGCGATCTTTAGGTAGCCGCCGACGTGGTGTGTCACGAGCTCCTTCACGTACGCGGGCGACTCGATCGCGAGGTCGTAGCGTACGCCCGAGGCGATCAGCACTTTCTTGATCCCGGGCACCGCGCGGGCGCGGCGGTAGAGCCGGATCAGCGGCGCGTGGTCGGTGTTCAGATTGCCGCAGACGTCCGGGTACACGCACGAGGGCTTGCGGCACGCGGCTTCGATCTCGCGGCTCCTGCAGGCGAGCCGGTACATGTTCGCGGTCGGCCCGCCGAGGTCCGAGATGACGCCGGTGAAGCCCGGCACCGTGTCGCGCACGGTCTCGATCTCGCGGATCACCGAGTCCTCCGAGCGGCTCTGGATGACGCGCCCCTCGTGCTCGGTGATCGAGCAGAAGGTGCAGCCGCCGAAGCAGCCGCGCTGGATCGTGATCGAGAAGCGAATCATCTCGTATGCCGGGATCTTCGCATCGCCGTAGGAGGGATGCGGCCGGCGCCGGTACGGCAGCTCGTAAATCGCGTCCATCTCGGCGGTGGTGAGCGGAAGCGGCGGCGGGTTGAGCCAGACGTCGCGCTCGCCGTGGCGCTGCACGAGCGCGCGGGCGTTGCCGGGGTTCGACTCGACGTGGAGCACGCGCGAGGCGTGCGCGTAGAGCACGCGGTCTTCGGCGACCTGCTCGTAGCTCGGCAGGCGGATCACCGTGCGCGCGGGGTCGAGCTTCGGGCGGCGGCGCTCGAAGCGGATCACCTGTGCGCCTGCGGCGGCCGGCGCCGGCGCGCGCCGCTCGCTTTCGTCGGCGTAGGGGTTCGGCGGCGGCTGCACGGGGCCGGGCGTATCGACCGAGGTGCTGTCGATCTCGTGCCAGCCTTCGGTCGTGTGCCTGCGGATGAACGCCGTGCCGCGGACGTCGGTGATGTTCGCGATCGGCTCGCCTCCCGCGAGCCGGTGCGCGATCTCGACGATCTGGCGCTCGCCGTTGCCGTGGACGAGGAGGTCGGCCTTGGCGTCCACGAGCACCGAGCGGCGCACCTTGTCGGACCAGTAGTCGTAGTGCGCGATGCGCCGCAGCGACGCCTCGATACCGCCGATGACGATCGGCACGTCCGGGTACGCCTCGCGGGCGCGCTGCGCGTACACGATCACCGAGCGGTCCGGCCGCCTGCCGCCGACGCCGCCCGGGGTGTAGGCGTCGTCCGAGCGGATCTTGCGGTCGGCCGTGTAGCGGTTGACCATCGAGTCCATGTTCCCGGCGGTGACGCCGAAGAAGAGGTTCGGGCGGCCGAGCGCGCGGAAGGGCTCGGCGCTGTGCCAGTCGGGCTGCGCGATGATGCCGACCCGAAAGCCCTGCGCCTCGAGCAGGCGGCCGATGAGCGCCATGCCGAAGCTCGGGTGGTCGACGTAGGCGTCGCCCGTCACCAGGATCACGTCGCACGAATCCCAGCCGAGCGCTTCCATCTCGGCGCGCGACATCGGCAGGAACGGCGCGGTACCGAAGCGCCTGGCCCAGTACTTGCGATAGGAGAAGAGGTTGCGGGCGGGGTCCATCGGCGGCCGGGGTCGAAAGGCGGGAAAGTATAACCCGCCGGGCGCCCGCGCGCGGCCGGATGACGCAGGGCGCTATTGATGGTGTACTAACGCCCCTGCCCCGCTTCGGGAATCCTGGAGCGGCAGGCGAGTTGCAACGCACACGACCGAAATCGATGACCGCTGCCGCCCCCGCCGAACCGCTTCCTGCCGACGTCGAACGCGAGCTGATCGCGGGGCTGCGCGCCATCCTGCCGCGCGGGAGCGTCCTCAGGAGCGAGGAGGAGCGTCGGCCGTACGAGTGCGACGGGCTCTCGGCCTACCGCAAGCTCCCGCTCGTGGTGGCGCTCCCCGAGAACGCCGAGCAGGTCGCGGAAGTGCTCAAGCTCTGTCACCGCCTCGGGGTGCCGGTCGTCGCGCGCGGCGCGGGCACGGGGCTCTCGGGCGGCGCGCTCCCGCTCGAGAACGGCGTGCTGCTCGTGCTCGCGAAGCTCAACCGCATCCTCGAGATCGATCCGGTCAACCGCACGGCGCGCGTGCAGCCCGGGGTGCGCAATCTCGCGGTCTCGGAGGCGGCGGCACCCTACGGCCTCTACTACGCGCCCGACCCGTCGTCGCAGATCGCCTGCTCCATCGGCGGCAACGTCGCCGAGAACGCGGGCGGAGTGCATTGCCTGAAGTACGGGCTCACGGTGCACAACGTCATCGGCCTGCGCTTCGTCACCATCGAGGGCGAGACCATTTCCATCGGCGGCAAGACGCCCGACGCGGCGGGCTACGATTTGCTTGCGCTGCTCACCGGCTCGGAAGGGCTCCTCGGCGTGATCGTCGAGGTCACCGTGAAGCTCCTGCCCCGCCCCGAGTGCGCGCAGGTCGTGGTCGGCGCCTTCGACGACGTGCGCGCGGCGGGCGATGCGGTCGCGGCGATCATCGGCTCCGGCTTCATTCCGGGCGGGCTCGAGATGATGGACCAGCTCGCGATCCGCGCCTCCGAGGACTACGCGCACGCGGGCTACCCGGTCGATGCCGCGGCGCTCCTCCTCTGCGAGCTCGACGGCACCGAGGCCGAAGTGGCCGAAGGCATCGTGCGCGTGAGCGAGATCATGCGGCGCGGCGCGACGGGGCTGCGCATCTCCCAGACCGAGGAAGAGCGGCGCAAGCTCTGGGCCGGGCGCAAGGGCGCGTTCCCGGCGGTCGGACGCCTCTCGCCCGACTACTACTGCATGGACGGCACCATTCCGCGCAAGCACCTCGCGCACGTGCTGAGCGAGATCGCGCGGCTCTCGGCCGAATACAACCTCCCGGTCGCGAACGTGTTCCACGCGGGCGACGGCAACCTGCACCCGCTCATACTCTACGACGCGAACAAGCCCGGCGACCTCGCCCGCACGGAGGAGCTCGGCGCGAAGATCCTCGAGCTTTGCGTCGCGGTCGGCGGCACGATCACGGGCGAGCACGGCGTCGGCGTCGAGAAGATCGGACAGATGTGCGTGCAGTTCCGGCCGGCCGAGCTCGCACAGTTCCATGCCGTGAAGGCGGCATTCGACGAGCGCGCGCTCCTGAACCCCGGGAAGGCCGTCCCGACGCTCGCGCGCTGCGCCGAGTACAACGCCATGCACGTGCACGGCGGCAAGCTCAAGTTCCCGGAGCTGGAGCGGTTTTGACGTCGAACCGCGGCCGCTCGAGCGTCGTCGCGGTTTCTCCGAAGCAACAAAGATAACGTGACCGACAAAGACCTCAGTGCAGACCTCGCCGAGGCGGTGCGCGCCGCGGGCAGCGGCTCACCGCTGCGGATCGTCAGCGGCGGCACCAAGGATTTCTACGGGCGTGCGCCGCGCGGCGAGCCGCTGCAGGTGGCCGGACACCGCGGCATCGTGTCGTACGAGCCGACGGAGCTCGTCATCACCGCGCGTGCCGGCACGCCACTCGCGGAAATCGAAGCCGCGCTCGCGGCGCAGGGGCAGCGGCTGGCGTTCGAGCCGCCGTACTTCGGCGAGGCGGCGACGCTCGGCGGCACCCTCGCCTGCGGTTTTTCCGGGCCCGCCCGGCCCTACACCGGCTCGGCGCGCGACTTCGTGCTCGGCGCGAAGATCATCAACGGCAAGGGCGAGATCCTTTCCTTCGGCGGGCAGGTGATGAAGAACGTCGCCGGCTACGACATCTCGCGCTTCATGGTCGGCGCGCTCGGCACCCTCGGTGTGCTGCTCGAGGCGTCGCTCAAGGTGTTGCCCCGCCCCGAAGCCGAGATGACGCTGCGCTTCGAGTTGCCCGCGGAGCGCGCGATCGCAGAGATGAACGCGTGGGCCGCGCGGCCGCTGCCGCTCTCCGCGGCCTGCCATCTCGACGGAGTCCTCTACGTGCGGCTGTCGGGCACGGCGCAGACGCTGCGGGCGGCGCGCACGAAGATGGGCGGCGAGGACTTCCCCGATGCCGCGCGTTTCTGGGAGGCGCTGCGCGAGCATCGGCTCGACTTCTTCGCGACCGAGGGCCCGCTCTGGCGGCTTTCGGTACCGCCGGCGACGCCGCCGATGGCGCTCGCCGGCGAATGGCTCATCGATTGGGGCGGCGCGCAGCGCTGGCTCAAGACCTCGGCGCGGGCAACGGACGTGTGGGCGGCAGCCGCGGGTGCGGGCGGGCACGCGACGCTCTTTCGCGGCGGCGACCGCGCGGGCGAGGTGTTCCAGCCGCTCCCGCCGCCGCTGCAGCTGCTGCACCGCCGTCTCAAGCACGCCTTCGATCCGGGCGGCGTGCTCAATCCCGGCCGCTTCAGCACGGCCTGGTAGCCGCGTTCGCCGCCGGCGTCAGGCGGAATAGCGGTGGAGCGTCAGATCGCTGATGTCGACTTCGGGCCGCCGGCCGGAAACGAGGTCGGCGATCGCCTTTCCCGAACCGCAAGCCATGGTCCAGCCGAGCGTGCCGTGGCCGGTGTTGAGCACGAGATTGCGGTAGCGCGTCGGCCCGAGCACCGGGGG
>DASVBY010000003.1:0-75056 GCA_036381895.1 Burkholderiales bacterium | reverse complement strand
AATCGGCGAGCAGCTCGATCCAATGGCGCACGGGCAGGTCCGTTCCCGCCTGCAGGTGCGTCAGGCAGCCGATGTTCGCGGTGGCGATCACGTCCGGCGCCTCCTGCGTGAGCGCAGCGAGCTTGTTGCGGCGCAGCCGGCGCGCGATCCGGGGCTGCAGCACCGAGTAGGTGCCGGCCGAGCCGCAGCAGAGGTGCGCGTCGGAAACCGCGGTCAGCGTGAAACCGGCCCGGCGCAGGATGTCCTCGACGACGCCGCCGAGTCGCTGCCCGTGCTGCAAACTGCAGGGCGACTGGAACGCGACCCGGGCGTTCGCCGCGGGGCGCAGCGCCGCCAGATCCTCGCGCGCGAGCACTTCGCACAAGTCGCGCGCCGCGGCCGAGACCCGCTGCGCCTTCTCGGCGTAGTGCGGGTCGTTGCGCAGGTAATAGCCGTAGTCCTTCACCTGCACGCCGCAACCGCTCGCCGTGACGACGATCGCCTCTGCGCCCGCCTCGAGGTGCGGCCACCAGGCGTCGATGTTGCGCCGCGCGAGCGCGAGCGCTTCCTCGGGCGCCGAAGTGTGCTGGCTCACGGCGCCGCAGCAGCCGCCGCCCTCCACCGCGATCAGGCTGATGCCGAGCCGGTCGAGCACGCGCGCGGCCGCGGCATCGATGTTCGGCGCGAGCACCGGCTGCACGCAGCCCACGAGTGCGAGCATGCGGCGCGGGTGGCGCGGCGCGGGCCATTCCGCGGCGGGTGCCGGCTTCGGCACCGAGCGCCTGAGCGGCGCGGGAAGCACCGGCCGGAGCGCCTGCCCGAACGCGAGCAGGCGCACGAACCGGCGCCGATTGAGCAGCGTACGGCGCACGAGCCCCCTTACGAGACGGTCCCAGAGGCCGCGCGGCGCCTGCTCCTCCACGACCGCGCGGCCGATCTCGAGCAGCCGCGCGTAGCGCACGCCCGAGGGGCACGTGGTCTCGCAGTTGCGGCAGGTCAGGCAGCGGTCGAGATGCAGCCGCGTGGTCGCGGTGGGCGCGCGCCCCTCGAGCACCTGCTTCATCAGATAGATCCGACCGCGCGGCCCGTCGAGCTCGTCGCCGAGGAGCTGATAGGTCGGGCAGGTGGCGTTGCAGAAACCGCAATGCACGCACGCCCGCAGCACGGCGTCCGCTTCGCGGCCGGCCTCGGTCTGGCGGATGAAATCGGCGAGGGAAGTCTGCATTGCGAGTCCGGGCGGGAGTCTAGCCGAAAACGCACGCCACCCGTAGCTCCGCGAATTGCCTGCGGCGGGCGGGCCCGTATACTGGCCGGACGAGCACCTCGCGCTGCGACACTCCGCGGAAGGCGGCACGATGACCGAACCGATTCACCTCGGCAGGGCGGCACAGCCCGTTCAGCTGCTGCCGCGCATGGCGAACCGCCACGGCCTGATCGCCGGCGCCACCGGAACCGGCAAGACGGTGACGCTCCAGGTGCTCGCGGAAGGCTTCTCGCGCATCGGCGTCCCGGTCTTCGCCGCCGACGTGAAGGGCGACCTGTCGGGCATCTCCCAGCCGGGCACGCCGAACCCGAAGCTCGAGCAGCGGATCAAGCGCTACGCCGCTCCGGGGCACGCGTTCCGGGGATATCCGGTCCGCTTCTGGGACGTGTACGGCGAGCAGGGCCACCCGGCGCGCACCACGATCACCGAAATGGGCCCGCTGCTCCTCGCGCGGCTGCTCGGCCTGAACGAGACGCAGTCGGGCGTGCTCGGCGCCCTCTTCGAGATCGCCGACGACAACGGCTGGCTGCTGCTCGATCTCAAGGATTTGCGCGCGCTCGTCCAGTTCGCGGGCGAGAACGCAAAGCGCTTCACCGCCGAGTACGGCAACATCTCCATGGCGTCGATCGGCGCGATCCAGCGCGCGCTGCTCGCGCTCGAGCAGCAGGGCGGCGAGCGGCTGTTCGGCGAGCCGGCGCTCGACCTGCACGATCTGATGCAGACGGCCGAGGACGGCCGCGGCGTCATCAACCTGCTCGCGGCCGACAAGCTCATGCACTCGCCGAAGGTGTACTCGGTGTTCCTGCTGTGGCTCCTCGCCGAGCTCTTCGAGCGCCTGCCCGAGGTCGGCGATCCGGAGAAGCCAAAGCTCGTCTTCTTCTTCGACGAGGCGCACCTCCTGTTCGACGAGGCGCCGGCGGCGTTGCGCGAGAAGATCGAGCAGGTGGTGCGGCTCGTGCGCTCGAAGGGCGTGGGCGTTTATTTCGTGACGCAGAACCCGCTCGATCTGCCGCAGGAGGTGCTCGGTCAACTCGGCAACCGCGTGCAGCACGCGCTGCGGGCGTTCACGCCCAAGGACCAGAAAGCGGTGCGCGCGGCGGCCGAGACCTTCCGCGCGAACCCCGCGCTCAAGGTCGCCGATGTCATCGGGGAATTGGGCGTCGGAGAGGCACTCGTGTCGACGCTCGACGAAAAGGGCATCCCCACGCCGGTCGAGCGCGCCTTCATCGCCCCGCCCGAGAGCCGCATCGGCCCCGCCTCCCCGGCCGAACGCCGCGCGGTGATCGAACGCTCGCCGCTCTACGGCCGTTACGAGAAGGCGATGGACCGCGAATCGGCCTATGAAATCCTGAAGAAGCGCGCCGCGGTCGAGCTGCCGCCCGTCGAAGCGGCCCGGAGCGAACGGCCGCGCGGCGCCTCCGGCGGGCGGCGCCGCGAAAGCGCGGCCGAAGCGCTGGTGAAGAGCGCCGCTCGTGCGATCGGCAGCCAGATCGGGCGCCAGCTGATCCGCGGCGTCCTCGGCTCGCTCCTCGGCGGGCGGCGCTGACGGGCGGGCCGGCACATGGACGTAGCGCTCTCGCCGCTGCTGTTCTTCGATCCCACCGACGCCAAGGCGCGCGAACGCGCGGCTGCGGGGCGCACCGAGCGTGCGCGCGAGCGCGCGCAGCGCCTCTACTGCGCGCGCTGCCGCTACCCGATCTCCGACGAACGCGAACGCATCGCGATCAATGGGGGGCACACGCACACCTGCACCAACCCGTACGGCATCACGTTCCGCATCGGCTGCTTTCGCACGGCGCCCGGCTGCGCAGCCGACGGGGCACCTACACTCGAGCACACCTGGTTCAGCGGCTACGCCTGGCAAGTCGCCTACTGCCGCGGCTGCGACACGCACCTCGGGTGGCTGTTCACGGGAGCCGACGCCTTCTACGGCCTGATCGTGGACCGGCTCACCACGGCGGGATCGCCATAGCGCCGCGCGCCGGCCGCTACTGGACGGCGGGAGGCGATCTCATGCCGCCTGGCCGAGGAGCAGGCGGACGTCGTGAAGCATGTCGGCGACCGTCGTGTCGCTCTTCCAGAGCAGGCGCAGCTTCCCCGCCGGATCCTTCACGAACATGGTGCCCGTGTGATCGATGGGCACGAGCGGGCGGCTCGCGGCGGCTGCGTGGTCCGCGTGCCCGTGCGGCGCGGGCGCCGGCGACATCACCACCCGGTACTCGCGCGCCGCCGCGACGATCTCCTCCGCGGAGCCGGTCAACCCCACGAAGCTGGCATCGAACCTCGAGAGGAACTGGGCGAGCTCGGCCGGCCCGTCGCGCGCGGGATCGACCGTCACGAACACCACCTGCAGCCGATCGGCGACGGGGCCGAGCGCGTCCCGCAGGCCCGCAAGCTTCGCGAGCGTCGGGCCGCAGATGTCGGGGCAGTTGACGTAGCCGAAGAAGACGACGAGGACCCGGCCGCGGAAATCGGCGGTCGAGGCGCGCACGCCGGTATGCGCCGTCAGCGTCAGGTCGCCGCCCCATTCGGCTCCGGTGACGTCGGCGCCTTTGAAGGTCGGCGCCGACGGCGTACATGCGGCGGCGAGCGTCATCAGGCACGCCAGCAGCACACGGGTCGACCGGGCCACGGCGGCGCGCTCAGTAGAGGGCGGACTGGAGCGCTTCGCGGATGGGGATCGTGTAGTGATCGACGAGCAGCAGCGCGAAGAGCAGCGCCAGATAGTGCACCGAGTACCGGAACGTGCGGCGCGCGAGCGCGTCGCTGTAGTCGCGATAGAGCCGCCAGGCGTAGCGCAGGAACAGCGCATTGAGCGGCAGCACCCCGAGCAGGTAGAGCGTGCCGCTCATGCGCGTCGCGAACGGCAGCAGCGTCACGGCCGCGAGCAGGATCGTGTAGAGCAGCACCTGCAGGCGAGTGAATTCCGGACCGTGCGTCACCGGCAGCATCGGGATGCTCACCTTCGCGTACTCCTCGCGCCGGTAGAGCGCGAGCGCCCAGAAATGCGGCGGCGTCCACACGAAGATGATCAGAAAAAGGAGCAGCGCTTCGGGCGCGACTTCGCCGGTGATCGCGGCCCAGCCGAGCACCGGCGGCGCGGCGCCCGCGGCGCCGCCGATGACGATGTTCTGCGGGGTCGCGTGCTTGAGGTAGACCGTGTAGACCACCGAATAGCCGATGAGCGACGCGAACGTGAGCACGGCCGTGAGGCCGTTCACGCCGAACGCGAGCACCGCCATCGACAGCACGCCGAGCACCGACGCGAACACGACCGCCGCCCGCGTCGTCACCTGGCCCGTGGGGAGCGGGCGCGCGCGGGTGCGCGCCATCACGGCATCCGCACGGCGGTCGAGCACGTGGTTGAAGGCGGCGGCGGAACCGGCGGCGAGCGCGATGCCGAGGGTGGCGAGCAGCGAGGTTCCGACCGGCAGGAAGCCCGGCGTCGACAGGAACATGCCGACCACGGCGGTGAAAACGATGAGCGCCACGACGCGCGGCTTGGTGAGCTCGAAGTATTCGCGCGCGAGCGCGCGCAGATCGCGGGTACGGGCGCCGGTGCGGGCAGTAGTAGGCGACGATGTCTTCATTTGGCGTTACGCGGCGGGCGCAGGACGTGATAGATCGTAACCAGAGTCAGGAGCAGCAGGACGGCGACGGCGCTATGCGCGACTGCGGTCGTGAGCGAGAGCCCGCTCACGGCCTCCATGACGCCGAACGCAAGGGTGAACGATAGCATCAGGAGCAGCAACAAGCCATAGCGGCAGACGTTCTGCTGCACCCCGACGCGCAGCAGGTGCAGTGCGAACCACCCGACGTAGAGCAGCGCGATCAGCGCAGCGGCGCGATGAGCCACGTGGATCGCGGTGGTCGCGCCGAGATCGAGCGATGCGCGGTCGTAGGCGAAGCCTTCGTGCGCCCAGCGCAGCATCCCCTCGGCGTAGTCGGCCGGCGGCAGGTACTCGCCCTGGCAGGTCGGGAAATCGGGGCAGGCGAGCGCCGCGTGGTTGGTCATAGACCAGCCGCCGAGCGCGGTCGCGAACAGGGCCACAGCGAGCGCAACGAGCGCGCGCCATCTCAGACGCCGCGCCACCGGCGTCGGATGAACGGAGCGGAAGAGCCGCTGCTCGCGCAGCACCACCCACCAGAGCAGCGTCGCGACCAGGATCGCGCCGAGGAACTGGATCATCATCACGAGCGGCTTGTGCTGCATGTCGATCGTCGCGATGCCGACGACGGTGAGCCCGAGCACGAGCAGCAGGGTCGCGGCCGGAATGATCACCTGCTGGCCCGACCGGCGGCGCAGCTGCCACCCGAGCACGGCGAGGCGCATGAGCAGCAGCCCGAGCGTGCCGGCGATGTAGCGCGTGATCGTTTCCTTCCACGCGCGCTCGCTCGCGCTCGGGCCAAAGGAGGCCCGCACCGCGGCGGGCGCCGCGGCACGGGCGCTGCACGCCGGGCCGTCGGGACAGCCGAGGGCGGCGTCGGACAGGCGCACGTAGGCGCCGAAGATCGCGGCGGCGAGCGCGAACACCACGGCGGCGACGGCCGTGCGGAAGAACAGCGCTGGCCGGCTGTCGCTCCGCATATCAGCCCACCTGCGACGCCCGCAGAAGCAGCTTGAGATCCTTGTTGATGCCGCGCGGGTCCGCGCCGGCGGGGTAGGACATCATGAGATTGCCGAGCGGGTCGACGAGATATAGCCGATTCGAGCCGTCGAGCGGGTTCGCCCCGGGCAGCGCGAACTGCGCGGCGAGCGCGCGCACCGCCGCGTCCGGCCCGTGCAGCACCCGCAGGCCCGGATGTGCGGCGAGCAGCGCCCGCAAGCCCTCGAGCTCCCGGGCATCGGTGAGCACGAACACGCGCTGCACCCGGTACGCCTCCGTGCCCTGGGCGAGCGTCACCTGGCGCATTTTGTAGAGATTGTCGCGGCAGACCTCGCCGCATGCGGCCGGACCGAAATAGACGAAGGTCCATTTGCCCTGGAACAGGCCCGCATCCGCGGCGGCGCCGGCAAGATCCGTCAGGCCGTCGGCGGCGTGCAGCGGCCGCGGCGGCTGCACCAGCTCACCGTAATTCTTCGTCGCGCTCGGCCGCCAGCCGCTCTGCACGAGGACGAAGGCCACGATGAATCCCGCGAAAAAGAGTGCGGCGAGCGCCACGATCACCCAGCGCCCGCGGCGGCGCCGGCTGGCCTCGATCGATCCGCTCATGTGCGCCCCCGTGCCGGCGAGTTCCGCCGGTGCCAGCGCACGACCAGCACGCCGTAAACCACGACAGCGGTCGCGGCGAGCGCGAACCACTGGAAAGCGTAGCCCCAGTGGACGGCGATGCCGGCATCGAGCCGCGCCCATTCGCGCACGTAGCCGCCGGGGCTCGCCGGATCGAGCAGGATCACGATCGGCTGCAGCGGCCAGTCGACCTGCGCCGCGTAGCGCTCGAGGTCGATCTGCTGCCATACGGTCGGCGGCGTGCGCGTAAGCGGATCGAGCTCGCCGAGCAGGAAATCGACGCGCGGCACGACCGCGGTGCCGCTGATGGCGACGGGCGTCGACGGGGGGGCGACGTCGGGAAGCTCCGAGCGCGACGGCGGCGCCGGCACCCAGCCGCGGTTCACGAGCACGCGCATGGCGGAGTTTTCGATGCGAAACGGCGTCAGCACGTGGTAGCCCGGCACGCCGTTGTGAATGCGGTTGTCCCAGAGCACCTGGTACTCGGTCTCATACACGCCGCGCGCCTGCACGCGCGCGTATTGCACCTCGTCGACCGCAACCGGTGCGGCGTGAAGCGTGACCGGAGGCGCCGCGGCCCGCCGGTCGTACTCCGCCTGCAGCGCCTGCTTCTCCTCGGCGCGCCGGAGCTGCCAGAAGCCAAGGCCGCAAAACAGCGGCACGAGCACGAGCGCCGCCAGCGTGGGCACGAGCAGCGTCCTCAGCCGCGTCATGCCTTCGTTCGAGGGAGTCATCCAGCCTTACTCGTCGCGCCGCCCCAGAGCCGCGGCACCGTCTCGCCCGCTAAAGTATAATCCCGATTCGCCCGCCCGCCGGGGACAATCAATGCTCATCAAGTCCTTCATCATCCTGATGCTGCTCCTCATCTTCGCGAGTCTGTTCTCGGCGCTCGTGCTGCTGTTCCGCCGCGGACCGGCCGGCCCCCGCACCGGCCTCGCCAAGGCGCTCACGTGGCGCATCGGGCTGTCGCTCGCACTGTTCCTGCTGCTGATGGCGGGATTCTATTTCGGCGTCATCGAGCCGCACGGCCTCTCACCCGCACCCGTCCGGTAGCGCGGCCGGCACCTCGCCGATCACGATTCGCAGCGCGCAACGAAAAAAGGCGCTGCCTTGCGGCAGCGCCCCTCGATCTCGTTCCTGCCAGCGCTACAGCCAGTACACGAAGATGAACAGGAACAGCCACACCACGTCGACGAAGTGCCAGTACCACGCGACCGCTTCGAACGCGAAGTGGCGATCCGGCCGGAAGTGGCCTTTGAGCGACCGGCCGAGGATGACCGCGAGCATGATCGTGCCGATCGTCACGTGGAAGCCGTGGAAGCCGGTCAGCATGAAGAAGGTCGAGCCGTAGATACCGGTCCGCAGCGTCAGGCCGAGCTCGGTGTAGGCGTGCACGTACTCGTAGGCCTGAAAGCCGAGGAACGTGATGCCGAGCGCCACCGTCAGGAACAGACCCGTGATGAGCTGGGCACGGTTGTCCTTGAGGAGTCCCCAGTGCGCCCACGTCACCGTCGCGCCCGAGGTGAGTAGGATCAGCGTGTTCAGCGCCGGAATCCCCCAGGCGCCCATCGGCGTGAACTGGTTCGGACCCGGCAACGTCTCGCCCGGCACCGGCACCGGACCCTGCGGGCCGGCCGTCGGCCAGCTGGCGTCGAAGTCCGGCCAGAGATCGCTCGCACCGAGCCAGTCGATGACGAACATGCGCACGTAGAAAAGTGCGCCGAAGAACGCGCCGAAGAACATGACCTCGGAGAAAATGAACCACGCCATCCCCCAGCGGAACGAGCGGTCCACCTGCTCGTTGTACAAGCCGCCTTCGCTCTCGCCGATGACCTGACCGAACCAGCTCGCCATCATGGCGATGATGATGATGGCCCCGAGCAGCATGAACCACGGCCCGGCGCCGATATCGTTGAACGTGAGCGCGGTTCCGAGCGCGAGCGCAAACAGCCCGGCCGACGTCACGATCGGCCAGGGGCTCGGATTGGGCACGTAGTAGCTACCGTGGGATGAAGACGCCATGGTGTGTCCCCTTGTCTAGAAGTTCGCGTTAACCTTTGTCGCCGGCGGCGTGGACGCGGTCCTGCGCGTGCTGTTCGGTCGCTGGCGTCGCGGCGCCGCCGTACTTCGCCGCCGACGCCTTGTCCGCGTTGAAGAACGCGTACGAAAGCGTGATGGTCTGGACCTCCGGTGCGATCTCCGGCATGACCGTGAAGCGCACCGGCATTTCCACCGCTTCGCCCGGCTTCAGCTCCTGCCGCGTGAAGCAGAAACATTCGATTTTCTTGAAGTACGGCGCCGCCCGCGCCGGCGCCACGCTCGGCACCGCCTGCCCGACGATCGTCTCGCCGGTGGTGTTGCGCGCGTAATAGTTCACGACCACGGTTTCGCCCGGGTGCACTTCAAGGCGCCGCGTCATCGGCCGGAACTCCCAGGGCAGTCCCGCGGTCGCGTGGCCGGTGAACTCGACTGTAATGGTACGCGAGGCATCGATGACCCCGGCCACCGCTTCGACCCGGCCCGTCTTGCCGTTGAGGCCGAGCGCCTGGCAGGCGATATCGTAGAGCGGCACCATCAGGTAGCCGAAGCCGAACATCGCCATTGCGACGAGGCCGAGCTTCGTCGCAGTGCGGCGTATCCTGGCCTTCCTCGACGTCGCGTCCATTTACAGGAACCTCACGATCGCAGCGATATAGAACAGCAGCGCCACCGCTCCGAGTATGACAGCGGTAATCACGATGCGGCGGCGCTGCTCGCTGCGGTTCATCGCTTCGATCACGGTCCTCAACGCCCGCTACTTCACCACCGGTGCGGTACTGAAGCTGTGGTACGGCGGCGGCGAGGGCAGCGTCCACTCGAGGCCCTCGGCGCCCTCCCACACCCGCGCGCTCGCCTTCTTGCCGCCGCGGATCGTCTGGATCAGGAGATAGACGAACAGCAGCTGCGAGAAACCGAAGATGAACGCGCCGATGCTAGACCATTGGTTGAAGTCCGTGAACTGCAGCGCGTAGTCCGGAATGCGCCGCGGCATGCCCGCAAGCCCCACGAAATGCATCGGGAAGAACGTGAGATTCATCCCGATCATAGTGAGCCAGAAGTGCCACTTGCCGAGCTTCTCGTTGTACATGTGGCCGGTCCACTTCGGGAGCCAGTAATACGCGGCTGCAAAGATCGCAACGGCCGCACCGGTCACGAGCACGTAGTGGAAGTGCGCCACGACGAAGTAGCTGTCGTGGTACTGGAAGTCCGCCGGCACGACCGCGACCATGAGGCCGGAGAGCCCGCCGATGGTGAACAGGAACACGAATGCGATGGCGAAAAGCATCGGCGTTTCGAAGGTCATCGCACCGCGCCACATCGTCGCGAGCCAGTTGAATACCTTCACGCCCGTCGGCACGGCGATCAGCATGGTCGCGTACATGAAGAAGAGCTCGCCCGCGAGCGGCATGCCGACCGTAAACATGTGATGCGCCCACACCACACTCGAAAGGAATGCGATCGAAACGATCGCGTAGACCATCGAGTGGTAGCCGAAGAGCGGCTTCCGCGAGAACGTCGGGATCACCTGGGAAATGATCCCGAACGCCGGCAGGATCATGATGTAGACCTCGGGGTGGCCGAAGAACCAGAACACGTGCTGGTAGAGCAGCGGGTCGCCGCCGCCGGCCGCGTCGAAGAACGAGGTGCCGAAGTGGCGATCGGTGAGCACCATCGTGACCGCGCCCGCGAGCACCGGCATCGTCAAGAGCAGCAGGAACGCGGTGATGAGCCAGGACCAGGCGAACATCGGCATCTTCATGAGCGTCATGCCCGGCGCACGCATGTTGAGGATCGTGGCGATGACGTTGATCGCGCCGAGCACGGACGAGATGCCCATCATATGGATCGAGAAAATCGCCAGGTCGACCCCGATTCCGCCCTGCACCGACAGCGGCGGGTACAGGGTCCAGCCGGTCGCCGGCGCGCCCCCCGCGTCCTGCAGGAACAAGCTCGACAGCATCAGCATGAACGCGAACGGCAGGATCCAGAACGACCAGTTGTTCATCCGCGGCAGCGCCATGTCGGGGGCGCCGATCATGAGCGGCAGCTGCCAGTTCGCGAGTCCCACGAACGCGGGCATTATGGCGCCGAAGATCATGACCAGCGCGTGCATCGTGGTCATCTGGTTGAAGAAGTGCGGATCCGTGATCTGCAGGCCAGGCTGGAACAGCTCAGTGCGGATCACGAGCGCAAAGGTGCCCCCGACGAAGAACATCAGCAGCGAGAACAGCAGGTACAGCGTGCCGATGTCCTTGTGGTTGGTGGTGAAGAGCCACCGGGTGATGCCGGTTGGATGCTCGTCGTGATGATGCGCGACCGTTGCCATACTCGATCTCCTCTTGAACCCTGCTACTTGCGTGCAGCCTTGACCTGCGCGGGCTGCACCAGGTCGCCAGTCTTGTTGCCGAAGCTGTTGCGCTCGAACGTGACGACGGCGGCGATATCGACGTCGTTCAGCTGGCCGCCGAACGCCTGCATCGCCGTGCCGGGTTTACCGTTCAGCACGATGTCGATGTGCGCGTCCACCGGCCCGGTTGCGATCTTGCTGCCGGCGAGCTTCGGAAACGGCCCGACGCCCTCGCCGTTCGCACCGTGGCAGGCGGCGCAGGTCTGATAAACCTGCTTGCCCCGTGCCATCAGCTCTTCCATCGTCCAGGTCTTGTCCGCGCTCGCCGCCGCGGCGGCCACCTGCTGCTTCTGCGCGACGACCCACTTGTCGAACTCTTCCGGCGTCACCGCGTTGACGACAATCGGCATGAAACCGTGGTCCTTGCCGCAGAGCTCCGCGCACTGGCCGCGATACACGCCGGGTTTCTCGATGGTCATCCAGGCATCGGTAAGGAATCCGGGAATCGCGTCCTTCTTCACGCCGACTTCGGGCACCCACCAGGCGTGGATGACGTCGTTCGCCGTAAACAGCAGCCGCACCTTCTTGCCGACCGGCACGACCAACGGATTGTCGACCTCGAGGAGGTAGTTCTCGCCCTTTTCGGCCGCGCCCTCGATCTGCTCGCGCGGCGTTGCGAGACTGCTGAAGAAGTTGATTCCGTGGTCGGGATAGTCGTACCGCCACCGCCACTGATAGCCGGTGATCTTCACCGTCATGTCCGACTTGCTCGTGTCGGTCATCTCGATCAGCGTCGCGGTGGAGGGGATCGCGATGCCGACCAGGATCAGGAACGGGATGATCGTCCAGAACACCTCGAGCTTCGAGTTTCCATCGAACGCAGCCGGCTTCACCCCGCGGCTCTTGCGATGCCTCGCGATCGAGTAAAACATCAAGCCGAACACGATCACGAAGATCACTGCGCAGATGATCATGATGAGGTTGTGCAGCTGCAGGATCTGTTCGCCGATGGGGGTGACCGGCGGCGGCAGGTTGACCTTGTAATCGGCGGCGGCTAGACCGGGCAGCAGCGCCGGACCGACGGCGGCGATCAGGCGGGACAACGGACCGCGACGGCTTCGGCTACGGACAAAGCACATTACTCGTCTCCCAGTTATCTAATCCAGTTTTCTAATCTCGATGAGTATTCGGGCACGGCTGACGCCGCGCGTGCAGCAGCGCCTCGAGCTCGCGTGCAACGGCCGCACGATCGGCCTCGTTGACGCCTTCGGCAAGGCTCACGTACTTACCGTGAGAACCGATCAGCAGCCGGGGCGATCCGTCGGCGCCCGCTTCGCGCCGCAGCCGCGCCCAGGCGCGCGGAAACTCGTGCCGCGATACCGCCTTTCCGAAGCGGCGCATGACACACACGCGCTCTTCGTCGATCGCGACGAGTTCACAATCGTCCATGTGGCAGTAGAACCAGCGGCATAGCACGCCGGCAACGACGATCTGCAGCACTGCGAACGGCAACACCGGCCACGCGCCGGCCAAAGCGGCGACGAGGGCGTTGAACAGCGCCAGCGCGCTCAGAGCGACGAACAGCGCGGATACACCGGCGGCGGACAGGGAACGATTCGGACGGATGACGAGGCTTGCGTTTGCCGCCTCGTACACACTCCCGAGATTCACAGGCAACTTCAAGACTGACTACTCGTACAAGCGCTAGGTGGTTGGGCAGGCAAGCCTGCGGAAACTAGAGCCGCGCGTGGTCGCGCGCGCAAGCTATCACAAACACTATAGAGTCGCAATGATGCGTCGCAAGATTCGCGCGCGTCGAAGCACGCTCGTATATCACACCAAATTGATCGGAAATTGCGCGCATGCTGCCACGCCGTTCCTGGTTGCGCGCTTCGCAACGCTTTACACGAACAGCGGCCCGGGCGATGAAGCGCACGCTCGTGCGGCTGGACTGCGCGCGCAGAGCGAACGGGCGCCGAAGCACGCGAACGCGAGCGACGCGAGATTCGCGAACGCTTCTACAGGCGCCCGCACGGAGCAGCCGCGGCCGCCCTGCGCACACCCGTTCCCGGTGCGCCGGAAGCGCGCGTTGCGGGTCGCTCAGGAGAAAGGCGAGCTCGGGCGGCGCGGCCCGTTATCAGCGCCCCCGCCGAATCCCGCCGACAGGAATAGCCGCCGCGGCGGCGCCGGGCACGCGCCGGCGCTTGGGCACCCAGGCGTGGCCGTACACCACTTCGACGGTTGCGGGAATGCGCCCGTCGATCTTGCGCAACGCGTACGCAGCCTCGAAACGCGCAAAGCGCGCACGCCCCGTCAGACTGCGCCGGCGATCGCGCTCGATGTTCTGCGCGCCGAGCGCCTTGAGCTCACGCAGCACGTCGCGGACGTCTGCATACGTATAAACGTAACGCTCGACGTCCATCACCGGATTCGAAAACCCGGCGTACACCAGCGCGTCGCCCACGTCGTGCATGTCGAGAAAAGTGCGCACGTGCACGGTGTCGTCGACAGCCGCCCACGCCTCCCGCAGCTCGCGCAGCGTATCGGGGCCGAGGCTGGAGAAAACGAACAGACCGTCGGGCCGCAGCACCCGGAGGAATTCCGGGAACACGGCCGCCGGGTCGTACCAGGGAAGGAGGAGATTCGAGAGCACGAGATCGAAGCTGCCGTCGGGAAACGGCAACCGCTCGGGGTCGCCGGCCGTGAAGCGCGGGCGCGCGAACCAGCCGGCCTTGCGGCGCGCGGCGGCGGCCATGGCGGGCGACGGATCGAGGCCGAAGACCGCGGCCCCCCGGTAGCGTCGTCTCAGGGCACGGGCGGCATAACCCGTACCAGAACCGGCATCGAGGATGCGGGCAGGCACCATGCGCACCACATCCAGGCGTTCAATGAGCTCGTCCGCGAGCCTGCGGCTCAGTACGGCGGCGGCATCGAAAGTCGCCACTGCCCGGTCTCGCTGGCGGCGAAGCTGGCGCTTTTCACCGGGAGTGGGCTGGAAGCTTGATGGGGGCGTTGGATCGGGCACGAAAATACGGGCCGAAGGAGAGGGATAAATCATCGGCGGATCATTATATAAGTAGGCAAGTAGGTTACTAAGCGGCGGACGCCGACGGCAGCGGCGGCGAAGCAGATGTCCCACCGGATGATCGGGAGAGATTTCCTCAAAAGCCGGCTGGAACGGACGATAGACTGGTTCCTGCCTTCCGCATGCGCGCTTTGCGCCGCCGCGACCGCCGCGCGCGCGGACCTCTGCCATGCGTGCGAGCGCTCCCTCCCGCGACTCGACGGGTGCTGCAGCCGCTGCGCGGTCGCACTCGAGGGCGCCGCACCGGACGCGCTGTGCGGCCAATGCCAGCAGCGGCTGCCGCCCTACAGCTCGGTACACGCCCCCTTTCGCTACGCCGCGCCGCTCGACCGGCTCGTTCAGGGCGCCAAGTACGACGGCCGCCTCGACTGGCTGCAGCTGCTCGGACGCCGGCTCGCGCAGCACGTCGCCCCGCGACGCGAGCACGTCGATGCCGCGGTCGCGGTTCCGCTGCACCGCACGCGGCTGCGCGAGCGCGGCTACAACCAGTCGGTCGAGCTGCTGCGCGTGCTTACCGCCGAGCTCGGGGTTGCCGCGCGCGCTCCGCTCGAACGGGTGCGCGCGACGCCGCCGCAGGCGCAACTGTCGAGCACCGAGCGATGGCGCAACGTCCGCGGCGTGTTTGCCTCGAAGACCCAACTCGAGGGGCTACGGCTTGCGCTCGTCGATGACGTGATGACGAGCGGCGCCACCGTGGAGGCGGCGGCCCGGTGTCTGCTCGACGCGGGCGCAGCGAGCGTCGAAGTGTGGGTGGTCGCGCGCGCTTAGCCGCACCTCGGGCAGCTCCCCGACGCCGCTAACGCCTCGCCGCGAGCGCGGCGAGCCGCTGCTGCGCATAACGCCCGAGCATCTCGCTCAGCCCGGCCTCGCCCGCGCGCTGATACGCATCCCGGGCCGCGTCCGACCGTCCGACCGCTTCCATCGCGATCGCGAACCCGAGCCAGGTACGGCCATCGCGGCCATCGAGCGCAAGCGCACGCTGGTACGCTTTCACGGCGTCGGCATGGCGCCCGGCGCGCTGGTACAGCAGACCGAGCAGCGCGCTGAACTCGGCATCCCCGGACTCCGCGGGTGTGGCGCTCTCGAGCACGGCGAGCGCCTTCGCCTCGGCCCCCTGGTCGAGATAAGCGCGCGCGAGCAGGCGCGCAAAGACGTACTGGTTCGGCAATGTTTCCAACCCTTCCGCTGCCGCGCTGTGTAACGCACAGCCTCCTCGCGGAGGTCGCGTTTTCGGAGACCCCTGTACGGCCGCCTCTCCGAGCGGGCGAACGTCGCCGCGTCGCAGGTGCCGGCACTATACGCAGGTGCACGAAGTGTGCGAACCGGCCGGACTGGCTTGCGGGCAGGCCGATCCCTCCAATCGCCGGCATGGCGGCCGGGGCTGTGCGGAAAGTTATCCATATTATTGTTTTTAAATCATTTTTTAATCCCTTATCTTTGGCACGGGTTATGCACTCGCAGGGGGGAAGCGAGGCGCAGCGGCAGCCGGCGCCCACCGGCGCACTGTTGGATGGGTAACGCTCTCGCGCAGCAGGACGCAGGCACAACCGTTCACTTTTTCCGAGGAGGCAGAAGCAATGAAAACCAAAGTGCGTGTGCTGGCCGCGTTCGCCGCGATACTGGCGGCGCCCGGCGCGATAGCGGATGCCGGCACGTGCAACGGCAGCGGCTGCTCTGTGGGGCCGCTCAACGTCAACTTCAGTATCACCATTCCGGCGTTCGTGCGGTTCCAGCTCGGTGAAGTCGGGTCGGAGCCCAACGTGCGGTTCAACACCGGCATCACCCCGGCCAATCTCGGCAATGGCACGCCGATTCCGGCCGATACCGTCCAGAACGCCGGCTCCGGCGCGACCGGCAACCGGGTGCTCTATGCGCTTGTTTCGAACGCAGGCGGGAGCGACGTCACCATCAGTGCCGCGGGTGTCGGCACCGGTCTGACCGACGGCGGCGGCAATACGATTCCCTACGCCGAGATCGGCGGCTCGAGCACGGGTGCGGTCGCCCTACCTGCCGCCGGGAGTCAGACCGTGGTGTCGCCGACCGGAGGGGTTATCAACGAGACCGGCTACTGGGAGTACACCTTCGCCAACTCCACGCTGTACCCGGGCGGCACGTACACGGGAACGATCCAGTACACCGCCACGCACAATCCGTAACCGGCGGTGCAAGGGGAAGGGGGAAGGGGTGCGGCAGCGCGCCCCTTCTCGTTCCCGGGCTAGAGTTAGCGCCATGGAAGAGGTCTGCCCCCTCGCAGAAGTATTCACGCGTCGACTGCGGCGCTCTCGGTCGATCGCGCAGTCCGCGCTCGGTGCCCTTGTCGTCGGGGCTGTCCTTGCGTTGTGCCCTGATGCAGCTCGTTCCGATCACGTGGATATCGTGCCGCCGGGAGCCGGTAGCATTGCTCTGATCGTCGGGCCTGCCCCGACGGGAGCCGGCCCGGCCAACGTGAACTTCGCGGTCAGTGCGCCAAATGTAGGTAACGGCACGCCCGTGAACGGCACGCCGAATATTCTGATCGAGGTCGGCGTGCGGCCATCCTGTTTCCGAATTTTATTCTTCGAAGTCGGCTTGGAAACCGATTTGCAGTTGCGTGCAACCGCGCCTGCGGCTTTGCAGTCAGGCATACATCAAATCCCGATCGATCGAATTTCTTGGACGACCGTCCTTCCGAATGGCGCGAACATGGCCCTGATCCCCTCCGGCACGTTCGCCAGCGGTACCACCGTTTACGCCCGAACGTTTCCCCTGGCGGTTGGTTGCGGCCCCCGTTGGATGGGCGGGCTGCTGACATTCCACTTTGCCAACGATGCGGTGTATCCGGAGGGGACTTACGAAGCGCAAGTGGAATATACGGCGCAAGTACCGTGAAAGGCGCACTGCATCTTCCCCGATCGGTTGGCCAATCTGTCCGCCTCGTGCTGAAGCGCGCCGCTCCCTGGGCGCTCGGACTCGTCGCGACCCTGGCTGCCGGCGGCGAGCGCATCGAGGGCAGCTACTTCCCGCAGCCGCATCTCGACCTGCAGGCCCGGTGGGCTCAGCCGCTTCGCGACAGCCGTATGGATCCCGCCCTGGCGAACCTTATCGTCGCCGAATCCCCGTTCACCGAGCTGCGCCTACGGATACCGGATCGCGTGATCGGACGGCGGGTGCGGATTCATATGGTCGTTCCACCGGTTGTCGACGGCGTCGGCGGCGCAGCGGGCCTCGAGGTGGAATGGAAAACGCAGGGCGCGTTCCGTCCCGGGCGCGCGCGGCCGGGCGAGCGCGCGCTGCTCTTCGAAGGGCTCGCGACGGAGACACCGCTGCGCGACTTCGTCGCCTACACTTTCCACATCGATGCGCGCTTCCTGCGCGACCACATCCGCTTCGAACCGCACTATGAGATCGAAGAGTACTGAGTCGAAGACGCGCATAGCGCGCATCGCGGCCGGTCTGCTCGCGGCCGCCTGGGCGCTCGGCGAGGCGCGCGCCGGCTTCGATGCGACCGTCTCGCCGCCGCGCTTCGAGCTTCGGGCGAACCCGGGCGAAGTGGTACGGCAGGTGCTCGACATCACGAACGGCGCGGCGACTGTCGCGAGCTACACGGTCAAGACCGCGGATTGGCGCCTCAATCCGGAGGGCGGCGTGGTTTATCACGAAGGCGAGCCGGGAGAGGATTCGTGCCGGCGCTGGGTGCGCATCGAGCGGCACGTCGTCAAGATCGCGCCGCGGCAGACGCGCAATTATCGCTTCGAAGTGCACGTGCCGCCGGACGCGCCGAGCGGCGAGTGCCGCTTCGCGCTGCTCATCGCCTCCGAGGCGGCCCGCGTCACCCCCGTCGCGTCCGGCATCCAGATTCCGCTCGTCGGCCGTATCGGCGTCATCGTCTATGTCACGATCGGCGACGCGAAGCCGAAGCTCCAGCTCGTACGCATGCGCCTGCAGGACACGCCCGACGGCATCATGCCCGCGTTCACGTTCCGGAACTCAGGCAACGCGCACAGCCGGGTGCTCGGGGCGGTCGAGGGCCGCGACGCCAAAGGGCGCCGGGTGGATCTGGTGGCGGCACAAGACGTGATTCTCCCCGGCGCGGAACGGACCATTCTGCTTCGCCCGGTCGCCTGGTCGCGCGGTCAGGCCAGAGCGTCCGGCGTTAGACTGGTGCCGCCCATCCACGTGCGGGGGCGCCTCGAATATCAGGGCGGCGGCGACCTGGAGATCGACTACCGGCTCCCCTGAGGCGAGTCCAATCTTGCGCACGCCAGGTAGCCACGCCAGTAGAGTCCCGGACTTGCTTCGACGCGCCATGCGGTCGCTGTCGACACGCGAGTCCACGGTCCGCTCGTATTGGCGCTCCGCCACGACCTCCATAGCCGCCGTGGTGCTGGCGTTGCTGTGGATCGCAGGGCCCAGAAACGCTGCCGGCAACCACGTACGCATCAAGGCGTCAGGCAGCGACCCCGAGATCGCTCTCGTCGTCGAATCCCCTACCGGTACCCTGGCGGTCGGCTTCGATCTCTCCGGAAACCCGCAAACCGTTGGCAACGGGGCACCGGTTGCCGGAACGCCGGCGCTCCTGGTCGAAGTTGGTGCGCGCCGGGGCGGCGGTCCAACAACACCGACGACCGTTGAGCTGCGCGCCGACGCGCCCGCTTTCCTCCTGTCACCTGGCGGCTCTCAGATTCCAATCTCGAGCATCTCGTGGACCAGCACGGCCGTCGGCGGTGCGGTTCCGATCCCCGCCGGTCAGTTCGCCGCTGGCTCGCAAGTCATCGCGACGCTGCCGCTCAGTAAAGGTAGCGATCTGTGGATGGGCGGCCAGCTCACGTTCTATTTCGCCAACGCGGCTGTCTACCCTGCTGGCACTTATTCGGGAACGATTTCGTTCACCGCCACGTTCACACCCTGAACCGCGGGGTTCGGCGCGGCGACCGGCTCGGGCTTCCTAAGGCAGCTCCCTGCGCAGCGGGATCTCCACCACCGCGGTTTCCCGCGGTACGACATGGACCGGCAAGGGACCTTCGGCCGCCGGCACCCAGGGCAGCGGCACGTTCGCGATGTCGACGCTGAGCTGATGCTCGCCGCTCGCGACCGGCGAGAAGGTGAACTCACCGGCGGCATCGGTCTCGGTGCTGAAGCCGCGATCGAGGAAGACGAGGACACCCGCCACGCCCGGCTCTTCCGGCTCGCGCACGCCGTTGTCGTTGTGATCGAGAAACAGCACGCCGCGAACGGACCCGCGCCCGTACCTGCCGTTCACGTAACCGACCGGATGCTCCGGTCTGCCCCAGCGCGTATCGCGCCGCAGACTCACCAGGAATTGCTTGTCCGTCGCGCGCACCTCGCTGCCGTCAGCGAGCAGCGTGAGCGCGTTGCGGTTGTAGTTGAGATCGGCTGCGACCTGCCAGCCACGGGCAATTTCGGTGGCCACGGTGAGGCCCACAGCGATCGTGCTGCCGTGGTCGGTATCGTCGCTCTCGTAATAGCCGGCGCTCAGGTGTCCGGTCACGCGCCAGCGGTCGAACGTCCACGTTCCCGACGCGCGCACCGTCCCCTGCGTGAAATCGTTGCTCGATCCGGTCTGTGAGGCGAGCGCAACGCCTGCGCGCAGGCTCGAGAACCAGGCGCTGCGGTTCCAGTGGCGATCCCAGGTGGCGTCGTAGCGCGAGTAGCCGGACGGGCCCGAGCGCTCGGCCGCGGCGAGCGCCCACACGTCGGCGCCGGTGGGCGCGCGGCGCGACAGCGACCCGCGAACGGACCAGGTGCGGCTCTCGTTGTCGAGCCCGGCGCCGCGGGTCGCGTCGCGGCCGAGGGTGAGCGAACCCGAGAGATTCGTGTCCGTGGAGAGGCGGTAGCTCGCCGCGGCGAAGCCGGCCGCGCTGCTGCGCCGCGGGAGCGACGGGTCGCCGTCGATGTTCGTGCGCGACCAGTCGAGGCCGGTGGAAATCGTCGTATGGAACGTGCGCGTCGCCCCCCTCCAGTAGAAGCCTTCGACGTCGCTCGGGATCGACGAATTGATGTCGACCCATTCGAGATTACGTTCGAGCCGGAACAAGCCGGCGTTGTGGAGCCAGGCGCCGGCGCTGCGCTCGCCATCGGCCCAGAAACCGGTGGCGCCGAAATCGTTGGCGAGCAGACTCAGCTGCGCCTTGCCGGCCGCGCCGCCGTCGTAGCGCAGGCCACCCGCCCAGGTCACAAAATCGCGCGCACCGTTGCCGGTCGTTACGCCGTCAAGCTGCCACACCTGCAGGCCGGCGCTCCAGCTCTCATCGAGGCGATAGCTTCCGGCCGCGCCCGCAATGCGTCCTGTCGCCCCGTCGGACGAAAACACGGGGAAGGTGCGGCCGCGATAGGCGCCGAGTGAGCCCGTGGTGAAGCGCAGACTGAGCTCGGACGAGCCCGCTTCCACCACCGCGCCCTCGATGAGCGGCGTCGGCAGGCGAATGCGATACCCCGAGGCGACTTCGACGGGCGAGAGCGCGCGTATGTGTCCGAGCTCGTTGTTCATGATCCAGCGATCCGTCAGCGCGAAGCCGCGCTGCGCGAGGTGGACGAAGCTGTCGCCGTCGAAGGCATCGAATGCATCCGCCCCTTTCGCATCGCTGACGGCGGCGCGCAGCTCGAACCGGCCGAAGTGCCGGGTGTCCTGCTGCGCGGTAACGCCCACACCCTGCTCCGTATAGCGGCGGGGGGTTCCACCGAAATCGCTGCGTTGATCGAAGAGCCTGTATTCGACGCTCGCGCTCCCCGGCAGGGCTCCGGGCGCTAGCTCATGGACGTCCCCGGCGTTCGGCGCCGGGTCCACCGGCATGCTGGGGTCGATGAGCTGGTCGTAGTATGGAGTCGGGGAGGCAGTTGCAGGGGCAGCAGAAGCAGGCACGGACTCGACAGGGTCGACAGCCGCGACGAGGACCTCGGGGGCATCCATGCGCTGGATGGCAGTCCCTTCGTCGCGGCCGGAAGCCGGCGGCCCGATGGCAGGAGCGCCGGCAGCCGCACGGTCAGCGGTAGCGGCCCGAACGCGCGAAACGCGCTCGCGATTCGAGGTCGGCTGTGTTTCAGAGAGATTCGCGGGCCCCAACGCAGCGGGTATGTCGCCGCGGCGGCCGACTACGTGAAGGAAGGCGTCCGCGAAGGCGAGCGCGATCACTGCGAGCGCACCCGCAATGACTTTGGTAGCCTGATTCGAATGCCTTTCCATTCAAATAGTTGCCGACGATCCGTGATTCGGAATCCCAGATTCGCCGGCTAAGTGGCAGAAAAAGGGACATGATCCGTAGGGGATTGCAACTATCGGGCCAGGACGGCACGCAGCACGAAATTCTTTTCGTCGTAATGTGTTAGTAGTTGGTGTGCGCTCACTTCAGAGAGAAAACTTCGAGGAACTCGACGGGCTGCCCTTCGCCCAGCCGACCCCTTAGGCGGTCTCTTGGCATTTTGCGGAGCCCAAGCGGAGCAGGCAGGCAGATTCGCGCGGCAGAGACCGAACGGCATGGACGAAGACCGCCCGGCCGCCGCTCCGATCCGGGATAATCGCCCACCTTCAATGCGAACGACCTTGCGCGCGGCGATGTTTCATGTCGTGCTCTACCAGCCGGAAATCCCGCCGAACACGGGAAACATCATGCGCTTATGCGCCAACACGGGCGCCCGCCTGCATCTGATCGAGCCGCTCGGCTTCACACTCGACGAGAAACGGTTGCGCCGGGCCGGACTCGATTACCGCGAATGGGCGGACGTGCAGCGTCATTCCGACTGGGACGGCCTGCGCGCCGCCCTCGGCACGGCCCGCATCTATGCCTACACGACACGCGCTCGGCGGTGGTACAGCGACGTACGGTATCGTCCCGACGATGTATTGCTGTTCGGGCCGGAGACGCGCGGTCTGCCCATGGCGATACTGAACCAGGTGCCCGAAGCCTCGCGCCTGCGTTTGCCGCTGCAACCCGGCAATCGCAGCCTGAACCTCTCGAATGCCGTCGCCGTCGTGGTTTACGAAGCGTGGCGCCAGCTCGGCTTCGCCGGCGGCGCCTGAGGTCGAAGCGCAGGCTCGGGGTATTAGAATGCGCCCGAACTCTCGCACTCGGGCTGAGGACGAAAGAATGAACACCACCCGGCCGCGCCCCTCGGCGGCCCGCTAGCATGCGTTTTCATTTGTTTCGCAGGTATCTGCGCCCCGCCCTCGTCGCGCTCGGCCTGCTCGCGGCGCTCTTTGCGGCGTACGTCGTCTACCTCGATGTCACCATTCGCGAGCAGTTCGAAGGCAAGCGCTGGGCGCTGCCGGCACGGGTGTACGCGAGCCCGCTCGAGCTCTACCCCGGCAGGAAGCTCACGCCTGCGCAGCTCGCGCAGGAGCTGAGCGAGCTCAACTACCGGCACGGTGCGCTCGCGGAACCCGGCTCGTACGTACGCGAATCGGACAGCATCGGGCTGCACACGCGCGGCTTCGTCTTCTGGGACGGGCCGCAGCCGCCGCTGCGGCTGCGGGTACGCTTCGAGGACGGGCGGATCGACGAGATCGTGAACCGCGATACGGGCGAGGCGGTCGCGCTCGCCCGGCTGGATCCCTTGCTCATCGGCGGCATCTATCCGGCGCACAACGAAGACCGCGTCCTGGTAAAGCTCGACGAGGTGCCGCCGATCCTGATCAAGGCGCTCATCGCCGTCGAGGACCGCAAGTTCTACGAACACCACGGGCTCGATCCGCGCGGCATCGCGCGCGCACTCTGGGCGAACCTGCGCGCGGCCGGGGCGGTACAGGGCGGGAGCACGCTCACGCAGCAGCTCGTCAAGAACTTCTATCTCACGTCCGAACGCACGCTTCGACGCAAAGCGACCGAGGCGATCATGGCGCTGTTGCTCGAAGCGCATTACGGCAAGGACGAGATCCTCGAGGCCTACATCAACGAGATCTACCTCGGGCAGGACGGAAACCGCGCCATCCACGGCTTCGGTCTCGCGGCGCAGTACTACTTCGACCGGCCGCTGCATCAGCTGACGCTGCCGCAGGCGGCGCTTCTCGTCGGCCTGGTCAAGGGGCCGTCCTACTACGATCCGCGCCGTCATCCGCAGCGGGCGCTCGCGCGCCGCAATCTCGTGCTCGCCGAAATGGCGGAACAGGGCGTGATCGGCACGGCCGAGCACCTGCGCGCCAAGGCGGAGCCGCTCGGGGTAACGGAGCGCGCCCCGGTCGGTACCTCCGCTTACCCCGCGTTTCTCGGACTGGTGCAGCGCCAGCTGCGCCGCGACTACTCGGACGCGGACCTGCGCTCCGAGGGGCTGCGCATTTTCACGACCCTCGATCCGCGCACGCAGCGCGCCGCCGAGGAGGCGCTCGCCGCACGCCTCGAGGCGCTCGAGAAGCGGCGGCGCATGCCCGCGGGCACGCTCGAAGGCGCCATCGTCGTGACCGAAGCGGCAACCGGGGAGGTACTCGCGCTCGTCGGCGGGCGGCGCGCGCGCTACGAAGGCTTCAATCGCGCGCTCGATGCGGTCCGCCCGATCGGCTCGCTCGTCAAACCGGCGCTCTACCTGACCGCGCTCGCGCAACCCGAGCGCTACACGCTCGCCACCCGCCTCGACGACAGCCCGCTGGTCTGGTCAGAGCCGGGCGTGAAGGAATGGGCGCCGCAGAACTACGACAAGAAGTTCCACGGGCACGTGCCGCTGCACCGGGCGCTCGCCCATTCGTACAACGTGGCGGCCGCCCGGCTCGGGCTCGAGCTCGGCGTGCCGGCCGTGCTCGAGACCATGCGCCGCCTCGGCGTCGAGCGCTCGCTGCCGGCATACGGCTCGACCCTGCTCGGCGCGGTCGGCCTCACGCCGTTCGAAGTGGCGCAGATGTACCAGACGCTCGCAGCCAACGGGTTTCGTACGCCGCTGCGGGCGATTCGCGAAGTGCTGACGCCCGACGGCGTGCCGCTCAAGCGCTACTCGCTCACCGTGTCGCAGGCGATCGATCCGGCGGCCGCATTCCTGGTGACCACGGCGCTGCAGGAGGTGGTGCAGTCGGGCACCGGCACGGCGCTCCATGCCTACCTGCCGCCCGCCCTGCGCGTCGCAGGCAAGACCGGCACCACCGACGATTTGCGCGACAGCTGGTTCGCGGGTTTCACGGGAGATAAGCTTGCGGTGGTCTGGATCGGGCGCGACGACAACCAGCCCACCGGCCTCACCGGGGCCAGCGGTGCGCTCACGGTCTGGGGACGGATGATGGCGCGGCTCGACCCCGAACCGCTGGAGCCGCCGGTGCCCGAGACCATCGAACTCGTCCCGATCGACGCCGAGACCGGTCTGCGCGCCGATCGGGGCTGCGCCGGCGCGGTCGAGCTGCCGTTCGTACGCGGCAGCGCGCCGACGGAAACGGCGCCTTGCGCGAGCGGGCCCGGTCAGAGCATCCGCAACTGGTTCAGGAGACTGTTCGAACGATGAGAGCCTTGCCCGCCCTTGCGCTCGCCGCCGCGCTCGCCGCGTGCGCCAGGCTGCCCGCGCCGACGCCGCCCGAGACCGCGCCGCCGCCGGTCGCGTCGCAAAACAGCGCCGTCGTCGCGCTGGTGACCAGCGCCCGCGAGCACGCGAGCGCGGGAAGCCTGAGCACCGCCGCCGCGGAGCTCGAGCGGGCGCTGCGCATCGAG
Organism: Burkholderiales bacterium; assembly: GCA_036381895.1. GTDB lineage: Bacteria > Pseudomonadota > Gammaproteobacteria > Acidiferrobacterales > Sulfurifustaceae > JACQFZ01. Next base: position 50,497 of record DASVBY010000003.1, on the reverse strand, counting down.
CCGCGCAACGCGGCGCTCTGGCACGAGCTCGCGCGCCTGAGGCTGCATCAGGGCCAGCCGGGCCAGGCGGCGCAGTTCGCCCAGCGGTCGAACACGCTCGCCGGCAACGACGCGCGGCTGCGTGCGGCGAACTGGCGGCTGATCGGACAGGCGCGCACGCAAAGCGGCGACCACGCGGGCGCCGAGCTCGCGTTCGAGAAGGCGGCCGAGCTCGAGCGCGAGCTCTGAAGGCCTGCTGCGCATGGATGCGGCGCGCGATACCGAGCTGATGCGCTCGATCCTCGAGCGCACCGCGACCGGTCCGGCGCGGAGCAGGGACATCGCGCGCGCCGAAGCGCGTGCCGCTATGCAGCTCATACTCGAAGGCCGCGTCGATGCGGTGCAGGCGGGCGTGTTCCTGATCGCGCTGCGCATGAAGCGCGAGAGCGACGAGGAGCTGCTCGGCATCCTCGACGCCCTGCGCGACGCGACGGCGACCGCGCGGGCGGAGGTCGAGGCGCTCGTCGATATCGCCGATCCCTACGACGGCTATGCCCGCTCCCTCCCGATCGCCGCCTTCCTGCCCCCGGTGCTCGCGGCGTGCGGAATTCCTGCGGTCGCGCACGGCGTCGAATCGCTCGCACCGAAGTACGGGGTCACCCACCGTCAGGTGCTGCGCGCGGCGGGCGTCGCCGTCGATCGCTCGCCCGCAGAAGCCGCCGCGCGGCTGGCGGACGGGTCGGTCGGCTGGGCGTATGTCGATCAGAGCCGATACTGCCCGCCGCTGCACGCGCTCGCGCGCCTGCGCGCGCTGATCGTCAAGCGCCCGGCGCTGTCCACGCTCGAGACCGTGATCGGCCCGGTGCGCGCCCGCGGGCGCACGCACCTCCTCACGGGCTACGTGCACAAAACCTATCCGCGCATCTATGCGCTGCTCGCGCGCGCCGCGGGCTTCGATTCGGTGCTGCTCGTGCGCGGCATCGAAGGGGGCGTCATCCCGTCGCTGCGGCAGGAAGGCAAGGCATACCGCTACCCCGACGGCGAGTCCGAGCAGTTGCTCGGCTTCCGCGCCGAAGACTTCGGCCTGTCCGAGTCGCCGCGCCCGCTCGCGATCGGAAGGCGGGAGGAGGAGAACGAAGACGGTCCGGCGGCGACGTTCGATGCAGCTGCCGTGGCGCATTCGACGGTGGCCGCGGGGGTCGGCGCGCTGCACGGCGAGCGCGGGGCCGCCCGCGATCATCTGCTGGTCGCGGCGGCGCTGTGCCTGCATCACCTCGGGCACTACCCCAGCCTGCCCGCCGCCGCCGATGCCGTCGGCCGGGTGCTCGAAAGCGGCAGCGCCTGGGAACGCTTCCGCGCCGGCGCGCGCTAGTGTTCCTTGCCGGCGTGCTCGGCGGTCACTGCGATCCGGTCCATCACCGCGAAGAGCACTCCGGAGACGATCAGCGTAACGTGGATGCCCACCTTCCACATGAGCTCGCGGTTGTCGAGCGCCGCGACGTTCACGAAGCTCTTGAGCAGCTCGATCGCCGATATCGCAACGATGGAAGCGATGAGCTTCACCTTGAGACCCGAAAAGTCGACCTTGCCCATCCATTCCGGACGATCCTCGTGCCCGCCGGTGTCGATCTTGGACACGAAGTTCTCGTAGCCGCTGAAGATAATGATCAGGAGCAGGTTCGCGACGAGTGACATGTCAACGAGCGTCAGCACCGCGAGCACTACCTCGCTCTCGCTGCTCGTGAACACGTGCGCTATCAAATGGATGAACTCCTGCGCGAATTTGATCAGCAGGAGGCCTACGGCGACTACCAGACCGATATAGAACGGCGCCAACAGCCAGCGGCTGTTGAACATCATCAACTCGAGTCCGCGCTCCACCTTCCTCATCTGTCGCGTCTGCTAGGTACCCGTTCGCCCGGGCGCGCGAATTATCTACGCGCTCGATCGGGTTGCAAGCGCCCGCGGCGGCTCGGGACAAAAAAGAGCCCGACGTCGCCGTCGGGCTCTCGCGTACCAACAGCAGGCAGCCGGTCGCTAATGCACTCCGCGCCGCTCCACGGCCGCCTGGCTGCGTGCACTCCCCCAGCGAAACGCCTCAATGGCGACGAGTACCGCAGCAATGCCGACGAGGATATAGACGATGCGCGACAGGACCGACATGTCGCCGAACAGTGCGGCGACGAGATCGACCCCGAACAGCCCCACGAGACCCCAGTTGAGGCCGCCGATGATGAGCAGCACGAGCGCCACCCAATCCATCGTGTTCAAACGTGCCATGCTCGAACCTCCGTGTCGTGAAGTGATGCGTCACGATGTCACTGCGCGGCGCGCGCTGCCACAGGAGAACACCCCAGGAGCGCCACGACGAAGCGGCCTCGGCACGAAAGTGCCGTTCAGGCGCGCGGCACTTCTCCAATAATGCGTGCCGCCGGCTCGCCCGAGGCCGCGCGAGACGGCATCCCCGGTCGACGAGGAGGGTCGCCGCATGATGGCAAACGGCAGTGCCGGCGCGAGACGGCGCGGCGCAGGCTTCACCGTGCACGAGCTGCTGATCGCGGTGTGCATCGCGGGAGCCGTGGCCCTGAGCAGCGCCGGCCTGTGGCGGATCGGACAGGAGACGGTGTTGACAACCGCCGCGAACGAGCTCGTCGCGCATCTTGCGCTCGCGCGCTCGGAAGCGATCAAGCGCAGCGTGGCGGTGCGCATGTGCCCGAGCGCCGATGGCGCGGAGTGTCTCGCAAGCGGCGGCGATTACACGTTCTGGCAGCGCGGCTGGCTGGTGTACGCCGATGCAGACGCAAACGGCCGGCCGGGCGCGGCGGAGATCCTCCGTCTGCATGCGGGCGCCGGCGACCGCGTAGTGATACGCACGTCGCGCAGCCGGCCGGCGGTGAGCTATCAGCCGGTAGGGACCGCCGGCGGCTCGACGATCACCTTCGCCGTCTGCGATGCCCGGGATCCGCAGCGCGCGCGTTACGTCACGATCTCGAATACCGGCCGGGCGCGCGTCTCGCGCACGACGACGAGCAGCGTGCGCTGCCGCTGAACGGGGGCGCGGTGGCGTTATTCGGCGCGCGGGTCGCGCCGCAACAGTGCCTCGACGGCGGCCTGGGGCAACGTTCCCTCGTAGAGCACGCGGTAGACTTGTTCGGTGATCGGCATCTCCACGCCCGCCCGCTGCGCCAGCCGGTAGAGCTCGCGCGCCGTCGCCACCCCCTCCGCTTCCTGGCCGACCTCCGCCAATACTTCCTGCAGCTTCCTGCCCCGGCCGAGGCCGAGACCGACACGGCGGTTGCGCGAGGCGTTGTCCGTGCAGGTGAGCACGAGATCGCCGACCCCGGTGAGGCCCATGAAGGTGTCGCGCCGCCCACCCAGGGCGACGCCGAGCCGCGTGAGCTCCGCCAGGCCGCGCGTGATGAGTGCCGCGCGGGCGTTGGCGCCGAAGCCGAGGCCATCGCTGATGCCGGCGGCGATGGCGATCACGTTCTTGATGGCGCCGCCGAGCTGCACGCCGACGATATCATCGCTGGTGTAGACCCGCACGCGCTCGCCGCGCAGCCATCCCGCGACGCACTCGCACACCGCCGGCTCCCGGGAGGCGACGGTGAGCGCGGCAGGGAGCCCGCGCGCGATTTCGATCGCGAACGTGGGGCCGGACACGACGGCGAGGCCGGCGGTGCCGAGGAGCTCTTCCGCCACTTCCCCGAGCCGCCGGCCGCTCCCGGGTTCGAGCCCTTTGGTTGCCCAGGCGACGGCTACGCCGGCACCCCGCCCGCGCAGCGCGTGGACCGTTGCCCGAAAGCCGTGACTCGGCACCGCGACCAGGAAACCCGCGGCCTCGGGCACGAGCTCTTGCAGGTCCGCGCGCAGCTCGATCGCGGACGGAAGAACGACGTCGGGGAGCGCCGGATGCGTGCGCGTCTGCGCGAGGCGCGCAACCGCGGCCGAATCCTTGCCCCAGAGCCAGACGCGGCGGCCGTTGCGTGCGAGCAGCACGCTCAATGCCGTTCCCCACGCGCCGGCGCCGAGTACGGCGATCGGAGCTTCCTCGCGCACGCGCCGCCCCTGCCGGCCGCTAGCTCGCGGGCTGCTCCCGCGCCCCGACCCGCCGCTGCTCGTAGAGCGCGTCGAAATTGATCGGGTTGATGAGGAGCTGCGGGAAGCCGCCCTTGCCGACCAGATCGTTCACGGCTTCGCGCACGAAAGGCAGCAGTATGTAAGCGCCGTTCACGTGCAGCGCGCGCGTGAGCGACTCGCCCGCAAGGCCCCTGATGCGAAACAGCCCGGCCTGCTGCACCTCGATCAGGAACACGGTCTTGTCGCCCTGGTTCGCCGCTACGGTCACGCTCAGCACCACTTCGTGGAGACCCTCGGCCGGCAGTATCTCCCGATCCTGCACGCCGAGCTGGATATCGAGCTGCGGGGCGGTCTGCTGCAGGAACACGTGTGGTGCGGCGGGTGCCTCGTACGACACATCCTTGACGTAGATGCGCTCGAGATGAAACAGGACCTCGCCCGGGGCATTCTCTGCCATGTGTGATTCTCCGCGTGACCCGCCGCTCCGTGAGCGCGGCGGTTGACGCCGCTACCTCTCGAGCGGCAGGTTGTCCTTCTCCCACGCCGCGATGCCGCCCGCGAGCAGGTGCACGGAGCTGAAGCCCCGCTTGCGCAGCAGCGTCGCCGCCTTGAGCGCACGATTGGGCACGCGGCCGGCAACGACCACCGGCCGCTGCTTGTACTTCTCGAGTTGCGGCACGCCCTGCGCGAGCATCGCGAGAGGCGCGTTGATCGCGTTCGGGATGTGGCCGGCCCTGAATTCGCTCGGCTCGGATATATCGACGAAGACGCCGGACTCGCGGTTCACCAGCAGCACCGCCTGTGCCGGGGACAGGCTCTTGATACCGTGCATCTGCTGCATCACGGTCGGCGCGACGAGAAGCGCCAAGACCACGATCAGCGCGAGGAACAGATACCAGTTATTGAGGATGAACTGCATTGGATCGATCGACCCCGCGCCGCGGGCCGTGGTTGTAATCAGAGGGTGTGCGCGTTATTTCGGCCGGCGAAACAATATACAATAAACAACTACTTGAAAAGATGAACAGGTAGGCCTCGTGCATTCGACTCGCAGACCGCTCGTCCTCGTCATCCTCGATGGCTGGGGTTACCGGGAGGATCCGCAGTACAACGCGATCGCAGCGGCGAAGAAGCCGGTGTGGGAGCGGCTGTGGACGTACCCGCATACGCTCATCAACGCCTCGGCGGGTGCCGTGGGTCTGCCCGACAATCAGATGGGCAACTCGGAGGTCGGACATCTCAACATCGGCGCCGGGCGCGTCGTGTATCAGGACTACACGCGCATCAACCGCGCGATCCAAAGCGGCGAGTTCTACCGCAATCCCGTCCTCGCGGAGAGCGTCGATGCCGCTGCCCGTAACGACCGCGCGATTCACATTCTCGGCCTGCTCTCCCCGGGCGGCGTCCACAGCCACGAGGAGCAGATCCACGCCATGGCCGAGCTCGCCGCGCAGCGGGGGGCCAGAAAACTCTACGTGCACGCGTTCCTCGACGGGCGCGACACGCCGCCGGAGAGCGCCGCCGCCTCGCTCGAGGCCATGGAGCGCAGGCTCGCGGCGCTCGGCGTCGGCCGCATCGCCTCGATCTGCGGCCGCTACTACGCCATGGACCGCGACAAGCGCTGGGACCGGGTGCAGCGCGCCTACGACGCACTGGCGCTCGGCGAAGCCGAGTTCACCGCCGACAGCGCCGCCGCGGCGCTCGCTGCCGCCTACGCGCGCGGCGAGACGGACGAGTTCGTGAAACCGACCATCGTGCTCCCGGCCGCGCGCGTCGAGGACGGAGATACGGTGGTGTTCATGAACTTCCGCGCCGATCGCGCGCGCCAGCTCACCGCCGCCTTCACCGAGCCCGACTTCACCGGCTTCGCGCGCAAGGCGACCCCCCGGCTCGCCGCCTTCGTGACGCTCACCGAGTACAACCCCAAGTTCCGCGTGCGCGTCGCGTTCCCGCCCGAGCGGCTCACGAACATGTTCGGCGCGTACATTGCGGAACGCGGCTTGCGGCAGCTGCGCGTCGCCGAGACCGAGAAGTACGCTCACGTCACCTTCTTCTTCAACGGCGGCAACGAGCAGCCGTACGCGAACGAGGACCGCATCCTCGTACCGTCGCCGAAGGACGTGCCGACCTACGACCGGAAGCCGGAGATGAGCGCGCCGCAGGTCGCGGACGAGATCGTTCGCGCGATCCGCAGCGGCACGTACGACGTCATCGTCTGCAACTTCGCGAACGCCGACATGGTCGGCCACACCGGCAATTTCGACGCCGCGGTGAAGGCGATCGAAGCAGTGGACGCGGCGCTCGGCCGCATCCTCGAGGCGACGCTCGCCGTCGGCGGCCAGATGCTGGTGACCGCCGATCACGGCAACGCGGAAGAAATGTACGATCCGCAGACCGGACAGATGCACACGGCCCATACCACGAACCCGGTGCCGTTCATCTACGTCGGTCGGCCGGCGGTGATGGCGCCGACCGGCGCACTGCAGGACATCGCCCCCACGATGCTGCGGCTCATGGATTTGCCGATCCCGCCCGAGATGACCGGCCAGCCGCTGGTCGAGCTCCGCAGCGGAGTGGCGGCCGGCGCCGGCGGCGCCAAGGCGCGTGGCTGACGCAGCGCCGGTTCGCGTACTCGCACGATTCCTCTGCGCCGCGATCGCCTGCGCAGTCGCGCTGCCCGCGCCGCTCCCGGCGCGCGAGCGCGAGGCGCAGCTCGAGAAGCTGCGCGCGCGCATCGAGCGGCTGCAGCGCGAGCTGAACGAGACCGCCGACCGGCGCGACAGTACGCGCGAGGAGCTGCACGCGCTCGAGCGGCGCATCGGCACGACGCTCGAGGCGCTGCGCGCGATCGAGGCGGCGCAATCGGCGAAAGCCGCGGCGCTGCGCGCGCTCGAGCAGCGCGAGCGGCGCGAGCGCGAGGCGCAGCGCGCGCATCTCGCCGCCATCGAGGTGCAGGCGCGAACCGCCTTTGCCCTCGGACGTCAGCCGCACCTCAAACTGCTGCTCAATCAGGAGGATCCGGCGGCCGCGGCACGCGTCCTCGTCTACTACGGCTACTTCAATGAAGCGCGGCTCGCGCGCCTCGCCGAGGCGGAAGCGTCGCTCGCGCGGCTGCGCGCGTTGGAGACGGAGATTCGGGACCAGACGCGCGAGCTCGAAGCGCTGCGCACGCGTCAGGAGCGCGAACGGCACGCGCTCGAGGCGGCGCGGGTCCGCCGCGCCCAGCTCCTCGCAGCGCTCAACCGGCAGTTGAGCGCGCAGCAGGACGAAATCGAGCGGCTGCGCGCGGACGAGCGGCGGCTGCAGCGGCTCCTGCAGGAGCTTCGCACCGTACTCCCGGAAGCGGAGCTGCCATCGCCCGGACCGCAGGAGCGCTTCGGAGCCCTCAAAGGCCGCCTCCCGCTTCCGCTCGCCGGCCGGATCGCCGCCGGCTATGGCGAGCCCAAGGGGATCGGAGACCTCACCTGGCGCGGCATATTCATCGCGGCACGGGAAGGCGACCCGGTGCGCGCCGTGGCCCGCGGTCGCGTGGCATTCGCCGATTGGCTGCGGGGTTTTGGGCTACTATTGATTCTGGATCATGGCGATGGCTATATGACACTTTACGGACACAACCAGGTCCTCCACCGCCGAACGGGGGACTGGGTGGAGGCCGGGGAGACCATCGCCGCAGCCGGGAACACGGGCGGTGCGCCGGCTATGGGCGTATACTTCGAAATTCGACAAAACGGCGTTCCGCACGACCCCCTCCAATGGTGCGCAGCCGAGCGAGCAGTTCCGGCCCGCGCGCGACGCGAATAATCCAGGGAGTGGACAAAGCCATCTTGAGACGGAGCCACACATGAAGTCCGCTACACGGTACACCTTGGTCCTTCTCCTCGGCGTGTTCGTCGGCGCCGGCATCTCCTTCGACATGACGGTGATGGCGGACCGCGAGCCGAGCAAAGGCGTGACCAGCGCTTTGCCGATCGAGGAGCTGCGCACGTTCACCGAGGTGTTTGCGCGCATCAAGTCGGATTACGTCGAGGCGGTGGACGACAAGAAGCTGCTGCAGGAGGCGATCCAGGGCATGCTCGCCGGCCTCGATCCGCACTCGAGCTACCTCGACGCCGAGAGCTTTCGCGACGTGCGCGTCGAGACCGAAGGCCAGTTCGGGGGCCTCGGCATAGAAGTGACGATGGAGAACGGCTTCGTGAAGGTCGTTTCCCCGATCGAGGATACGCCGGCCGCCGCCGCGGGTCTCAAGCCCGGCGACCTCATCATCCGCCTGGACGACAAGGCGGTTAAGGGCATGGAGCTCACCGAGGCCGTGCGGCTCATGCGCGGCAAGCCCGGAACCGACATCGTGCTCACGGTCGTACGCGAGGGCAGCAGCAAGCCCCTCAAGTTCACGATCACGCGCGCCATCATCAAGATTCAGAGCGTGAAGCAGCGCCTGCTCGAACCCGGCTACGGCTATGTCCGCATCACGCAGTTCCAGTCCGGTACGCCCAAAGCGCTGAGCGCCGCGATCAAGAAGCTCGAGGACGAGAACAAGGGGGCGCTCAGGGGCCTCGTGCTCGACCTGCGCAACAACCCGGGCGGTGTGCTGAACGCGGCCGTCGGCGTGAGCGACGCCTTCCTCGACAGAGGCCTCATCGTGTACACCGAGGGCCGGGTGTCGGATTCCAAGCTCAAGTTCTCGGCCTCGGCCGGCGATCTGCTCGACGGCGCGCCGATGGTCGTCCTCGTGAACGGCGGCTCGGCGTCGGCGTCCGAGATCGTGGCCGGCGCGCTGCAGGATCACCGGCGCGCGATCATCATGGGCACGAAGACGTTCGGCAAGGGATCGGTGCAAACGATCGTCCCGGTGAGCAACGGCGCGGCGCTCAAGCTCACGACGGCGCGCTACTACACTCCCGAGGGTCGTTCGATCCAGGCGGCCGGGATCACGCCGGACATCGTCATCGAAGAGGCGAAGATCACCCGCGCCGATACGAGCGATCGCCTGCGTGAAGCCGACCTCGCTCGGCATCTGGAGAACCCCAACAACACCGATGTGAAGCCGATCGAAGTACCGAAGCCCGCGGAGCCGACGGTACGCACGCCGGACGCGACGGACGAGGACTATCAGCTGCAGGAAGCGCTGAATCTGCTCAAGGGGATCGCCATTTTCCAGGCGAAGCAGAAGCCGACGCCGAGTGCTTCGGCTTCCGTGAGGAACTGAGGGAAGGCCGGCAGTCGCGCCCGACCGAAGGACCCGCCGAGTCGAGGCGGGTCTTTTTTCGTCTACCTGAAATCGAAGCGGGTGCCGAAGAAGAAGCGGCTGCGATCCGGGGAGTACGGGTCGAGCGGCGCACCGTTGAGGCCGTAAGTCGCCTCCGCCTGCAGGCTCCAGTTCGGCTGCACCTGCCAGCGCCATCCGGCCGAGAACTGCGCGTACTCTTCCTGCGGCGCCATGGCAAACGCCGGATCGTCGGAGCTGTAGATGTTCCGCTTCATGCGGTAGGCGAAGTACGGGGTATGGTCCTGCGCCAGCCGCAGCTCGCCGCCGAGCGAGAACCCGTAATACCTCCGCCCGAGCTGCTGGTAGGCCTCGTCGCGCACGCTCTCGTCGCCGAAGAAGAAGCTGCCGGTGAGTCCCGGCTGCAGTGCCCCGCCCCACTTGCTGCTCCAGGACAGCGCGGCGCGCGCGTCGAGCGCGTCCAGGTGCGGCGCCTCGATGCTCCATGGCACTTCGCTGTACCCTGCCGAAACCGCGAACGTGTGATAAGCATCCACCCGATGCTGCCACTTGATGCCGAACCCGCTCAGGCGGCTGTTGGCCGAGCCGAGGACCGGCGTTTCGTCAGCGGCCACGGGGTTCAGGACAGTGAGCGGTGAATACAGGTCCCCGAGCCGCGGCGCGAACTCGCCGTAGAGACGGATGACCGTACGGTCGCCCGGATCCTGGGTCAGCGCGTAGTCATCGAGCAGCGCACCGGACGACAGCGACTGATAGGCGTCGATGCCGAAGGTCAGGCGAGCCTGCGGATTGAGCGGCGAGAACGGCAGGCGTACCTGCCCGAGGGTGTCCCGCGCCGGAGTTTCATCGAACCAGCTGAACCGGCCGGCAGCCGCGGCAACGCCCGGCAGCAGCAGGCCGATTGCGGCGGCGACGGTAGCACGGGCTCGACGCTCCATGACTGCACGGTAACGCGGGAATTTTGAATAATGGTATCACAGGTCAGACGCTTCGCCCGAGCTTGAGCTCCGGGGCAACCCCCTCGCGCCGGCGCGAGCGCCACAGCATCCACGCACCGAGAGCGCCGAGCGCCCCACCAACGGCCACGGGAAAAGTAAGCGCTTCGCCGAAATCGCCGCTCAGCCCGAGAATCACGCCGGCCGTCAGGATCAGGAGGCTCCCGGCGAGCACCCCGCGATAGCGCCGCTCGCTGTCTTCGAGCTGCCGCCGCAGGCGCGCGAGCTCGGCGGATTTCCATTCGAGCGCGAGCTCGCCATCGTGGGCCCGCTGCAGCGTCTCGTACATGAGTCCGGGCAGCCGCGGCAGCCAGGACCACCACTTGGGCAGCTCGCCGCGCAGCTCCCGCAGGAGCGCGGTCGGACCCATGTGCTCCCGCGCCCAGCGCTCGAGGTAGGGTTTCGCCGTGACCCAGAGGTCGAGGTCCGGATAGAGCCGCCGGCCGAGACCCTCGATGTTGAAAAGCGTCTTCTGCAGCAGCACCAGCTGCGGCTGTACCTCCATATTGAACTGCCGCGCGGTCTGGAACAGCTGCAGCAGCAGGCGTCCGAACGAGATGTCCTTGATCGGTCGCGCGAAGATCGGCTCGCACACCGCGCGGATCGCGGCCTCGAATTCGGCTACCGGCGTTCCTGCCGGCACCCAGCCGGCACGCAGGTGCGCCTCCGCGACGCCGCGATAATCGCGATTGAAGAACGCGATGAAATTCACGGCGAGGTAGCGTTTGTCCTCCTCGCCGAGGGTACCCATGATGCCGAAGTCGACCGCGCGGTATTCGCCGTCCGGCGACACGAAGATGTTGCCGGGATGCATGTCGGCGTGAAAGAAGCCGTCGCGAAACGCCTGGGTGAAGAAGATTTCGACGCCGTTGTGCGACAGCCGCCGCAGATCGACACCCGCGGCCTTGAGCGCCTCGACGTTGCTGATGGGAATACCCTCGATGCGCTCCATCACCAGCACTTCGCGCCGCGTGAGATCCCAGTACACCTTCGGCACGTAGAGCAGCCTCGAGCCAGCGAAGTTCGCGCGCAGCTGACTCGCGTTCGCCGCCTCGCGGCGCAGATCGAGCTCGTGAAAGATGGTCTTGCGGAACTGATCGATCACCTCCACCGGCCGCAGCCGCGGCCCGTCGGGGAGGTACCGGTGTACCAGCCGCGCGAGCAGGTACATGACCTCGAGGTCGCGCTCGATGACCGCCTCGATCCCGGGGCGCAGCACCTTCACCGCCACCTGCTCGCCGTCGTGCAGCTCGGCGAGGTGCACCTGCGCGATCGAAGCCGAGGCGATCGGCTCGGTGTCGAAGCGGCGAAAGTGCTGCTCCAGCGGCGCACCGAGCGCCGCGCTCACGATGCGCGCCGCCTCGACGCCGGGAAACGGCGGCACGCGATCCTGCAGCTTGACCAGCTCCTCGAAAATGTCCTCGGGCACGAGATCGGGACGGGTCGAGATGACCTGTCCGAGCTTGACGAACACCGGGCCGAGCTCCTCGAGCGCCTCGCGCAGCCGTACGCCGCGCGGCGCCGCGCGGCGCGCCATGAGCCGCGCGGGCGAGAGCCGCAGCACCCAGCGGTAGGGACGAAACACCGGAATGGCCGTCACGAACTCGTCGAGCCCGTGGCGAATGAAGATGCGCGCGATGCGCGCGAGACGGCCGAGCTGCCGCAGGCGGATCATGTGCGCGCGCCCAATCGCTGCAGCCGCTGCTCAAGTCGATCGGCGTCCTCGCGCAGGCGGTCCACCTCGCGCAGGAAGCGCTCGACGCGCTCGCGCTTGGCGAGCACGAACGCCTCCTCCTGCAGGTACTCGGCAGCGTCGAGCCCGAGCGTGCGCAGCGACTGCCGCGCCCAGCCGCGCAGCGCCACGGCCGCGCGCGCGAGCTGCCGCGCCGGCACGTCGCCGACCACGCGCGCCAGCCCCTCCTCCCAATCGGGCGCCGCGGTGGCGAGGATGCGCTGGAAGCGCTGCCCGAGCTCGATGTCGCCGCGCACGACGAGCTCGCCGGATACGGTCGGCCCGCTCAGCAGCTGGCGCAGGAACACGGCGGGCGTACCGCTGATGGTGACATCGGGGAGGCGGTCGTAGTCGCGCCGCAGGCGCAAGCCGTCGGCCGCAGGCAGCACGTACAGGCGCAGCGGCGCGTCCGCGCCGGCGAGCTCGAGCAGAATCGACTTGCCTTCGAGCGCCGCGAGCCGGCGCACGGCGTCGGGGTCGAGCCGCAGCACGGGATTCACCACGCGCTCGAGCAGCGATTCGAGCGAGGGCAGCGCGCTCATGGGACGGTCACGGCCACGGCGCGCGAGCGGGTGGCTGCGGGCGTCACAACTTGTAACCCTTGTGCAGCGCGACGACGCCGCTCGTGAGATTGAAATAGCGCACGCGCTCGAACCCGGCCTGCTCCATCATGCCCTTGAGCGTCTCCTGGTCGGGGTGGCGCCGTATCGACTCCGCCAGGTAGCGGTAGCTCGCTTCGTCGCCCGCGACCACCCGCCCGAGGAGCGGGAGCACGGTGAACGAGTACACGTCGTACAGGGCGCGCAGCGGCGCGCGCGTCACGTGCGAGAACTCGAGCACGAGCAGGCAGCCGCCGGGCCGCAACACGCGGAACATCGAAGCGAGCGCGCGATCGATGCGTGTCACGTTGCGCAGACCGAAGGCGATCACGACGCTGTCGAAGCAATCGGCAGGAAACGGCAGGCTTTCCGCGTCCGCGCGCACGAACTCGACGTTCCCGGCGATCCCGCGGTCGGCAAGGCGCGCCCGGCCGACGTCGAGCATCGCTTCGTTGATGTCGCTCAGCACCACCCAGCCGGCAGGACCGACGCGCGGCGCGAGCAGCGCCGTCATGTCGCCGCTGCCGCCCGCGACATCGAGCACGCGGCCGCCGGCGCGCACCGGACATTGCGCCGCCGCGTACTGCTTCCAGAGCCGGTGGATGCCGAACGACATGAGGTCGTTCATGAGGTCGTAGCGCGGCGCGACCGAGCGGAACACCTGGCCCACGAGCCCCGCTTTCGCGGCTTCGGGCACCTCCCGGTAGCCGAAGTGCGTGGTGCGCGTGTCCTTCGGCGCGTCGCTCATGGCTCGCCGGCGGCCGGTTCGCGGCGGCGGTAACCCGCCTGCTCGAGCTTCGCGAGGTACTCGCGCCAGAGCCGCTCCTGGTTGAGCGCCAGGTGGTGCAGCCACTCCCACGAGTAGAGCCCGGTATCGTGCCCGTCGTCGAAACAGAGCCGCACCGCATAGTGCCCGACCGGCTCGATGGCAGTGATGTTCACGCGCTCCTTGCCGACCTGCAGCACTTCCTGGCCAGGGCCATGGCCGCGCACTTCGGCGGAAGGAGAGTAAACTCGCAGGAACTCGACCGGCAGCCGATGGCGGCTGCCGTCGTCGAACGCGATTTCGAGCACGCGCGATTGCTTGTGCAGCTTGATCTCGGTGGGTCGGACGGGCATGGCTTGCGGTAAAGCGCGATCGCGGCGCCGTATGATACGACGAGTCGGGCGCCGCCGTTACGGGTTTGTCATGGTAACGAAATTGTAATATTAATGATATGAAATGTTCGCGGAAGCGAGCGGCCGCGAACGCCCGGCATGAACCACCCCCGCGCGAAAATCCTGATCGTCGACGACGAGGCCGCCATCCGCCAGATGCTCTCGCTCGCGCTGGTGCAGGCGGGCTTCGTTGCGCTCGAAGCCGCGGACGCAGCCGCAGCCCAGACGCAGATCCTCCACGGTGCACCCGATCTCGTGCTGCTCGACTGGATGCTTCCGGGCACGAGCGGCGTGGAATACGCGCGGCGGCTGCGGCGCGAGAAGCTGACGCAGCATCTCCCGATCATCATGCTCACGGCGCGCACCGAAGAGGAAGACAAGGTGCGCGGGCTCGAGAACGGAGCCGACGACTACATCACCAAGCCCTTCTCCACCCGGGAGCTGCTCGCGCGTATCAACGCGCTGTTGCGCCGCCAGGCGCCGCACGCAACCGAGCAGCCGCTCGAGATGGACGGCCTGACGCTCGATCCGGCGACGCACCGTGTGAGCGCCAACGGGCGCAATCTCGCGCTCGGCCCCACCGAGTTCCGGCTGCTGCATTTCTTCATGACCCATCCGGAGCGCGTGCACAGCCGCGAACGGCTGCTCGACAGCGTCTGGGGCAACAACGTGTACGTCGAGGAGCGCACGGTCGATGTGCACATCCGCCGGCTGCGCAAGGCGCTGACGCCGACCGCGCACGACCGGCTGATCCAGACGGTGCGCGGCGCCGGCTACCGCTTCTCGGCGCGCGGCTGACACCTCGACGCATGCGCCAGAACCTTTGGCGTGAAGTCTGGCTCCTCTGCGCGCTCGTCGCCGCCGGCGGCGCGCTCGGAGCGATCGTCGGGCGTCCGTTCCTGTTCGCCGCGGTCGCCCTCGTCGCCTACATCGCGCTGCAGCTGCGCCAGCTCTATCGGCTGCACCAGTGGCTGCTGTCGGACAAACGCGGCGAAGTTCCGGACGCCGCCGGACCCTGGGGCGACGTGTTCAACGAGGTGCGCAAGCTCGTGCGCCAGACGGCGCGCCGCACGGACGAGCTCACCGACGCGCTGCGGCGCTTCCAGAGCGCCGCCGCGGCGATGCCCGACGGCGTCGTGATCCTCTCCGAGCACGACGAGATCGAATGGGCCAACCCGTCGGCGGCGCTGCTGCTCGGCATCGAGTATCCGCGCGACCGCGGCATTCGACTGTCGAACCTGGTACGCGACCCGGCGTTCACCGAGTACTACGCGCGCGGCGACTTCTCCGAGCCCATCGACATGAGCTCCCCGGCCGATCCGGGGCTTTCCGTCGCGCTGCAGATCGTCCCGTTCGGGACGCGGCTCAAGCTCTTCCTGGTGCGCGACGTCACCCGGCTGCAGCGGCTCGAGGAGATGCGGCGCGTCTTCGTCGCCAACGTCTCGCACGAGCTGCGCACGCCGGTCACCGTGCTCGCAGGGTACATCGAAACGCTGCGCGCCATGGAGCGCATCGGTGCCGAAGACCTGCAGAAGCATCTCGCGGTGATGTACGAGCAGACGGCACGCATGCAGCGGCTGGTCGACGATCTGCTCACGCTCTCGCGGCTCGAAACCACACCGCCGCGGCGCCACGAGGAGATCGTCGACGTGCCGCAGATGCTCGCCGCGCTGCGCGAGCACGCCGAAGTGCTGAGCGGGGAGGCACGGCATCGCATCACACTCGAGGCCGATCCCGACCTCAAGCTGCGCGGTTCACGCGAGGAGCTGCACAGCGCCTTCACGAATCTGATCGACAATGCCGTGCACTACACGCCTGCGGGTGGCTCGATCACGCTGCGCTGGCGGGCGGACGGCGATGCGGCGAGCTTCTCGGTCGCCGATACCGGCGAAGGCATTGCCGCCGAGCACCTTCCACACCTGACCGAACGCTTTTACCGCGTCGATACCGCGCGCTCGCGCGCCTCGGGCGGCACCGGCCTGGGCCTCTCGATCGTCAAGCACGTGCTCCTGCGCCACGGCGCACAGCTCGACATCCAGAGCCGGCTCGGGGCAGGAAGCACCTTCACCTGCGTGTTTCCGCCTCAGCGCGTGATAAAGGCCGATACGGCCGGCCGCGCCGCGACCGCCTCGTAGCGCGGTACGCGCAGCGCCGCGGCTGAGGGCGCGCGATGGCCGCGGGGCACTCACCCCGCGCACCGTCAAACGCGCGTTACCGGCGGTTCATGAAACTGTCACAGGAAGCCTGGATAGTTACGCACCGATATTTCCTGCATCCCAAGGAGGCTTGCATCGATGAATCTCAAGCGCACCCTGCTCGGCGCCGCCGCCGCGGCCGGCATTGCCGCGTCGACGGCCGGGCAAACCGCCGGACTGGTCCAGATCGACGGTTCGAGCACCGTCTATCCGGTCACCGAAGCCGTCGCGGAAGAGTTCCAGAAGGCGAAACGCGGGAAAGTGATGGTGACGGTGGGCGTCTCCGGGACCGGCGGCGGCTTCAAGAAGTTCTGCCGCGGCGAGACCGACATCTCGAACGCCTCGCGCCCGATCCTGGAGAAGGAAATGGAGCTCTGCCGGGAGAACGGCATCAAGTACATGGAGCTTCCGGTCGCCTTCGACGCGCTCACGGTGGTCACGAACAAGCAGAACGACTGGCTCGATTATCTGACCATCGAAGAGCTGAAGAGGATGTGGGAGCCCGCGGCGCAGGGCAGGATCACGAACTGGAAGCAGATCCGCGCCGGCTTCCCGGACGCGCCGCTGGTCCTGTTCGGCCCGGGCGCCGATTCCGGCACCTTCGACTATTTCACCGAAGCGGTCACCGGGGAGTCGAAGGCATCGCGCGGCGACTTCACCGCGAGCGAGGACGACAACGTGCTGGTGCAGGGCGTATCGCGCAACAAGAACGCGCTCGGCTACTTCGGCTTCGCCTACTACACGGAGAACGCCGACAAGCTGAAGGCGGTGCCGATCGCGCCGAAGGCGGGTGCGACCCCGGTCGCCCCGTCGCTCGAGACCGTGGTCGACGGCACCTACCAGCCACTCGCCCGGCCGATCTTCATCTACGTGAGCGACAAGGGGCTGCGGCGCCCGGAGGTGCGGGAATTCGTCCAGTTCTACCTCGAGAATGCGGCGGCGCTGGCGCAGGAAGTGGGTTACGTGCCGCTTCCGGCGAAGGCCTATGAGCTCGCCATGAACAACTTCAGGAACAACCGCCTCGGCACCGGCTTCGGCGGGCGGGCCGAAGCCGGCGTGATGATCGAGGACCTGCTGAAGCGCGAAGCGAAACTCTGAACGCGGCCGCCGCGCGCAAGCCGGAGGCGCCCACCGGGCGCCTCTTTATTTGCACCGGCCGGGCAAGTCCCGGGGGCGGCTACGGCGGTGTGCCGCCGCGTTGTAACAAAACTGTCACGAAACCGCTCTACCATGCCGCCAGCTTTCCGCGCCGACCACCGTGAGCTCCGCTGTTTCGACCGACCGATCGCGCCTCGCCCATCGCGCGCGCCGCCAGTGGATGGAGCGGCTCATCCAATGGGCGCTGTTCCTCGCGGCCTTCTCCGCCGTGACCATCACGATAGCCATCGTGGTGATCCTGGTGTACGAGTCGCTCGGCTTCTTCGAGCACGTCTCGCTCTGGGACTTCCTCACGGACACCGAATGGACGCCGCTGTTCTCGATCAAGCGCTACGGCATCCTGCCGCTCGTCGCCGGCACGCTCGTGACCACCGCGGTGGCGCTGATCGTCGCCGTGCCGCTCGGCACCGTCATCGCGATCTACCTGTCCGAGTTCGCCTCGCATCGCGTGCGCGAAACCATCAAGCCGCTGCTCGAGCTCCTGAGCGGCGTCCCGACCGTGGTGTACGGATACTTCGCGCTGCTCTTCGTCACCCCGCTGCTGCAGAACACCATCCTGCCGGACCTCCCGGGCTTCAACATGCTCGCGGCGGGCATCGTCATCGGCATCATGATCATTCCCTACGTGTCGTCGGTGAGCGAGGACGCGATGCGCGCCGTGCCGATGCACATTCGCGAAGGCTCTTATGCCATGGGAGCGACCCGCTTCCAGACCGCGCTCTGGGTGGTAACGCCGGCGGCGATCTCCGGCATCATCGCGGCCTATATCCTCGGGATCTCGCGCGCCGTGGGCGAAACCATGGTGGTGGCGGTCGCCGCCGGCACCCAGCCGAACCTCACGTGGAACCCGATGGAAAGCGCCGCCACGATCACGGCGTACATCGTCCAGGTTTCGCTCGGCGATCTGCCGCACGGCAGCCTCGAGTACCAGAGCATTTTCGCGGCCGGCCTCACGCTCATGCTGATGACGCTGTTCTTCAATGTCGTCGGCCACTGGCTGCGGCGGCGCTATCGGGAGGTGTACTGATGGAAGCCGCCCGGCTCGCGCAGATGCGCGCCCTCATCGCGCGCCACAAGTACTTGGACCGGATCTTCGCCATCGTCGGCCTGATGGCGATGTTCGCGGGCATGATCACGCTGACGGCACTGTTCATCGATCTGCTGATCGACGGCGCGCCGCGGCTCAACTGGGATTTCTTCACCTCCTTCCCCTCGCGCCGCGCGAGCCAGGCGGGCATCCTCTCCGCCTGGGTCGGCACGACCCTGGTCATGCTCGTGACCGCGGTCGCCGGCGTACCGCTCGGGATCGCGGCCGGCATCTACCTCGAGGAGTACGCGCCGCGCAACTGGATCACCGACCTGATCGAGATCAACGTGACGAACCTCGCCGGCGTCCCGTCGATCGTCTACGGCCTGCTGGCGCTCGGGCTGTTCGTCTACCAGCTCGACCTCGGGCAGAGCATCCTCGCCGCGGGCCTCACGCTCGGCCTGCTGATCCTCCCCGTGGTCATCGTGGCGACGCGCGAATCGATCCGTGCGGTGCCGGGCTCGATACGCGAAGCGGCGTACGCGCTCGGCGCGACCAAGTGGCAATGCGTGGCGCACCACGTGCTGCCCTACTCGACCGCCGGCATCCTCACGGGCGTCATCATCGGCATGGCGCGGGCGATCGGCGAGACCGCGCCGATCATCACGATCGGGGCGCTCACGTTCATCGCGTTCCTGCCGCCGATCCCGTTCACGGGCGATCCGCCGGCGGGGCCGTTCGAGTGGTTGTTCGCACCGTTCACGGTACTGCCGATCCAGATGTTCAACTGGCTGTCCCGCCCGCAGGCGGCGTTCCTCGAGAATGCGGCCGCGGCCGGTGTCGTGATCATCGTCATGACGCTCGCCATGAACGCGGTCGCGATCGTGATCCGCTATCGCTACCGCAAGCGCATCAAGTGGTAGATCGGAGGAACGGATGAAGAGCGACATGCAGGCGCCGGCCCGGCCGGCGGCCGACCGCCCGGCGCCGCCGCCGCCTGCCGCGGCGGCTCCGCGCAGTACCATGCGCCCCGCCATCAAGGCGCAGGCGCGCGGGCTGAACTTCTACTACGGCGGCACGGTGCAGGCGCTCAAGAACATCGACCTCGACCTCGCCGAGCGGCGCGTTACCGCGCTGATCGGCCCGTCCGGCTGCGGCAAGTCGACGTTCCTGCGCTGCTTCAACCGCATGCACGACCTCTATCCCGGAAACCGCTACGAGGGCGAGATCGTGCTGCAGCCCGACAACGTCAACATTCTCGACAAGAGCGTCGACCCGATCGAGGTGCGCATGCGCATCTCGATGGTATTCCAGAAGCCGAATCCGTTCCCGAAGTCGATCTACGAGAACGTCGCCTACGGGCTGCGTGTGCGCGGCGTGCGCAGCCGCGCCCGGCTCGACGACAAGGTGGAGGAGGCACTGCGCGGCGCGGCGCTGTGGGACGAGGTCAAGGACCGTCTCGACGACCTGGCGTTCAACCTCTCGGGCGGGCAGCAGCAGCGGCTCTGCATCGCGCGGGCGCTCGCGACGGACCCGGAAATCCTGCTGTTCGACGAGCCGACCTCGGCGCTCGATCCGATCGCGACCGCGAGCATCGAGGAGCTGGTTCACGAGCTGCGGGACAAAGTGACGATTCTCATCGTCACGCACAACATGCAGCAGGCGGCGCGCGTTTCCGACTATACTGCATTCATGCATCTCGGCGAGCTCGTCGAGTTCGGCGACACGAATACGATCTTCACGAACCCGAGCAAGAAGCAGACCGAAGACTACATCACGGGCCGCTACGGCTAGCGTCCAGGAGGGCGACCATGGACTCCGTGCACACGCATCACATCTCGCGGCAGTACAACGCCGAGCTCGAGGAGATCCGCGCGCACGTGCTGCAGATGGGCGGGCTGGTGGAGCAGCAGATCGAGCAGGCGCTGACGGCGCTGGTGAACGCCGACACCCGCCTCGGCGAAGCCGTCATCATGGGCGACACCAAGGTCAACGATCTCGAGGTCACGATCGACGAGGAGTGCCAGCAGATCATCGCCCGGCGCCAGCCGGCAGCGAGCGACCTGCGCCTGGTGATCGCGGTCATCAAGACCATCACCGACCTCGAGCGCATCGGCGACGAAGCCGAGAAGATCGCGCGCATGGCGGTGCGGCTGGCGAACGCCGAACGCCCGAAGAACAACTACGCGGAGCTGCAACTGCTGGGAATGCAGGTACGCACCATGGTGCGCGACGCGCTCGATGCATTCGCGCGCACGGACACGCAGGCGGCGCTGCGCACCGCGCACGAAGACCACCAGATCGACCAGCAGTACGAGAGCATCATCCGGCAGATGATCACGTTCATGATGGAGGATCCGCGCACGATCACCCGTGCGCTCGACGTGATCTGGGCGGCGCGCGCGCTCGAGCGCATCGGCGACCACGCCCATAACATCTGCGAGTACATCATCTATCTGGTGAAGGGCAAGAACGTAAGGCACACGAGCCTCGAGCAGATAGAGCAGGAGATCCTCGGACGCCGCTGACCGCGCGGGAGCCGCCCGGCGCCGGCCCGCCGGGCGAGGCGCCGCGGGGCGCGAGGACGGGGCCGAAGCGTCGTGCGCGCGGGTGGTTTTCCGGAGCCGCGCCTGGGTGCAGAATATGCGTTTTCCCCTTCCCTCGCGTCCAGGGCCGAACGCCGCTGCCGGGGGAGCCGTTTTTTGTTTTCGAGGAGAAACTGCACGTGTTAGCCCCCGACATGAATCGCAACCCGACCCTGAGCAAATGGGTCGACGAGGTCGCCCGGTACACCAAACCGGATCGCATCCACTGGTGCGACGGGTCGGAGGCGGAAAATGCGGCGCTGATCAAGCAGATGCTCGCCGACGGCACCCTCGAAGCCCTCAACCCGCAGACCCACCCCGGCTGCTACCTCCACCGCAGCCACCCCTCGGACGTAGCCCGCACCGAACACCTCACCTTCATCTGCACCGAATCCCAGGCCGAGGCCGGCCCGACGAACAACTGGATGTCGCCGCAGGAAGCGCGCTCGCGCGTCTGGCCGCTGTTCGAGAATTCGATGCGCGGCCGCACCATGTACGTGGTGCCCTATCTGATGGGGCCGGCCGGTTCACCGAGCAGCAAGGTCGGGGTCGAGCTCACCGACAGCCCCTACGTGGTCGCGAACATGCGCATCATGACGCGCATGGGCAGCGTGGCGCTCGAGCAGCTCGGGATGGCGTCCGACTTCTGCAAGGGCCTGCACTCGCTCGGCGATCTCGATCCCGAGCGTCGCTTCATCTGCCATTTCCCGGACCGCCGCGAGATCTGGAGCGTCGGCTCGGGCTACGGCGGCAACGCCCTCCTCAGCAAGAAGTGCTTCGCCCTGCGCATCGCGAGCGTGCAGGCGCGCGACGAGGGCTGGCTCGCCGAGCATATGCTCATCCTCGGCATCGAGGACCCGCAAGGCAGAACCACGTACGTGGCGGCGGCGTTTCCGAGCGCGTGCGGCAAGACCAACCTGGCGATGCTGATTCCTCCGGCTTCGCAGAAGGGCTACAAGATCTGGACGCTCGGCGACGACATCGCGTGGCTGCGGCCGGGCCCGGACGGCCGCCTCTGGGCCATCAATCCGGAGGCGGGCTTCTTCGGCGTCGCTCCGGGCACCAATGAACAGACGAACCCGAACGCGATGGCGACGATCAGCCGGAACACGATCTACACCAACGTCGCCGTCACGGCCGACCGGCGCCCGTGGTGGGAGGGCATGGGCGAGCCGCCCGCGGGGCTGATCGACTGGCGCGGGAATGCGTACGATGCGGCGAGCGGGAATCCGGCCGCGCATCCGAACGCGCGCTTCACGGCGCCGGCGAAGCAGTGCCCCGGCATTTCGCCCAAGTTCGACGATCCGCAGGGCGTGCCGATCTCGGCGATCATTTTCGGCGGCCGGCGCGCGAGCCTCGTGCCGCTCGTGTACCAGGCGCTCGACTGGAATCACGGCGTGCTGGTCGGTGCGATGCTCTCGAGCGAGACCACGGCCGCCGCCACCGGGAAGACCGGCGTGCTCCGCCGCGACCCCATGGCGATGCTGCCCTTCTGCGGCTACAACATGGGCGACTATTTCGGGCACTGGCTGCGGGTCGGTGCCGGACTGAAGCATCCGCCTGCGATCTTCAACGTCAACTGGTTCCGCCGCGGGCCGAACCGCGAGTTCCTGTGGCCGGGCTTCGGCGACAACCTGCGGGTGCTACGCTGGATCGTCGAGCGCTGCAGCGGGAGCGGCCGCGCCGTCGAAACGCCGATCGGCTGGGTGCCGCCCATCGACGCGATCGATACCCAGGGCCTCGATGTCTCGGCCGAAACGATGCAGCAGCTGCTGCAGATCGACGCCGCCGCCTGGAAGCAAGAGCTCGAGGACATGGACGAGTACCTCAAGCGCTTCGGCGACCGGCTGCCCGCCGGAATCGCCGAGCAGCAGCGGCGCCTCGCCGCTCGCCTGCAGTCGAGCTGAAGCTCGCAGAACCGGCCGGGCACGCGCCCGGCCGGCCCTCCGGTGGTCCCACCGGCTTCCACCGCGGATTGCACGTCGGCGGTGCCGGCGTTGAGAGCGATGCGCGTCGGTCCGGGTCACCGTCTCCCGGCGCGCGGTGCAGCGATCCCGCAGATCCCTCGTTCGCATGAGTCCGCAAGATTGATTCATTCGCGCGAAAGGCGGTCCAAGCGGTCGCCGAGCGCGAACCAGGACATCTGCAGGACATCTGATAGACTCGCCCTCGAAATTCACGGAACAACGCATGCGCCTGCAAGACAACCTGCAACGCTTCGTCTTCGAAGACACGCCGATTCGCGGCGAGATCGTGCGCCTCGACGCCACGTACCGCGCGGTGCTCGACCGCAAGGACTACCCGCCCGCCGTGCGTGAAGTCCTGGGCGAGCTGATGGCCGCTTCGGCGCTCCTCGCCTCGACGCTCAAGTTCGAAGGCAAGCTCATCATGCAGATCCAGGGCAGCGGGCCCGTCCGGCTGCTCATGGCGGAATGCAGCGAAAGCGGCGCGATGCGGGCACTCGCTCACTGGCGGGGCGAGGTCGAGCCGGCCCCGCTCGACGCCCTCGTCGGCGAGGGCAAGTTCGTCATCACCATCGACCCGCAGGCATCCGGCGAGCGCTACCAGGGCATCGTCGGGCTCGAGGGCGGCTCGGTGGCCCGCGCGCTCGAGCACTATTTCGCCCAGTCGGAGCAGCTCGAGACCCGCCTCTGGCTCGCGGCGGACCGCGAACAGGCAGCCGGTATGCTGCTGCAGAAGCTTCCGGACCGCGAGGGTCGGGACGCGGACGCCTGGAATCGCGCCGTGCACCTCGGCTCGACCCTGACGCGCGGCGAGCTGCTGTCGCTGCCGGTGCGCGAGATCCTGCGCCGGCTCTATCACGAGGACGATATTCGGCTCTTCGCGCGCCAGCCGCTGGCGTTTCGCTGTTCGTGCTCCCGCGAGCGCGTGGAGGCGGTGCTGCGCATGCTCGGACCCGAGGAAATAGCTTCCATCCTCGAGGAGCGCGGCGACATCGAGGTCGACTGCGAGTTCTGCGGGGCGCGCTATGCGTTCGATCGCGTCGACGCCGCGCAGCTCTTCACCGCGCCCGCCCCTGCCGACGTCCCGACCCGGCCGCAGTAGACGCGCCGCCCGCGCCTCGGGCGCGGCACCGGCGGATTTCGCCCGCGCTCCCTGTATAATGCGCCGCCTTTGGCCGAGACTCCCGTGATCCAGTCGCTGCGCAACATCGCCATCATCGCCCACGTCGACCACGGCAAGACCACCCTGGTCGACCGCCTGCTGCAGCAGTCGGGTACGCTCGACGCGCGCAAGGACATGGGTGCCTGCGTGATGGACTCGAACGCGCTCGAGCGCGAGCGCGGCATCACCATACTCGCCAAGAACACCGCGATCCGCTGGGGCGAGCACCGCATCAACATCGTCGATACGCCGGGGCATGCCGACTTCGGCGGCGAGGTCGAGCGCGTGCTGTCGATGGTCGATTCGGTCCTGCTCCTCGTCGACGCGGTCGACGGCCCCATGCCGCAGACGCGCTTCGTCACGCGCAAGGCGTTCGCGCACGGCCTGCGGCCGATCGTCGTCATCAACAAGATCGACCGGCCGGGTGCGCGGCCGAACTGGGTGCTCGACCAGACCTTTGACCTGTTCGACCGCCTCGGCGCGACCGACGCGCAGCTCGATTTCCCGGTGGTGTACGCCTCCGCACTGCAGGGCTATGCAAGCCTCTCCCCGGACGCCCGCGGCGGCGATATGACGCCTTTGTTCGAGACCATCGTCGCGCACGTGCCGCCGCCCGACGTCGATCTCGACGGCCCGTTCCAGATGCAGATATCGAGCCTCGACTACTCGAGTTACGTCGGCCCGATCGCGATCGGGCGCATCAAGCGCGGCCGGGTGCGGCCGAATCAGGCGGTCACGGTCGTGGACGCGCAGGGCGGCGCGCGGCCGGCGCGCGTGTTGCAGGTGCTCGGCTTCCTCGGCCTGGAGCGCTTCGAGGTGCAGGAGGCGCAGGCCGGCGACATCGTCGCGCTCACCGGCATCGAAACCCCGCGCATTTCCGACACGCTCTGCGATCCCGAGCACGTCGAGGCGCTGTCGGCGCTCAGCGTGGACGAGCCGACCGTCAGCATGACGTTCGAGGTGAACACCTCGCCTTTCGCCGGCCGGGACGGCAGGTTCGTGACTTCGCGGAATCTCAAGGAACGGCTCGAGCGGGAGCTGATCCACAACGTCGCCCTGCGCGTCGAACCGACCGGCTCCCCCGACAAGTTCAAGGTGTCGGGGCGCGGCGAGCTGCATCTCTCGGTCCTGATCGAGAACATGCGCCGCGAAGGCTACGAGCTCGCCGTCTCGCGGCCGCAGGTGATATTGAAGGACGTGAACGGCGAGAAGCACGAGCCGTTCGAGCTCCTCACGGTCGACGTCGAGGAGCGGCATCAGGGCGCCGTGATGGAGAAGCTCGGCGCCCGCAAAGGCGACCTGCTCGACATGCAGCCGGACGGCAAGGGGCGCGTGCGCCTCGAGTACGTGATTCCGGCGCGCGGGCTGATCGGCTTTCAGACCGAGTTCCTCACGACCACGGCGGGCACCGGGTTGCTGCACCACGTCTTCGACCACTTCGGGCCGATGAAGAAGGGCGAGATCAAGACCCGCACGAACGGCGTGCTGGTCTCGAATGCGACGGGCAGGAGCGTCGCGTACGCGCTCTTCAGCCTGCAGGAGCGCGGGCGCCTCTTCATCGGACCGGGCGAGGAGCTGTACGAGGGAATGATCGTCGGCATCCACTCGCGCGACAACGATCTCGTGGTGAACCCGATGCGCGAGAAGAAGCTGACCAACATCCGCGCCGCGGGCTCGGACGAGAACATCCTCCTCACGCCGCCGATCCGGCTCACGCTCGAGCAGGCGCTCGAATTCATCGAGGACGACGAGCTGGTCGAGGTCACTCCGAACTCCATCCGCCTGCGCAAGCGCTTTCTCAGGGAGTCGGATCGACGCCGCGCCGAGCGTGAAGCGGCCGTGGGCTGATCGATCGTGTCCTCGGCGCGGGGCGCGTGCGACGTGCGCGCGGCGCCCTACAAATCGAGCCCCAGCGCGCGGAGCGTGTCCTGATCGAGCGTACCCGTGGCGTTCAGACCCTCGGCCTGCTGAAACTTCGTTACCGCCGCGCGGGTCTCCGAGTCCCAACGACCATCCACCTCCCCGATCGAGTAGCCTTCACCCTTGAGCTTTTCCTCGACTCTGCGCACCATGTCGCTGTCCTGCTCGGGAGCCGCGGGCGCCGAATGCGCTTCCGGCGTCTGTCCCTTGGGCGCCTCTTCGGGAAGACCGGTGGCATGCGCCGCCGCGACGATCACCGCCGGGACGATGCTTCCAAGCAACGAACTCGCGAGTTTCATGCGTGAACCTCCGCTGTTTCCGCGGCCACGATAGGACGCGCCGCCGGGCCGATACATAGGGTGAACGCCGGGGCGCGGGCGAAACCGCCCGGGCGGACGCGGCCGTCAGTAGCTGCACTTCGATCCCGGGATAGCGCGCGAGCCGTCCGCGGACGCGGACGGTCCCGGGAGCAAGCGCGAAACCTCGCCTTCCAGGGCACGAACCATGGACACGACGAACGCACAACCGCTGCGCAAGGCGCAGCACGAAGCCAACAAGCTCGCGAAGCGCCTGCGCCGGCTGGTCGGTCAGGCGATCGAAGACTTCGCGATGATCGAAGCGGGGGACCGGGTAATGGTGTGCCTGTCGGGTGGCAAGGACAGCCACGCGCTCCTCGATATCCTGCTCGCGCTCCAGGCCAAGGCGCCGGTGCCGTTCGAGCTCGTCGCCTACAACCTCGATCAGCGGCAACCGGGCTTCCCCGAACACGTGCTGCCCGAGTATCTCGCCGGCCGCGGCGTGCCGTTTCGCATCGAGGCGCGCGACACCTACAGCGTGGTCCGGCGCGTGATCCCCGAAGGCAAGACCATGTGCAGCCTGTGCTCGCGTCTGCGGCGCGGCAACATCTACCGCGCCGCGACCGAGCTCGGCTGCAGCAAGATCGCGCTCGGGCACCATCGCGAGGATATTCTCGAGACGTTTTTCCTCAACATGTTCTACGGCAGCCGCCTCAAGGCGATGCCGCCGAAGCTCCTGAGCGACGACGGGCGGCACATCGTCATTCGGCCGCTGGCGTACTGCAGCGAGGAGGACCTCGCCGAGTATGCGCGCCTCAAGGGGTTCCCGATCATTCCCTGCAATCTTTGCGGCACGCAGCCGAACCTGCAGCGCCAGGCGATCAAGGAGATGCTGAAGCAGTGGGAGCGCAAGTTCCCGGGGCGGATCGAGAACATCTTTCGGGCGCTGCAGAACGTCGCGCCCTCGCACCTCGCCGACCGCCGGCTCTTCGACTTCACGGGATTGCGGCCGGCTCCCGCCGCGATGCACGGCGAAACCGGATCGGCAGCGGAAGGTTTCGGGTTCTCCTGACGCCGGGGGCCGCGCTCCCCAGACCGCCTGCCGGAGACGTCGGCATCGCGGGCGTCAGCGCGGGATATCCTCCGGCGTGTCGATATCGCGGTGAATGCCGGGATCGTCGACCGGCAGCAGCAGCATTCGCGCCGCGTCGCGTCGCAGAATCCGCCGCGCCCCTTCGTCCCCGGAGAGCGCGATGAGATCCCGGTAGTACGCCCGTGCGAACCCGACCGGATGCCCGCGCCGGCCGGCGTGGACCGGCGCCGCGAGCGGCGCGCCCGCGCGCAGCGCATCGGCAACCGCGGCGGCCGTAGCGGGTTTCACGTACGGCATGTCGGCGAGCGCCACCACCCAGCCGTCGGCGTCGGCGGTCGCGCGTACGCCGCAGGCGAGGCTCGCACCCATGCCCTCTCGCGCATTCGCGCAGTAGCAGACCTCGACGCCGGCCGCCTGCATGAGCCCGGCAAGCGCCGCGTCGTCCGGTGCCAGCACCGCCACCGCACGGTCGACCGCGGCCGCGAGCGCCGCGGCGCTGCGCTGTCCGATCGTGCCGCCGTCGGGGAGCGCGTGGAGGAGCTTGCGCCCTCCGAAGCGCCGGGATTCCCCGGCCGCGAGGAGGATACCGGCTATCAGGGACATCGCTTGCTGTTGCACCCGCTCAGATTCCGAGCACCGACGGCAGCCACAGCGACAGCGCGGGCACCGCGGCGAGCAGGATCACGCGGATGATATCAGCAAGTATGAACGGAACGACGCCGACGGAAAGCTCGCTCAGGCGCAGATCGGCGCTCAGCGCCTGGATCACGAAGAGATTCATGCCGATCGGCGGGGTGATAAGGCCGATCTCGGCCACCGTGACCAGCAGCACCCCGAACCAGACCGGGTCGAGGCCGAGCTGCGTGATGATCGCGAACGCCGGCGCTACGGTGAGGAGAATCATCGACAGGCTGTCCATGAAGCAGCCGAGCACGATGTAGAACACGATGATGAGCGCGATCACCGCGCCCGAAGACAGGCCGGCCTCGCCCACCCAGGTCACCAGCGTGCCCGGCAGTTGCGTCGCTTCGATGAAGAGATTGAAGAGTGCGGCGCCGATCAGGATCAGGAACACCATGCCGGTGAGCTGCGCGGTTTCCGCGAGGCCGGCGAGAAGCGCGTCGCGGCTCAAGCGTCCCTTGGCCGCCGTGATGACCAGCGCACCCCCCGCGCCCACGGCCGCCGCTTCCGTGGGCGAGAAGATGCCGCTGTAGATGCCGCCGATGACGAAGCCGATGAGGACCAGCGCGTCCCAGGTGCCGGCGAGCGCCCGGGCGCGCTCGCGCCACGGGAGGCGGCGGTCGGCCGGGCCGAGCTCGGGGCGCAGCCGTACCTGCACCACGATCGCGGCGAGATAGAGCAGCGTCGCGATCATCCCCGGAACGAGCGCCGCCGCGAAGAGCGCGCCGATCGACTGCTCCGTGAGCAGTGCATAGAGCACGAGGATGATCGACGGCGGAATCATCACGCCGAGCGTCCCGCCCGCGGCCACGGCCGCGCCCGCGAAGCGCGGCGAGTAGCCGCGGCGCTGCATCTCGGGCAGCGCCACCTTGCCGATGGTGGCGCAGGTCGCGAGCGACGAACCGCAGATGGCACCGAACACCGCGCACGCGCCGACGGTCGCCATCGCGATGCCGCCGCGGCGGTGGCCGAGCAGCGCGTGCACGCCGTTGTAGAGGCTGCGCGACAGCCCCGAGTGCGTCGCGAACACGCCCATGAAAATGAACAGCGGGACGACCGAGAGGCTGTACGGAAAGACCGCCTGGAACGGGAGCGACGACATCAGGTACGCGGCGGACTGCCAGCCGAGCAGCGCCACCGATCCGACGGCGCCGACCGCGCCCATGGCGACCGCAACCGGCACCCGCAGCGCGGCGAGCACGAGCACGGCCGCGAACCCGAGCAGTCCGAGGAGCGCGCCGCTCATGCGGTGCGATGCGCGCGCCGGTACTCGAGCGCGTCGCGCAGGAATGCGGCCGCGGCCGCCACCCCCGCGAGCGCGGTGCCCGAGAGCAGGAACGCCCAGTACCAGATCATCGGGATGCCGAGGTCCTGCGACACGTCGCCGTACCCCCACTGCTCCAGGGCGCGCTGCGAGGAAAGGTAGAGCACTGCCGCCATCAGCGCGATGCTGAGCGCGGCGCCGAGCGCATCGAGCCAGAGCCGCGCGCCGCGGCCGAGGCGCTCCGACAGGAGGTCCACGGTGACGTGCGCGTGCGCGGTGAAGGCGTAGGGGATCGACCAGAAGGCCGCCGCCATGACGCAAAGCTGCGTGAGGTCGATGACGCCGACGATCGCGCCGCCGAGCAGGCGCCGCCAGACGATGTCGGCGGCCACGAGCCCGACGGCGATCACGAGCGAGGCGGTGCCGACGAGCGCGAGGATCCGGGTCGTGCGCTCGATCGCGCGCAGCACCCGCTCGAGCGCGCCCGCGCGGCGCGCCGCTTGCGCTTCGGGGCCTGGCATCGGCCGCTGGTACGCCGCTGCGGTGCTACTGCCGGAGCAGCTCCTGCGCGCGGCGGTAGAGCGCCTGCGGGTCCTTGACGCCCTCGGCCTTCAGGCTCTCGAGATACTTGTCGATCATCGGCTGCAGCTGCTTCTTCCACTGCGCACGCGTCGCGGCGTCGATCGCGATCACGTCCTGGCCGCGCCGCTTGGCGTCCTCGAAGCCGCGCGCCTCCCACTTGTCCCACCACGGACCGAACTTCGCGACCAGGTTGTCGCCGGACATGTCGTCGATCACCTGGCGCACGTCGGCGGGCAGGCTCTCGTACTTGCGCTTGTTCATGACGACGTAGAACGCCGCCGTGTAGGCGTCGGCGTCGGTGTGGTACTTCACCTGCTCGTTCAGCTTGATCGCGCCGACGAGATCCCAGGTCGTGACGAGCCCATCGAGCACGCCGCGCTGCAGGCTCTCGTAGATCTGCGCGGGCGGCATGCCGACCGGCGAGGCGCCGAGATACTCGAGCATCGCGGAAATCGCCGGGCTCGGCGTGCGCATGCGCAGTCCGCGCAGGTCCTCGAGGCGGCGGATCGGGCGATCCTTGGTATGGAACAGGCCGCCGTGATGCGTGAACAGCGCGAGCACCTTGAAGTCGTCGTATTCATCCCCCAGCGCGCCTTCCTTGTAGAGCTGCCACAGCACACGCGAGCCGTCGCGCGCGTCCTCGACCAGGAACGGCAGCTCGATGATCGAGCTCGCCGGGAAGCGCCCGCGCGGAATGCCGCGCAGGCCGAGCGCGATATCGACGACACCCGCCCGCACCTGATCCGCCTGCCGGGCGGCGTCGCCGTAGGCGGTGTTGACCCCGTAAATCTCGGTCTTCACCCGGCCCCCGGTGCGCTGCTCGAGCTCCTTGGCCCAGGGCCCGAGGAAATCCGTTTGAAAGCCGTGCGCCGGCGGCAGGTAGTGGCTGATCTTGAGGGTGATCGGCGCTTGCGCCGCCGCCGGCCCGATGAGCCCAAGCAGCAGCACCGCGGCCGCGATGCTCGTCCAGAAGGTCTTGCCGATGTTCTTCATGGTGCAGCCTCGTTCGCGTGCGGACGCTTCCCGGTTGTGATGGTGGCCGCCATTCTACCGGCGCCCGCCCGCGCCGCAACCGCGGGATCGCATCGGCCCGCGCGCCGCGCGCGACGGCAGCGCCCGATGACAGCCGCGATTTGCGAACGAGCGCCCTCCCGCGGCAGCGGGAGGGCGGGCCCGGCGGGGACGCGGCGGCTAGATCTCGATCGGAAGCCGGCGCATGCGCTTTCCGGTGAGCGCGAAGAGCGCGTTGCACACCGCGGGCGCGATCGGCGGCGTGCCCGGCTCGCCGACGCCGCCGGGGCCCTCCGTGCTCGGCACCAGGTGCACCTCGACCGCGGGCATCGCGTTCATCCGCAGCACCGGGTAGTCGTGGAAGTTGGACTGCTCGACGCGTCCGTTCTGGAACGTAATGCGTCCGTACAGCGCTGCGGAAAGCCCGTACACGATGCCGCTCTCCATCTGCGCCGCGATCGTGTCCGGATTCACCGTCGTTCCGACATCGGCGGCGCATACCACCCGGTGCACGCGCGGCCTCCCGTTCTCGAGCGATACTTCGGCCACCTGCGCGACGAAGCTTCCGAACGACTCGGCGACCGCGATGCCGCGCGCGCGGCCCGCGGGGAGTGTCGCGCCCCAGCCGGCTTTCTCGGCCGCGAGCTCGAGCACCTTCTTGTGCCGCGCATGCTTCGCGAGGAGCGCGCGGCGGAACTCGAACGGGTCCTTGCCCGCCGCGTGCGCCAGCTCGTCGATGAAGGATTCGGTGAAAAAAGCGTTCTGGGAGTTGCCGACCGAGCGCCAGAACCACGTGCGCACGCCCGGCGAGTACCTGATCCATTCGACGGCGGTGTTCGGGATCGCGTACGGCAGGTTCTCGAGACCCTCGACCGAGGTCGCGTCGACGCCGTCCTTGCGGATCAGCGCGGCTTCCGCGCCGGTACCGACCGCAAGCGATTCGCACACGACGGTGGCCGCGAGCGCCACCGGATTGCCGTTGGCGTCGAGGCCGCCGGTGAAGCGGCACAACGACATCGGCCGATAGTGGTACGCGCGCATGTCGTCCTCGCGCGTGTACACGACCTTGACCGGCGCGCCGGCGGCCGCGGAAAGCTGCACCGCTTCGAGGATGAAGTCCTGCGCGAAGCGCCGCCCGAAGCCGCCGCCGAGAAAGGTGGTGTGCACCTTGATCCGCTCCGGCTCGAGGTTGCGCATCCGCGCGACGACGAACTGATTCACGCCGGGCGCCTGCGTCGGCGCCCAGATCTCGACCCCCTCCGGCTTCATCCAGGCGACGCAGTTCATCGGCTCCATGGTCGCGTGCGCGAGGTACGGCACCTCGTACACCGCTTCGACCGTGCTGGCCGGCGTCGCGGCGGCGACATCGCCTTCCCTGCGGGCGGTGAGCGCGCCCTGGCGCGAAGCCGCGAGCGCACGCATGTCCTTCTGCATCGATTCCGTCGACAGCGCCTCGTTCCCGCCCTTCCAGCGGATCGCGAGCGCGTCGCGCCCCTTCTTCGCGGCCCAGAAGCTGTCCGCGATGACCGCCACTCCAGCGGCGACGCCGTTTTGTACCGGCAGCACGTGCTTTACGCCCGGCACGGCGAGCGCCTTCGCGGCATCGAAGCTCTCGACGGTCGCGCCGACTACCGGCGCGCGCGCGACGACCGCGGTCAGTATGCCCGGCACTTTGACGTCGATGCCGAACTGCGCGCTGCCGTCGCTCTTCGCCGCCGTGTCCCGCCGCCGGGTCGGCTTGCCGAGCAGTTTGAAGCGGCTCGGGTCCTTGAGCGCGACGTCCTTCGGCACCGGCAGCGTCGCCGCCTTGGCCGCGAGCTCGCCGTACGTCGCCCGGCGGCCCTCCGGGCCCAGGACGGTTCCGTTCTCCGTTCGCAGCGCGGCCGCTTCGGCCTTCCAGGTGTCCGCCGCCGCGGCAATCAGCATCGCCCGCGCGGCGGCGCCCGCCCGGCGCAGCGGCTCGTACGCGGATCGAACGGAGGTCGAGCCGCCCGTCGCCTGCGCACCGAGGAAGGGATTCGCGTAGACCGGCGAAGCGACCGCCTGCTCGATGCGCACCCGCGGCCAGTCGACGTCGAGCTCCTCGGCGATCAGCATCGGGATCGCCGTATACACGCCCTGCCCCATTTCGGACTTGTCGGCGATCAGAGTGACGACGTTGTCGGGGGTGATCCGAATCCACGCGTTCGGCTCGAACGGCCGGGCGGCAGGCGCGGCGCCCACGAAGCGCGCCGCGCCGGGCAGCATGACGCCGATCGCGAACCCACCGCCCGCGACCGCCGCAACCTTCAAGAACGTGCGCCGGCTTTCATCGATGTCCTTTGCCGATCCCATGCTTAGCCTCTCTTGATGCCGGCCGCGCGGCGGATGGCCGCCCGGATCCGGTTGTAGGTACCGCAGCGGCAGATGTTGCCGGACATCGCCTGGTCGATGTCGGCGTCCGACGGCTGCTTCGTCCGCTCGAGCAGGGCCGCGGCGCTCATGATCTGTCCCGACTGGCAGTAGCCGCACTGGGGCACGTCGATCTCGCTCCACGCCTGCTGCAGCGCCTTGCCGACGGCGGTGCTTCCGATCGCCTCGATGGTGCGCACCGCCTTGCCGGCCACCGCCGAAAGCGGCGTGATGCAGGCGCGGGTGGCCGCACCGTCGACGTGTACCGTGCAAGCGCCGCACTGCGCGATGCCGCAGCCGAACTTGGTGCCGGTGAGGTCGAGTTGGTCGCGCAGCACCCACAAGAGCGGAGTGTCGGGCGCCGCATCGATGCGAACCGTCGCCCCGTTCACCGTAAACTCGGTCATGGCTGTGTCTCCTGCAGTTGCGCCGCCGTCATACGGACGCCGGTGCGTATCGACGCATTGCCGCGGCGCGACGGGTTGTCGCCGCCGGCCCGTCGCTCGCGTCGCCGCCATCGGACAGCCGCGACCGGTACACGGCCGCGCTTCCGCCGGGCACTATCTGAATGCCGCAAAGACGGCCCGCGATCCTGACCGCTCGCCGCTCCTCGGACGAGCGGCGGAATTCGACTCTACTCGGCCCCGAAAGCCCGTGCCATTGGGACTTCTGCAGGCAACGATCCGCACCCGGCGCCTCAAAAGCGGTAGCTCGCCTGCAGGCCGACGAAGTAATTGCGTTCGGGAGCCGGCTCGTAAAATCGCCCGTTGTTCGCGTTCACGATCACGGATCCGATGTACCGGCGATCGAACAGATTGTCGATGCGCACGAACTCCGCGAGCGCGAGCCGCCCCAGTTCCTGCGCGAAGCCGGCGCGCCAGTTGACGACGGTATAGCGGTCGGCGGCTTCGGAGTTGAGATCGTTGACGAAGATGCGATCGCTCCAGCGCGCCTCGATCGCGGTATGGAATCCGTGACGCGGGTAACGCCACATCAGCTCGCCGTAGACGGTCGTCCGCGGAACGCCCGGAATCTTGTTGCCGGCGGGGACGATCGTGGGAGTACACACTGGCTGTCCGACGCAGGTTTCGAACGGCTCCGCGTACTCCGCATCGACATAGGCGAGCGCCGCGTACGCACTGAAGCCGGCCGGGAGGGCCGTCGCCAGCGTCACTTCGGCGCCCCAGCGCTCGGTGCGTCCGGCGTTCTGGAACGTGGTGCGGCCGCCTACGTTGTTCGCGACGACGATTTCGTTCTCCGTATCGATGTAGAAGAGCGCGAGATTGAGCCAGGTGTCTCGATCCACGAACGACTTGAGGCCTACCTCGTAGTTGTTGCTCTTGCTCGGCTGCAGGGCGAAGTTCAGCCCCGGCGATTGATCCGGGCGATAGGCGAGCTCTGCGAACGTCGGCGTCTCGAAGCCCCGGCCCGCATTGGCGTAGACGTTCACGTTCGGGCGCACTTGATAGATCACGCCGGCGACCGGATTCGTCGAACGGAAGGTAATCGACCCGCTGTCGTCAGGATTCTGCGGGTCGACGAAATGATCGTCCGACGTGAACCGCACCCGGCTGTGGCGCACGCCGAGGATGCCGCGCCAGCGGGGCGCGAACAGCCACTCGGCTTGAACGTACTCGTCGACGTTGTAGACGCGGTCGTCCTCGTCGCGCCGCAGCTCGCCCGCGACGCCGTTGTCGTTGATGAAGCCGCGGCGGCGCTCCTCCTGGTTGTCGTACGCAACGCCGGCGGTCAGGGTGAGCGGATCGTCGCGCAGGCGCCCGCGATAGGTGATGCGCGCATCG
Organism: Burkholderiales bacterium; assembly: GCA_036381895.1. Taxonomy (GTDB): domain Bacteria; phylum Pseudomonadota; class Gammaproteobacteria; order Acidiferrobacterales; family Sulfurifustaceae; genus JACQFZ01. The sequence goes on along the minus strand of DASVBY010000003.1, from coordinate 15,599 downwards.
ACGCCGCCGAACTCGCGGTCGAGGTCGACCACGCCGCCCGAGCTCAGCGGAGCATCGCCCGCGAAGCCCAGAAACTGGAGTACCCGGCGGTCGCCGACGTAACCGAGGAGGCGCAAAGAGGCGCGCTCGCCCAGGCGGTTCTCGTAGATCAGCCCCTGTTGATCGTGCCGGACGCTCTTGCGGGTATTGAAGATCGCTGCGTTCGGCGCCGCGGCCCTGGGATCGGCCGCCGCTCCCGCACGCGTCAAGCCCATCGGATCCTGGGTGTCCGGCTGATGCAGCCCCGTCGCCACGAACGTGAGCGAGGCACCGTCGCCGAGATCGTAGGTGAACTTGCTGTTGTACTGATCGCGGCGCGCGGCGCTGTGGTCGCGGTAGCCGTCGGTCGCGAAGCGCGAGACGTGGCCGAGGAAGCCGAAGGGCCCGACGGTATCCCCGAACGCGAAGCCGAACTTGCTGGTGTCGTAGCTGCCGCCGCCGACGTCCGTCTCGAACGTGGGGTCGAGGGGCGGATCCTCGGTGAACACGGCGATGACGCCGCCCGACGAATTGCCGTAGAGCGCGGAAAAGGGGCCGCGCAGGACTTCGATGCGCTGCGCCGTGCCCAGGTCCGCGGTTGCCGCCTGTCCCTGGCCGTCGGGGCTCGTGAGCGGAATGCCGTCGACGAAGAGCCGCACGCCGCGCACGCCGAACGTCGAACGCGCGCCGAAACCGCGCGAAGAGATCTGCAGATCCTGCGCGTAGTTCTGACGGTTCTGGGCGACGATGCCCGGGACGCGCACCAGCGTTTCCGACAGGTTCACCTGCGGCTGTGCGGTCTGGATCTGCGCGCGCTCGAGCACGTCGACCGACGCCGGGACGTCGAAGCTCGATTGCGCCTCGCGGGTCGGCGTGATGACGATCGGCGGCAGCCGCACCGGGGCCGGCGCAGCCGCCTCGCCCGGGGCCGGCTCGGTTTCGGCGGCGACGCAAATACCGCCGATTGCGAGCAGCGACGCTGCGGCTGTGCCGAGACGGCGCCTCCGAACAGTCATGGCACATCTCCCTCTGTCGCCGTTGTTGAGCACGAAGCGAGCGTGCAGCCGTCATCGAGACGGATAGCTAGTCTACCCCGCGTCGTAGCGCGGCGTAGCGACTCCCCCGTGAACCGTGCGGTCACTCGCGCAGCAAAAAAAATGGCGGAGCATTGCCCCGCCATTCCTGTCGGCCGACGCCGGCGCTTCAGCGCGTCTGTCCCGGCGGCTCTTCTTCCTGCTGCCCGCCGGGCTGCTGCCCCTGTCCGGGTTTCTCCGCGGCGCCGGCGGCGGTGCCGGCTCCGGGCTGGCCCGCTTCGCCGCGGATCACCCCGCCCTGCCCTTCGATGTCCAGCTCGGCGAGCGTTTCCTGATCGAGCTGGCCCGTCGGTTGAAGGCCCTTCGCCTGCTGGAAGTTCTTGACGGCCGATTGCGTCTTCGGGCCCCACTTGCCGTCGACCGGCCCGGCGTTGAAGCCCTGATCGTTCAACGACTGCTGCACCTGGCGCACGACCTCCTGGTTCTGGCTCGACGGCATGCCCTGGCCTTGTTCGCTCTGCTGCATGCTCTGGCCCTGCTGCGACGGCGGCGGCGGTGTCTGCTCCTGAGCGCCCTGCCCCCAAGCCAGCGAGCCGAGCGAGCACGACATGGCGCTGGCGATCACGATGTGGCGAACCTTCATGTAACGACCTCCTTGTGTCGAACGCAGAGTAACGATTGAACGCAGAGTAACGATTGACCTCCTCCGGCAACTTTCGACCCAGGCGCTCTTTGAACGGTTCGGGAAATGCGGGAATGCCCGCGTCGTTCGCCGACGACAGGAAAAGCGGCGGCGCCGCAGGCGCGCCGAACTTCAACCGGCCGATATAGTCGAACCTTGACCCCAGGCGAACGCAAGGATTGCCGATGCGCCGACGCATGTACTTCCTGCTTCCGGACGTGAAACGCGCTCGCACTGTGTACAAGGAGCTGCTGCTCGCGCGCATCGACGCAAAGCACATCCACGTGCTCGCCAAGGAAGGCACGCCGCTTCGGGATCTTCCGGAAGCGACGGTGCTGCAGAAGAGCGACGCGGTGCACGGCGCCGGGCTCGGTCTGCTCGCGGGCGCGGTCACCGGGGCCGTGGCGGGCGGCTTGATTCTGCTATTTCCGCCAACGGGGCTCGCAATGAGCCTCGGCATCGTGCTGATCATGGCCCTGCTCGGGGCGACCATGGGCGTCTGGGTCGCGGGCATCATCGGCTCGAGCACGCCGAATACGCACCTCGAGGCATTCGGCGAAGAGATCGAGGGCGGCAAAGTGCTCCTGATCGTAGATGTGCCGCGCGATCGCATCGAGGAGATATCGCGGCTCGTTCGCCGTCACCCCGAAGCGGACGCGCGCGGCATCGATCCGACCGTTCCCTCGCCGTTTCCCTGATCCACTTCTTGTACGTCCTCGCGCGGCCGCCCGGTGTTATGCTCGGGTGCATGACGCGCCTCGCCACGCAAGCCCCCGCAGCGCCCGCCGCCGAATCGGCCGTCGTGACCTGCGACTCGCCCGCGACGCGCGCGGCGGCCATGGCGCTTGCCGCGGCGCTCGCACTCCCGTTCCGCGAGGCGGGGTGGAGCGATGCGGTGCTTGCGCTCGTGCAAACCGCTGACGGCCTCGAGCTGCGCGACGCGGCGAGCGGTGCGCGGCTGCGCGTCGATTACACGGCGGCGGAGCTGCAGCGCTTCCGCGCCGGCAGCGGACGCGACCCGTTTCGCCGCGCTCTGGGCCCCGGCGGACGGCGTGTGATCGATGCCACCGCGGGCCTCGGCCGCGATGCCGTGCACGCGGTCATGCTCGGCCATCGGGTCGTGGCGATCGAGCGCAATCCGATGGCCTCGGCGCTCGCGCGCGACGGCCTGGCGCGGGCGCGCGCGGCCGGGCGGCTCCCCTACGACAACCCGCAGTGGCACACCGGCGATGCGCGCGAGCTGATTCCCGCGTTCGCAGCCGCGGACACGATCTACCTCGACCCGCTGTTCCCGCCGAAGCGCAAGAAATCCGCGGCGACGCGAAAGGAGATGCGCCTGCTGCGGCTGCTCGCCGGGCCGGAGCAGAACGAGCTCGAGCTGCTCGAAGTGGCGCGCGCCTGCGCGCGCGAGCGCGTGGTCGTGAAGCGGCCGCTCGACGCGCCGCCGCTCGCTCCCGGTTGCATCGCCACCTATGCGGGGAAGCTCGTGCGCTACGATCTGTATCGCGCGCGCCGCTGACATGGCCCCGACCCCCGAACCGCTCTTCTATCATCCCGCGGCGGCGGCCGACGGCGACGTCGTGCTCGCCGGACCGCAAGCGCATCACGTGTCCGTGCAGCGCCTGCGGCCGGGCGACGCGATAGCGCTCTTCGACGGCCGCGGGACCATCGCCCGCGGGCACATCGCCGCCCTCGGCCGCGCCGAAGTGCGCGTCGAGATCGCGCGGCGCGAACGCGCGCCGCCCCCCGCTCCGCGCATCGACCTCTACAGCGCGATCCCCAAGGGCGACCGTCAGGCGGTGCTGCTCGACATGGCGACTCAGCTCGGCGTCGCGCGGTTCGTTCCGGTGCGCTGGCAGCGCAGTGTGGTCGAAGCAGGCGACCGCGCGCCCGAGCGCTGGTTCAGGATCTGCATCGAGGCGTGCAAGCAGAGCCGGCGCGCGTATGTGCCGGAGCTGTCGCCGCCGGTCGGGCTCGAGGAGGCGATTGCGGGCGCGCGTGCCGACGGCGCACGGCTGGTGCTCGCCCACCCCGGCGGCGATGCCGCGCCGCTCGGTACGCTGGACGTCGAGCGCACCGGCCGCTACGCGCTGTTCGTCGGACCGGAAGGCGGCCTCATCGAGAGCGAAGTGGAGCGGCTGCGCGCGCACGGCGCGACGCTGGTGCGGCTGGGCGACAGCATACTGCGCATCGAGACCGCGGGCGTGGCGCTCATTGCGTCACTGCGCGCGCTGAGCGAGCGCGGGGCGCTCCCGCGCGCCGCGCAGGCCTGACGCTGCCGCAGATCGGCCGCCTTCATTCCGGCGGCGCGGCCGTCATCAATCCCGCAGCGAGCAGTCCGAGCATGTCCGCGCCTGCCGTACGCGCATAGGCGGCCATGCTGCGCTTCGCCCGAAAGGCGTCGAGCTGGCTCTCGAGCAGCAGCGTCGCGAAGCCGTGCACGACGGACCACGCGAGCAGCAGCCGCGGCGAGAGATCCGCATCCGCCGGTCCGTGCTCGCGCAGGAACGCCGCCATCGCCTGACGCAGCTCTTCGAACGCGGCCTGACCGGCCGCCTTCAGCTCGGGGTTCTCCCGGTCGAGGCGATCGCTGCGGAACATGAGCTGAAAGTGGGCGCGGTTCGCGACCGCGAAATCGAGGTAGGCCTGCCCGACCGCCCGCAGCTGCGCGGCAGCGTCCGAAGGGGCCTGCGCGCGGTAGCGCCGCATCAGCGCCACCATGCGCTCGAACCCGATCGCGGCAAACGCGGTGAGCAGGCCGCGCGCGTCGCCGAAGTGATGCGCCGGCGCGGCGTGCGAGACGCCGGCGCGGCGCGCGCATTCGCGCAGCGTGAAGTGCTCCACCCCCTGCTCGAGCAGCAGCTCCTCGGCCGCCGCCAGGAGCGCCTCGCGCAGCGCCCCGTGATGGTAGGTCTCGCCGGCGCGCGCGCGGCGCGCCGGCTTCTTCGGGACTCGTCGGTTACGTCGTTTCATAAGGCGGACTCGATCTTGACATTGTCAAGTTTGCCACGTACGCTGTCTCCATCGCCATCGGCGCGGATCACCATCAATCGCTTGCGCGGGGCGGATCCTATGGCTGCGGGCACGTCGAGCCGCAACGGTCGCTGCCGCCTGGGGCACGGGAGCCGGAACGGCGCGGCGTGCGAACGCGAGGACGACATGAACGGACTGAGCCTGGTCACGGGGGCCAACGGCCACCTGGGTAACAACGTCGTGCGGGCGCTGCTGCAGCGCGGGATGCGCGTGCGCGCCGGCGTGCGTCGGCTGAACGAGGACCGCCCGTTCAGGGGGCTGGCATGCGAGCGGGTGCTCGCGCCCCTGGACGATGCCGACGCATTGCGACGCGCGCTGCAAGGGGTGGACGTGTTGTTCCAGGTCGCTGCCGTGTTCAGGCACTGGGCGCCCGACCCCGAGCGCGAGATCGTGCGGTCCAACGTCGAGGGAACGCGCCGTACGCTGCATGCCGCTGCCGACGCGGGGGTGAAGCGCGTCGTCTACGTCGGCTCGGTCGCCGCGGTCGGACACGACGGCACGGCGCTCGACGAAACCCACTGGAACGACGAGCAGCACAACGCCTACTACCGGTCGAAGATCGAGTCCGAGCGCGTGGCCTGGGAGGTGGCCGCCGAACGCCGGCTGCCGCTGGTGGTCGTGCTGCCGTCGGCCATCGTCGGACCCCACGCGGCGCGCCTGACCGACACCATGGCCTTCCTGGACGCACTGCAGCGCCGTGCGCTTCCCTTCGACCCCGACTTCCACTTCAACTTCGTCGATGTGCGCGACGTGGCGAATGCCATGATCGAGGCGGCCGTGCGGGGACGTCCGGGCGAGCGCTACATCCTGGCGAACCGGCGCTCGTCGTCGATGGCCGACCTGGTCGCTGCGCTCAATGCGGTCGACCCCGGTCATCGGGTGCCGCGGCGGGCGCCGCGGGCACTGCTGCTGAGTGTCGCGTGGATGCAGGAAAGGTGGGCGCAGCTGACGAAGAGAGCGCCGTCGCTGCTCGTCAGCCAGGTGCGGCTGTTCCATGGCGTGCGCCAGCTCTACGACATCACCAAGGCGCAGACGGAACTCGGCTTCGATCCGCGCCCACCGGAGGAAGCCTTGCAGGAGGCTTTCCGCACCCTGAAGCAACGCGAGGTGCCGGCACTGGCGCCCGCCTCAGCGAGTATCGCCGGGAGATGAGGGCGCAGCCGCACCGAATCCCGCAATTGAGCCCACGGAGAATTGCGTCATGATGCTCGATGCCGCCCTTGCTTACCTGCACCATCTCGCCGCCTTCACGGTGGTCGCCGTGCTGGTCGCCGAATGGGCGCTGGTGCGACCCGGCCTGGCCGCGCCTCACGTCGCGCGGCTGTTCCGAATCGATCTCACGTACGGAGTCGCAGCTGCCGTGCTGCTCGCCGCCGGCTTCGCGCGCGTATATCTCGGCGGGAAAGGGGCCGGCTTCTATACCGCGAACCCGTTCTACTACACGAAGCTCGGGCTGTTCGCCGCAGCCGGCCTGCTCTCGATCGTGCCGACGCTACGCTACCTGCGCTGGAACCGCGCGCGCAAGAGGAATCCGGACGCGCTTCCGGCCGCCGGCGAGATCGCTGCTACGCGCCGATTGATCGGACTGCAGCTCCTGCTCATCGCCGCGATTCCGCTGTGCGCAGCGCTCATGGCGCGCGGGATCGGCGTGCTCGGCACTGGCGCCCCCTGAGCGGCGTCCCAGGTGCTTCCGCGCCGAGGTGCCGTCGCCGCGATCGTCTTCGCGGGCCGGGCGGGGCAAGCCGCCTGCGAGCGTGCCCGCAACCCGGCGCCTTCGACCGGCCGGCGCACGCGGGAATCGCCGCGCACCGGAGCCGTCACTCCGGAACCAGCCACTCGACGCGGGCGCCGGCCTGCGGGCCCTGGCGCAGCCGTTCGGCCAGCCCCGCGAGCCGCGCCTCGAGCCCGGTGTCGAAGCGCCATGGCGGGTTGTGCAGGAGCATCCCGCAGCCGTTCAGCCGGAACGGCGTGTCGGGCGGCCAGACGTGCATTTCGACGCACAGGAGTTTCCGCAGGCCCGAGCGCACGAGCGCTTGCCGGAAGCGCGCGACGGGCGCACCGGCCTTGAGCGGATACCAGACGGCGTAGATGCCCTGGGGCCAGCGGCTCGCGGCCGCGAGGAGCGCATCCCGCGCCCGTTCCCACTCGTCGGGGCGTTCGTAGGGCGGATCGATCAGCACCAGTCCACGCCGCTCCGGCGGCGGAACCCAGGCGGTGAGCGCGGCATAGCCGTCGCCGCAGCGCACGGTCACCTGCGCGTCGCCCGCGAACTCCGCGCGCAGCCGCGCGCATTCCTCGGGGAGCGCCTCGCAGACGCGCATGCGGTCCTGCGGCCGCAGCAGAAAGCGGGCGATGCGCGGGGAGCCCGGGTATTGGCGCAGCGTCCGCCCGCGGCTTATCGCACGCAGCGCGGCGAAGAACGCCTCGAAGTCTTCGTCGGCCTCAGGCGGCGCGCCCCACAGCCGCCCGATGCCCTCACGGTGCTCGTGCGCGCCGCGCGCGGCCTCCGCCGCGAGATCGTAGCGTCCGCCGCCGGCATGCGTCTCGATATACGCGAACGCCTTGTCCTTTCGCTGCAGCGCCCGCAGCAGCCGCACCAGCAACAGGTGCTTGAAGACATCGGCGAAATTGCCGGCGTGATAGCCGTGGCGGTAGTTCACGTCGCTCCCCGGGATCGGGCACGCCGGCAACGCGGGATCGGGAGAAGCGAGCCGTGAGCCACGCCCTCACGCCTGCGATCGCGCTTCATCTGCTCGCCGCATCGGCCGCGCTCGGGCTCGGCGCGATCGTTCTTTCGCGCCGCAAGGGCACCGCGGCGCACCGTCTGCTCGGCCGCCTCTGGGTCGGCGCGATGTTCGTGACCGCGGCCGGCTCCTTCTGGATTCGGATGGACGGCGGGTTCTCCTGGATCCACCTGCTGTCGGCCCGGGCGCTCGTCGCCGTGAGCATGGGCCTCTGGCACATTCGTCGTGCGCGGACGCGCGCTCACCGCCGCTGGATGGTCGGCGCTTGTGTCGGCCTCGCGGTCGCCGGAGCGTTCACGCTGCTGCTGGACCGCCTGCTCGGGCAGGTCGTGCGCGCGTGGCTCGGCTAACGCGCGCTCAGGCGTCCTCCTTCAGCCAGCGCGCCGCGCGCGCGGCGAAATAGGTGAGGATGGCGTCGGCGCCGGCGCGCCGGATCGCGACCAGCGACTCCATCACCACGGTGCGCTCGTCGAGCCAGCCGTTCCGTGCCGCGGCCATGAGCATCGCGTACTCGCCGCTCACCTGGTAGGCGAACGTGGGCACCCCGAACGTCTCCTTGACCCGGCGCACGATGTCGAGGTACGGCAGCGCCGGCTTCACCATGACCATGTCCGCGCCCTCCTCGATGTCGAGCGCCACTTCGCGCAGCGCCTCGTCGGAGTTCGCCGGGTCCATCTGGTAGCTGTACTTGTTGCCGCGCCCGAGGTTCGCGGCCGAGCCGATCGCGTCGCGAAACGGCCCGTAGAAGCCGGACGCGTATTTCGCCGAGTACGCGAGGATGCGGGTGTGGATATAGCCTTCGCGCTCGAGCGCCTGGCGGATCGCGCCGATACGCCCGTCCATCATGTCGGACGGCGCCACCACGTCGACGCCGGCCTCGGCGCAGGCGAGCGCCTGCTTGACCAGGATCTGCACCGTCTCGTCGTTCAGTACGTAACCCGACTCGTCGATCACGCCGTCCTGACCGTGCACGGTATAGGGGTCGAGCGCGGCGTCGGTGATGACGCCGAGGGCCGGAAACCGGCGCTTGAGCTCGCGCACCGCGCGCGGGATGAGGCCGTCCGGGTTGTACGCCTCCTTCGCCGCGTTGTCCTTCTTCTCCTGCGGCACCAGCGGGAACAGCGCGATCGCGGGCACGCCGAGCGTTTGCAGGGTGTCGGCGTAGCCGAGCAGGCGATCGATCGTGAAGCGCTCGATGCCCGGCATCGACGCAACCGGTTCGGTGCGGTTCTGGCCTTCGATCACGAAGACCGGCTGAATGAGGTTATCGGCGTGCAGGCGATGTTCGCGCATGAGCCGCCGCGAGAACTCGTCGCGCCGCATGCGCCGCATTCGCGTGTTGGGAAAACGCCCGTTGTTCATCGTACCTCCTCGCCGGGCACCCACGGGTGCCCAAAGAACAAGGGGCCCGGTACCTCCGAGCCCCCTTAGCGCCGCGAAACGCCCCGATCCTATTTCTTCTTCTTCGCTGCCTTCGGCTTCGCCTTCGCTTTGGCTTTGGCCTTAACCTTGGCCTTGGGCCGGGCGGCCTTCTTGACTGCCTTCTTCGCCGTTTTCTTCGCCGCTTTCTTCTTCACCGCCGCCTTCTTCTTCGGCGTCGCCTTCTTCTTTACTGCGGCCTTCTTCTTCGGCGTGACCTTCGGCTTCGAGCGCTTCGGCTCCGCCGCCGGCGCCGGCCCGGCGTCCGTCGGCGCGGGCGCGGCCGCTTTCGCGGGCTTCGGCTTCGCCGCCGCTTCGGTCTGGCTCATCAGGCTCGCGAGCGGGCGGATCTGCGCCTCGATGATGTCAGAAATGTTCTTGAAAATGTCGTTGATGGCACCGACCCCGCGCACCGTACGCAACTTGCCCTGCGCCTTGTAGTAAGACACCAGCGGGGCCGTCTGCTCCTCGTACACGGCGAGCCGATTGCGCACCGTCTCCTCGTTGTCGTCCGAACGCTGTGTCAGGGTCCCGCCGCACTTGTCGCACTTGCCCGAGGTCTTGGGGGGCGAGAAATGCACGTTGTAGATCGCGCCGCACTGGCTGCAGGTGCGCCGTCCGGTCATGCGCTTGGTCAGCACCTCGCGGTCCACGTCGACGAGGAGCGCGAGCTGCAGCGGCTGGCCGAGACGCGCAAGCATGGCATCGAGCGCCTGAGCCTGCGGGATGTTGCGCGGGAAGCCGTCGAGCACGAAGCCCGGTTTGGCGTCGGGCCGGGACAGGCGCTCCTGGATGATACCGAGCACGATCTCGTCCGAAACGAGCTGACCGGCGTCCATAGCCGCTTTGGCCTTGCGACCGAGCTCCGATCCCGCCGCAACCGCCGCTCGCAGCAGATCCCCGGTCGCCACCTGAGGGATTTTGTACTTCTCTGACAGTAACTTAGCCTGAGTCCCTTTTCCCGAACCTGGTGCACCCAGTAGCACGATTCTCATGTTGTTCTCGCCTGTCTCCCTTGGGTTTCGCCGTCGACGGCATTTCCACCCCCTCTGAGGGGCAACGTAACCTACAATTTGGCCCTCTGCGCGTCAATGGCAGGGGAAATTTCGGCGAAAATAGCCGCCGGTTCGTGACGATTATTGGCATGTTCGGGTAACCTTGGCACCCCGACGCGGGGCCCCGCATCCGGAACCAGCGTCCCCGCCGCAGGCGAGCGGCGACGACCAAGACCCTACAGCTACCGAAGGATCATGCACCAACCATGCCCAAACCGAAGAACGCCTTCTACGCGCAGTCCGGCGGCGTGACTGCAGTGATCAACGCCTCGGCGTGCGGCGTGATCGAGACCGCGCGCAGGTACAAGAGCAAGATCGGCAAAGTCTACGCCGGGCGCGACGGCATCATCGGCGCGCTCACGGAAGACTTAATAGATACGAGCAAGGAGCCGGTGGCCGCGATCCGCGCGCTGCGCCACACCCCCGGCGGCGCCTTCGGCTCGTGCCGCTACAAGCTGAAGAGCCTCGAGGAGAGCCGCGCGCAGTACGAGCGCCTGATCGAGGTGTTCAAGGCGCACGACATCGGCTACTTCTTCTACAACGGCGGCGGCGACAGCGCCGACACATGCCTCAAGATCGCGCAGCTGTCGCAAGCCATGGACTACCCGCTCATCGCGGTGCACGTGCCGAAGACGGTCGATAACGATCTCCCGGTCACCGACAACAGCCCGGGGTTCGGCAGCGTCGCCAAGTACATCGCCGTGGCCGTGCGCGAAGCGAGCCTCGACGTGGCGTCGATGGCGCGCACCTCGACGAAGGTGTTCGTGCTCGAGACCATGGGGCGCCACGCCGGCTGGATCGCCGCGGCGGGCGGCCTCGCGGGCGAGAAGCCGGGCGATCCTCCGCACGTGATTCTCTTCCCCGAGATCGCCTTCGACGAGGAAAAGTTCTTGTCCAAGGTGGACGAATCCGTTAAGAAGTACGGCTACTGCACGGTCGTCGTTTCCGAAGGGGTGCGCGACCGCGACGGCAAGTTCCTCGCGGAGGCGGGAACCCGCGACGCGTTCGGGCACGTACAGCTCGGCGGCGTCGGGCCGGTCGTGGCGCAGCTCGTCAAGGACAAGCTCGGCTATAAGTACCACTGGGCGGTCGCCGACTACCTGCAGCGCGCCGCGCGCCACATCGCCTCGAAGGTCGACGTCGAGCAGGCCTACGCCGTCGGCCGCGCCGCGGTCGAGCTCGCGGTCAAGGGCAAGGGCGGCGTGATGCCGACCATCGTGCGCCAGTCGAACAGGCCGTACAAGTGGAAGATCGGCGTAGCCGACCTGCGGGACGTCGCGAACGTGGAAAAAAAGATGCCGCGCGACTACATCACGGAGGACGGCTTCGGCATCACGGCCAAGTGCCGCAACTATCTCGCCCCTTTGATACAGGGCGAGGACTATCCGCCGTACAAGAACGGGCTGCCGCAATACGTGCGGCTGAAGAACGTGCCCGTGAAGAAGCGGCTGAAAACCGAATTCAAAGTGTGAGCTAGACCATAGCCGTCCACGCAACGGCAACCGGCAACAAACCGCGGGCCCGTCCCGCTATCACCTCTCAGGGGAGAAAAGCATGTCGAATAGTTTGTGGTTTGCATTGGCCTGCGCGGCCGCTGCCATCGTGTATGGCGCGGTCTCGATCCGGTGGGTGCTGGCAAAGCCCACCGGCAGCGAGCGCATGCGCGAAATCGCCGCGGCGATCCAGGAAGGCGCCTCCGCCTACCTGAACCGCCAGTACACCACGATCGGGATCGTCGGCGTGATCCTGTTCGTGGTGATCTTCTTCGGCCTCGACCCGCAGACCGCGGTCGGCTTCGCGATCGGCGCGGTCTGCTCGGCGCTCGCGGGCTACATCGGCATGCACATTTCGGTGCGCGCGAACGTGCGCACCACGGAAGCGGCGAAGCAGGGCCTCAACCCGGCGCTGCAGGTCGCGTTCCGCGCCGGCGCCATCACCGGCCTCCTCGTCGTCGGCCTCGGGCTCCTCGGCGTCGCCGGCTACTACGCGATCCTCAAGGCCATGTACAGCGATGCGGCGGAAGGCATGCTGGTGCACTGGCTGGTCGGGCTCGCGTTCGGCGGCTCGCTCATCTCGATCTTCGCGCGCCTCGGCGGCGGCATCTTCACGAAAGGCGCCGATGTCGGCGCCGATCTCGTCGGCAAGGTCGAGGCGGGCATCCCCGAGGACGATCCGCGCAACCCGGCCGTGATCGCCGACAATGTCGGCGACAATGTCGGCGATTGTGCCGGCATGGCCGCCGATCTGTTCGAAACCTATGCGGTGACGGTGGTCGCGACCATGCTCCTCGCCGCGAACTATTTCACCGGCGCGGCGCGCGACACCATGCTGCTCTTTCCGCTCGTCGTCGGCGGCGTGTGCATTATTGCTTCGGTGATCGGCACCTATTTCGTGCGCTTGGGATCGAGCGGCAACATCATGGCCGCGCTCTATAAAGGTCTCATCACCGCGGGCGTGCTCTCGGCCCTGGCGATCGCGGCGGTCGTTGGCAAGATGATCGGCTTTGACGCGACGCTTCCCATGACGACGGGCGTCGCGCTGAGCGGCGGTGCGATCTATGGCTGCTCGGTGACGGGCCTGTTCGTGACCGGTCTTTTGGTCTGGATCACCGAATACTACACCTCGACCGCCTATCGCCCGGTGCGGACAATCGCGCAAAGCTCTACCACCGGCCATGGCACGAATGTCATCCAGGGCCTCGCGATCTCGATGGAAGCGACGGCGCTCCCCGTGTTGGTGATCTGCGCCGGCATTCTCGTTTCCTATCTGCTCGCAGGACTCTTCGGCATCGCCGTCGCGGCGACGACGATGCTGGCGCTCGCCGGCATGATCGTCGCGCTCGACGCCTATGGGCCGGTGACCGACAATGCGGGCGGCATCGCCGAGATGGCCGATCTCCCGAGCGATGTGCGCAAGACCACCGATGCGCTCGACGCGGTCGGCAATACCACGAAAGCCGTGACCAAGGGCTATGCGATCGGCTCGGCGGGACTCGCCTCGCTGGTCCTGTTCGCCGCCTACACCGCAGATCTGCATCATTACTTCTCCGGCCTCACCGTCGATTTCACGCTGCAGAATCCCTTCGTGGTGATCGGTCTCTTCATCGGCGGACTCTTGCCTTATCTCTTCGGCGCGCTCGGTATGACCGCCGTCGGCCGCGCGGCCGGCTCGGTCGTCATCGAGGTGCGGCGCCAATTCAAGGAGATCAAGGGCATCATGGAAGGGACGGGCAAGCCCGATTACGGCCGCGCCGTCGACCTTCTGACCAAGGCTGCGATCAAGGAGATGATCGCGCCCTCGCTTCTGCCCGTGCTGGCGCCGATCGTGCTCTATTTCGTCATTGCGGCGATCGCGGGCCCGGCCGCAGGCTTTGCCGCGCTCGGCGCCATGCTCCTCGGCACCATCGTCACGGGGTTGTTCGTCGCGATCTCGATGACCTCGGGCGGCGGCGCCTGGGACAATGCGAAGAAATACATTGAAGAGGGCCATCACGGCGGCAAGGGCTCGGAGGCCCACAAGGCGGCCGTGACCGGCGACACGGTCGGCGATCCCTACAAGGACACCGCAGGCCCCGCGGTCAATCCGATGATCAAGATCACCAATATCGTGGCGATCCTGCTCTTGGCGATGCTCGCCGCCTCGCATTGAGCGAAGCCGGCGCGGAGCTCCTTCGGCTCAGGGGCTCCCGCCGGGATTGGGCCCGCCCGGCGTGGCCGCGGGCGTGTTGTTGAATTTTCCGAAATTCCCGATGAGCTGCTCGAGGAAGGTGAATTCGCGGCCTTGAGCGGGAGTGGCTTTTGGGTTGGGGGTCATCGACTGCGCGTCTTTGAGTCCGCGATGGTCGACCTCGCTGACGATGCCCTTGTCGTCGAACTTGATGATCACCACTTGCTGGTCGAGCAGTTCCGGCTTCAAGAACGCCACCTGCTTGGTCTCGCGGCTGATGTAGTACCAGGTCTTGTCGTCGAAGGACGCGACCGCCGAAGGCGAGCCAATGAGGCGCGTGACGGTTTGCTTGTCAGTGACGCCGGGCTTGATCTGCGACAGGAGATCGGCTTTCGGCAGGTTTCCCCGGTCGTCGACCGGAAAGCCACAGGCACTCAAAGAGAGGCTGGCGGCGAGGACGAGAAGCCGGCAGGCGCGCCAGGGCGCGAGCGATGAGGGTTTGCGCATCGCGCCAACCATGCCAATCGCCGGGAGCCCCTGTCAATCTTTCCGCTGTCGCAGCGCCGCCGATCCGCTAACCTTGGAGATCATGCCGCTCGCCTCTCTCTTCCGCCGCAACACTCACCGTGCCGCTGCCCACGCGCTCTATGGCGCAATCGTCGCGCGCGCCCGCGACCCGGCTTTCTTTCTCGCCTGCTCGGTGCCCGACACGCTCGACGGCCGCTTTGAGCTGATCGCCCTGCATGCCTTCCTTGTTCTCAATCGGCTGAAGGCAGATCACGCGGCGACCGCCGACTTGGCCCAAGAGCTGTTCGACACGATGTTCGCCGATCTCGATCGCAGCTTGCGCGAAATGGGGGCAGGGGATCTTGGCGTCGGACGCCGCGTCAAAACCATGGCCAAAGGGTTCTACGGCCGGATCGTCGCCTATGAGGAGGGCCTCGGCGCAGAGGACGATACGCTGAAGGCAGCTCTGCGCCGCAATCTCTATGGCACGGTCGACGCGCCCGCCGAGGCGGTGGCGGCCATGGACCGCTATATGCGCAGCACGGCCGCCGCGCTCGCCATCCAGCCGGCGCAGGAGTTCCTCTCAGGGAAGGTGAAGTTTCTTCCAGAAACTTAAGATTATGAAAGATTCTGTTGAATTCAGTAGGCCCGTGGACCTGACCCGGCTCGGTCCTGGCGGATCGAATTACGCGATCGCTGCCACGGCCGAGGAGCGGGCCGCGCTGGCGCGCCGCTTCGACTTGCTGGGCCTCGATCTGCTCACGGCGAAAGCGACGCTGACGCCGGTGGCCGGGGACTTCTATCGCCTTTCGGCGACGCTCGAGGCGGCGCTGACGCAGGCTTGCGTCGTCACCCTCGATCCGGTTCCGGCGCACATCGAGGAGCGCTTCTCGCTGCTCTACGGCGCGCTCGATGCGCAGAAAGAGGTGCTCCTCGACGGCGAGAGCGAGACGGTCGAGCCGCTCGACGGCATGATCGTCGATATCGGCGAGGCGGTGGCGCAGCAGCTCTCTCTGGCGCTCGATCCGTTTCCGCGCGCCGCCGACGCGCCGGCGCAGGCGGGGGAGGCGCCGCCGCAGCCGCCGCTCGATTCTCCCTTTGCCGTGCTCTCCGGCTTGCGCCCGGCGCGCAAGCGCTGAGGCTTCCGCAACGCGGTTGCAAGAGCGCCTGTTTTTGGGTAGTTACCTGCGCTTGCTCCAGGGCCTCGTTAAGGATTTTCTTCATGGCCGTTCCGAAAAAGAAGACATCGAAATCCCGCCGCAACATGCGCCGGGCGCATCATGCCTTGCCGCCTTCGAGCTATGTCGAATGCTCGAATTGCGGCGAGATGAAGCGCCCGCACCACATCTGCGCGGCTTGCGGCCATTACGGCGACCGCGAGGTAACGCCGGTCGCGGCCGAGAGCGCGTGACCGCCGGCGCGGGAGGCGCTGAAGCGTGAG
>DASVBY010000002.1:0-80754 GCA_036381895.1 Burkholderiales bacterium | reverse complement strand
CTGATCCTCGACGTCCACAACCTCGAAATCCTCGACCCCCTCGAGCTCGAGAACGCGCTCGACCAGATCGCCGGCGTCGTGGCGAACGGCGTCTTCGCCCGCCGCCCCGCGGACATCGTCCTGCTCGGCACGGACGACGGGGTGCGCACGATCCGATGACGGCCGGCGGACCGCTTCGGTGCCCGGCGGGCGGCGGGTGACCGCCCGCGCGGCGAGGCGTCCGGCACCGCCGCACGAGCGCCCCGTGCCGAGCCTGACGTTCCACGGCGCCGCCGGGCAGGTCACGGGCTCCTGCTACCTGCTCGACACCGGCAGCCGCCGCGTGCTGCTCGAGTGCGGTCTGTTCCAGGGACCGCCGGAGGTGGAGGCGCTGAACGAGCGGCCGTTCCCGTTCGATGCGCGCGCGCTCGATGCCGTCGTCCTGTCGCACGCGCACCTCGACCACTCCGGGCTGCTCCCGAAGCTGGTGCGCGCGGGCTACGCCGGGCCGGTCTACGTCACGCCGCCGACCCGCGATCTCCTGGAGATCCTGCTCAAGGATGCGGCGTTCCTGCAGGCGCGCGACGCCGAATGGGAAAAGCGCCACGGCGCCCGCGAGGCGGCGCCGCTCTATACGGTATCCGACGTCGAGCGGACGATCGCGCTGTGCCGCGGCATCGACTACGGCCGGCGCTTCGAGGTGGCCGCCGGCATCGCCGGCCGATTCCACGATGCCGGCCACATCATCGGCTCGGCGATCGTCGAGCTTGATTTCGGCGGGCGCACGCTCGTTTTCTCGGGCGACCTCGGCAACCGCGACAGCCTGCTGCAGCGCGGCCCCGCGACGCTGCGCGCGGCGGACGTGCTGCTGCTCGAGTCGACGTACGGCGACCGCGACCACCGCTCGCTCGCCGCCACGCTCGAGGAGTTCGCGGGAATCCTCGCGGCCGCCGCGGAACAGGGCGGCAACGTCGTCATTCCCGCGTTCGCCGTCGAACGCACGCAGGAGATCCTCTACTTCCTCGGCGAGCTGTACGAGGCCGGGCGCCTGCCGCAGCAGCGGATCTTCCTCGACAGCCCCATGGCGATCGCGGCGACCGAGGTATACCGCAAGTACGAACCGCTCCTGAACGGGCGGGTACCGGGAACGCTGTCGCACGGGGGCAGGCATCGCGTGCTCCCGCCGCTGCAGTATACGCTCACGCCCGAGGAGTCGGCCGCCATCAACCGGATCACAGGAGGCGCCATCATCATCGCCGGCAGCGGCATGTGCAACGGCGGGCGCGTGCGCTTCCACCTCAAGCAGAACCTCTGGCGCGCCCAGGCGCACGTCGTGATCGTCGGCTACCAGGCGCGCGGCACCCCGGGCCGCGCGCTCGTGGACGGGGCGAAGACCCTCAGGCTCCTCGGCGAGGAAGTGCCGGTACGCGCGGCGGTGCACACGCTCGGCGGCTTTTCGGCACACGCCGGACAGACCCAGCTGATCGACTGGGCCGCGGGCTTCACCGAGAAGGCCCCGCGGATCTACCTGGTGCATGGCGAACCGGAGAAGATGGCAGCCCTGCAGTCCAGGCTCGAGGCGCGGCTCGGCGGGCGCGTCGCGCTGCCCGCGGCCGGCGAAAGCATCGTGCTTTGACTCGCTCGGGGGCACCCGGGGACAGCAGGGAGCCGCTGCGTTCGCGCGCGAGCGCACTGCTCCCGCCTCCTCGTCGAGCGGGACCGACATTCACCCCCGATACCCGTATCCACCGGCCGCGCCGCCTTCTATTATTTTCTTCCGGAACCTTGCGAGGCGACGGCAGGCGCAGCGCGGCCGTCGTACGCTATGATCGAATTCAGTGCCGTCCGGTGTCCGTACTGCGGCGAAACCTTCGAAACCGCCATCGATGCGAGCGGCGGGAACCAGGAGTACGTCGAAGACTGCCAGGTATGCTGCCGGCCGATCGTCTTCCGGATCACGGTGGGCCTGGACGCGGCGCTGCTCGACCTGGAACTGCGGCGTGAACAGGACTGACGAAAGCGAATCGGGCTACCGGCCGATCGCGTGCGAGCTCTACTCCGAGTACGAATTGGCGATCATCCGGCGCCGCCGGCTGAATCTGCGCTGGCGCGACGGCAACGTCTGCTACGCGCTGCCGGTGCTGCCGCTCGACCTCGAGACCCGCGCGGGCGAGGAGTTCCTGCATTGCCTGCTGCCCTCCGGCAGGCGCGCGCAGGTGCGCCTCGACCGCATCGAGCACATGGAGCCCGCTTGACCGGCGCGCGCTCTCTCCTCCTCGCCGCGCTGCTCGCGCTCGCGCCCGCGAGCGTGCGCGCACACGCAACGGAGCCCGCACCGGCGAGCTGCGGCGCCGGCGGGCTACAGCTGCAGGTGCTCGGCAGCGGCGGACCGGAGCTCGCGGGCGGGCGCGCGGCGAGCAGCCATCTCGTCTGGGTCGACGGCAAGGCGCGGGTGCTCGTCGACTTCGGTCCCGGCGCGGCGCTGCGCTTCGCGCAAAGCGGTGCGCGCGCCTCCGATCTCGACGTCGCACTCTTCACCCGCGTGCATGCCGGCCACACGCTGGACTTCCCCGCGCTCGTCGCCGCGGCGCTGCGCGAGGAGCGCCGCCGGACGCTGCCGGTCTACGGTCCGCCCGGCGGCCGCCTCGCACCGTCGACGGTCAACTACACTCGCGCACTGCTCGACGGCGCACGCGGCGCCTACCGTCATCTCGGCATCGTGCTGAATCCGCTCGCCGCCGAGGGCTTTCGGCTCGATCCCCACGACGCGCGCGCCCCGACAGAGCGCGTGGGCGTGCGGCGCGAAAGAGCGGAAATCTGGGAAGTACATCGAAGCGCGGACCTGCGCGTGAGCGCGACCGCGCTCGCGCGCGAGGGCGCGCCGGCGCTCGCCTGGCGCGTCGTCGCCCGCGGGCGCCGCATCGTATTCATCGATACGCCTGGCGCTGGCGAGAGCGGCCGCCTGGTGCGCTTCGCTGCGAACGCCGACGTCGTCGTCGCCGGCGCGCACACCCCGGCGGCGCTCGCCGGAATCGCGCGCCTCGCCGAGCGCGCGCGTGCGAAGCACCTGATCGTCGCGGGCGGCGTTCCGACAGAGATGCGCGGCAACGGCGGACCCTCGAGCTACAGGGGCCCGGTCGCGTACGCCGAAGACCTCGCCTGTTTCCCGGTTCCCTGAAACACCGGGTACGATCGCCGCCCCGCCTCGCCGGCCCGCCGCGGCCTGCCCGTCAGGACAGCCGCCACTGCAGCTTCATATGGTGCAGCACCGTGGTCGCGATCTCCTCGACCGACATCGTCGTCGTCGCGAGATAGGGGATGTTCTCCGCGCGGAACAGCGCCTCGGCCTGCGCCGTCTCGTATTGACACTGCTTGAGCGACGCGTAGGCGCTGCCGACCTTGCGCTCGCGCCGCACTTGTTGCAGCCGCTCCGGGTCGATCGTCAGACCGAACAGCCGCGAGCGCAGCGGCGCCAGCACCGGCGGCAGCCGCGGCTCGGTGAGGTCTTCCTCGGTGAGCGGATAGTTGGCGGCGTAGATCCCGAACGTCAATGCCAGATAAAGGCAGGTCGGCGTCTTGCCGGAACGCGAGACCCCGAGAATCACGACGTCCGCCCGCCCGTAATCCTGCGTGTGCAGCCCGTCATCGGTCATGAGCGCGAAGTTCACCGCGTCCATGCGCACGGTGTACTTCGACTGATCCACGATGCTGCGTGCACGGCCGATCGTGTGGCTCGACTTCTGCCCGAGTGCGACTTCGAGCGGCTGAATGAACGTATCCACGAGGTCGAACAGCACGCAGTCGGCCGCCGCGACCGCGGCTCGCATCTGTTCATCGATGAGGGTGGCGAAAACGATCGGCGGCAATGCCCCCGCCTGCGCGGCCTGGCCGATCTCCTCCGCCACCGCACGGGCTTTCTCCAGCGTATCGACGAACCGCCGGGTGTGCTTCTTGAAGGAAATGCCGTTGAACTGCGTGAGCAGACTGAGCCCGAGCGTTTCGGCCGTGATGCCGGTGCGGTCCGAGACGAAGAAAACGTCGCGTTCCATGAGCGCGCCGGGAAATGGATTCGTCGTGATGGTATATGACCCGGGCGCTGCCGTCGCGGGTTCCTTGCGCCGGCGAATCGGCGATAATCTGCCGGCAGCGAACGCGCTTTTCGGGCGGAGACAGAGCATGAACGATTGGGTCGTGGGCTTCGAGGCGTTGGGGATGGCGGACGTCGCCCGCGTCGGCGGCAAGAACGCCTCCCTCGGCGAAATGATCCAGCATCTGAGCGCCGCCGGAGTGAGCGTCCCGGGCGGCTTCGCCACCACGGCCGAGGCGTTTCACGCGTTCCTCGAATCCGGCGGCCTGACCGAGCGCATCCGCGCGCGCCTCGCCGGCCTCGACGTCGAGGACGTCGCGGCGCTCGCCGCGGCCGGCCGCGAAATTCGCGGCTGGATCGAGGCGGCGCCCCTGCCCGACGCGCTCGAGCGCGCCATCGCCGACGCCTACCACGCGCTCGAACGCCGCGCCGGCGCGGACTTCGCGGTCGCGGTGCGCTCCTCGGCCACCGCCGAGGACCTGCCGGAAGCGTCCTTCGCCGGGCAGCAGGAGACTTACCTCAACGTGCAGGGACTCCCGGCCGTGCTCGCCGCAGTGCGGCGCGTGTACGCCTCGCTCTATAACGATCGTGCCATCGCCTACCGCGCGCACCACGGCTTCGAGCACGAGGGCGTGGCGCTCTCCGCCGGGATCCAGCAGATGGTCCGCAGCGACCGCGGCGCGAGCGGCGTGATGTTCACGCTCGACACCGAGTCGGGATTCCGCGACGTGGTCTTCATCACCGCTTCCTACGGCCTCGGCGAGACCGTGGTCCAGGGTGCGGTGAACCCCGACGAGTTCTACGTGCACAAGGCGACGCTGCGCGCCGGCCGGCCCGCGATCATCAGGCGCACCCGCGGCGAGAAGGCGATCAAGATGATCTACGCGAGCGCCCGCAGCGACGGCGCCACCACCGAAACCGTGCCGGTGCCGCGCGCCGAGCAGCTCGCGTTCTGCCTCACGGACGCCGAGGTCGAGGACCTCGCGCGCCAGGCGCTCGTGATCGAGGAGCACTATGGCCGGCCGATGGACATCGAGTGGGGCAAGGACGGGGTAACGGGCAAGCTCTACATCCTGCAGGCGCGTCCGGAAACCGTGAAGAGCCGGGCGCGGCACGACACGCTGCAGCGCTTCCGGCTGAAGGGCAGCGGCCAGGTGCTGGCGCAGGGGCGCGCGATCGGCGCACGCATCGGTGCGGGTCCGGCACGCGTGGTGCAGACCACCGCCGAGCTCGATCAGGTGCGGCCGGGCGAAGTGCTGGTCGCGGACATGACCGACCCCGACTGGGAGCCCGTCATGAAGCGCGCCGCGGCGATCGTCACCAACCGGGGCGGGCGCACCTGCCACGCCGCGATCGTCGCGCGCGAGCTCGGCATCCCCGCGGTAGTCGGCTGCGGCGACGCGACCGAGGCCATTGCGCCGGGCGCCGAGGTCACGGTCTCCTGCGCCGAAGGCGAGACCGGGCGCGTGTACGCGGGCCGGCTCGACTTCGAGGTGCGCGAGATCAACCTCGGACAGATGCCGCCGATCCCGGTCAAGATCATGATGAACGTCGGCAATCCGGAGCGCGCGTTCGATTTCCAGTGGCTGCCGAACGAGGGCGTCGGGCTCGCGCGGCTCGAGTTCATCATCAACCGCATGATCGGCGTGCACCCGAAGGCGGTGCTGAACTACGCCGAGCAGCCGGACGACGTGCGCCGCGCGATCGACCTGCGGGCGGCCGGCTACGGCGAACCGGTGCGCTTCTACGTCGAGAAGCTCGCGGAAGGGATCGCCACACTCGCCGCCGCGTTCCATCCGAAGCCGGTCATCGTGCGCCTGTCCGATTTCAAGTCGAACGAGTACGCCAATCTGATCGGCGGCAACCGCTACGAGCCGCACGAGGAGAACCCGATGCTCGGGTTCCGCGGGGCGTCGCGCTACATCGCGGCATCGTTCCGCGACTGCTTCGAGCTCGAGTGCCGGGCGCTCAAGCAGGTGCGCGACGTCATGGGCTTCACCAACGTGTGGGTGATGGTGCCGTTCGTGCGCACCGTGGAGGAAGGCCGCGCGGTCGTGGAGCTGCTCGCGGCGAACGGCCTGAAGCGCGGCGTCAACGAACTCAAGGTCGTGATGATGTGCGAGATCCCGTCGAACGCGCTCCTCGCCGAGCGCTTCCTCGAGCACTTCGACGGCTTCTCCATCGGCTCGAACGACCTCACGCAGCTCACCCTCGGCCTCGATCGCGACTCCGGGGTGGTGGCCGGGCAGTTCGACGAGCGCGATCCGGCGGTCAAGGCGCTGCTCCACCAGGCGATCCAGGCCTGCCGCAAGGCGGGGAAGTACGTCGGCATCTGCGGCCAGGGCCCGTCGGATCACCCGGATCTGGCCGAATGGCTGGTCGAGGAAGGCATCGAGAGCATCTCGCTCAACCCCGACGCGGTCGTCGATACCTGGCTGTACCTCGCGAACAACCGCGGCTGAAGGCGCGACGGGCGAGCGCGCCTGAGCCGTCGGCCGCGCATTGCTCAGGATTCGGCGGTTGCCGGAGCCGCGTACACCGCCTTCGCCTCGATCAAGGCCTCGATCGCGTCCGGCGTGTAGCCGAGCTCGCGCAGGAGCTCGACCGTCTGCGCCCCGATCGCGGGCGCCGGCCCCGGCAGGCGGCTCGGCGTGCGCTCGAAGCGCGGCGCCGGCGCCGGCTGCACCGCATCCCCCGACTTCACGAAGGTTCCGCGCGCGGCGTTGTGCGGGTGCTTCGGGGCCTCGTGCATCGACAGCACCGGCGCGAAGCAGGCGTCGCTGCCTTCGAGCAGCGCGCACCAGTCGTCGCGCGTGCGCGTGCGGAAGAGCGCCGCGAGCCGCGTGCGCTGCTCCGGCCACGCCGTACGATCCCACTGCTCGACGAGCGCCGGGTCGTCGACGCCGCAGCGCTCGAGCAGTTCCCGGTAGAACTGCGGCTCGAGGGCGCCGATCGCGATGTAGCGCCCGTCGGCGCACTCGTAGGTGCCGTAGAACGGCGCGGCGCCGTCGAGCATGTTGCTCTCGCGCTCGTCGCGCCAGAAGCCCTTCGCCATGAGTGCGTACAGCGGCGCCATGAGGAGCGCGGCGCCGTCGGTCATCGCCGCGTCGATCACCTGGCCGCGCCCGGAGTGCTGCGCCTCGTAGAGTGCGGCGACGACGCCGAGCGCAAGCAGCATTCCGCCGCCGCCGTAATCGCCGACGAGGTTGAGCGGCGGCGGCGGCGGCCGATCCGCGGGACCGATCGCGTGCAGCGCGCCCGAGAGCGCGATGTAGTTGATGTCGTGTCCGGCCGCGTGCGCGAGCGGACCCGACTGGCCCCAGCCGGTCATCCGCCCGTAGACGAGCCTCGGGTTGCGCGCATGGCACACGGCCGGCCCGAGGCCGAGCTTCTCGGCGACCCCGGGACGGAAGCCTTCGATCAACGCGTCAGCGCGCTCGATGAGCCGCAGCGCCGCCTCGACCCCGCCGGGATGCTTCAAATCGATCGCGATGGAGCGGCGCCCGCGATCGACCGCGCTGTCGCTGCGCAGCGCCGCGGCGAGCGTGCCGCCGCCCGCCGCAGGCACGCGGTCGATGCGCACGACCTCGGCGCCCATGTCCGCGAGCAGCATGCCGGCGAACGGACCCGGCCCGATACCGGCCAGCTCGACGACGCGTACGCCCGCCAGCGGTCCGGCCACGTCAGCGCCTCCGTGCGGCGCGCGCCGGCGCGGATCCCGGCCGCCTGCACCCGTTCATACGGCTTCGTTCGACGTCCGGTCGCGCTCGGCGCCGGCCGCAAAGCCCGGATCGTGCACCTGGCCGCCCCACAGCGTCGCAGGATAGAAGCCGCGGAAATCGTCGCGAATGCGCCGGAACGGCAGATCGGACCAGAAGCCGTGATCGCGCAGGTAGCTGATGTGGCGCGTGCCCGCGGCATCGAACTGCTGCAGGATCGCATCGGCGCTGCCGTCGAACTCGGTCGGCGGAACGCCCATGCGCGCGCAGAGCGCGCGGTCGAATGCCGGCACCGCCTTGACCCAGCGTCCCTCGAGGTAGAGCGCGGCGCAGCCGTGATGGATGAAGACCTCGCGTCCGCCCATCGCCTGCTTCAGCTTCGGCGTAGTGAAATGGTTCACCACGTCGCTCAAACCGATGGCGCTCGGAATTCCCGCGCGCCGCGCGGCCGCAGCGAGCAGCACCGCTTTCGGGATGCAGAAGGCGCGGCCGTCGCGCACGACCGTACTGGCGCTGAAAGCGCGCGGCCGCAGCCGCACGC
This sequence comes from Burkholderiales bacterium, assembly GCA_036381895.1. GTDB lineage: Bacteria > Pseudomonadota > Gammaproteobacteria > Acidiferrobacterales > Sulfurifustaceae > JACQFZ01. Next base: position 72,428 of record DASVBY010000002.1, on the reverse strand, counting down.
TGTAGGGGTCGTAGCGGATGCCGTCGCGCACCGCGTAGAAGAGACGCACGGCGCGCTCGGTCGGGGTGCGGGCGCCGCGAACGGCGTCGTCGGTGAACCGCGCCACGTCCGGATGCTCGAAATCGAGGAACGCGGTCGGCTGCAGGTAGAGCGCGGTCGGCTCCGGCCAGCCATAGGGAGTGAACTCGGGAGTGCTCGTCTGCATGCGCGAAGCGGCCGGGGCCGGAGATCGACGCCGATTATAACTCGCCTGCGCGGGCGGTGAACGCGTCCGTGAGCGCCGCGCCGACGGCGCGAGGCGTCGCGCGCGTCGATCGCAAGGCGCCGCGGCCGCGCGTGTCAACCATGCAGCGGTGTGCGCACGCGCGCACACGCACCACTCAGCCCGGGAGCGGCCGCGCAGCACGTGGCGCGAGCCGTACACCAGCGTGCGCCAAATGTCTTGCGCTTCGCGCACTTCCCGGCGCTAGCCGCAGCCAAGACCGTGCGGCCGGTGTGACGAAAAACGGCACCCGCATGCACCGGTGCCCGGATGTGCACGATGTCTTTGCTATAGTTACCGAAGAAATCGCTCACGCAGCATGATGCACACTACGACCGCGAATCGACTCAAGGAAATCCTGGCGCGCCCCGAGGAGGAGCTCAACCTGGCAGAGGCGGCGCTGCTCGTCGCGGCGGACGAATACCCCGATCTCGACATCGCACGCTATCTGCACCGCCTCGACGAGCTCGCCGCCGGTGTGCGGCGCCAGCTCCCGGCCGAGCCCTCGTTCGAAGACACGCTGGTCGCGCTCAACGACTTCCTGTTCGAGCAGCAGGGGTTCAGCGGCAACACCGACGACTACTACGATCCGCGCAACAGCTTCCTGAACGAGGTGCTCGACCGCAAGCTCGGTATCCCGATCACCTTGTCGATCCTGTACATGGAGATCGGGCAGCGGCTCGGCCTTTCACTGCAGGGTGTCTCGTTTCCCGGGCATTTCCTGGTCAAGACCGAGACCGACGAGGGCGACGTGGTGCTCGACCCGTTCCTCGGCGGCGTCGTGCTGAGCGAGGAGGACCTGGTGCAGCGGCTGCGCGACCGCTTCGGCGAAGAGCACGCACCGCGCGCGCCGCTCGCGCCGCTGCTGCAGGCCGCCGGGAAGAAGGAAATCCTGGTCCGCATGCTGCGCAACCTCAAAGCGATCTATGTCCGGAACCAGCGCTACGACCGGGCGCTCACGGTGCTCGACCGGATCCTGCTGATCGCCCCGGATCTCGCGGAAGAAGTGCGCGAGCGGGCGCAGCTGTACGAACGGCTCGAGTGCTTCCGCCCCGCGCTCGCGGACCTGCGCCGCTATCTGTCGCTCAACCCGATGGATCCGAACGCCGGCGACCTGCACCGCCGCATCGTCGACCTCGAACGCATGGTGGCGCGACTGAACTGACGCACGCCGGCGCCGCCGGCGCTCCCCGATCGATATCACGACGACTGCACGCATTCGAACCCATGGCTGCCGGTTCCGGCTCCAAGTCCTCGGGCGCTGACGGGCCCTGGTACCTCTACATCGTCGAGTGCCGCGACGGTTCCCTGTACACCGGCATCACGAACGATCTCGAGCGCCGCCTGCAGCAGCACAACGACGGCACGGCTGCCCGCTACACCCGCAGCCGCCGCCCGGTGCGGATGCGCTACTACGAGCAGTGCGAGAGCCGCTCCGCAGCGCTCGTGCGCGAATGCGCGGTGCGGCTGCTCACGCCGAAGCAGAAGTGGGCGCTCGTCGAGGAGTACGAGCGCGCGCGCGGCGTGCATCCGGCGCGCGAGTAGCGAGAGCGCGTACGCGGTCTGCGGCCGCCGCCGGACGACCGCTGGCTGCGCGCCTACGCGAGCCGATCGGGTACCGGCACGCGCCGAAACAGCAGATCGCGCGCCGGGCGTCCTTCCGCCGCACCGCGGCGCTCGAAGCGCGTGAGCGGACGCGACGGCGGCCGCTCCGGGTAGCGCCCGGTGCCGGCGGCATTCGCGAGCCCCGGCGTCGCCTCGAGCACGGCGAGCATGTGCGCCGCGTAATCCTCCCAGTCCGTTGCGCAGTGCAGGTAGCCGCCGGGTGCGAGCACGTCGCGCAGCCGCGCGGCGAACGCGGGCTGCATCAGGCGGCGCTTGTGGTGGCGCTTCTTGGGCCACGGATCCGGGAAGAAGAGGTGCACGCCGTGCAGGCTCGCGGGCGCGAGGCGCGCGAGCACGTCGTTCGCATCCGCGAGCACGACGCGCACGTTGTCGATGTCCGCGCGCGCGAGCTTGAGGAGCAGGCTGCCCACGCCCGGCCGATGCACCTCCGCTCCGAGGAAGTTCCAGTCGGGTCGCGCGAGCGCGGCGGCAACGAGCGCATCGCCGTTGCCGAAGCCGATCTCGAGAACCACGGGGGCGGCGCGGCCGAAGAGCGCCGCGAGATCGAGCGTCTCGCCCCCGAGCGCCACGCCGTAGCGCGGCCAGAGCTGTTCGAGCGCCCGACGCTGCGCCTCGGTCATGCGCCCCTGGCGCAGGACGTAGCTCCGTATCGGCCGGCGCGCCGCCGTATCACTCATTGACGGATTGGACCCTGCGGACAAGGGTGAGTGGAGCCGCAACGGCACGACCCGAGACGCCTTCGCGCCTTGTTCGCGCGCCCTTTGCGGTTCGCCGTCGGTGATCAGAAGAACGTGCCGCCGAGCGGCGACGACGGCGACCCGTACTGCTTGCGCGGCATGCGTCCGGCGCGATACGCCTCGCGCCCCGCTTCGACCGCCTTTCGCATCGCCGAAGCCATGAGCACCGGGTTCTGCGCCTGGGCGATCGCCGTGTTCATGAGCACGCCGTCGCAGCCGAGCTCCATCGCGATCGCGGCGTCGCTCGCGGTGCCCACACCGGCATCGACCAGGATCGGCACGCGCGCGGCCTCGACGATGAAGCGGATGTTGTAGGGATTGCGAATGCCGAGACCCGAGCCGATCGGCGCCGCGAGCGGCATCACGGCGACGCAGCCGAGCTCCTCGAAGCGCTTGGCCATCACCGGGTCGTCGTTGGTGTAGACCATGACCTTGAAGCCTTCCTGCACAAGGATCTTCGCGGCTTCGAGCGTCTGCGGGATGTCGGGGTACAGCGTCTTCTCGTCGCCCAGCACTTCGAGCTTGACCAGGTCGTGGCCGTCGAGGATCTCGCGCGCGAGGCGACAGGTGCGCACGGCATCTTCGGCCGTGTAGCACCCGGCCGTGTTCGGCAGGTACGTGTACCTGTCCGGCGGCAGCACGTCGGTCAGGCTCGGCGCCTTCGGATCCTGGCCGATGTTCGTGCGCCGGACCGCGACCGTGACGATCTCCGCACCGCTCGCCTCGACCGCGCGCCGCGTCTCCTCGAGATCGCGGTACTTGCCGGTGCCGACGAGCAGCCGCGAGCGGTAGCGCCGGCCGGCGATGATGAGCGGATCGTCCGCAGCCGCAATCCCGATTTCGTTCGCGAGCGCCATCATCCACCCCCTACCGCGAACACGACTTCCACGCGATCACCCGGCTGCAGCCGGTGCTCGGCGTGGCGGCTGCGCGGCACGATTTCCCGATTGACCTCGACCGCGACCCGCCGGTGCGCCATCCCGAGCTGCTCGAGCAGCTCAGTGACGGTGACCGACCCGGGCAGGGTCTTTTCCTCGCCGTTCAACAGGATATGCATGGCCTGAACCTGGAACCGATACTTTCCATTTTATTGCGATCGCCGAGCCGGTGCGACCGCCAGCCGGGGCGCGCACGGCACACCGCGCGAGCGTCGAATAGCGCCGCCCGGGCGCATCGCGTGCACCGCACAGGGGTGCGGGCGCCGCTGGCGGCGGCAGCGGGCGGCGGCGCGCCAGGCAGGTGCACGCTTCGGGCTGTCCAGCCGGAAAGAGTTGCTCTGCTTGCCGTCGCGCCCGTGCTCCTGGAACCAGACGAGCGAGCGGGCGTCGAAGCTCCTTCTCGTGTGGCCGGGGAACGCGTGCTGAACCCGCACAGGCGCGATCGCCAAACGATCGGGCCGCGCGTCGCGTTCCACATCGACGGCGGCTGCGGCCGCGCGACAACGGGCGGGCAGGCGCGGCCGGGTCGCGGTGCGCTCGCGCACGCAATGCTACGAACCGCGGCACGCGTGCACCCGGCGGCGTGCGGCGCCCGCGCGCGCCGCACTGTCGGATGCGATCGTGCTAGCGTGTAACCTCGCTCACCGGCTTGCGCGCGACGATGAAGGTCCAGAGTCCTTCGTAGGAAGGCACGAACACCTTCTGTTCCTGCACCCGTTCGAGGCGCGCCGCGATTACCGCGCGCAGCTCGCGGATGATGTCCGTGTGTTCGGCGCCTCCCGCCTGCACCGAGAAGACCCCGCCCGGCCGCAGCGCCGCGGCCGCGTGCGCCACGATCTCCTCCATGAAGGCGCCGCGCGACTGCCCGGCGCGCACGGGCTCCATGGTGAGGTCGCAGATTACCGCATCTAGACCGCGCGCCGCGCGCACATAGGCGAGCGCGTCGCCGACGATCACCTGCGCGCGCGGGTCGTCGAAAGCGCGCCCGCAGATGCCGATAAGGTGGCGGCGTGCGAGCGCGATGGCTTCGGCGTCGATGTCGACGAGCGTTACGGTCTCGAGCGGTGCCCCGGCGGCATCCGCCGTGCGCAGCACCTCGTTGAGTGCCCCGCCGTCGCCGCCGCCGAGAATGGCCACCCGCCGCAGCACGGGCGCGGCGGCGGCCGGCGCGGCGATCGCCGCGCCGTACACCACGTCGGATTCGGAGATCTGCAGGTCGCCGTCGATATAGAGCTGCGCCCCATACTGCGGATGGCGGCGGATCTCGAGCAGCTGATACCGGCTCTGCACGCGCTCGACGAGCGCGGGCGCTTCGGACTGCGGCGCAGCGCTCGCGCGGCCGAACCTGGGTTGATGAGCTTGGGCATAATGCATCTCATTCCCTCCTGATGCCGAAACGAAGCGGCCGGCGATGGCCGCGGGAACAAGGGGAAGCGGGCGCCGCAGCGCCGCTTCCCGTTATGCCGGGAAGACGAAGCCCGACCCTCGAAGACTCGATACGCCGAACAGGGCGCGCGCGTTCCATCCGTTGCGAAACCGTCAGAAGCGAGCGCCGATGGCAAAAGAGGGCCGACCATAGCCAAGTCGGCGGCGAATCGCAAGTGCGGGAACTTTCGCGACGCGTGCACGTCTACGGTTGTAGGCGCGACGGGGACTTTCTCGCCGCGCGTTTCGTTCGCCGATTCTCACGAAAGTGCGCGCAATGCCAGCGACCGATGATTTGCATCCGGGCCGTGCGAACGCCGGGGTAATCCGCCTCCGGCCGATTCGCCATGCCGGCGCGCGCTCCGACGGATCCCGCCTCGTCACGCTCGTCTGAGGGGCGCGTCGCCGGACGACGCGCCCGATGCCCCTTGGGGTTGTGCCCGCGCCGTCGCGAGGCGCGCAAACGCATTTTCCGGTTCGATGGGAGGGTGAGATGAAGCGTGTTTACGTGGTACAGCAGATGTTCGCGCATCGTGCGGACGCTTCGCACGCGTTCGCGGAGCGCGCGGCGCGGCAGCTGCGCGCGCTCGCGGGCGTATGGCCCGAGCCGACCGCGAACGGCCTCATGGTGCTCGCGACGGCCGAGGCACCGCTCGATGCGGCAACGGCGCTGCTCGAGGCGCTCTACCCGGGAGCGATCGTGGCCGGGGCACGCCGGGTCTGCTATCGGCGCAATCCGCTGATGCAGCCGATCATGGAGCTCTTCGTGCGCGCGCCCGCCGTGCACCTGCCGGTGTTGCTCAGCGATCTCGAGCAGCGCGGCGCGCGCAAGCGCTATTCGGCGGTCGAGAACCAGGTCTGGCTCGTGCGGGCGGAAGCGCCCATGGCGGCACTGCTCGGCTACGGCGAGACGCTCGCCGCGCTCACGGACGGCAGCGCCGATCACTGGATCACGTTCAAGCGCTGGGATCCCGTCCGACCGGGAGAAGACGTGAACGACGCGCCCCAGGCAGGGGCGGGACAGCGGGTACTGGAGTAACAGTCATGGCAGCCATCATCAAGCAGGACATCTACGTCACGCGCAGCGACTTGCAGCGGCTGCAGCGGCTCATCGACACCGCGCTTCAGCGTCTCGACGTCGACGTGAGTTACCTCGAGCAGCTCGCCGCGCGCCTCGACAGTGCGCGCCCGGTGTCGCCGAGCGTAGTGCCGCGCGACGTCGTCACGATGAATTCGCGCGTGCGGCTGCGTCTACCCGGGACCGGCCAGACCGTCGAGTACGCGGTCGTGTTTCCGGAGAACGCCGACCCGGGCGCAGGCCGGGTGTCGGTGCTCGCGCCGCTCGGCGCGGCGCTTCTCGGCGCGCGCGAGGGCGACGAAATCCACTGGGAGACTCCGGCCGGGGAGCGCACGGCGACGGTCGAAGCGCTGCTCTATCAGCCCGAAGCGAGCGGCGATTTTCACCTCTAGGCCGCGGCGTGCCGCGCCCGGGCGGCGCGGCACGCCTTCGCTGAAGCGCGGCCCCGCCCCCGCCGTCGCCTCACCGCCGCCGGGCGCACGCCCGGCGGCTTTTTTCCGATTCCGCGCCTGATTCCTCGGCCGCGCGGCGCACTGCCCGCGGCGCTACAACAGCCGGTCCGGCAGCCACAGTGTTATCGCCGGAAACGCCATCACGATCGCAAGGCCCGCGATTTCCACCAGCGTGTACGGGATCACCGAGCGGTAGATGTCGCCCATGGTGATGCCGGGCGGCACGATCCCCTTCAGGTAGAACAGATTGAACCCGAAGGGCGGCGTCATGTAGCCGATCTCCATATTGATGATGAAGAGGATGCCGAACCAGATCGGATCGAAACCGGCCGCGGTCACGATCGGCAGGAACACCGGCAGCGTGATCAGCATGATCCCGACCGGGTCGAGCACCATGCCGAGGAAGATCAGCAGGATCTGGATGAAGATGAGCGTCCCCCACGGGCCGCCCGGGAGGCTCCCCATCAGATCCGCGATCAGCGATTGCGCGCCCATCGACTGGTAGGCGGCGCTGAAGGCGTGCGCCGCGAACAGGATCCACATGATCATGGCCGTGAGCCGCAGCGTGCGCAGCGCCGATTCGCGGATCATGTCCCAGGAGAGCCGGCGGTAAACGGCGGCGGAGATGAGCGCCCCGAGCACACCCATGCCGGCTGCCTCGGTCGGTGTCGCGATGCCGCCGACGATCGAGCCGAGCACCATGAGCACGACCAGGATCGGCAGCAGCACCGCGCGCAGCGCCACGAGCTTGTCGCGCCACGTACCGCGTTCCTCCTTGGGCAGCGCCGGGCCGAGGTGCGGCTGGAAGTAGCAGCGCACCGCGATGTAGAGCGAGAGCAGCAGCGCGAGCAGCAAGCCCGGCAGCACGCCGGCGGCGAACAGCTTGCCGACCGAGACGCCGGTGATGAGCGCGTACAGGATCATCAGGATGCTCGGCGGGATGAGAATGCCGAGGCCGCCGCCGGCATTGATGCAGCCGAGCGCAAGCTCCTTGTCGTACTTGCGCTCGAGCATCGCCGGCAGCGCGATCGTGCCCATGCTCACGACCGCGGCGCCGCTGATGCCGCACATCGCGGCGAAGATCGTGCAGATGCCGACGGTCCCGATTGCGAGCCCCCCGCGCACGCCGCCCCACCAGAGGTGCATCATGCGGTAGAGGTCCTGCGCGATGCCGGCCCGCTCGAGCACCATCGCCATGAACACGAACAGCGGGATCGCCACCACCGTGAAGCTGTTCATGCTGTCCCACATCTTGGCGGCGACGAGATAGAAGGAATCGACGCCCCAGGTGAAGTAGAGGAACACCACGGACACGCCGCCGAGCACGAACGCGAGCGGCAGCCCGAGCGCGAGAAACAGCAGGAGCGCGCCGAAAAAGAGCGCCGTGAGGATGCCGACGCTCATGCCTCCTCCCCCCTTGCGCCCGCCGCCGGACCGGCCGGCGGCTCGACCCCGAGCAGGATCATGAGGTCGCGCACGAGCTTCACGATCCCCTGCAGCAGCAAGAGGAACGCGGCGAGCGGCACGACGAGCTTGAACGGCCAGATGTACGGGTTCCAGGCCGATTGCGAACGCTCCCAGGTCTCGATCGACTCGTAGGCGAGCGAGCTGCCGTAGTAGAGCAGCGCACCGACGAAGACGAAGAACAGAACCGAGGTCAGCACGTCGACGAGCGCGCGCGCCCGCACCGACAGCTTGCCGTACAGCAGATCCACGTTCACGTGCCCGCCGTGCGCGAGGAGATAGCCGCCCGCGAGCACCGCGTACACGCCGAAGAGGAGCTGTGCCAGCTCGTTGGTCCACACCGTCGGCCGCCCGAGGAAGTAGCGCGTGAACACTTCCAGCATGAGCAGCACGAAGATCGGCAGGATCAGCCAGGAAACGGCCCGGCCGGTCCATTCGTTGATGCGCGTCACGCCGCGCATGAAGACGTATAGCGCTCGCATGTTTGCCCCTCGCGGTCGTCCGCCGAGGTCCGTCTCGGTCGATGGAGTGAAGCCGGCGCGCGCGCCGGCGGATGGGACCGGCCCGGCGCAGTGGCCGGGCCGGGCTCGAGGAACGGCTCAGATGTAGCCGAGCTCGCGCAGGAAGTTCTTCAGCATCTCGACAGCCTTGGCGGCTTCCTTGCTGCGGGCGGCTTCCTTCTCCCAGATCTTCTGGGCGGCCTTGGCGAGGTGCTGCTGCAGATCCTCGGGCAGCACGTTCACCTTCACCCCGAGCTCCTTCTGCGCCTTCGCGAGCGTGACCGTCTCCTTGTACTGGTACTCGTTGGTGCGCAGCCAGAACTGCTCGTCGAGCGTGTCGATCACCGTCTTGCGCACGTCGGGCGGGAGCTTGTCGAGCGCCTTCATGTTGATGATGAACGCGTCGGTGCCGGCGATGTTGAGCGCCGGGCGCACGTGGTACTTCGCGATCTCGTAGAGGCTCATGCTCATCGCCCCTTGCACCGCACCCCAGTGCACGGCGTCGATCACGCCCTGCGACAGCGCCGGATAGATCTCCGGACCGGGAATCATCGAGGCAGCCGCGCCGGCCTCGGTGAGGAACACCTGCAGCGCGCCCGAGGAGCGGATCTTGAGCTTGCGGAAGTCCTCGTACGAATTGATCGGTTGCTTCGTCACCATCTCGGTCGGGTAGACCTTGTCGGTCGAGTAATAGACCCCGTACTTCGCGACCTCATCGCGCAGCATCTGTTCGAAGCCGAGCTGCTTGTGGAAGTACGCCGCCTCCCACACGTTGCGGAACGCGAACGGCAGACCCGAAGCGATGCCGGCGAGCGAAACCTGATCGATGATGTAGGCGGGCGAAATCGTCCCCATCTCGATCACGCCGCGGCGCACGGCATTGAACGTCTCCTTGGCGCCGAAGAGCGCGCCCGCCTCGTGCGGCTCGAGCACGAGCCGGCCGTTGGTGCGCTTCTCGAGCTTGTCCTTGAGCAGGAGCAGGCTGTCCTTGTAGGAGCTGCTCGCGGCCGGCCAGTGCGACTGCACGCGCCAGCGGATCACTTCCTTGTCGTTCTGGGCGGCGCCGGCGAGCGGCGCCACAAGTAGCGCGGCGAGCGCGGCCCCGGCGACGATCCGCGCCTTGATGACTGCTGCAGAAACTCTCATCACTGCCTCCACGGTTGGTTTTCTGTTGCGCAACCGTGATACGAGCGCGGCTACCTGTCAAGAGACAACGATTTCGCAGTGTGGAATGTTGCACGGCGACAATCGCGCGCCGTCGAAGGCGGGACCGTCGATCGGTGGTCGCCGCGTTTCACCTGCCCGCACGCCGCAGGACGCGCTTTGCGGAACTCGGGAAGGAAGCGTGTCCGATCGCGTCGCGTGCAGCCGCGCGCAAACGCCGCTCATTCCCGATAGGCGAGCGGCACTGCCGCGGCGGCCATGAGCACGCGAAAGGTCAGCGATTCCTGGAGATAGAGGCGGACGGTACTCGCCGTGTGATCGAGGTAGCCGATCGAGAAGTCCTGCCCGACGGCGAGCTCGAAGTCGCCGCCGCGCAGACTCAGCACGACCGCGCCGTTCACCGCCGGCGCCCACACGATCGGACCGTCGAGCAGGCGCCGCACGTGCTCGATCACCGGGTAGCCGCCCTTCGTGGTCTTCGTGAGGCCCGTGTAGCAGCGCGGGCCGAGCGCGATGCCGTAGGGCCCGTCGATGCCGGCGGTGCGAATTTTGTTCGTCGCCTCGGCCACGACTTCGGGGTAGGTCTCGTACTGCTCGGTGATGGTGAGCCGGCTGTCGCCCGCGCACTCGGCGATGCCGCGCACGCCGCCGGCCGGGTAGCCGTGGAACACGAGCCGGTCCTCGGCCAGCGCCGCCGCCCGCGCCGCGTAGCGGACCGGGTCGAGATCCGCGTCTTCGGCGCCGCGCCCGGCCGCCTCGAGCTCCTCGCGCGCGAGCTCGAACGGCACCCGAAGCTCCACGAGCGGCTGCACCTTGCGCACGCGACCCTCCACGCCCTGCTCCGGCGCATCCGGCAGCCGCTCCACGCGCCCGAGGTTCACCGCCGAGGCGGCCCATCCGAGCGGCCCCGCGAAATCGACCAGCCTGCGCGCGGCGAGCATTTGCTTGAGCGTCCGGCGCGCCTCGTCCTCGATGAGCTTCCACGCTTGCGCGGAAATAGGCGCGAGCTCGCGCAGCAGCTCGTTCATCGACGCGCCTCCGCGCGCAGACTCCCGATCCCGAGCGCGCCGTCGTCCCCCGCGGGTTTGCCCGCTTCCGCGACCTCGAGCTCCTCCTCGCGTTCGAGCACGGACTTGTGAATGAAGAGGTAGTTGCGCAAGTCCTCGTCGAACTTGGGATCGCGCCGGCGCAGCCATTCGAGCACCATCGCCGCGTGCTCCTTCTCCTCGTCGCGGTTGTGCGCAAGGATGGCGCGCAGCTCCTCGTCCTGCGTGGCGTCGATGCGCTGGTCGTACCAGTCGATCGCCTCGAGCTCCTCCATGATCGAGACGATCGCGCGGTGCCGATCCTTGGTTTCGGGTTTCAGCTCGTCGGGACTTTCGTGGAAGCTCGAGCTCGATCCGGCCATCGCTCCCTCTTAGCCGCTGCCGTGACGCGCCGATCTTACACGAGGCGTCCGCCGCCCGAGTTCCGGGCATTCATGTACCGCGCGGGCGCCGCGCCGCCGCATAGTCACGTGCCGGGTGCCGGGAAAGCGGTGCGTTCCGTGCGGGCAGCGCGATCGAACGCAGTGACTTCCCATGCTCGCCGCATATCGAAGGAAGCGATCCCGGCCGATCTCATCGTGGCGCATCGAGTACCACGCCGGCTACCTCGGCGAGGATATGCCGCGGCGCTTCTTACCTTGAAAAAGCGCAGCAGCGCGGTGTCGAGGTCCTCGAGCGCCGGCTCGTACCCTCGCGGCGCCGTTTCGAGGTCACGGCGCGGGCGGCGATCCCTGCTAGGTCCTACGCCGCCTTACGAGGGCCGGGAGCTCACCTGCCGTGCGCCCGGGCATGCCTCGGCGCAACCGACCGTCGGATACCGGGTCCGCGTCTCGGACCACGTTCCGCGCTTCCCTACCACGCTCCGTAGATATACCCGCGGCGGCGCGCCGTTCCCGTGAGCTTCGCGACCGTCGCGTTGGACATCGTGATGCGCGTACGGCGCTGCGTCAGCCATTCGAGCAGACGCTCATCCATTTCCGCGCGCACCGCCGCATAGCCCGGATCGCGCCCGAGGTCGCGCTGCTCGGCCGGATCGTTCTCGAGGTCGAAGAGCTGCGGGGGGAAGCCGGTGTACCGGATGTACTTCCACCGGGCCGTGCGCACCATGAACGCGCGCGCCGCGTCCGGCGCCACTCCAAGAGAGGTACGCGCCGGGCGCCACGCGTAGTCCATCTCCGAGAACACCGCGTCGCGCCAGGCCGACGGCGTCTCCCCGCGCAGCCACGGCACCAGCGAGCGTCCCTCGAGCACGTGCTCGACATCGGTGCCCCCGGCGAGCTCGACGAACGTCGCCGCCAGGTCGATGGATTCGACCAGCGCGTCGCTCACGAGGCCGCGCACGCCGCCCGGCAGGCGCACGATCATCGGAATGCGCAGCGCCTCCTCGTACATGATCTCCTTCTCGCCCAGCCAGTGATCGCCGAGGAAATCCCCGTGATCGCTGGTGAACACCACGACCGTGTTATCCGCCAGCCCCTGCTCCTCGAGGAACGCGAACAGGCGCCCCAGGTGATCGTCGATCTGCGTCGCGAGCCCCATGTAGGTCGGCAGTACGCGACTTCGCACCTCGTCGCGCGCGAAGTTGACGCTCTCCTCGTGGCGGCGAAACGCCTCCACCACCGGGTGCCCGGGCTGGCGCTCGGCCGCGCTGCGATTCGGCGGGATCAGGTCGTTCGCGGTATAGAGCTCGTGATACGGCGCCGGCGCCATGTACGGCCAGTGCGGCTTGATGTAGGACAGGTGCAGGCACCAGGGCTGATCGCGCCCGGCGTCCCGGATGAACTGCATGGCGCGGCGGGTCATGTACGCCGTTTCCGAGTGCTCCTCGGGGATGCGTGCGGGCAGGTGGGCATTGCGCATGTACCAGCCGCTCACGATCGTCCCGTTCTCGTCGACCGCCGAGTTCGCCCATTCGTGCCATGGGTTCTCGCCGTCGAACCCGTGCGCCCGCAGGTAGCGGTTGTACGCCAGATCCGGGTCTACCGCCTGGTCCGGATGCAGCCCGTCGTCGCGCTCGTACGGCTCGAAACCACACTGCGCGACCAGCACCCCGAGACTCGAACCGGGATCGATGCCGAGGCGCTTCATGCCTTCGTAATCGGCTTTCATGTGGGTCTTGCCGACCAGCGCGACTCGATAGCCGAGTGCACGCAGGTGATCGCCGAGCGTGGGTTCGCACAGGCGCAGCGGCACGTTGTTGTAGGTCGAGCCGTGGTTGATCATGTAGCGTCCGGTGTAGAACGACATGCGCGATGGCCCGCACACCGGCGACTGGCAAAAGGCACTGGTAAAGCGCACCCCCTCTTCCGCCAGGCGATCGAGGTGCGGCGTCTGGATGCTCGGATGACCGGCGCAGCCGAGGTAATCGGCGCGCAGCTGATCGGCCATGATGAACAGAAAGTTCGGTTTCATCTTCAACGTTTCCTTGACCGGGCGCGAAGGAATGCCGTCGTTGCGAGGCGCCGCTCTAGCGCCGAAACGATCTCGATACGGCTAAAGGGCGTTTCATCGGGGCTGTCGATCTGCTTCACACGCGCCGCGGTACCGGGCTGGCTTGCGCGGACCCAATGACGGTCTTCCGGCACGTGCGAGATCGCTCGTCCTTCGCGTCCTTGAGAATCAACTCGTCGTTCGAATCCGCTTCGAGCAGTCGCGCCGGCCGCTTACTTCGGGACCAGCTCCCTCGGAATCTCGAGCCCGACCTCGCGGTAATAGCGCAGCGCGCCCGGATGCAGCGGCAGATTCGCCTCTTGGAGCGCGTTCTCGAGCGCGATGTTCTTCAGCACCGGAACCCGGCCCTTGCGGCTGTCCAGGTTTTCCCAGAAGGCCTTGGTCATGCGGTAGATCGTCTCCTCCGGGATGTTCGCGCGCGTGACGATGCCGCCGATCGACATGATCGTGCGCACATCCTCCTGGTTCACCTGGCCTTCGCCATAGACGCCGGCCGGAATGGTGCCGACCTGCCCGCCGGGACGATTGATCAGCTCGTGCAGATCCTCGTTGGGCGGCAGCGGGTCGGGCATGCCGAGCAGGCGGATGCGCTTCAGCATCGCGATCTGCTGGATCACCGGGCTCGGCGCCAGCGTCGGGTTGACATAGACGTCGATGTGCCCGTCCTGAAAGCTCTGCGCGGCCGCGTCCCAGCCGAGATCCGCGGTGTCGTAGTCCTTGCCCGCTTCGTAGCCGGTCAGGCCCTTGATGAGGCGTGCGGCGATCAGCGTCCCGGCGCCACCCGGCGGTCCGAGGAACACGCGCTTGCCCTTGATCTGCTTGAGACGGGTGATACCCGAGTCGGCGAAGGTGATGATGTGGTAGTAGCCGAGCGGGAAGTTCAGCACCAACCGCAACTCCTTGATCAGCTCCGGCGCCTGCGGCACGCGCTTATACGGGCCGACGTTGTTCTGCATCATCGGCACCATGCTCGGCGACATCATGGCGAACTCGGAGCGGCCCATGGCGGTTTCCACCACGTGGCGGGTCGCGGCGCCGGTGGCGTTCACCTGCACCTGTGCACCCGGCACCTTGTCGTTGACGATATTGGCGAAGGTGGTCATCACCACGTAAGGCGAGGTGCCCGGCCCGAGCGTGGACAGCCGGAAGTTCTCGGCCGACGCCGCTCCGGCGCCGAGCAAAGTCGCCACGGCAAACGATGCGACGGCCAGCTGAACGATGCGGATCCGCTTTTGGAACGGTTTCACGGCGTTTCCTCCGTATTGCGGGTGGTTCGGGTGCGCCGGGCTCACGGCTGCGCCAGCCCGGCCTCGGGAATGACCAGACCGATCTCGCCGCAGTGGCGGATCGCGCCCGGCTGCAACCGCACGTGCAGGTCCGGAAACACTCGAGCAGCACGCGCTTCAAGATCGGAATCGAGCCCGCGTGCGCGGCGATGTTCTTTCGACGCGCTGCCACCTTCCCGCACACCGCCCCTTGCGGCAGGTCGGTACGCGCCGGCCCGTACCGCCGCGAGGCCTATGGCCAGTCGTTTCATGTCGTCCTGTCCCCTGCAGTTGTCAGGGCACGAGTGCGGGCCGTACCGAGCAGTCCCAGCCGGCACGCGATCTCGGCGGCGACGGCGATTCCGAGCGCGCTCGCCTGCACCGCGGCTTCGGGCGGCACCAGAATGACGATGGCGGCGGTAACTCCGAACATGGTCCAGCAGGTGCCGCGCGCGCTCATCGCCGACAGCAGCCAGCCGGCGACGAACAGCTTCAGCACCGCCCAGGCGAAGCCCGCCCAGGAAAAATCGCCGATCAGCAGCAGCGAGGGGTTGTAAGCGAACGCGAACGGCACCAGGAACCCGAGCAGCGAAAGCCGCACCGCGGTCGCGCCGACGCCCATGGGGTTGGCCTCCGCGATCGGGGCGGCGGCGTACGCCGCCAGCGCCACCGGCGGCGTGATCGCCGACATCACCGCGAAGTACACCACGAACATGTGCGCCGACAGGGTCGAGACACCGAGCGCTTCGACCGCGGGACCCATGACCAGGATGATCACCAGATAAGCGGGCACCGTGGGCATGCCCATGCCGAGCGCCAGGCATGCCGCCGCCATCATGAGCAGCGACGCGACGAGCGAGCCTTGCGTCAGCTCGAGCGCGAACGAGGCGAAGCGCAGGCCGAGACCGGTCATGTTCATCACGCCGACGACGATGCCGACCGCGCCCACGGCGATCAGCACCATCGCGCTCGCTGCGCCGGCGCGCTTGAGGGCGTCGGCGAACCGCGCGAACGAGCGCGCCCCGGGATTGAGCACGAGCCCGAGCACCACCGCCGTCACCAGCGCCCAGCCGCCGGCGCGCGCCGGTGACACGCCGCGCACCAGCTGAAGTACGATCATCGCGAGCGGCAGCAGGAACACCGACACCATGAGCCAGTCTTGGCGCGTGAGCGTGGGCAGCGCCGCGCGCTCGGCCGGCTTGATGCCGAGCCGGCGCGCCTCGGCGGCGACACAGGCGAACAAGCTGCCGTAGTAGAACAGCGCCGGAAACAGCGCCGCGAGACAGACGTACAGGTACGGCACCCCGGTCATGTCGGCCATGATGAAGGCCACCGCACCCATCACCGGCGGCATGATCTGCCCGCCGCTCGACGCCGCCGCCTCGACCGCGCCGGCGAAGCGCGCGCTGAAGCCGCTGCGCTTGATCATGGGGATGGTCACGACCCCGGTGCCGACTACGTTCGCCACCGCGCTGCCGGAGATCGTGCCGAACATGGCGCTCGCCAACACCGCCGCGTGGGCGGCCCCACCGGGCAGCCAACCGAGCCCGCGAATGGAGAGCTTGAGCAGCACATCGCCGACACCGAGCCCTTCGACCATCGCGCCGAACACGATGTAGATGATGATGGTGCCGGTCACCACCGCGATCGGCCGGCCGAATACGCCGTCGAAGCTGTACCACAGGTTCATCATCAAGTCCGGCAAGGTCACGCCGGCATGCGAGAGCATGCCGCCGAGGCTGTCGCCGAACAGCGCATAGCCGATAGCGAGCACGCACACGAGCACGAGCGGCAGCCCTACTGCGCGACGCGTCAGCTCGAGCAGTACCACGATGCCCGCGACCCCGAGCGCGACGTCGATCACCAGCGGAAAGTAGAGCCCGGTCTCGAGCAGCTCGGCGATCTGAAAGTAGCGAAATAGCACCGCGCCGAACGCGACGATGAGCACCGAATCGACGAGCGCGCGCAGACGGGGCAACCGTCCCTGCGCGGCGGGCCGGACCAGCACCAGGTACAGCCCAAGCGCGAGCCCGCCCACACGCACGAGGATGTCGTCGTAGATCCCGAAGAAGGACGTGTAGACCGAACCCGCGACCAGCAGCGTCGCGAGCGCGAGAGACAGTACGTCACGCGCCCGTTCGGCTGTACCGTGGGCGCGCTCGCCGATTGCGTTCAAGCCCTCGCCTCCGTTATCGGGCGCCGGTCGGCGCTGTCACGCGGCGAGTGCCGCGCATCCCGCACGAGCGGCGCCGCGTGCCTTGTCGCCGCGACGAGGCCGCTACGCGGTCCGTGCTCGATGACGACGTCCGCGCCCCGGAGTACGGGCTTGCCGGAGGCCGCAGCGGGTACTGCAGGTGGAATGAGGATCACGGACCGGGCGACGGGCGCCAGGCAGCAATCCGGCGCGCCAGCGAGAAAGCGGTTCACCGCTCCCCTCCGAATAGCCGCACGGACCACTCTAGCGGCGGGGCCTCAGTTGTTAGAAACAATTTTGGACTGCGTCTAACCTCGCCGCCGCACCCATGCGGTGAGGCCGGGTCCGTCGTCAGCCGCTGCCTGCCGACCAGCGCATGCGCCCGCTGCGGCCGCGCCATCGATCCACGCGCACGTCCCCAGCCGTTTCGCGGTTGATGATGTCCGCCTTCTCGGAGAGAAACACGAGCAGCCGGTGCAGCTGTTGGAGCTGCTCCTCGTCCAGACCTTCGATCACCGCTGCATTAACGCAGGCGATGTCCTCGAAGATTCGTTTTTGCAGCTCGCGCCCGGCCGACGTCAGGCTCAGGAGCGCCCGCTTGCGGTCGTTCTCGACCGGACGCCGGATGACCAGACCTTTGGCCGCGAGCGCGGAGATTGCGCGGGAGACTCGCGGCCGGTCGAGGTGGCAGCTCCCGGCAAGCTGCGATGGCGTTTGCGGCCCGCGGGCATCGAGCAGGCCCATGATGTGCCATTCGCGCCGGGAGATGCCGTAGCGCCCTTCGCATATGCGAATCGCCACGGACGAGATCTTCGCGACGATGGCGTGGAGCCGATAGCCGAGGAGCCCGGTGATGTCCGGCGGTTGCGCGAGTGACGATGCGTCGCGCGACACGGGCACACCGCGAAATGCACGCATGCCTCCCTCCTGACCCCATCGGACCGCAGGGCCGCTTCAATTAGACAATGGCAATGCCAGCCGGTAAAGCCGGCGACGCACGCTTTCCAAGGGGCAACAGGTGTGGTATGAGACCACGCCTGCCGTGAGACGCGAGTCCATCACACTACTATTCAGGTCGCGCGCACGCGCCTCGGTGCGCAGGATCCGTCCGTCTTGAGGGGAGCCGCGCAGGGCGGCGGCGCGCGCACTGCGCCCGTTCCGATCGGTAAACGGCTCGAGCGCTGGCTGCCGTTCCTGCGCTGGGGGCGGCGCCTGACGCCGGAGACAGTACGCAGCGATCTGCTCGCAGGGCTGACCGGCGCCATTATCGTCCTGCCTCAGGGCATCGCCTATGCCTTCATCGCCGGGCTCCCGCCACAGTACGGCCTGTACACGGCGACCATCCCCGCTATCCTCGCCGCGCTCTTCGGCAGCTCCTGGCACGCCGTGACCGGCCCCACGGCAGCGAACTCCATCGTGATACTCGGCACCGTCAGCGCACTGGCGCTGCCCGGCAGCAGCAGCTATGTGCAAACGGCGCTCGCGCTGACGCTCATGGTCGGCGTACTGCAGCTCGCGCTGGCGCTGCTGCGCTTTGGCGCGGTCGTGAGCTTCATCTCGGATACCGTGGTGATCGGCTTCACCGCTGGCGCAGCCGTCCTCATCGCCGCGAACCAGGTCAAATACCTGCTCGGGCTCGAGCTGCCCGCCGATCTCTCCTTCGTCGCCACGCTCGCCGCGATCGCCGAGCGGTTCGACGCCGTCAATCCGTCTGCCGTCGCCGTCGGCGTCACCGCGCTCGGCGTCGGCGCGCTGGTGCAATATTTGGCCCCGCGCTGGCCGGCGCTGCTCCTCGGCATGCTCGCAAGCGCCGCCCTGGCCGCGCTGATCGGGGCCGAAGCACGCGGCGTGGATATGGTGGGACGGCTGCCGGCGGGTCTGCCGGCGTTCGCACTGCCGTCGGTTCCACTCGAGACTGTGCGCACGCTCGCCTCGGGCGCGCTCGCGCTCGCCATGCTCGGCCTGCTGCAGGCGATGTCCGCTGCACGTGCGGTCGCAATCCGCTCGCGTCAACGCCTCGACAGCAACCAGGAATTCGTGGGCCAGGGCCTGGCGAACCTGGTCGGCAGCTTCTTCTCCTGCTATGCCGCCTCGGGCTCGTTCACCCGCTCGGGCGCGAACTACGACGCCGGCGCGCGCACGCCGCTGTCGGCGATCGTGGCCGCGCTCAGCGTACTGGCGGTGCTGCTGATAGCGCCCGGCGCGACCCGATTTCTGCCGCTGCCCACCGTGGCCGGAATCGTGCTGCTCATTTCCTGGAACCTGATCGATGTCGGCCGCATCCGCCGCACCTTGCGCATCAGCCGCGCCGATTCGCTGGTACTCGGAGTCACGTTCGCCGCCGCATTGCTGCTGCACCTCGAGCTCGCGATCTACGCCGGCGTGCTGCTGTCGCTGTTCCTGTTCCTGCGCGGCGCCGCGCGTCCACGGCTGGTGCCCGTAGCGCCCGTGCCGGACCGCCCGGGTTTCCCGCTGCGCAGCGTCGCGCGGCTGGGCCTGCCCGAATGCGCGCAGCTCAAGATCGTGCGTATCGACGGCTCGCTTTTCTTCGGTGCGGTCGAACACGTGGACAGCTATCTGTATCGGCTGACCGATCAGGGCTACCGGTACGCGCTGCTGGTGGGAAGCGGCGTGAACCATCTCGACCTCGCCGCCGCGGAGATGCTGGCGCAGCAAGCCGAGCGGTTTCGGGCGCTCGGCGGCGCACTTTACTTCGCGGGATTCAAGGTGCCCGCGGGCGCCATACTGCGGCATCCGGCGCTTCGCTCCGCCATCGGCGAGGAGGCGGTTTTCTCCTCGCCGCCCGCGGCGGTGCGCGCCATCCTCGCGCGCCTCGACACGCACGGCTGCGATCCCTGCCCGCTCGCGGTGTACCTCGACGGCACCGCGCCGCGAAAAACATCCACCACAGCGTAACCCCCAACGCGACCCCGGGAACCGTCGACCGCCGCGACTACCGTCGCGCTCGACCGATCCGGATCTTGGGGAACAGGCTCTACGAGTCGTTACGTGTGCTTCGCTCGGCGCGCAATGACGGGTTCTACAGCTAGAACCGGCAACGACTTCGGGAAGCGAACGGGCACGGGCAACGCACCACCGCAGTCGCTGCGCGGGGCGCGAAACGACTCGGGCCGACTCAGCCGGCGATCACTCGCTGCTCCTGCTCGCCCAGGCCGGCGACGCCCAAGCGCATGCGCATTCCCGGCCTGAGGAAGCGCGGCGGCTTGTGGCCCATGCCGACGCCGGCGGGCGTCCCGGTCGCGATCACGTCGCCCGGCTGCAGGCTCATGAACTGGCTCACGTAGCTCACGATGCGCGCGACCCCGAAGAACATCTTCGCGGTATTGCCGTGCTGCACGCGCTCGCCGTCGACTTCGAGCCACAGATCGAGATTCTGGGGATCCGGCACCTCGTCGCGCGTCACGAGCCACGGTCCGATCGGCCCGAAGGTGTCGGCGCTCTTGCCCTTCACCCACTGGCCGCCGCGGTTGAGCTGAAAATCGCGCTCGGAGACGTCGTTCACGACGCAGTAGCCGGCGACGTGCTCGAGCGCCTGCCGCTCCTCGATGTACTTGCCGGGCTCGCCGATCACGACGCCGAGCTCCACCTCCCAGTCGGTCTTCTGCGAGCCGCGCGGAAGCTGCACCGCGTCGTACGGGCCGC
The DNA here is from genome assembly GCA_036381895.1 of Burkholderiales bacterium. Lineage (GTDB taxonomy): Bacteria > Pseudomonadota > Gammaproteobacteria > Acidiferrobacterales > Sulfurifustaceae > JACQFZ01. The sequence continues at coordinate 52,163 of DASVBY010000002.1, read as the reverse complement.
TGATCGCGCTCGTCGCCTTGAGGAACACGATCGGCTCCGACGGCGCCTGCATGCCGGCTTCCGCCGCGTGATCGGCGTAGTTGAGGCCGATGCAGACGAACTTGCCGACGCCGCCGACGCAGGGGCCGATGCGCGTTCCCGGCGGCACCTGCGGCAGGGTGCGCGGGTCGATGCCGCGGAGCTTCGCCAGCCCCTCGTTGCGCAGGACCGGGCCGGCGATATCGGCGACGTGCGCCGAGAGATCGCGGATGCTTCCGTCGTCGGCGAGCAGGCCGGGCTTCTCGCGGCCCGGGGCGCCATAGCGCAGCAGCTTCATGTCGTTCCTCCTGTGAGCGCGATGCGGCGAGAGTGTGTCACGCGCGGGCTCACGTTTCGAGCACGCGCTCGGCGTGCACGCCCCGGCAATCCATCTCGTACTCGAGCTCGACCACGGGCGGACGCGTGTAGTGCCAGGTGAGGCCGTGGCGCAGCGCGCCGCGGCGCCCGAGCTCCTCGGCGAGGAACGGATGGATGTCGTGCACCGTGTAGAGCTGCGCCCCCGTCGCGTCCTTCCAGCCGGCGCCGAAGGCGTGCATGCGCCGCTCCATTTCGTCGAGCACGAAGCGCGCCTTCTCGCGCAGCGCCTCGGGGCTCACGTCGCCGCGGCGCACGATGTGGTCGCGGTAGTCGCCCTTGCCCTCGGGAACCTCGGCGCTGCCCGCGATCACGAAGGAGCGCGGCGCACCGGCGCGGGGCACGGTGTACGAAAACGCATAGAAGCTCGGCTCGGCGGGCGGATCGAGCTCCGGACAGACGTTGCTGCGCGCGACCGTGTTCGCCTTGCCGTCGAAGAGCCCCCACTGCTCGAGCACCTGCACGTACTCGCGGTTGAACGCGCGGAACCCTTCCTCCGTGAACTGGCCCGGGGAGCGCAGCTCGCAGGCGCAGAACGCCGTGAGCGGCCGCCCCGCGGCCTGCAGTACCTCGGCGATGTGCTCGAAGCCTTCGCGCAGCGGCACCGGCCGCGCGAAGCGCACCCGCTCGATGGCGTAGCCGGGCTCCGCCGCCACCCCGGCGGAGTACTGGAACACCGCCGGAATGTACGAGTAGTTGCCTTGTGCGAACTTCGCCACTGGACCTGACATTCAACTTCTCCTCGTCTTCACTGTTGCTGCCTCCTCAGGAGCCGACCGCAAGCGGCTCGACCAGGCGCCGCAGCGCGGCGACGATGCTGTAGGCCGTGATCGCGCTCGTCTTCGGGTTCTCCCGATCCGGCAGGTTGTCGACCGCGGCGCTGAAGGCGCCGACGGTCGAGCGCACGTGCACCTCGTGGTGGTTGCGATCGACGGCCGGATCGGCCCAGACCTCGACCGCGGTGCGATCGGCGCCGAGGCCGGCGAGGCTCACCGCCGCCGCGACGTTCACGTTGACGGGCAGCAGCCGGATCGCATCGCGCGCACTGCCCGCGAAGAAGCCGGACCGGCTCCTTGATCTCGCCCGTCGCCACGGACCGGCCCTCGATGCGCACTTCGGGACCGAAGGAGGCGGGCGGTTTGCGCGTCACCATGCGCACCTCCTCGAGCCCGGCTTCCGCGGCCGCGCGCAGCCCGTCGAGGCCGACGATCGCGCCCGACGGCACCACGATGCGCGCGCCGGTGCGCGCCGCAGCCGCGCGGCACTCCGCTTCGTGCGCGAGCAGCGCCCCGACGCTCGCCGGCACGAGCACGCCGCCCCGCTCGAGGATCGGCCGCGCCGCTTCGAGAAACGCGGCCGGCGGCAGGCATTCGACGACGACGTCGGCGTCGTCCGCGAGGCGCGCGAGCGGCATGACCGCCGGGCGCGCGCGCAGTCTTGCGATGCGCGCCTGCGCGGCCTCGCGGTCGCGCGCGGCGACGGCGCTCAGCGTGAGCCCCTCGATGCCGCGGTCGAGGGCGGCCGCGACCCGGAATCCGATGGCGCCGAGCCCGGCGATGGCTACCCGCAGTGCCGCCATCGCTCAGCCGTAGTTGACCACGAGAAACTTGATGTCGGTCATGCTTTCCATGGCGTAGCGCGTGCCCTCGCGCCCGAAACCCGAATCCTTCCAGCCGCCGAACGGCATGCTGTCGATGCGGTAGATCGGCACGTCGTTGATCATGAGCCCGCCGACGTCCCATTCCTCGAGCGCGCGGAAGGCGCGCCGGAGATCGTTGGTGAAGAAGCCGCCCTGCAGCCCGTAGCGCGAGGCGGCCGCGAGGCGCACGGCCTCGTCGAGATCGTCGACGCGGGTGAGCGTCATCACCGGCCCGAAGATCTCTTCGCACTCGACCTTCATCTCGGGGCGCGTGTTCGTGAGCAGCGTCGGCTCGATCACGGCGCCGTGGCGCCTGCCGCCCGCGAGCACGCGCGCGCCGCCCGCGACCGCCTCCTCGATCCAGCTCTCGATGCGCTTGGCCGCGTCCTCGTCGATCACCGGCCCGACGTCGACCCCTTCCTCGAGCGGGTTGCCGGGGCGGCAGGCGCGCAGCCGCGCGAGCAGCTCCTGCTCGAAGCGCCCGTAGACGTCGCGGTGCGCGTAGATGCGCTGCACGCCGATGCAGTACTGGCCGCCGTACACGACGCCGCCGCGCACGCAGCGCGCCGCGGCGAAGGCGACGTCGGCGTCCGGCGCCACGATCACCGCGCCGTTGCCGCCGAGCTCGAGCGCGACCTTCTTCTTGCCGGCGATGTTCTTGATGTGCCAGCCGACCTTGGCGCTGCCGGTGAAGGTCACCATGGCGATGCGCTCGTCGCGCACGAGCTTCTCCGCGAGCGGCACGTCGCAGTGCACGACGTTGAGCGCGCCCGCGGGCAGGCCCGCTTCCGCCATGATCTCCGCGAGCAGGCGGCTCGTGAGCGGCGTCTGCGGCGCGGGCTTCAGGACGACGCTGTTGCCGACCGCGATCGCGGGCGCGACCTTGTGCAGCACGAGGTTCAGCGGGAAGTTGAACGGCGTGATCGCGAGCACCACGCCGATCGGAAAGCGCCGGGCGATGCCGAAGCGGCGGCCGAGGCGCGCGAGCGTCTCGATGTCGGCCGCGCCGAGATCGAGCCGCGCGCCGCTCGGCGACGCGGTCTGGTACTCGAACACGCCGGCGTCGACGTCGAGCGGCACCTCGTGGCCCGCGAACGCGCGCGCCTCGCGCGCGGCGTTGCGCAGATTGAACAGCGAACGCGACACCTCGCCGCGCGCGTCGTACAGCGGCTTTCCGGCCTCGGCGGCGATGAGCCGCACCACCTCGTCGCGCCGCCGCTCGAGCAGATCCGCGGTCCGGTCGAGGATGTCGGCACGCGCGAAGCGCGGCAGCCGGCGCGTCACCTGGAACGCGGCCAGCGCCTGCTGCACGGCCTGCTCGACTTCGGCCTCGCCGGCGACCGGCATTTCGCCGACCACGTGGCCGTCGTACGGACAGCGGATGGTATCGACGCGCGCGGGTGCGCTCTTCGCGGAAACGCTCATGATGCTTCCTCCGTCGTTGAATGGCGCTACGACATGCCGACGTAGGCTTCGCGCACCTCGGGCGCGGCGGCGAGCGTGCGCGCGTCACCGCTCATGACCACGCGGCCGCGGTCGAGCACGTAGCCGCGGTGCGACAGATCGAGCGCCGTCATCACGTCCTGCTCGACGAGCAGGATCGAAATACCGCTGCGGTTGATCTCGAGCAGCGCCTCGCTCAGCAGCTCGACCGCGCGCGGCGCGAGCCCGAGCGACAGCTCGTCGATCATGAGCAGCCGCGGCCGGCTCATGATGCCGCGGCCGATCGCGCACATCTGCTGCTCGCCGCCGGAGAGGGTGCCGGCGTCCTGGCGCGCGCGCTCGCGCAGCCGCGGGAAGATCGTCATGACGCGCTCGAGATCCTCGCGCACGCCCGGGTCGCTGGCCGGGCGCAGGTACGCACCCATCAGCAGGTTGTCGCGCACGGACATGGTCGGGAACAGCCGCCGCCCCTCGGGCACGAGGGTGACGCCGGCGCGCAGCACCGGCTCGCAGCCGCGGCCGGCGACCACTGCGCCCGCGACGCGCACCGTGCCGGCCTTCGGCACGATCAGCCCGGCCACGGTCTTGAGCAGCGTCGTCTTGCCGGCGCCGTTGGAACCGATGAGGCAGACGATCTCGCCGGCGTGCACGGCGAGGTCGACGCCCCAGAGCACCTGGATGTCGCCGTAGCCGCTCTCGAGGCCTTCGATCTGGAGCAGCGGTTCAGCCACCTGGCGCCTCCCCACCCTGCGCGCGCGCATAGCGGTGGCCGAGATAGGCCTCGATCACGTGCGGATCGCGGCCGATCTCCGCCGCCGTGCCTTCGGCGATCTTGGCGCCGTGGTGCAGCACCACGATGCGGTGGCACAGGGTCATCACGACTTTCATGAGATGCTCGATGATGATGATGGTGACCCCGCGCTCGGCGATCCGGCGGATCAGCTCGAGCGCGACGTCGATCTCCGCCGGGTTGAGCCCGGCGTTGACCTCGTCGAGCAGCAGCACCCGCGGGTCCATGGCGAGCCCCTTCGCGAGCTCGAGGCGCTTGCGTCCGGCGAGCGTGAGCTCGGAGGCGCGCACGTGCGCGTGCGCGCCGAGGCCCACGAACTCGAGCGCCTCCTGCGCCTTGCGGCGCGCCTCGGTCATGCCGCAGGCGTGCGGCCCGAACACCGCCGGCGCCATCACGTTCTCGATCACGGTCATGTCCGGGAACGGCTGCACGATCTGGTACGTGCGCGCGATCCCGAGGCGCGCGATCTGGTAGGTCTTGAGCCCGTCGATGCGCCGGCCGTCGAACACGACCCGCCCGCTCGAGGGACGGTAGACGCCGGTGATGACGTTGACGAGCGTGGTCTTGCCGGCGCCGTTCGGCCCGATGAGCCCGAGCACTTCGCCCGGCCGCACCGCGAGATCGACTTCGGAGAGCGCCATGAGCCCGCCGAAGCGGCAGGACACCCGCTCGAGCGTGAGGATCTTGCTCATGGCGCCTCCCGTCCCACCGCGAGCGGCGCGGCGCCCGGCGCCGGCGGGGCCGGCCGGCGCCGCACCAGCCCGAGGATGCCGCGCGGCAGGAAGAAAGTGAGCACGACGATGATGAGCCCCAGAACGGCCGCGTGAACGTCGAGGAAGTTCCGCCACACCAGCTCCTCGGTCACGAGGAACACGGCCGCGCCGAGCACCGGGCCGAAGACGGTGCCGGCGCCGCCGAGCAGGGCGATCACGATCGGCTTGACCGACGTCAGGATGTGGAAGACGTCCGGCGGCTCGATATAGAACACCCAGGAGGCGTACATCGCGCCGGCCCCGCCGACGAAGAGCGCCGACAGCGTGAAGGCGATCACCTTGTAGAGCGTGGTGTTGACGCCGACCATCGCCGCCGCGTCCTCGTTCTGGCGGATGCACTGCAGCCCGAAGCCGAGGCGGCTCGAGGCGACCGCCCAGGTGAGTGTCAGCGTCAGCACCCCGAGGGTGAGCATCGCCCAGAAGAAGAGCCGCGCCTGCGCGTCGACCGAGATACGGATGATCGGCAGGTTGAGGCCGGTACCGCCGCCGGTGAGGTCGGTCCACGACGTCGCGATCTCGAGCAGCACCTCCCCGACCACGAGGCTGGCGATCGCGAAGTAGTGGCCCTTCAGGTGCAGGATCGCGATGCCGAGCGCCGCCGCGAACAGGGCCGCCGCGAGGCAGGCGGCCGCCCACGCGAGCGGCATCGGAACGCCCGCGCCCTGCAGCAGCGCCCCGGTGTAGGCGCCGAGCCCGAAGAACGCCGCCGTGGCGAAGGAAGGGTAGCCGGCGAAGCCGCCGATGATGTTCCACGAGAGCGCGAGCACGGCGTACATGCCGAACATGGTGCCGAGCCGCAGCAGGTAGTTGTCGCCGAGCACCGGCAGCGCCGCGACGACGGCGATGCCGGCGGCGGTAAGGGCGATGCGCTTCATTCGTACCCCTTGCGGCCCATGATGCCGGTCGGCCGGAAGATGAGCAGCAGCACGAGCAGCACGAACGCGACCGTGAGCCCGTGCTCGGCGCCGATCAGGCTCGCCCCGAAGCTCTGGATCACGCCGAGCGCGAGCCCGCCGATCATCGCCCCCGGCACGGTGCCGAGGCCGCCGAGCACGCACGCGACGAACGCGAGTCCGAGGAACTCGCCGCTGTTGAGCGGCGAGATCGGAAAGATGAGGCTGAGGAGGCTCCCGGCCGCGCCCGCCATGAGCGCGCCGAGCCCGAACGTGATCGCGTAGGTGCGGCGTACGTTCACGCCCATGAGCGCCGCGGCTTCGGCGTCCATGCGCACGGCGACGATCGCGCGGCCGGTCTTCGAACGCATCAGCACGAGGTAGAGCAGACCCGTGAGGCCGAGCGCGAGCGCCATCGCCCAGACGCGCTCGAGCGGCAGGATCAGTCCGGCGACGATCTTGCTGCCGAGCGGGTTCGCGAGCTGCACCGTGCGGTAGTCGGCGGAGAACGCGAGCAGCGCCGCGTTGTTGAGCAGCAAATCGAGCCCGAAGGTCAGCACCAGCGTCGTCAGCACGGGTGCACCCATCACGCGGTTGATGACTCCGCGCTGGACCAGGTACGCGAACACGAACAGCACCGCGCCCGAAATCGGAATCGACAGGAACGGGTGCAATCCGAGGTGCACGTAGCTGAAATAGGCGACGTACGAGCCGAGCACCACGAAGGTCCCGTGCAGGATGTTGATGACGTTGAGCACGCCCCAGACGAGCGAGAATCCGACGGCGATGCAGGCGTACAGGCCGCCGAGCATCAGGCCGTTGATGAAGACTTGGGCGTAATGCATGGTGCGGGGCAGACGAGGCGGCCGCGGGCGGCGGCCGCCCGCGGTCCGCACCGGTAGCGGCTCTCTACTGAATCCCGCCGAAGCGCAGGTCAGCCTGCTTTACCTGCTGCGGGAAGACCACCACCGCCTTGCCTTGCTGGATCTGGAACACGGGCGGCTCGAGCGAGACGATCTGGCCGGTCTCGCCGAAGCGGATCGGGCCGTAGAAGGTGACGACGTCCATGGCCGCGAGCGCATCCCGCACCGCCTTCGGATCGATGCTGCCGGCCTTCTCGATCGCGAGCTGCAGGATCGCCCCGGCCGCGCTCGCGGACGCCTCGGCGTAGTCCGGGGTGGCGCCGTATTCCTTGCGGAAGCGCTCGACGTAGTCCTTGGTGCTGCCGAAGATGTCCTTGCCCTGATAGGACACCGCCGGATGCCACCAGGCCGCGCTCGAGACGTTCTCGGCGAACGGGCCGGCCGCGTCGATGAATTCCTGGTACGCGGGACCCGCGATCATGGTGAGAACCTTCGGCGCGATGCCGAGGTCGGCCATCTGCTTGCGTATCAGGATCAGATCGTTGATGTAGCCGGTGGCGAACACCCAGTCGGGCCGCGACTGCCGCATCGCCGTGAGCGCCGAGGCGTGGTCGAGCGTGCCGATCGCGTATTTCTCGAACGAGAGCACCTTGAAGCCGAGCCGCTTCGCCGACTTCTCCATCTCCTGGGCGATGGCGAGCGGGAACAGGTCGTTGCGCGCGTAGATCGCGACGGTCTGCACGTTCTGCTTCGACCCGGCGACGATCTCGGTCAGCGGATCGGTCAGGGTGTTGTTCGGCGTGAAGGTGCCGAACAGGTACTTGTAGCCCTGGTCGTACACCTCCTTCGAGGAGGCGGTCGCGGCAATGGTCGGGATGCCGTAGCGCTCCGAAACGCTGCTCGCGGCCTTCGCCGCCCCGGAGCCGAACGGCGAGAAGAGGAAGTTCACCTTTTCGTTGGTGATCAGGCGTTCGGCGCTCTGGACCGCGCGCGGCGTATTCGACTCGTAGTCCACGTACACGATCTCCACCTTATAGGAGCGCCCACCGGCCTTGATGCCGCCCTTCTCGTTGACCGCCTTTGCCCAGAGATCGTAGCCGCGCTGCTGCTTCTTGCCCTCGGGCGACAGCGGCCCGGTGAGCGGCAACGGCGCGCCGATCCGGATCACGTCCTGGGCGGCTGCCGCTCCGACGCCGCTCGCGAGCAGCCCGGCGGCGGCCGTGGCGAGGAACATCGTGCGCAGCTTCTTCGACATGTACACGGTTACCCCCTCTCGCAAAGCTAAGTCGTGCCGGCATTGTGGCCTTGCGCTGCGCGGCAAAAAAGCAGAGATTTTCGTACACAGCGTTGCATCTAACGCAACACCACGGCGCCCGACGCCTCAATAAGCGCGTCCATGAGCGCACGCGCGGCGGGGGTGAGCTCGATCTCCGCGTGACGGCAGAACTGCGTGACCGTCGTCAGCAGCCCGGGGTCCGTGAGCCGCACGCCGACGAGCTTGCCGGCTGCGGCCTCGTGCTCGAAGGAGTAACCCGGCAGGAACGACACGCCCATGCCCGTGAGCGCGAAGCGGCGCAGCATCTCGATCGAGTTCGTCTCGCAGCGGATGTTGAGCCGGATCGGACCGATCTTGACCGCATGGTCGATGAGATGGCGGATGCCGAAGGTCTTGTCCGGCAGGCTCACCGGCTCGCTCTCGAGGTCCGCGAGCCGGAGCGAAACGCGGTTCGCGAGCGGATGATCCGGCGCCATGACGACGAACAGCGGCTCGCGCACCTCCGCGACCGCTTTCACGTTCGCGCGCGGATACGGATGGAACGATATGCCGATGTCGCAGCGGCCTTCGGCCACCGCGAGCATCACGTCGTCGGTCGCCACCACCTTCACTTCGTACGTGATCGCCGGGTAGCGCGCGGCGAATTCGGCGAGCGCCTTCGGCAGAAAGCCGCCGAGCAGCCCTTCGACGATGCGCAGCGACACGTGCCCCCGGCGCAGATTCTTGAGATCGTCGATGAACGCCTTGAGCCGCTCGATCTCGCGGGAGCGGGTCTGAATGAACTCGTACAGGACGCGCCCGGCGGGCGTGAGCTCGACGCCCTGCGGGCGGCGAATCAGGAGCGGGGCATCGAACTCGCGCTCGAGCTTCGCGATCTGGCGGCTGATGGAGGAGGCGGAGATGTAGAGGCGTTCGGCCGCCTGGCGTATCGAACCGAGCCGGGCAACCTCCCCGAAGTAGACGTATGCCGATTCCACGGATCCGCTTCTCTATGGTTGTGGGGGCGGCGGTGCGCGCCTGGTTAGAACGAAGCGGAGCGCCAAAGATTCGCGCGCGTTTCGCCGATCCCATCATACCGGCAGTCCGAAAGCGCCAGAACGCGCCCTCTCGGGTCGCTTCCGACGCTGCGCTGCTGCGGCAAACGCGTGCCGCGACGGCCGCCTGCCCGCCGCCTCATATATAGGTATACCCGCCGGCGGCCGGCACGAAGGTCCGGCCCGACCGCACCCGCCGCAAGAGAGCGGCCGGCGGAGGCAACCCGCGGGCGCTCGGCACCTTGGACGCCGCATGCGCCGCCGCTTTCCCGACGACGCCGCCGCGCGCTGGGCGGCACGGCACGACGATCGTTCGCGCGCGTGCGGCGCGGCGACTCCGTGAGGAAGCGACGAGCACGGTATCATGTCGTGCATGCCGCGCCTGCCCTCGCTGAACGTTCTCGTTCTCGCCGGATTCGCGCTGGTCTCGATACCGCTCATTGTCGCGATACTGCTCACACGCACGTACGTCGATGCGCTCGCGCGCCAGACCGCCGCGACGGTAACGGAAAGCGTGAGAGCCGCGCGCGACACGCAGCGCCTGCTCGAGCTCCTGACAACGCTCGAGCGCAACGCGCTGCAGTACCGCGTCGTCGGGAACCCGGATCTCCTCGCCGTCTACGGCGAGCGCCACGAGCAGCTGCTCGGCATCCTCGCGCGCTACCGCAACGGCGCCTTCGACAGCGGGCGCGTGGGCGCGGTGATCGAATCCGAAGCCGCCGTCATCCTGGGGGCGCTGCGCGAACATCGCTACGACTCGGCCGACACCGCCGCGGCGGTCGAGCGCTTCGAGCGCCTGCACGCCGCCGCGCGCGAGCTCAAGGCACTGCTCGACCGCGACATCGACACATCGCTCGCCGAGCTTCAGACCCGCAGCGCCGCCGTGCAGCGCGCGCTCTACTGGCAGGCGGCGGCGCTGATCCCGCTGGCGCTGCTGCTCGCCGCGCTTTTCGCGGTGCTGATCGCGCGGCCGATCCGCCAGCTCGGCAACGCGATCCGCCAGCTCGGTGAGTCCGGACTCGACAACGCCGTGTCCGTGCGCGGTGCCCGCGACGTCGAGGAGCTCGGCGGCCGGCTCGAGTGGCTGCGCCGGCGATTGCGCGAGCTCGAGCAGCAGAAGCGCACGTTCCTGAGCCACGTCTCGCACGAGCTGAAGACGCCGCTCGCGAACATTCGTGAAGGCGTCGACCTGCTGCTCGACGGCACCGTCGGCCGGCTCGCGCCCGCGCAGCAGCAGATCGCGTCGATCGTGCAGGACAACAGCCTCGGCCTGCAGAAGAAAATCGAAGACCTGCTCGACTTCAACGCCTGGCAGCAGCACGAGACCCGGCTGCAGTGCGCGCCGCTCGATCTGCGTGCGCTGGTCGCCGAGGTACTGGCGCAGCACCGGCTCGCCGCCGAGCGTCTGCAGCTGCAGATCGAGCAGGATCTGCAGACCGCCGAGCTGACCGCGGACAGGAACAAGCTGCGCGTGATCCTGGACAATCTGGTGTCGAATGCGGTCAGGTTCTCGCCGCGTGGCGGGCGCATCCGCATCGCGAGCCGCCCGGTGGGCGGCGGCGTCGAGCTGCAGGTCGGCGACGAGGGGCCGGGCATACCGGCATCCGAGCGCGAGCGCGTGTTCGAGCCGTTCTATCAGGGCGCGCAGCGTCAGCGGGGCCATGTGCGCGGGACCGGCATCGGGCTTTCCGTGGTGCGCGCGTTCGTGCGCGCGCACGGCGGGCACGTCGACATAACCGAGGGAGTGCTCTGCGGTGCCAATCTCCGCATTTTCCTGCCACAGCCGGCCGCGGCTTGAACGCGCGCTCGCCGCGCTGCTCCTCGCGGCGTCGCTCGCCGCCTGCGCGTTCGCGCCGCCGGCGCAGGCACCGGCAGCCGCGCCGCCGTCCGCCGCGCTCGCTCCGGCTTCGGCCGATGACGTCCTTGCCGCGCTGCGGCTGTTCCTCGCGGCCGGCCCGGAGGAGCGCGCCGACATGCTCGAGCGGGCGACCATCGCGGCGCTGCTCGACCCGACGCCCGAGAACCGCCTGCGGCTCGGACTGATCCGGGGCTGGCCCGGGCACCGGGGCTACGATCCGGCGGTCGCGCGCGACCTGCTGCAAAGAGCGGTCGAGGCGCCGGAGCGCCTCACGCGCGGCGCCCACGACCTGATCGACGTTTACCTGCACGTGCTCGGGCAGCGCGAGCGCGCGGCGCGCGAGCTGCAGGAGCTGCGCAGGGCGTTGAGCGAGGCGCAGCAGAAGATCGACGCGCTCACCGCGATCGAACGCGTCGTTCAGCCCGCCGTTACTGGAGAGGCCGATGACAACCGAGAAGACGAAGCATTACGTCCTGCTGGTCGATGACGACCCCGGGATGCTGCACCTGCTGCTGATCAGGCTGCAGGCGGCGGGCTACACGGTGGAGACGGCGACGAGCGCCGCGGCCGCGCTCGGCTGCATCGCCGCACGGCGGCCCGACGCGGTGATAAGCGACCTGCGCATGGACGGCATGGACGGCATCGCGCTGCTGCACGAGCTGCAGCGGCGCGCGCCCGGTCTGCCGGTGCTCCTGATCACGGCGCACGGCACCATCCCGGACGCGGTTCATGCGACACAAAGCGGCGCTTTCGGTTTCCTCACGAAGCCCGTCAACCGCGACGAGCTGCTCGAGCTCCTCGCGCGCGCGGTGCGGCAGAACGGCGCCATCGCCGCGCGCGAGGACTGGCACGCCGACGTGATCACGCGCAGCGCCCGCATGCAGGACCTGCTCGCGGACGTGCGGCGGGTGGGCCCGAGCGATGCGAGCGTGCTGATTCGCGGGGAGAGCGGCACCGGCAAGGAACTGATCGCCCGCGCGCTGCACCGGATCAGCCCGCGGCGCGACGGCCCGTTCGTCGCCCTCAACTGCGGCGCGGTGCCCGAGACGCTGATGGAAGCGGAGCTCTTCGGCTACGAGCGCGGCGCCTTCACCGGAGCCACGCGCGAGCATCCCGGACTGATACGCGCGGCGCACGGCGGGACCCTGTTCCTCGACGAGATCGGCGACATGCCGCTCAACCTCCAGGTCAAGCTGCTGCGCGTGCTGCAGGAGCGCCGCGTGCGGCGCATCGGCGGCGTCGTGGACGCGGCCATCGACATTCGGGTGGTGTCGGCGACACACCGGGATCTCGAAGCCGCGATCCGGGCCGGGTCGTTCCGGGAGGACCTGTACTACCGCCTCAACGTCGTGACGCTGCACGTGCCGCCGCTGCGCGAGCGGCGCGAGGACATCCCGCTGCTCGTGAACCACGCGCTGAGCCGGATCGCCGCGCGCGCGCACGGTGTGCGCAAGGTGTATGCGCCGGAAGCGATGGAGCTCCTGGTCGGCGCCGAATGGCCGGGTAACGTGCGTCAGCTCGAGAACGTGGTCGAGCAGACGGTCGCGCTGTCCCCCGGCCCGGTGATCAGCGCCGCGCTCGTGCGCAAGGCGCTCGGGAGTGCGGCCGCGCGCATACCGGCGTTCGACGAGGCGCGCGACGAATTCACGCGCCAGTACCTGGTCCATCTGCTACAACTCACCGGCGGGAACGTCGCGCACGCGTCCCGCCTCGCGCAGCGCCACCGCACGGACTTCTACAAGCTGCTGCATCGCTACGCGCTCGACCCAAAGCAGTTCAAGCTGGCCCGCTGATGTAGCCACGCGGCGACACCAATTCACCCGCGGCGACCGCTACTTAGCGTCCGAACCGGAATCCGCGTCGCCGACCGGCTACGACGCGCGCGCGACGCTCTCGACCTTCTTAGCTACAAGCTCCTGAGACACCTCGCTTTTCCGCCCGCGGCGACGACTGGCACGGCGCTTGCCTCTACGCGGCCGGAGCACGGACCTCCGTCACCAACAAGGAAAGGACCACCACCTTCGTTCGAGCGCCGCGCGGCACGGCCGCGCCGCGGTCGGCTGCGCGCCCCGTCGAAGCGGATCCGAACGAGCGGCGCAGGGCGTCCGACGATTCGCTTGCGCTTTCTCCCGCCCCGGCCGTCAGAGGAAGCGACCGCGCCGCCGCGCGCAGCACGAGACGCACGTTCGGGAAACCATGCATCACGCGAGCAAGCATCACACCTTCGAATCCCTCCGTATCGTTCGCGCCGCGGCCGCCGCCTGGATGCTGTTCGGCGGCGCCGCGGCGGCAGCCGGCGCGCCGCCGGACGCGGACCCGGTTTTCGCGCAGGTCGCGGAACAGGCGCGCGCGCTCGCCGCGCAGCCCTACGCGCCGCCGCGCTACGGGCTTCCGCCGGCGCTCGCGGCCATCGACTACGACGCCTATCGCGACATTCGTTTCCGCCCGGCGAAGGCGTTGTGGCGCGGCGAGAGTCCGTTCGAGGTGCAGCTGTTCCACCTGGGCTACCTGTATCGCGATCCGGTGAAAATCCATACGGTCGTCGACGGCGTGGTGCGTCCGCTGCGCTTCGACCGCGACATGTTCGACTACGGCAACACGGGGCTCGGCGCGGCGATGCCGCCGGATCTGCATTTCGCCGGTTTTCGCGTCCACTATCCGCTGAACCGCCCGGACTACAAGGACGAGCTCGTGGCGTTCCTCGGCGCCTCGTACTTCCGCCTGCTCGGACGCAATCAGGTCTACGGCCTCTCGGCGCGCGGTCTCGCCGTCGACACCGCCCTGCCGAAAGGCGAGGAGTTCCCGGCGTTCCGCGAGTTCTGGCTGGTGCGCCCGGCGCGCAACGCCACCGCGATGACGATCTACGCGCTCCTCGACAGCCGGTCGGTGACCGGCGCCTACCGCTTCCGCATAACGCCCGGCGACGAGACGGTAATGGACGTCGAGGCGACGCTCTACGCGCGCGCGAACGTCGAGCGGCTCGGCATCGCGCCGCTCACGAGCATGTTCTTCTTCGGCGAGAATCATGCGCGCGACGTCGACGATTACCGTCCGGAAGTGCACGACTCGGACGGTCTGCTCATGCACACGCACGCGGGCGAGTGGATCTGGCGGCCGCTCACCAATCCGCAGGCGCTGCGCGTCACGGCGCTGCTCGACGAGAATCCGCGCGGCTTCGGCCTGCTGCAGCGCGATCGGCGGTTCGAGCACTACCTCGACCTGGAATCGCATTTCGAGCGCCGGCCGAGCTTCTGGATCGAGCCGTGCGGCGTGTGGGGCAAGGGCGCGGTGCACCTGGTCGAGATTCCGTCGGCCGAGGAGATTCACGACAACATCGTCGCCTTCTGGGTGCCCGAGCAGCCGCTCGCGGCCGGCGAGAGCCGCACCGTCGCGTATCGCCTGCGCGCGATGCTCGCATCACCGCCGGGTGCGGCCCTCGCCCGCGTCGAGCGCACGCGCATCGGCTGGGGCGCGGTGCCGGGGACCGCGAAGAAGCCGCCGCGCAGCCTGCGGCGCTTCCTCGTCGATTTCGCGGGCGGCGAGCTGCCGCTGCTCGCCGAGACGCAGCCGGTCGCAGCCAGGCTCACCGCCACGGGGGGCGAGGTGTCGGACCTGACCGTGCAGCGCATCCCCGCCTCGGGCGGCTGGCGCGTGTCGTTCCGCCTCGCCCCGACGAGCGCCGAAGCCGTCGACATGCGGCTCTTCCTCGAGCTCGACGGCAGGCGCCTGACCGAAACCTGGAACTACGTCTGGTCGCCGCGTGAGATCCACTAGCTCGCGTTGCCGCGGCACCGCGCGCGCGGCGTCGCTTCCCGATGCGTCGATTCCGGCGCCCCGCGCCCGGCGCGCGCTCTTCTTCGCGCTGGTGCTTCTGACCACCTTCGCCGGCGCCGCGCTGATGCTCGACATCCTCAGGGCGAACGGCATGACGGTGGCGGAGATCGCGATCCTCGCGATCTTCACGCTGACCTTCGCCTGGATCGCGATCGCGTTCTGGACCGCGCTGCTCGGCTTCGCGCTGCGGCTCGCGGCGCTCGATCCGATCACGCTGCGCCGCCGGGCGCGCTTCGCCCCGACGGACGATGCACCGATCACCGCGCGCACCGCGGTCGTCATGCCGGTTTACAACGAGGATCCGGCGCAGGTGAGCGCCGGCCTCGAAGCGACCGCCCGCTCGCTGATCGCCGCCGGCGGCGGCGCGCACTTCGATTTCTACCTGCTGAGCGATGCCACCGACCCGGCGCTCGCGGCGGCCGAGCAGCGCGCGTTCCTCGCGCTGCGCGGCCGGCTCGCGCCCCACCTCAAGCTCTACTATCGCCGTCGCGAGCACAATGCGGGGCGCAAGGCGGGCAACATTGCCGAGTTCTGCCGCCGCTGGGGCCGGCGCTACGACTTCATGGTCGTGCTCGATGCCGACAGCATCATGTCGGGCGGCACGCTGCTCGCGCTCGTGCGGACGATGCAGGCGCTCCCGCGCGCCGGAATCATCCAGACGGTGCCGCTGCCGGTCGGCCAGCGTACGCTCTTCGCCCGGCTGGTGCAGTTCGCCTCGCGGCTCTACAGCCCGATGCTCGCCACCGGCCTCAGTTTCTGGCAGATCGGCGCCGGCAACTACTGGGGACACAACGCGATCCTGCGCGTAGCGCCGTTCATGCAGCATTGCGCGCTGCCGGTGCTGCCCGGCGAGCCGCCGCTCGGCGGCGAGATCCTGAGCCACGACTTCGTCGAGGCCGCGTTCATGCGCCGCGCCGGCTGGCACGTCTATCTGCTGCCCGATCTCGAGGGCAGCTACGAGGGCATGCCGGCCAATGTGCTCGATTTCGCCAGGCGCGACCGCCGCTGGGCGCAGGGCAATCTGCAGCACCTGAAGCTGCTTGCGCTTCACGGCCTGCATCCGCTCAGCCGCCTGCATTTCCTGCTCGGCGCCCTCGCGTACGTGGCCTCGCTGCTGTGGCTGCTGTTGCTCGGGTTGAGCACGGCAGACGCCATCGGCCGCGCGCTCGTCCCGCACAGTTTCTTCCAGCCCGGCTATCAGCTGTTCCCCGTCTGGCCGATCACGAAGACCGAGCAGATCGTCTCGCTCCTCGTGGTGACGCTCGCCATGCTCGGCCTGCCGAAGCTCTGCGGTCTGATGCTGTGCCTCGGCAGCCGCGCGCAGCGCGCCGCATTCGGCGGCGCATGCCGGCTGATCGCGAGCGCGCTCGTCGAGGTGCTGTTCTCGATCCTGCTCGCTCCGCTGATGATGTGCTTCCACGCCTGGTTCGTGGTGGCGACGCTCGCCGGCCACAACGTGGTGTGGGCGACGCA
The DNA here is from genome assembly GCA_036381895.1 of Burkholderiales bacterium. GTDB lineage: Bacteria > Pseudomonadota > Gammaproteobacteria > Acidiferrobacterales > Sulfurifustaceae > JACQFZ01. The sequence goes on along the minus strand of DASVBY010000002.1, from coordinate 35,894 downwards.
GGCGCGCGGCGACCGCAGCGTCGCCTGGCGCGAGGCCGTGCACTATTGCCTCGCACCGACGCTGCTCGGCGTCGCCTGGGGTACGGCGACGTTCGTTCTCGCTCCGCAGTTCTTCTGGTGGCTGACGCCCGTGCTCGTCGGGCTCGGACTCGCCGTGCCGCTGACACTGTGGACGAGCCGCGTGCGGCTGGGGTCGGCGCTGAAGCGATTCGGTCTGCTCCTGACGCCGGAAGAGCTCGCGCCCCCGGCCGAGCTGCGCGCGAGCGCCGCGGCCGCGCCGGGTATTGCCGATGCCGATCTGCCGATCGCCGGCGGATCGCTCGCCGTGCTCGCGCCCGCCGAAGTGCGGGGCGAGATGCTCCCACAGACCCTGGAGCACTGGTGGTCGAGGCGGGAAAAGCGGGCGTGGGAAGCCGTGCGCTCGGCTACCTGAGCCGCGCAGCTTCCCTCTCATCGCTGTGCTGCGTTGGAGACGGCGGCTTCCGTACCGTTTCCCGATGTGCGGCCGACGCTAGATCTTGCGCGTCATTTCCGATTGGCTCCAGGACGAGCGCGAACGCGAGCGCAACGAGCGCCAGGGCCGCACCCAGCATGCCGGTGGCCGCGACGCCGAACACCGCGAGCGCTTGTCCGCCCGCGGCGCGCCCGCGGCAATGCCGATGTTGCATACCGATATGTTGAGCGCGCCGGCGAACGCGGGCGCCTGCGGCGCGACGTGCATGGCGCGCAGGTGACACAGAACGAACAACGCGGCGTGGGCCGCGCCCCAGACCGCGAGCGCGAGCAGCGGGCCGCGCCCGCTCGCCGTAGAGGCAGCGAACTGCGCGATACCGAGCGCGAGCGCCGCAGCCGCCGTTGCCCGGGTCGCGTCGCGCTCGGCACCGCGGTCCGCCAGCCAGTTGCCGGCGAGCCCGGCGATGCCGAAGCCGAAGAGTGCGAGTGCCGTCTCGCGCTCGCCGAATCCGGCGACGCCTTCGAGCAGCGCCGCGAAGTAGGTGTACGCGGCGAACATGGCGACGAAGAGCGGCGCAGTAAGCGCGAGATGAGCGCTGAGCCGCCGCGCGCCCAGCACCGCGAGCTGCGGGCCGAACGCCGACGGCGACCCGTGCGCGCATCGGGGGAAGCCGCGGCGATGACGGCGTTGGTCAGCGCGTACGCGAGGAGCACGGAAGCGAGCACGCGCCGCGCGTCCAGCCGGGCGAGCAGCAGCGTGAGCGGCGGTCCCGCGAGCGCGCCGGCAAGCGCGAACCCGGAGACCAAGCGTCCGGCCCGCTCGAGCGACACGCCGAGATCGCGCGCCATCGCCGGCGGCAGCCCGACCACGATGAACTCGCTCGTGACGATCACCGCCATGCCGCAGGCGGCGAGCGCGGCGGCGCCCGGCGAGCCGGGCGCGGCCTCATGCGTTCGCGCCGCCGTCCGCGGTCAGAACGGCACCGGTGACGAAGTGGCTTTCGTCGGCTGCGAGCCAGGCGACGAGCGCCGCTATTTCAGTCGGCTTGCCGAATCGCCCGATCGCCGTGGCGGCGCGCTGCGGCGGGGCCGCCGGCCCGTCCTCCGGATTCATTTCGGTAGCGGTCGAGCCCGGCTGCACCAGGTTCACGGTGATGGCGCGCGGACCGAGGTCGCGCGCCATGCCCTTCGTGAGCCCGATCAGCGCGGCCTTGCTCGCCGCATACAGGGCTAGGCCCGGACGGGGAACCCGTTCGGCGAGGTTACTGCCGATGGTGATGATGCGCCCGCCATCCGGCATACGGTGCGACGCGGCCCGAGCCGCCGCGAACGCTGCGCGCACGTTCACGGCGAACATGTACTCGAACTGCTCGAGCGTCGCCTCCTCGAGTGTCGCGACCGCGAACATGCCGGCATTGTTCACCAGCACGTCCAGCCGGCCGAGCTTCGATACGGTGTCCTCCACTGCCGCCTCGAGCGCGGACGGTTCCGCGTTGTCCGCGCGCAGCACGAGAGCCTGGCGGCCGCCCGCCCGGACGGCCTCGGCCACCGCCTCGGCGCGCTCGCGCGCGCGTGCGTAAGTGAGTGCGACGTCCGCGCCGTCCGCGGCCAGCCGCCGCACGATCGCGGCTCCGATGCCGCGGCTGCCGCCCGTCACCAGCGCCACTTTCCCCCGCAATCCGACCATGTGTGCCTCCTGTTATGTATCGATTGCTACATATTTAGCGGAGGGTGCCGCCGGGTGTCAAGAATTTTTGTAGCTATTGATATAATAATAATTCGATGCAAGCGCGAGACCGGGAGGTCAGCTCATGAAGCCGCACGACACCCGCACGGGCCGCGGCCGGCCGCGCGCGTTCGATCGCGCCGCAGCGCTGGCCAAGGCGATGGACGTGTTCTGGGCCAAGGGGTACGAGGGCGCGTCGCTCGCCGAACTCACCGAGGCGATGGGCATAAATCCCCCGAGCCTGTATGCCGCCTTCGGCTCGAAGGAGGCGCTGTTCCTCGAGGCAGTGCAGCTCTACAGCGTACGGGAGGACGGACCCGACTGGGACGCGGTGCTCGAGGCGCCGAGCGCCCGCGCGGGCATCGCGCGGCTGCTCGACGAGAGCGCGGTCGCGTTCACGCGCCGCGGCAAGCCGCGTGGCTGCCTGATCGCGCTCGGCGCGCTGCACGACACCGGCGCCAACGCCTCGGTGTGCGCGAAGCTGCGCGCGTACCGCACCGGGAACCTCGCGAAGCTCAGGCGGCGCCTGGAGCGCGCCGCGACCGAGGGCGAGATCCCGAGGACCGTCGATTGCGACGCCGTCGCGAGCTTCTACCTTTCCATACAGCACGGAATGTCGATCCTCGCGCGCGACGGCGCGTCGCGGGCGACGCTGCTCGCGGTCGCCCGCGCGGCCATGGACGCCTGGGCGTGCCTCACCTCGCCGCGCGGGCCCGAGGGCGACGCACGTAGCGAAGCATCCACGAAGCGCGGCCCTGTCTAGCGCGCGAAGGGGTTCGGGCCTCGGTGCCCGTGCTGCCCGATCGCGCTCTGCCCGTGGCCTGACAGACGCAACCCGCTGCTTGCGTCAGCGCGGTCACAGCCGAAAGACGATACTCCCTGAAACGAGGTCGATATCGATGTCGTTGACGTCTATGCGCTCGAATTCCGCGCGCAAAGACACGCGCTTGCCGTTCCATTGCAGTCCGGCGCCCCGAAGGAGGTTGCCGCCCTCGTTGGTGTCCGATTCCGAAAGCGTGCCAAGGAGCGTGTCCGTCGCCGTCCCCTCGAGGTCCGCCGACCAGTAGGCCACGCCCGCCTTGGCGAACAGGTCGAGAGCGCTGCCGAGCGGCAGCAGGCCGATGCCGGTGAGCCCGATCGACCAGACGTCGGCGGCGAGGGTGAAATCGAGCGTACCGCCGGCAGGGCTCGCGCCGCGGCCGGCGGCGGAGAAAGTCCCGAAATCCGTGTAAGAGACCTCGGCCGCGAAGTAGCGGTTGAAGCGCCTCCCCAGGAAGACTTTGTAGCCGCTGTCGGATTCGTCGAACGAGCGGGCGGGGGCGACGCGGCACTCGCCGCCGATTTCGGCGAGCTGCTCTTCCGCGTCCGCGCTTACGTTCGCTTCGGTGCTTCCTCCGCCGACGCCGACGTATCCCTGCGGGTGCGCAGCCGGGCTCGCCGCGAACAGCGCTACCAGCCCGACCGATGCATGAGGTTTGATACCGGTTCGCTTCCCTGCGATGGCGGCACATGCCGGCGCTCAACCTTGCGCATCCCCGCAGAGCGGTCAACGACGGCGTTTCTGTACCGAGACTCGGGCGACCGCGAATGGCCGCGTTTCCCGCCGTGCGATGACCGGAATTGCATTCGTGACTGCGGGCAGCAGAAACCGGCGCCGGGGGTGGACAGGAGCGGAAAACGGCTACCGCGGCAGCGCGCACGCGCCCGAAGTCTGATGCCCGTCGCAGCCGCGAGGCGACGCCGCGGAAAGCCTTGCCTTCGCGGCGCCACGGCGAGACGATCGCGCGCCTGCTCCGGGCGGCACATCGGGGACCTGCGCGTGCCGGTTCTCTCGCGTCAGAAGCGGAATATCGCGCTCGCCGAAACGAGATCGATATCGATCTCATCGACATCGACGCGCTCGAACTCGGCGCGCAAAGACACGCGCTCGCCGTTCCATTGCAGACCGGCGCCCCAAAGCAGGTTGCCGCCGTCGCGGGTGTCGGTCTCCGATACTGCCCCGAATACGGTGTCGATGGCGGAGGCCGTCAGGTCGGCCGACCAGTACGCCGCGCCGGCCTTGACGAAAACGTCGAACCGCCCGGCCGGGATCAGGCCGAGCCCCGCTATGCCGATGGCCCAGACGTCGGCGAGCAGCCTGAAGCGCAGCGTGCCGCCGCTCGTACTCGGTCCGACGGCCGTCGCCGAGAACTCGCCGAAATCGATGTAGGAAAGCTCGAGTGCGAAGTACGGATTGAAGCGGTTGCCCCCGAAGATCTTGAATCCGGTGTCGCTTTCGTCGAAGGCGCAGGTGACGTTGAGCCCGCACTCGCCGCCGATCCCGAACAGCACCTCTTCCGCTTCGACGCTTATGTCGGCGTCGCTCTTGCCGCCGCCGAGGCCGATGTACCCTTCCCCGCGGGCTGCCGGAGCCAGCGCCATCAGCGCCAACGCAAGGAGCCAGGCATGCCGCTTCATGGCGCTCGTTTCTCGCGACGGGAGACCCGGCCACGATTGCGCACCGTACAGTCGCGGTCAAGGCGCGCAACACTCTAGGTGCCGCTTCAGGCGAACGCCGCGCAGAGCCGTGAACCTGAGCCCGATGATGCCGGCGAGGTGCTCTCGCACCAGCTTCGCAACGGTACCCGAAGCGGCGCGCGAGGCTCAGGTCCGATTCGCCGTCGTGGCCGCGACGCGCGTGGCCCGGGCCGGTTCGTGGACGGCTGCCGCCGGGGCGCATGCGAACCCTTATCGGGCGCGGCAGGCGCAGCGCCGCACGGTGGTTGCGACACGGATTAGACGTTCGATGGCCGGCGGTTGTGACAGCTACGGGCGGCGTCGGCGCGCAGCGGCGCGTCAGAGCCGGAGCGTAAGGGAGGTGCCGGCGAGGCTTTCGCGCATGCCGGCGAACCAGCGCTCGGCCTCGCTCTCCTCGCCGAGACGCGCGAGCGCGCGTTCGACGTCGTAGACGAGGCGCACGCGGCCGACGGCGCGCGCGAGGCGCCGCGCGCCGGCGAGCTCCGCGCGGGCGGCCGCCGCCTCGCCCTTCGCCGCCAGCGCTTCGCCGCACCAGCGACGTGCTGCGCCGGCGAGCTCCCGCAGGCCCGAGCGTTCGGCGAGCGCGAGCAACTCGCGCGCCAGCCGCAGGCACTCCTCGGGGTCGCCGGCCACGAGCGCGAGCTCGGCGAGACCCTCGAGACAGCGCGTCATCTGATAGAGCTCGCGGTGCGCGCGGCAGTACGCCGCCGCGCGCTCGAGCTCCGGTCCGACGTCGAGGTGTCCGAGACGCAGCCGCGCGATCGCCCGGTTGGCGATGATGCGCGGACGCCAGAACGTGACCTTGGCGGCGGCGCCGAGGGCGAGCCCGCGTTCCGCGTACTCCACGGCTTCGGCGTTGAGACCGAGATCGATCAGGAGCTGGCTCAGGAAGTCGCAGGCCATCAGCGAGTAGCGCGTGTGCCGCACGCTCTCGAGCCACTGCAGCGTGCGGGTCATTCCGGTGTACGCTTCGCCGTAGCGGCCGATGCAGCCGCGCACGTGATCGCGCCCGAGCAGCGTCGGGCCCATGTGCCACTGCAAGTCGGCGCGCTCGGCGATCTCGAGCGCTAGAGCGAACTTCGCCTGCGCGATCGCGTAGTCCGCGAGCCCCATGATGCCCGTGTGCGCGTACGCGACCATCATGAGGTTTTCCTGCTCGTAGCTCTTGTCGCCGATGCCGCGGGCGAGCTCGATCGAGCGCTCGTAGCAGGCGATGGCGGCGCGCGGCTCGAGATTGTTGAAATGCGCCTCGCCGCGGCCGTGGTACGCCTGCACCGCGACCAGGTCGATGAGCCCCAGGCGCTCGCAGATCGCGACCGCTTCCTCGTGACAGGCGATCGCCTCGTCGTTGCGCCCGTCGCTCCAGGCGACGGTGCCGAGGTGGTAGAGCGTATCGGCCGCATGGCGCTCGTCCTGCATCGCGCGGCACTCGGCGAGCGCCTGCGTCAGGCAGGCGCTCGCCTGCGCGTAATCGTCGGCGCGGCGGTAGGTCATGCCGAGCTGGATCAGCGCGTCGCGCGCCTTGAGGCGGTCGCCCTCGCGGTTCGCCGCCTCGATCACGCGGCGCATGTCCTCGACCGCTCCCGCCGCCAGGCCCGCCTGCGCCCGCACGCCGCCGCGCTGCTCGTAGAGGTCATTCAGCGCGCGCCCGCGCAACGCCTGCGGATGCGCCTCGGCGAGCGCGACGGCGCGGTCGAGCCAGTGCAGCGCCTCGCGCAGCGCGAAGAGCTTCTGCGAACGCTCAGCCGCGAGCACCATGTGGGCGAGCGCCGCGTCCCAGACCCGGGCGCGCTCGTAGTGCTCGGCGAGCCGCGCGTCGCGCTCGTGCGCCTCGCCGTCGTCGCGGCGTTCGAGCGCCTCGGCCACGGCGCGATGCAGCCGCATGCGCCGCGCGGCCGGTACGTCGAGGTACGCGACCTCGCGCACCTTGTCGTGCACGAAGTCGTATCCTCCGTCGCGGTCCTCGCGCAGCAGCCGGCGCCGCACCAGGATCTCGATGGAGCGCAGAAGCCCTTCCTCCGCGCTTCCCGTGACCGCCAGCAGCGTCTCGAAGTCGAAGCGCCGGCCGATGACCGCAGCCTGGTCGAGCACTGCGCGGGCCTCCGCCGGCACGTGCGCCAGCCGCGCGCGCACGGCCGCGCGCAATGCCTCGGGCAGCGGCAGCTCGCCGGTGGCGCTCGGCGCGATCTCGCCCGCGCGCAGCGCATGCAGCATCGAGCAGAGGAAGAACGGGTTGCCGTCGGTCTCGCCGTGAAGGCGCGCGGCGAGGGCGGCGTCGCCGCCGATCAGCGCCTCGGCGTCGGCGAGGCGCAGGCGCGCGAGCGCGAGGTGGCGCGTGTGTGGCTCGCGCTTGAGGCTTTCGACCATCCCGTAGAGGCGTTCGCCGTCGAAAAGCGCTTCGTCGCGGTACGCGAGCAGTACGAGCAGCGGGCGCGCCGCCGCCTGGCGCGCGAACCAGTGCAGGAACTGCGCGCTCGCGTGATCGGCCCACTGGATGTCGTCGACCATGACGACGAGCGGGCGCCCCTCGGCGAGCGCGTCGAAGAGCTGCCCGATCGCGCGAAACAGCCGGGCCTGCCGCGCTTCGACGAAATCCGAGGAGAGCACGGGTACGGTGACACGCTGCGCCACCGCCGGCACGAGCGCGGCGATCTCGGCGAGCGATACGGGCGCGAGCCTGCGCAGCGCCGGATCCGGTGCGAGCTCGAGCGCCTGCGACACCAGATCGATCACCGGCTGATACGGCATCGCGCGCTCGATCTCGTAGCAGTTGGTCCTGAATGTCGCGATGCGGCGGGAGCGCGCGTAGCGCGCGAGCTCGCGCATCAGCCGGCTCTTGCCGATGCCGGGCTCGCCCTCGATCAGTACGGCGTGACCGGCGCCCCCGCCGAGCCGTGCGAGCAGCCCGCAGAGCAGGCCGTACTCGTCGACGCGCCCGACGAACGGATCGGGTTCGCTCTGCTCCGCCGGCACCCGCGCTAGGGGTTCGCGGTCGAGCGCGAGGCGTTCGACGCGATCGACCGCGCGCGCGGCGTCGAGGAAGGCTTCGCGTTCGTGCGCGGGGATCGCGAGCTTCTCCGCGAGACGTTCCGCCAGCCGCCGGGACGGCCGGCGCTCGTCCGCCTCGATCTTGCGTATGGCGTGGCGCGTGCAGTTCACCGCGCGCGCAAGCGCTTCCTGCGTGAGGTCGAGCGCTTTGCGCCGCCGCCGCAGCCAATAGCCAAACGACTGCGTCCGCTCCTCCAACGGGCGGTTCCTCGCCTGGCTGGGGACATCATTCTGTCACCCTTTTTGTCCCGCTGCCTGTCCCCCCGAGCGTGACCGCCCCCGGCGCCCGGCGCGATTGAATGCCGTCGGTCAGTCGGGAAGTACCCATGCACCGGGTCATGGGCGTCGGCAAGAGCACCCCGGTAAACGATGCGCGCGGAAGCACCGCGCGCGAGCAGCCACGGAGACCATCGAGCCAAGGAGGAACCGACATGCGAGTCGCGAAAGATGATGTCGACGTGAGAATGGAAATTCCCGGTGCCGTCCTGCGCCTGCGCACCGATTTCGGCAAGGCGGGCGACTTCGGCTGGATCAGCGCCGAGTACTTCACGCTGGCGGCGGGGGTCGACACCACGCCGCTGTTTCAGGGGCTCGACGGCGGCGCCTGCCAGTGCCCCCACTGGGGCTACGTGCTGCGCGGCCGGATTACGACGACCGACACGCGCGGCCGGCAGGAAACGGTCGAGGCAAACGATCTCTTCTACTGGCCGCCCGGGCACAACGTCCGTGTGGACGAGGATGCGGAGATCGTCATGTTCAGCCCGCAACGCGAACACATTCATGTCATCGACCACATGCGCGGCAAGGTGAACGTCGCGTAAGCGGAGCGGGCCCCCTCGCTGCCAGCGGCGAGGGAGACCGCGAGGCTCAAGCGCTCGAGCAGGCCGCCCGAGAGCGCATCCGGCCGGCCGTCCGAGCACGATCAACCCACTCGAGGTAAGAAGGAGAGACCCATGCGTACCCAACCCATCAGCCAGACAACGCCGGACTACGGCGCCATCAAGACGCGGCAGCAGCAGACCTGGGCTTCCGGCGACTACGCCGTCATCGGCACGACGCTGCAGCTCGTCGGCGAATCGCTCTGCGAGGCGCTCGACCTGCGTCCCGGGAGCCGCGTGCTCGACGTTGCCGCAGGCAACGGCAACGCCACGCTCGCCGCCGCGCGCCGGGCCTGCGACGTGGTCTCGACCGATTACGTGCCGGCACTGCTCGAGCGCGGCCGCGCGCGGGCGAGCGCCGAAGGCTTCGACGTGCGCTTCGAGCAGGCCGACGTCGAGGCGCTGCCTTATGCCGATGCGAGCTTCGATGCGGTGCTCTCGACCTTCGGCGTCATGTTCGCGCCGAACCAGGAGCAGGCCGCAGCCGAGCTCGCGCGAGTCTGCCGCCCCGGCGGCCGCATCGGGCTCGCGAATTGGACCCCCGACGGCTTCATTGGCGCGCTCTTCAAGCTCATCGGCCGCTACGTACCGCCGCCCGCCGGCCTCGAGTCGCCGCTTCTCTGGGGCACCGCGGAGCGCCTCCGTCAGCTCTTCCCGAGGCACCGGGTAGCGGCTGTGCGGCGCGATTACATCTTCCGCTACCGCTCGCCGCGGCACTGGCTCGATACCTTTCGCGCGTACTATGGGCCGACGCACAAAGCCTTCGGCGCGCTCGATCCGGACAGGCAGGCGGAACTCGCGGAGGAGATCCTCGCGCTCATCGCAACACACAACCGCGGCGGCGACGTCATGATCGTGCCGAGCGCCTATCTCGAGGTGGCCGTCACCGTCGCCTGACCGGCCGCCGCGACGCGGATGGAGGATCGGACATGCCTGTCTTGTCCAAAGGCCCGCTCAGGATCGACTACACCGACGACGGCGCCGGCGATCCGGTCGTTCTGGTGCACAGCTCGGTGAGCTCGAACCGCCAGTGGCGCGCGCTCACCGAGGCGCTGAAGGACGCCTACCGGGTGCTCGCGGTCAACCTCTACGGCTACGGCCAGACGACGCCGTGGCCGGGAACCACGCCGCAGCCCCTGCATGCGCAGGCGGAGCTCGTGCTCGCGCTGTGCGAGGAGCTGCGGCGCCCGGTTCACCTCGTCGGGCATTCGTTCGGGGGGCTCGTCGCGCTGAAAGCGGCGATGCGGGCAGGGCCGCGCATCGCGAGCCTGGTTCTGTTCGAACCGAACCCGGCGCACTTGCTGAAACAGGCGGGGCGCATCGCGGCGTACCTCGATGCGCGCGCGCTGTTCGACCACGTCAGGACCGCCGGAGCGCTCGGCGATTGGCCGCGGGTCGCCGAGTACTTCGCCGACTACTGGCTCGGCGCCGGCGCGTGGAGCGCGATGCCGGAAAGGCGCCGCGCCGCGTTCGTGCAGTCGATTCCTCCCGTGATCCACGAGTGCGACGCGGTCATGGGGGAGGAGACGACGATCGCCGAGTGCGCGGCCGTGACCGCCCGCACGCTCGTCCTGAGCGACGCGGCGACGCGGCCGTCGATACGAGAGATCGTCGCCCTCCTCGCCGCGGCGTGTCCGCACTGGGCGTTTCGCACGGTCAGCGCCGGCGGTCACACGGCGCCGCTCGCCCGGCCGGATGTGGTCAATCCCATCATTCGGGAGTTCCTTGACGCGGCGGCGCGAGAGGAGGAGAAGGTGCAGCAGGTGGCGTAGCGGCGGGCATTCCCATGCTCGCGCGGCGGGTCGACGGACGATGCTCGCGTCGGGACCGGCGGACGCTCGTTGCCGAGCCGATTCCGCGCAACCGCGCACGAGCGATCGAGCAACGCCCGCTTCGCGTCATCGGTTCGCAAGGAGGAGCGACGATGGTCATTGAGGAGCCGGATCGCGGCTCGAAAGCGAGCCCCCAGCCGGCGGGGCGGCGCGCGCGCATCGCCGAAAACGCACTCGACCTCGTCGGCCGCACGCCGCTCGTGCGCATCAATCGCCTCACCGAAGGCTGCGCCGCCGAGGTCGTCGGCAAGCTCGAGTTCTACGCCCCGGGCGCGAGCGTCAAGGATCGCATCGGCGTCGCCATGATCCTCGCCGCGGAGCGGGAGGGGACGCTCAGGCGCGGCATGACGGTCGTGGAACCGACCAGCGGCAATACCGGCATCGCGCTCGCCTGGGTGTGCGCAGTGAAGGGCTACCGGTGCCTCCTGTTCATGCCCGAGAGCATGAGCCGCGAGCGGCGCGCCGTCATCAAGGCATTCGGCGCAGAGCTGGTGCTGACGCCGGCGGCGGAGGGCGCGATCGGCGCCGTCGCGCGCGCCAAGGAGCTCGCCGCCTCCGATCCCGAGCGCTACTACATGCCGGATCAGTTCGGCAACCCGGCCAACCCCGAAGTGCATCGCCGGACCACGGCGGAGGAAATCTGGCGCGATACCGACGGTCGCGCCGACATCCTGGTGTCGGGGATCGGCACCGGCGGGACGATCACCGGAGTGGGCGAAGTCATCAAGCGGCGCAAGCCGTCCTTCCGGTGCATTGCGGTCGAACCGGATGCTTCACCCGTACTCTCCGGCGGACCGAAGGGCCCGCATGCGATCCAGGGCATCGGCGCCGGCTTCGTTCCCGAGATCCTGAATACGGGCATATACGACGAAATCGTGCGCGTGAAGGACGAGGACGCCATCGAGACCGCCCGTGCGATGGCGCGCCGCGAGGGGCTGCTCGTCGGCATTTCCTCCGGCGCCGCGATGTGGGCGGCGTTGCAGGTCGCGCGCCGGCCCGAGAACGAAGGGAAGCTGATCGTGGCCGTCCTGCCCTCCTACGGCGAGCGCTACCTGACGTCGCCGCTCTACGCGCCGCTCATGGCGTGAGCATCGAGCTGTGCCGCGGCGCGCCGGCGCGTGCAGCCGGACTTCGGCTCGATGAGGGCTGCCCACCGCTTTCGCCGTCTGCTAATCGGGTTCCGCGGGCTCGCCCTTGGACCTGCGAGTCCCTGTATCGGCGGCGGTGCTAGATGCCGGGTGGCGCACTTCTTACATCGCTGCCCGACGCGCGACGGGCCACAGAGGCGCCGGCCGCCGGGGGCGCGCTCCAGTTCTTATAGCTCCTGGACCGGCCGCGGGGCGGCGCGCCGATATCGATTCCCGCCTGGCGCAGCTCGCGTTTGAGCTCGCGCCGGAAGCGATGGTAGTCGACCTCGGTGGAATGCCGCGCGCTGCCGTCGAAGTTCGCGTGCCGATGCTCGAGCTCGCGCCGGATCGCCGCCGCCACGTCGGCCGGGCGGCGGTAGCGTCCGACGATCTCTGCGCAGGCGAGCTTCGCCTGGTAGTCGGCGAGCGGCCAGATGCAGCCGAGCGGCTGGAACAGGCCGATGAAGTACAGGTTCGGATACAGCGCGTGCATCATGCGCCGGTAGAGCGGCACCCGATCGACGTGGCGGAAGTCGATGAACGACCGATCGAAGAACGGAAAGCTGATCCAGAAGCCGGTGCAGGCGCAGATGATGTCGAAGGCTTCGCGCGCGCCGTCGGCGAACTCGACCTCCTCGCCGTGCAGCGCCTTCACCGCCGGACGAGGCCTCACGCGCCCGTGGCGGATGAAATCGAGCAGGTCGGAGTTGAGCGTCGGGTGCTGCGTCCCGACCGGGCGCTCGGGCACCGGCAAGCCGTAGGCTTGGTACGATCCCTGCAGCCAGCGCAGCAGCCGGCCGAAGAGCCATTGCCGCAGCCGCGTCGGCGCCCAGGCGAAGCGCGCGACGTACACATCGACCGGAACGCCGAACAGGAACTTCGGCAGGAACCACTGGGGGCGGCGCATGGACAGGCACACTCGGGCGGCCGTTCGCGCGGCCTCGACTGCGACGTCGCAGGCGGAGTTGCCGGCACCGATCACGAGCACGCGCTTGCCGCGCCACGCGTCGGTCACACGCTTGAAGTCGTGCGAGTGCATGAACGTGCCCGAGAACCTGCCGGGGTATTCGGGATACTTGGGATCCCAGTGGTGCCCGTTCGCGACCATGAGCACGTCGAAGTGCTCGCTGTGCGCGGCGCCCTGCGGGTCGCGGTACCGTACCCGCCAGCGGCCGTCGGTTTCACGCTCGACGCGCTCGACCGTGTGGCGGAAGCGAATGCGCTCGTGCACGCGGAAATGCTGCGCATAGGACTCGAAGTACGCCTGCAGCTGATCGTGCCGCGGGTACTCCGGGCAGCTCGCCGGCATCGGTAAGTCTTCGTACTCGGACCAGATCTTCGAGCTGATGATGTGCGTGTTCTCGTAGACGCTCGAATGGCCCGTCCGCGCGTCGTACACCCAGTTGCCGCCGACCTTGTCGTTCTGCTCGAAGACGACCGCGTCGAGGCCGAACTCGATGCAGTTCTTGGCGGCGGCGAGGCCGCTCGGGCCGGCGCCGATCACGCAGATGCGCCTGGAGTCCGTGACCGCTTGTTCCGCCATCGGGTTCCCTCCTTTGGCGTGCCGGGCAGCAGGCGCGGCCAGAGCCGCGCGCAAGCATTGTGAAACGTCGCCCGCGCGGCCGCAATCGGCCGCGTCCCCGGCTCCGGCCGCGAGCCGACGGCGGTCGCGCAAAAGAAACCGGGAAGCGCGGGCGGCGAATGGCGCAGCGCGGTCGCGGCGGCAGGGAGCGAGAAGCGCTCCGAGCTTGCCGGCGTGTACGGCGAGCCGCGGCGTTACCGCGCCGCGTTCGTCGCCGCGAATCCCAGCACCGTCGCGCGCAGCTCTTTGCGGAGTACGGCGTCGGCCTGATCGAGCGCGCGCTTGACCGCGCCCTCGCGCGCGAGCGCCGAGGCCTTGATCGGCCAGCGTTTCGCGCCGCGCACCCGCTCGCTGCCCGTCTGAATCAGGCGCACTTCGAGCACGCCGCGCTGCCAGTACCAGCCGTCCTGCAACCCCAGGTCGTCGAGTGCGAGACTCGCTTCGAGCACGTAATCGGGCCGTGCGGTGTCCACGGTGAAGCCGGCGCCCGCGACCGCGCCCTGCACTACCGGCACGAGGCCACCGGTGGTATCGGCGACGACGCGCGGCGCGACGGCCACCCGCCGCAGCAGACCATCCAGATCGGACCGCAGACGCTCGAGGCTCCACTCCGGCTCTTGCCCGACCCCGACCGCACTCACGACGCGCAGCGTCTTCAGGTGGCCGGCACGCTCGGTCTGCGCCGCGACCGCGCGTGCGGCCGCGGCGATCTTGAAGAGCGGGTCGTCCGCGCGGCGCGCGCGCTCGAGCTGCACCCGGGTGGCGGCGTCGAGCTCCGCGATCCGCTCGCGCAGCACTGAGGCGGCCTTCTGCCGTTGCAGCACGGCGAGCGCGTGGTAGCGGTGCGTGCGCGGGTCGCGCCACGTCTCCGCGATCTCGACGCCTTCGAGCAGCCTCTCGGTATGGGCGCTGACGCGCCGCGCGCTGCGGCTCGCGTACCTGCCTTCGGCGCCGTCCGTGCGGAACGCCTGCTCGTCTTCGGACTCGACCGCGATCTGCACCTCGAACACCTTCGCGAGATCGGCGCGCGCGCGATCGCGCGCTTCTTCGCCGCTTTCCGCCTCGCCGCGCCCGAGCAGGTACTGCGACGGCGGATACCCGGCCGCCGCCCCGCTCACCCAATCGGGCACCTCGGCGGACGACGCGCAGCCGGCGAGGAGACCGAGGGCGAGCACGATCGCGATGGGTTTCATGGCGTTCTCCCGTTTCTATGGATTCGCGGCGACCACGTGCCGCGACACGTACGTCTTGCGTCCGGCCTCGATCGCGACGTCGTGCAGATCGAAGGCGCCGAGGCTGACGCTCCCGCTGCCGCGCAGCTCCACGCGCACGTCGTAGCTTCCGGGCGGCAGCGCGATGCGCGCGAGCTGGATGTTGCTCGGCAGCGTCGCCCAGCTGCGCGTGTCCGCGCGCTCGGTCACCACGGTCGCGACCTCGGTCGTGAGGCTGAGGAGGAGCCCCGCGAGCGAATTGTCGTTCGACCTGCGCGCCTGCTCGCGCGCCGCCTTCGCAATCCGCGCCTTCACGACCATACGCGCCAGTGCGCGCGCCGTGATCGCCGGCATCTTCAGGTCGAGGGTGCGCTTCGCCAGCGCCTGCACGTCTTCGTACACCTCGGTCTCGACCGCGATACCGTTCACCTCGAGCCGCGCCGCACGGATCGCGGGCGGGCTCGGCCGGTAGTAGGGCAGGGCGATCGCGTAATAGTGGCCCGACGTCGGGTCGAGCACGGCGGCGACCTGCTCCTGCTTGGTCGGCGCGAGGCCGTTGTGCAGGATGAACACGAGCTCGCCCTGCCGGCGCCAGGCAGCGTGGTCCGTCCATTCCGCGATGCCGAACGCCTCCTGGTAGCGGCGCTGCTCGTCCCGCAGGCCGAGGTACTGCGTCAGGCGCAGCAGATCGTGCTTCAGCGGTTCCGGGATCCCGATGCCGTAGCGCTCGCGGTACCGCTGGTACGCCTCGTAGCTCTTGCGGTAGGCGATCAATGCGTCGCTCCACTCGCCGAGATCCTCGTAGATCATTCCGGCGAGGTAGCGCGCGAAGGCGCTCTCGACGTAGTCCGACCCCCCGCGTGCGGCCTGCTCGCGCAGGCGCAAATCGACCTGCAGCGCCTCCACGCGCGCGCCGGTGCGATCGCCGAGCGCGAGGTAGTTGAGCGCCGCGTAGAGGTGCACCAGCACGTGCTCGTGCTCCTCGCCGGCATAGGCGCTCGCGGCATCATTGATGACGAACATCGCGCCCTGCTCGCGCAGACTGAGCGCCGAGTAGTGCTCGATCAGCCGCTTCGCCTGCTCGAAGGCATCGTTCGAGGCGGCGTACCGGCCGGCCATGTGCAGCAGCATGCCCTTGTTGAGCTGGTACAGCAGGGGTTCGCGGTCCGCGTCCCCCTGGCGTTCGAGCGCCTCCAGCGCCTCGGCGTAGCGCTCCGCGGCCAGATGGCGCTCGATCTCGCGGAACGACTGCGTCCAGGTCGCACAGCCGGCGGCGAGCAGACAACCGGCCATGACGCCCAGCATCCGCACGAGCGGCGGTCGCAGCGCGCGGCGGCGCATGCGCGTCAGAATCTGAGGCGCGAGTTCTTGACGAGCTTCTTGATCTTCTTCTGCCCCACCCAGACCTTGGTGTTGTCGGCGAGGCTGATGAGCGCGAGGTCGACCTGGTAGTAGCGCACCTGGGTCTTGCCTTCGACGTCGATGATCGTGTTGATCGTGCCCTGGAGCATGTAGTCGGCCCCGAGCTCCCGGCCCATGGGCTTGCGCGTATCCTCGCGCGCGTGCAGCTCCTGGTCCTTGCGCTCTTCGCGCAGCTGGCCGCGCTCGGCGCGCGAAGCGACGAACTTGACCTTGCCCGAGTTGATGAGCGCGCGCTCCATGTCGGCGATGAAAGTGTGCACGTTGATGTGCTCGTGCGAGAGATTGCGCACTTCGCCGACGATCACCGCGGGCGCTCTCCCGTGCACGCGGGTGTGCTCCTGCACCCACGGACGCGCCAGCACGTCCTGGATCATCTCCTCGGAAACGAGCCGCGAGTCGGTGTCGTTCCAGGCGCCGGAAAGGTCGCGGGTTTCCTCGACGCCGAGCCGCTCGACGGTCGTGCCGCAAGCGGCGAGCGCCAGGGTGAGGAGCGCCGCCGCGAACGGGCGTGCGAGTCGAATCGTGCGAATCATCGTGCCTCCCCGGCGATGCGATCGAAGATGTTGTCCGCATTCGTGCGCACGAACTCGCGCACGTCCTCGTTCATGTCGCGCGCGGTCGCTACGGTCGCCTTGACCTGCGTAGTGTCGAGCTCCGCGATCGAGTACACGGTGTTGGTGCGCTTGTCGAGCCAGCGCGCCACGATCCTGGCACCGGCGAGGTTCACCTGCGACACGTTCTTGATCTGGCGCGAGACCGCCTCTTCGTTCGCGACCTCGCCGCCCGCCCGGCTCGCCGCCTGATAGTCGCGCGAGACCACGTCGAGGTAGGACGAGAAGATGCGCGCCAGCTCCGCCCGCGCCCGCTCGTCGGCGGTCGCGCGCTGCAGCGCCGGGTCGCCCATCGGTCCCGCGGATCCGACGCCGTGGAACAGCCGCCCGTCGCGGTCCTTCACGTAGGCCGTGCCCTTGTTGACCCAGTCGGGAGCGCCCTTGATGCCAAGGTCGCTTTCGAGCTGCGTGCGGCCCGCGCATCCGGCGAGCGCGAACGCGGCAATGACGCAAATGAAGGCGCGTGTACGTCGCATGAGGTGTTCTCGAGTCGTGGTTGTCGCACCGGACGGCTGAGCCGCCACGAAGCGAAAGTATAGCCACTTTGCGGGCGCGGACATTCGCAGGCGACGGGCGGCGGAGAACCGTTCCCCTGCGCTGATCGCGTTTGCGCCGGTCGGTTCTTCCCGTACGCTTTACGCGTTCGCCGCGATCCCTTCACCTAGGAGGGCCGTCATGATCCCCGGAACCGCTTCCGCGCTCCTTCTAATGTGCACTGCCGCGATTTCGTTGACGCTCGCTGCCTGCGCCCCGACGGTCCCGGGCGGAGGCCGCAGCGACATGACGTTCTTCGTCACCAGCGCCGGACCGGGCAATGGCGCCGACCTCGGCGGCCTCGCCGGCGCGGACCGGCACTGTAGCCGGCTGGCGGAGGAAGCCGGCGCCGGCGGCCGGAGCTGGCGCGCCTATCTCAGCACCACCGGAAGCGGCGGCGTCGACGCGCGCGAGCGGATAGGCCGGGGCCCGTGGCGCAACGCGAAAGGTGTCGTCATTGCGCGCAGCATCGACGAGCTTCACGGCGACAACAATCTCAACAAGCAGACGGCGCTCACCGAGCGCGGCGAAATCGTCGCCGGCCGCGGCGATACGCCCAACCGTCACGACATCCTGACCGGTTCGACGCCCGATGGACGCGCGTTTCCGGAATGGATGGACACGACCTGCAGCAACTGGACCAGCAGCGGCGAAGGCTCCGCGATCGTCGGACACCACGACCGCATGGGACTGAAGGACGACGCGCCTTCCCGGTCCTGGAACTCGTCGCATCCCACGCGCGGCTGCAGCCAGGAGGCGCTGCGCAGCACGGGCGGCGACGGACTCTTTTACTGCTTCGCGGCCGACTGATCTGGCGCCCTGGCGCGCGCGGCGCGGCGGCCCGCGCGCCGGCCGTTTCAAGCACGTCGATCGTCCGCACGCTGCGGGGACGATCCCGGCTTTCGGTGACCCCGAACGCCGTGCTCGGACGATCGACCCGAGATTGTTCGGCCTCGTCGTCGACACCGGGGCAACCCGGCACTTCACACGCCATATCCCAAATTGGAGATGCGCCGCGCGCGCTGGCGCTGCTAACTGTACGCACCGGCGTCGGCGTGCGCCTCGCGAGCGCGTTGTGCCACGCGCTCGCCGCGAGAATCAGCGGCAGCTGCAGCGTCGGCACATCAGGCGGAGGTGGGGATGAGGTCGAAGTATTCCTCCTCGCGCTGAACGTTGTGCTGTTCGAGTTCTTGCTGGCGCTGCTCTAGCGCGCCATCTGATTTCTCTGCGAGCCAGCGCCGGCTCTTCCTTTCCGTGTCGGGAACGGAGTCGACAATGAATGGCAGCATCTGCATCGGCCTGTTAATCGCCTTATCGACGGTGTCCGCCGCCGGCTTTGCCGATACCGCCATCATGGGCAGCGGCCCCACCCGTTCGGCCG
The DNA here is from genome assembly GCA_036381895.1 of Burkholderiales bacterium. Taxonomy (GTDB): domain Bacteria; phylum Pseudomonadota; class Gammaproteobacteria; order Acidiferrobacterales; family Sulfurifustaceae; genus JACQFZ01. The sequence continues at coordinate 17,572 of DASVBY010000002.1, read as the reverse complement.
CCGCCGACCAAGCGAACGAGCGCGCGCGCTACGAGTCCCAGCGCCGCTTCAAGCGCGACGGCTGCTACACGTCGGCGCGCAGCGAGTCGTGCAAGAAGACCGGCGACGGCGGCTACGTCTGCACGGCCTATGTCGCCGACCACGCGGGCAGCTGCCACTGAGGCCGCACGCCCGCGGCTCCCGTTTGGGGCCGGGCGCACTCGGATCTGAACGACCGCCCTCGCCCTGGTTCTTCCATCCAGTCCTGCGCGCCGACCCGAGCACGGGTCAGGAAAGTGCGCCGCTCGTCGCTGCTGGCGCATTTCTTGCGCTTTCCCGTATGCTTCATACCGGCTTTCGGTCGCGCGTACTCACCGTCGCTCGGTTCACCGAAGCGGCGGTGCGCGCCGCCGACGGCCGGGACTCTGGGAGCGGACGAGGGGCATGATTCAGAGCGACGAGCAGTGGCTGGCGGTGGTGGACGCGTTCCAGGCAGCGGCGGTCACCGGGGCAAGCTGGTATTCCGCCCTGCACAGCCTGGCTCACGCGACCGGATCGCGCTGCGGCCAGCTGATCGGGCTAGGCTCGGCCAACACCGTTCCCTTCAACTGGACAACGGATCTCGGCCCCGAATGGGTCGAAGAGTTCATCGCCGACGGCGGCGCCGACCCGGCCATCAACCCGGTCGTTCGCTTCGGTGCCTCGATTCCCGAGCTGAAGATCGCGACGAGCGGCGAGTTCATCACCCCCGAGGAACGCCGTCGCAATCGCTTTATCGTGGGGCACGTGAACCGCTACGACATTCACCATGTCTGTCTCACCCCGCTCGTGAGAGAAGAGGGGATGCTGATCGGGCTGGCCGTGCTTCGTTCGAAGCGGCAGGGGGAGATTTCGCGTCGCGAGCGCGCGGTGTTCGCCTCCCTGGCGCCGCACGTACGCGCCGCCGTACGCACTCAGATCGCGCTCGAGCACCAGGGCGCGAAGCTTCTCGCCGGCGCGATGGAAGCGCTCTCGATGCCGGCTTTCGTGTGCGACGGCAACGGCCGAGTGCGGGCACTGACGCCTGCCGCGGAAGCGCTGGTCGCGGGCCGCACGGGACTGCGGCTCAGGGAGGGGCGCCTGCACGCCTTCCATTCGCACGACGACACAACCCTGAGCCAGGCCATCGATAGAGCGATCGCCGGTCTGCGGCGGCCCGGACCGCCGGCTGTGCAGACCGTCGTCGTTCACGGCGCGCGCGGCGCGGCGCCGCTTGCGCTCGAGGTCGTCGCACTGCCGTCGGCGCAATTCCATTTCGGCTTCGTACCTCGCGTGCTCGTGATCGCGCCGCGCCGCGAAGACCCGAGCGAGCGGCGCGCGGCGATACTGCGCGCAGCCTACGGCCTTACCCCTGCCGAGACCGAGGTGGCGCTGCGGCTCGCGGCGGGCAATACCGCCGAACGGATTTCCGCGAACCGCAACGTGGCGCTCGGCACCGTCCGCGTGCAGATCAAGGCGATCCTGCGCAAGCTCAACGTGCGCCGCCAGGTCGAGCTGGTTGCTGCGATCAACAAGCTCTAGCGTCCGTCACGTCGGGTACCCGCGGCGGCCGGCTAGTGTGGAACCGCGCGGCGGCTTATAGTCGGAGCGGCAAACGGAGGGCGCTCGCATGGGAGACGCACGGCCCACGGCTCGGCGGCGTCAGCGCGTACTCGCGGTCGAGGACGATCCCGTTGTCAGCGAAAGCTTCAAGACCCTGCTGGAGCTTCTCGGGAACGAAGTGTGCGCCGTGATGAGCGGTGCAGCGGCGCTCGATGCAGCGCGCGCGTTCCGTCCCGATATCGCGTTCATCGACATCGATCTGCCGGGCGTCGACGGCTACGAGGTTGCCGCCCGCCTGCGCGAGGAGCACGGCCGGCGGATCAGGCTCTACGCGCTCACCGGCTTCGCACGCCCCGCCGACAGGGAACGCGCCCTGAGCGCAGGCTTCGATGTGCACATCGTCAAGCCCGTGGATATCGCCGTGCTGAAGGCGCTGCTTGCCGAGGACGAGGCCGAGCCCGGCAGCGGAACGCGGCATTCCCCACCTTGAGGTACTGCGCCACGCCCGTGCGCCGCAGCGCGCTCGCGTCCGCCCCCGCCCAGCGGTCGGCGGGCGTCCCGATTGCGCGGGCTCCGGTGAACCGAGCACCTATCGCTCGCGGTAGTACATCCGCATTGCGATCGGCGCGAACACGACCGTCACCACGAGCGACGCTACCAGCACCCACACGACGTCCGCCGTCGCGGCCTTGCCGTGCATCAGGCTTCGCGACGCGGTTGCGAGGTGGGTCACCGGGTTGACGCCGACCACCGCCTGCAGCCAGCCGGGCATCGTCGCCGGATCGACGAAGATGTTGCTGACGAACGTCATGGGAAAGAGCAGCAGGAAGCTCGTGGTCATGACGGACTCGGGCGTGCGCACGAGGAAGCCGACGATCATCCAGATCCACGACACCGCGGAGGCGAAGACGAGCATGAGCGCGAGCGCGAGGATCACGCCGGGCGCACCGCCCTCGGGGCGGAAGCCGAGAACGAGACCGACGACCATGACCACGAGGCCCGCGAGCGAATAGCGCATCAGGTCGCCGAGCAGCGCGCCCACGATCGGAGCCGGCTGCCAGATCGGAAGCGAACGGAAGCGGTCGAAGAGTCCCTTCTGGATATCCGTGTTGAGTCCGACGCCGGTGTAGACGGTCAGAAACACGATCGTCTGCACCACGATGCCCGGCAGGAGGTACTGCAGATAGGCCGCGGTCGAGCCCGCGAGCGCACCGCCGAAGAGGTACGTGAAAAGCACCGTCATCATGATCGGGAACACGATCACGTCGTTCAGCTGAAACGGCACGTGCTTGATCTTGAGGCACGCGCGCCAGCCTATGGTGAGCACGGCCGAGAGCGCGCTCGGAGGCTGCGGGCGGCCGGTGCGGGCGAGCGCGTTGTGCACCGAGGTATCGTTCATGCCGCCTCCTTGCTGGTGCGATCCTCGGCCGCGTGGCCGGTGAGCGCGAAGAACACGTCGTCGAGGCTCGGCTGCGCGAGCGCGAACTCGGCCACGGTCAGGCCGCGCGCGGCGAGTGCCGCGAGCGCCTGAGGCACCAGCTCATCGTGCGTCACGCGCGCGGCGAGCGCAGCCGCATCGTCGCCCTCGTGGACTTCGCTCCCGAGCACCTGCCACAGCAGCGCCGCCGCCTCGTCGCGCCGCGCGGGTTCCGCGAGCCGCACCTGCAGCCTGCGCCCGCCGATCGATTCCTTGAGGTCGCGACTGGTACCCGCGGCGATCACGCGCCCGTGATCGATCACCGCGAGGCGGTCGGCGAGCTGATCCGCCTCCTCCAGGTACTGCGTCGTGAGCAGCACCGTCGTTCCCTCGGCCGCGATCGCCCGCACGATGTCCCACACCTGGTTGCGGCTGCGGGGATCGAGCCCGGTGGTCGGTTCGTCGAGAAAGAGGAGCTCCGCCCGGACGACGAGGCTCGCCGCGATGTCGAGCCGCCGGCGCATGCCGCCCGAGTAGGTCCGCACCTGACGGCGCGCGGCGGCGGCGAGACCGAACGCCTCGAGCAGCTCGTTCGCCCGCCTCCGCGCCGCCGCCCAGCCGAAGCCGAGCAGGCGCGCGACGAGCACGAGGTTCTCCTGCCCGGTCAGATCCTCGTCCACCGACGCGAATTGTCCCGTCAGACTCACCTTCTCGCGCACCGCGGCGGGCTCCTTCACCACGTCGTGGCCGAACACGCGCGCCGAACCGCCGTCCGGCGCGAGGAGCGTCGCCAGCATGCGGATGGTCGTGGTCTTCCCGGCGCCGTTCGGCCCGAGCAAGCCATACACCGCACCGCGCTCGACCTCGAGGTCGATGCCGTTTACCGCTTGCGTGTCGCCGAAGTTCTTCTTCAGGTTCCTGGTCTCGATGGCCAGCGTCATTGTGCGTCCCTGTGGCTCTATGGCTCTACTCGAAAGGCGCGAAGTATATACGCCCGGTGCGACGCAAAGCGCCTGCGGCGGCAGCAGGCGACGGCCGGCACGAGCCCGCCGGCGCCGCGCGATCTCTTCGCAGCAACGGCTGGAAATAGTGGGGGCTTTTCGGACAACACCCGGGCGGACGCGAGCACCGTGGTGCAGGTATCGTCCCTATTGATGTCCGATGTCGCTCGACCCCTCATTGACCCGGGAAACATCCGATGCGCTGCGCGGTTACGCGTCGCAACCCGATGCCCGGAACGCCGGGCATCGCACAGGCACTGACGGCGGGCCAAACGGCGACGCGAAGGCGTCGCGCACCGCCAGTGACCGGACGGATGCTCGATGCTCCGTTCAGTCGAGGCATGATCCAGCGGGCATGGAGGGCGGGTTCAGTGAACGAGTACAAAGGAAGCTGTCATTGCGGCTCGATTGCCTTCACGTTCTCGGGGCCCGAGATCGACCGCGGGATACGGTGCAACTGCTCCATCTGTCGTCGCAAGGGCGCAATCATGACCCCGTTCACCGTCGCGCCGGACGAGATCGGCATAACGGTCAAGGACGACGCCCTGGCGACCTACGAGTTCGCGAGCCGCGTGGCCCGGCATCATTTCTGCCGGAGGTGCGGCATCTATACGTTCCATCAGACGTTGCTCAAGCCCGGCCATTACCGCATCAACGCGGGCTGCCTCGAGGGGATCGACGCGATGTCGTTGCCGGTCGAGGTATTCGACGGTGCATCCATTTGAACGCGAAGACCGCGCACGGGCGCGTCGTCCGCGCGTGGCCGGGACCAAGGCGGGTTCGGATACGGCTATGCCGCGCGGGGTCAGTCTCGAAGATCGTGCAAGTACTTCCCGATCTCGGGAGACATGGACGTGAAGCGGACAGAAAAAGCGGCGCTGCTCCCCGGCACCGTCTCCACGACCTTCCCATAGAGCGCCCCGGGAATCTCCTCGCCGCCGTTGCCGATGAGGCTCATCTTGAGATTGCTCAGAGTGGCGACCGGGTTTTCGAAGCGCATTTCCGCCCCCCGGGAGGACAGCTTCGTTATGGTTCCCGCGAAGCGCTCCCCGCTGAGATGACTTCCATCCACCACCTCGCACCGGACGGGAATCTCCGGTGACAGCGCCACGAGGGTTTCCGTCGTCTCGGGCAGGAAGAGATTGTAGGGCCGTCCGATCCCCGACACTTCATAGAGCGTGATGGGGGTTTCGATTCCTTTCGCTTTGACCTCCATCTGCTTTCCGACCCTGAGGATACGCCCCACCTCCTGGCGCGTGGTTTCGGAGACGAGGATCTGGCCGCCCGTGGTGTAGGACTGAATGCGCGAGGTGAGGTTGACGTGGCTTCCCACCACGCCGTACTTCATCCGTTCGGGCGAGCCGATGTTGCCCACCACCACCGGTCCCGTGTGCACGCCGATGCCGATCTCCACTTCGGGCAGGTCGTCACGGCGGTTCTGCTCGTTGACCGAGGCCATGGCCAGCTGCATGGCCACGGCGCATGCCACCGCGCGCTGCGCGTCGTCCTCCTGCCATACGGGCGCGCCGAACAGGACGAAGATCGCGTCACCGATGAACTCGTCGATGGTGCCGCCGTGCTGCTTTATGACCGTCACCATGGTCGTCAGGTAGCGATTGATGATCGTGACGACGCGTTCCGGCGCGAGCCGCTCCGATAGCGAGGTGAAGCCGCGGAGATCGGCCATCATCATCGTGATCTTGCGCTTTTCGCCTCCCAGCTTCAGTCCGTTGGTGGACTCGAGCACGGCGGCGACGACTTCGTCCGTCAGGTAGCGGCCGAAAATCTCGCGAATGAACCGGTTGCGCAGCTCGACCTGCTCGGCGAGCCGCTTGAGCTCCGCCTCGATGTGCTTGCGGTCGGAGATGTCCGCCCAGGAGCCGATGAGCTCCTTCGGCTTGCCGTCGCCGTCGCGCACGACCGTAAAGGTGTCCTGGATCCAGATGTAGTGCCCCTTCCGGTGCCGAAACCGGTATTCGACGGTCCCTCCGCCGCGCTCTATCAGGGGAGCCATCTCCGCGAACACGCGCGGCGCGTCCTCCGGATGAAGGCGCTTGGACCAGAACCTCGGATCGTCGCGCATCTCCCACGGCGCGTACCCCATGGTGGTCTTCAGGTTCTCGCTGACGAACGTGCACGCGAAGTCGCCCGTTGCCTGCGTGGTGTAAATGACCGAGGGGCTCGCGGCGACGAGATTCTGCAGGTCGTTCATGAGGGCCATGCGCTCGCCCAGGGCCTGCTCCGCCTGTTTGCGGTCGGAGATGTCGGCCCACGATCCGACGATCTCGAGCGGCCGGCCGGCGCCGTCGCGCACGACCCGGAAGGTGTCCTGTATCCAGATATAGCGCCCGTCCCGATGCCGGAACCGGTACTCGAGGGTCCCTCCGCCTTGCTCGATCAGCGGGCCCATCTCGGCGAAGACCCGATGCGAATCCTCCGGGTGCAGGCGCAGGGACCAGAAGGCGGGATCCTCCAGCATCTCCCAGGAGGAGAATCCCATGATCGGGTCCACGTTCTCGCTCACGAACGTGCACCGGTAGTCGCCCGACGCCTGGTTGGTGTAGACGATGCCGGGCGTGACCGTCAGCAGGTAGCGCAACCGTTCCTGCGCCGTCCTCAGCTCGGCGGTGCGTTCTTCCACCCGTTGCTCGAGCTCATCCCGCACCCGCTGCAGCGCTTCCTCCACCCGCTTTCGCTCGCGCAGATCCGTATGGAATCCGACCGTCCCGACTTCTTCGCCCTCCTCGTTGATGAGAACGGAGGCTGAGATCAGCACCGGTATGCCGCTTCCGTCCTTCGTCTTGAGTTGGCTCTCGAAGCCCGAAAGCGTGCCTCCGCGCTTGCGGATCTCGCGCGCAACGGTCTTCGCCTCGTCCTGATCGTCGTACAGCTCCGCCACGCGGCGACCGATGACGTCCTCCGCCCGATAGCCCAACAGGACCTCGGCACCGTCATTGAAGAGGGTGACTTTGCCCTCGCGGTCGGTCGCAATGATGGCGTCCGGGGAGCTTTCGATCATGCGCGTGAGGTAACGCTTCGTCTCCTGAAGCTCCGCGTTTGCCGCGAGCGCCGCCTGCTCCGCCTGCTTGCGTTCGGTGATGTCCGCCCAGGCCCCCACGAGCTCCAGCGGGTGGCCCGCGTCGTCATGGACGACCTTGAAGGTGTCCTGGATCCAGACGTAATGCCCGTCGCGATGGCGGAAGCGGTAGGCGACGCTGCCTCCTCCCTGCGCGATCAGGGGAGGCAGTTCGGCGAACACGCGCGGGGAGTCTTCGGGATGGAGCCGGTCCGGCCAGCACTTCGGATCGGTTGTCATCTCCTGCGCGCTGTATCCCATGATCGCGTGGAGATTCTCGCTCACGAACGTGCACGCATAGTCGCCGGAAGCGTGCGTGGTGTAGATAATGGCGGGGCTGACGGCGAGGAGGTATTGCAGCCGCTGGCGAGCGCCCTGCAGCTCCGTCTCGATCGCCTTGCGTTCGGTTTTCTCCAGCGCCTCGAGCGCGTCTATCCGCTTGCGCAGACCGGTCAGCTCGTCGACGAGCTGCTCCTTCGTCTTCCTCTCGTCTTCCATGTCTGCGTACCCGACGCGAGGCGGACACCCGGAACCGGAGCTCTCCCGCTGCTGGCGCCTCGGGCATCCCTGCCCCTCGGTTCGGCGCACCGGAAGATCACGCATCTTTGTATCGCCGGCGTGGTGTGGGCGCAAGCGCGCGGCCATGCATGCCCTTGCAGGTAACGCGGTAGCCCGGCTTCCTGAGAGGCCCGTTACCGCTGCACGGATCGGGGCCGCGCTTCCGAGCTGATCGTTCCGTTGGCCCGACCCAGGAAATACCGGTAGATGTCGTCGATGCTCCCGGCGATCGATGGGTTCCCCCGATAGCCGGGCATGCCGCGGGGCGGGTCGCCGTCGAGAACCGCGCGCAGGAACATCTCGCGGCTCTGCGTACGCGCGTAGTTGACGATCGAAGGGGCGGCGAGACCGTTGTAGTCCCTGCCGTGGCAGCGGCTGCAGTCGACGGCACGCAGCGCCCGCCACGCACGCGCCAGCCCGGCATCGGTGAGCGCGGGGCTGCCGTTGTCCGCGCTTGCGTCGGCCCACGCTGCCTGTGCCCACGCAAGGACGACGACCGTGACCGCGGCCGCGACGCGCGGGAGGCCCGTCATGTCCCGAGCCTCCCGGCGCATCATTGTCTTGTCTGCTCTCGACTCCCTGCGCGGCATTGCTTCCTCTCCAACGAGGCCAATGCGCGACGGTCTCCGACGGATGCACCCGGTCAGTACTTCCGCTCCGATACGGAGCCGACGAACTTCCAACCGTCTCCCAGCCTCCAGACATAGGTGTATCCGGTCGGTCCGTCGATGAACACGGTCATCGGCCGATCGACCTCTACAGCCTCGGGCTGCGGCTGCGACGACGAAACCCGCGTGAATCCTGGGGTCGCGGCCCTCGCGCGCTCTTCGAGCGTCCAGCCCGCGCCGACGCGGTACGTTAGCTGCGCGATGCTTCCGCTAGGCGTCTCGATCGTGACGGTCAGCGGCGACGACTTCGAAGCGGCGTCGTCACCGACACTCGCAGTCGCCGTTGCCAGGCCGATGGCGCCGATCAGCACGCTCGCCACCGTGGGGATGAAAAAACCGCGCGACTTGTTCAGGCGTTCCATGGCAATGTCCTCCGGTTCCTCGCCTGACTATTCAGGCAGCGTCATCCTATCGAGGTAAAACGAGTCGAACCCCACCCGGGCGGGTAGGAAATGAAGCTCCGGTGCGCATGGAGTCGTGGGGTGTCGGTGCCGACGCGACGGACGCGCCCGGCGAGCCGAAGACGGCCGCAACGAAGCTCGAAGCGGCTTGCTGACAACAGGCCGTCGCATCGCTATCGTTCGGTGCAGGGGTGACGAAGAGGCGACCGATGTGAGCCCGGCCTCTCCCGCGTCCGCGCGGCATCGTGCATCGCGCCTGTGGCTGCTCTGTTAGGCCGGCCATGAAGAACGACGCGGCGAAGATCGCGTACATCCGACAGCTCTGCTGCATGGGGTTGGGCAGCCGGGTCGTCATGCCGCGGTTGCTGCAGGCCGTGCGCTCGCTCGTCGCGAGCGACTCGGCGGGCTTCTTCTGGATCGATGTGCGCGGCGAGATGCGCAACTTCTACGCCGAGCGCACGCTGAGCCCGCAAGCCACAGTCGAATTCTGGCGCCATTACGACGACGGCGACGCACCGTTCCGCCGCTCGTTCCTCGCGCGCGCGAGCGCGGCTGAGCCGATTTCGACCGTCTCGGTGAACAAGACGCTCGAGCGTACCAGCTACTACCAAAACGTCTTGCGCGAGCTGGAGGCCGACCACGTCCTGCACGCGATTGTCCGCGATCCCGTCAACGGGTTCGGCCAGCTCAGTCTCTATCGATCGCGAAGCGCGCGACCGTTCTCGCCGGCCGATCGCCAGGCCATCAAGGGCGTCCTGCACTACATCGCGCACGCGATCGCCTCGCACGATCGGCCGGGGAGCGGGGCAACGGAGCGGCCGCAGTTCGTCGACTCCAACATTGAGGCGCTGCTGATCGTCCGGGGCGACGGCGACATCGAGCACGCGAGCGGCGCGGGACGACACCTGCTGCTCATGGCCGCCGGTGACAACGTCAATCCGTCGACGATTGCCGGTGGCACCGCCGGGGCAAGAACGCTCCTCGAGCGCCTGCACCGGGAGGTCGTCGCGGTTTATCGCGGGCGCGAGACGGCGCCGCCGCGGCGGTTCATCGAGAATGCCTGGGGGCGGTTCGCCGTGCGCAGCTACGCGCTCTCCGACAACCCCCTCGCGCGCGATGCCCGGTTCGCCGTGCACATCACCCGCCAGGAGCCAGCGCTGCTGAAGCTGGCCGAGGCGGTCCGGTGCTTCCCCCTCTCGCCGCAACAGGCCGAGGTCGCGCTGCTGCTCGCACGGGGACTCAGCAACACGGATATCGCCGAGCGCATGAGCGTATCGCTCAACACCGCGAGCTATCACGTCAAGCAGCTGTTCATGAAACTCGACGTGCACAGCCGGCAGGAGGCGATTCAGCGCCTGTCCGAAGCCCAGCCCGCGCGCCCGGAAGGCCGCGACCGGTCGCTCTCGCGGAGCGCCGGAGCGGTGATGGTCTCCTCGAAGAGTGAGTAGACGTCGAACGGACCGGGAGCGATACGCAGACCGGCTATCAGCTCCCGCTCGGCGCCGAATGGGTGCTGAGCGAGCGCTCGCGCCTCGGCATACGGTATAGCCGCTTGGAACCGGAAGCCGCTTTGGGCGATCTGTCGCGCAGCGAAACCGATGTCGCCGGCGACCACATCGCGCTCAGTTTCGCCGGGCGCTACGACCGCAACGACGGCCGGACGTGCTCCTCCGGCCGCGCGTTTCGCCCGTCGTCAGCCCGACCGAGATTGGACCGCGCTCACGCTCGCCGCGTACCGAACGGCGGCGATTCCCCAATCACCTCGCTCGCGGCACACGTACCGAACGGCACTCAGTCGCGGGTCTCGAGCAGCCCGAGCTTGCGGTGCAAAGGCGTCTCGTCGGCAATGAAAATGAACGCGGGCGCGCTGCCCGACAGATTGCGCAACTGCACCTTGACGAAGCCGGGCGCGCAACAGGTGTCGGCCTCAGCGAGCGTGAACACCTGATCGTCCACGCGAACTTCGACCTGGCCTTCGATCACGTGATACACCGCCGCGGGTGAGCGCGCGGGGAGATTCAGCATCTGACCCGGCCGCAGCATCAGCGCGTAGAAGCCGAGGATGTTCTGCGCGTCTCCTCCCGTCTCGGGATTGACGTACGCAACCTGCGCCGCCTCTACACCCGGTTGCCCGGCCAGCGCTTCGAGCGCCGCCCGCGTTTCGCTCCACGGATAGCGCAGCATCGGGTACGCGGAGCGCCGGCGCTCGAACATCGGCGCTGGCAGCACACCGCCGCGGGTGTAGGCGCGCTCGCGTTCGCCGGACGCCGCGGTCTGGCGTTGCCCCTCGACGTGGTACGACGCCTCGAGGTAGTACACCAGCGGCAGGTCCAGCACATCGAGCCACACGACCGGCTGGTCGCCGTCGTGTCCATGCTCGTGCCAGAGGCCGGTGGGCGTAAGGATCAGGTCGCCGCGGCGCATCGGGCACTTCTCGCCGTCGACCGTGGTGTAGGCGCCCTCGCCTTCGACGATCATGCGCACGGCGTTCGGCGTATGGCGATGCGAAGGCGCCCACTCCCCGGGCAGCAGCAACTGCATCCCGAGATAGATCGCCGCGGTCGCCTGCATCTTCTCGAGGCCGTGGCCCGGGTTGGCGAGCACCAGGACGCGGCGCTCCGCCTTCTCGATCGGCGTCAGTTCGCCGGCTTTCATGAGCAGCGGCCGCAGCTTCTGATACGACCAGGCGACGGGGCGCGTGTTCACCGTCGGCCTGTTCGGCGGCAGCACGGCGCGCAGGCTGGGCCACAGCGGCACCAGATTTTGCTTCGTGAGTTCGTCACGGTAGCTCGCGGGAAGATCTTCGAGTCGGCCAAGTTGTTGCATATCGCACCTCACTTCCGGGACAGGTATCAGGGGGCCAGGCAGTCCTCGACGTTCCAGCCGTACGGCCATTCCCGTGCATCGTTGGAAGCGCTCCTGCGCGCGGCCCATCCGCTCATACACACCAGTCGCTCCGTGCCCTGCGCGTGGCAAATGCGTTCCATCGCGCGCCACCAGCGGTTCGTCCAGCGCCCCGTGCTCACGAGTTCATCGTTGCAGACGGCGCGACCACGCGTCCTCTCGCCCACACCGAGGGCGTCGAACGCTGCGAACGCGTTCGGGCCCGCTGGATGTCGCCGCGAAGCTCGCGCAGTTGCGCCGCCCGCTCGAGCACCTCGAAGCGCTGCCGGGGCCGGAGCGACTGCCGCCGCCAGTCCGCCGATTCCGCCGCCGGCGACCCCGATCGGTCGTCGTAAAGGACTTCGCGTCATTGCGCTTTCGCGCATCAACTGGTATGCTGATTGTCAGCATACTGATAATCAGCATAAGTGTAAAGTTACGGAGCTCAGGGGCCCCGGGTTTGGCACTGACGAGTCGAAGGAAAAAAGCGACCGCGCCGCAAGTCGATCTTGAGGCGCTCCCGGGCTACTGCATCCGCCGGCTGCAGCAGATTGCCGTCGCGATCTTCCTGCAGGAGGCCGAGACCGTGGGTATCACGCCCGTTCAGTACGCGGTCCTGCAGCAGATAGCGAACTCGCCCGGCATCGACCAGCGCACGCTCGCGCGCACCGCCGCTCTCGATACGTCGACGCTGGCAGGCGTCGTCGACCGGCTGGAAGCGCGCGGCCTGGTGATGCGCAACGCTTCGCCCGACGACCGCCGCGTGCGCCTGCTGACGCTCACCGACGCGGGGCTCGCATTGCTGGAATCCGCCGTGCCTCGCATGCTGCGCGCGCAGGAGCGCATCCTCGAGCCGCTGCGGAAGCGCGAGCGCGCGGAATTCATGCGCCTGGTGCGCGTACTGATAACGGCGAACAACGAATTGAGCCGGGCTCCGAGCGAGGCGGTATGACGCCGCACGCGCTCATCGATTGAGGCCGAGGCGAGCGAAAACCGGCCCGGCGGCGCGCCGTGCGCTTCATCCGACACGCGGCTTCGCATTGCTTCGAATCGTTACCGTCAGCGAGCCAGCGCCATCCCTTCGTGGGCGCGCACGCGCATGGGCACCGTGCGCCGGCGCTGTACCTGCTTGCGCACGGCCCGCTCGATGCGGTTCATCGCCCTGTCCATCGCGGCACGGAGCGCCTCGTGCCGTTCCTCGACCACGACGCTCGGCAGGCCGCTCACGACCGCCTTTATCCGGCACCGCTTGTCGATGCCGCCCTTCGGGCCGTTGACGTCGTCGATGCGCACGCTCGCGCGCTCGATACTCGGCGCGAACTTGCCGAGCTTGCGACCCAATTTGCGCCTCAGGTAATCGGCGCTCGCTTCATCGAGCGGCGGCTGTGCGCGGATGTGTACCGGCGTCAGAGCGGCGGGCGTGCGGCCCGCCACACGTTTCGCCGGCCGCGGCAACGGCGCCGCGAGCGGCGCGCGCTTGGCGCTGTCCGCTTTGGGTTGGCGCGTGCGCCTTGCCGTCGCCGGTGCTCGTCCGTCGCCGTCGAGGCGCGCGCTCTTGCCGCGCGCGGACGCACCGCGCGCCCGCACCTCGCGCGCCCCGCGGCGCGTCGAACGCTCCGTAGTCTTTGCGGCGGCCCGGCGTGCGGCGGCGGGCGGCAGCCGCATGTCGCGCCGTTGCGCGCGTGTCGTCGGCCGCGTCGCACCGCGCCCCAGCTCCTCGAGCACGTCCGTAGCCGTGACGATACCGACCACGCGCCCCTTCTCGATCACCGGCAGCGAACCGATCAGCCGACCGCGCATGAGGTTGGCCGCCTGGCGGAGCGTCGTGCCGGGCGCCGCGGTGGCGATCTGGGGCGTCAGGAGCTCGCGCACGCTTCGACCGCGCCGCAACGTAGCTCCTTCGCGACCGCCGAGGTCGCGCTCGGAAATGACCCCGATCACGCGCTTGCCCTCGGTGACCACCAGGTGGCGGATGCGGTGGCGCTGCATCAACCGCCACGCATCGTTCGCCGATGCGTCCGGGTCGATGGTGATCACCTCGGTCGTCATGACGTCGCTCAGTCTCATAGGCATTGACCCGCTGTGAAGGTGAAGGGAAACGGCCCGCGCCTGCCGCCTCTCGAACCGGCTGCCGCGACCGCGTCGGCGAGGCTGCCGCACTCGCACGGCATGACCATAGCCGGAGCGAACCCGCGGCCCGCCGTTGCGGCTCGCCTGCGGAAGTCGGCCCGATACGCGCCGCCTGCAGCGCCCGGCTTCACGCGCCGCGTGCTTTCCGTAACTCGTGCGCCTGCTGACACTCGATGCAGCGCTTGGCGGTCGGGTATGCGAGCAGTCGCTCGTAGGGGATGTCGGCGCCGCAATCGGTGCAGACGCCGTAGGTGCCGGCCTGTATGCGCTGGCGTGCGGCGACGATATCGCGCACGTCCTCGATGTCCTGGCGCACCACCGCGTAGTCTTCCAGGGTCGCGATCTCGGCGAGCGCCTGGTCGACGCTGTCGCCCACGCCGGCGAGCGCCGCGCGGTGACGTTCGTCGCGCACGCGTTCGGCGACCCGGCGAATTTCCTCGAGCTCCCGCGCCCAGCGCTCATCCATCATCCGGTTGAGCCGGTCGATCTGCTCTCGCGTCAGTCTTGCCATGGCCTCTCCTCGCCTGCCAGTTCCACCATCATATTGCCGCAATCGCACCCGAACTTGATTCCGGTCAAACTCGCACCCGAAAGGCTCCCTCGCGGTCGCTCGTTCGCCGCAGGCTTCGCTGGTGCGTCTTCGGAGGAGGCTTAGCGGCTGTTGCCGAGTTGAACCGAGCGCGGCGATGCCCGTGCTCGCGCACATGATCGCCGTGCGCGGCGCGGCCCGAAGTGCACGCGCTGTTCGTGGGCCTTTCTGCAATCGGCCCGGAGGCTTCGGGTGAGTGAACCGGGCGGGAGTCAGCTCTCCACGCCAGCCGACCGCCGCCCGAGGCCGCCTTTCGAGACGCTCGACCGCAGCCGGGTCCTGGTTTCAGGACTTGCTGCGGCCGACAGACCGTTCGCGCCTGCGCCCGCTCGGGCGGGCTTGCGCCGCCGTCTTCGGGCGGCCGGTTGTCCTCATCTTCGCGCGCATGCGCAGGTTGAGCATCTCGACGGCGACCGAGAACGCCATCGCGAAGTAGATGTAGCCCTTCGGCACGTGGAAGTCCAAGCCGTCGGCGACCAGCGCCATGCCGACCATGATGAGGAAGCTGAGCGCGAGCATCTTGACCGTCGGATGCCGCGACACGAAGCGCCCGATGGGACCGGCCGCCACCATCATGAGCAGCACCGCGACGACCACGGCGGCGATCATGACCGGGATCTCGTCGACCATGCCGACGGCGGTGATGATCGAGTCGAGGGAGAACACGAGATCGATCACGGCGATCTGCGCCAGAATGCCCCCGAAGGTGGCCGCGGCGGGCCGTTCCGGCCCGTGATCCGCGCCCTCGATGAGGCCGTGAATCTCGCTCGTCGCCTTCCAGAGCAGGAACACGCCGCCGCCGATCAGGATCAAATCGCGGCCCGAAATCTCTTCGCCGAGCACCTCGAACAGCGGTGCCGTGAGGCCGACGAGCCAGGCAAGCGTGAGGAGCAGGGCGATGCGCATGAACATCGCCAGGAACAGGCCGAGACGGCGCGTGAACTCGCGCCGCCCGGGCGGCAGCCGGTCGACCAGGATCGATATGAACACGATGTTATCGATCCCGAGCACGAGCTCGAGCGCGGTCAACGTGAGGAATGCGATCCAGATTTGGGGGTCGAGAAGCAATTCCATGGTTGTTCCCCGTCATGGCGCGCTTCGGCGCGGGCGCCGGCGCCAGGTGCACGGCGCAGTCGAAATGACCGACCGCTGCGGCGACAGCAGGAGCGCGCACAGGCACGCGCAGATGAAGCAGAAAGCGTCGTGAGCCGTCTTCGGCGCAGGTGAGGCGTTGTCAGGACAGGCATGCCGACTTTGCAAGAGACCGACCCTCGGGCAAAGGTCTCGCTCGCAAGTCGTCGCTTGCCGACAAAGCCGGGGAAGCGGCAGAACTTCCCGGGGTGACGACTTTGTCGCGCCGGCGCGGTGACAGTCCGGCTCAGCTACTCCCCTTTGGCCGCACGATTCTGACAACCGGACGCAAAGGCCGTCAACAACCGTGTGCGAGCCCGGCCGTCTCAGCAGCCCGCTTCGCGCCGCGTGCAGCGACCAACGCCGGCGCGTTCCGGCGCGCCGGCCACGTAGCTCAGGGCGCCATGGGCATCGACCGCGGCCCCGCTCGCTATCTTGCCGGCAAGTGCTGGTGTCTTCCTGCCCTGCTTTATCGCGGTGATGACTTCGGCGGCGGTGAGGCGCGGCTCGTAGGCCCGGAGCATCGCCGCAAGTCCGGCGACATGCGCCGCTGCCAGGGAGGTTCCGTTGGTGGTGTGATAGCTCGAGCGATTGAGCTCGAGCGTGTCGATGGTGAAGCCGATGATCGCCACCCCCTGATCGGTCCCGCTCGCATCCGTCAGCAACTGGAATCCGATGGAGCAGGCCGGGCCGATGCACGGCGATATGTCGAAAGCGAGCGGCCCGACGATCGCGCCGTCGGTACTGCCGCCGCTGATACCGTCGAGCAGGACGCCGTTCGCAAACGGATCCCCGCCGCGGCCGCTCCAGGCGATGTTGAAGTAATCCCCCGGCTGCAGCGCGAACTGCGTGTAGAAGCTCAGGATCGCGGCGTCTTTCCCTCGCAGATCGAAGGTCCGATAGGTGCGTTCGTCGGCGTTGTTCGCGTACTTTCCGTGCGGAAAGTTCGCGGGATTGACCAGCCCGGGCCGATAATCGGAGCGCGCGCCCGAGGCGAGGACGAGCGTGCTGTTGCCCCATCGTCCCGATGTCGTCTTGCGGCGCGCGCGCTTGTCGTTGAACGCGTCGGTGATGCGGCCGCGGCGCCCGGCCCACGTGCTCGAGACGTCGGTTCCGGGCGCCCCGACGTCGACGCTCGTCGCACCCCAGTTCGAGAAGCTCGCCAGCCGGTCGTTCCGATCGAGCGCCGCGACGCAGATGAGATTGCGGTGACGGTAGTTGCACGGATAGAAGGCGTTGCCGCTCGCGTCGTCGTCGTCGCCGATCCGATCGCGGTCTCCGTTGCCGGCGCCGGTCGCGACGACGGCATCGGCCGCCTCGGCAGCGGCGATCGCCTCGCTCAGCGCGCGATCGAGGGGGCCCACGGCCCCGACGCCGATGTACAGGATCTCCGCGCGCTGCGCCAGCGCAAAGTCGATGCCCTGCAGCAGATGCGCGGTCGTGGCGAGGCCGAGCGCATTCGCCACGCGCACGGCCATAATGCGCGCCTTCCAACAGACGCCGATGACGCCCGTGCGATCGTTTCCGACCGCGCCGATGATGCCGGCGACATGCGTCCCGTGGCCGTTGAGGTCCATCGGATCGGCGTCGCCGTCGATGAAATCGAAGCCGTGCTGGGGGTAGGCCGCGCCGCCCTCCCACATGTTGGGCGCGAGATCGACGTGCGTATAGTTGATGCCGGTATCGAGCACCGCCACCAGCGTCCGGCTGCAGTCGGTGATACGGCCCCACGCCCGCGGGAGGTTCATGCCGGCGCCCGCCGTGGCGGCTCTTGGGGAATGGCTGTCCTCGAAGGGCGCCTGGCCGCGGTGCTCCATCGCCCATGTCGTGCGGTACCGTGAATCGTTCGGCGCCGCCGTAACCTCATAGATATGGTTCGGCTGCGCCTGCGCGACGTTGCGGTCGCCGGCAAGCACCGCAAGCGCCTGCGTCACAGAAAGATCCGGGGCCAGCCGCACCTGTACCCAGCCGGATCGCGTCAACCGGCGGCTCCCCGTGGCGACGCGACCGAGCGACTGCGCTTGCGCGGCCTCGCTCACCCCGATCTTGAACTTGAGCAGCAGCTCGTCGGGGATGTACTCGGGACGCAGCGCCTGGTACGCCGCGAGGGCCGGCCGCTCGGGGCCGGGGAACGTGCCCGCGGCGAAAGCGTCAGGGA
>DASVBY010000001.1:0-43520 GCA_036381895.1 Burkholderiales bacterium | reverse complement strand
AGGGGGCGCGCCGCTCCCATTTCCAGATGCTGTAGCCGTCGCGCAGCGTCCTGAGAAAACGGCGAATGACGAACGGCGGAATGCCGACCGCGCCGCGCTCGGCGGCGGTGAGTGCGATCGAGGTGCAGGCGGCGGCTTGGTAGCCGGCCTCGACGAAGAGCGCTTCGGGGTCTTCGACCATGTCGTGGAACGCCGCACCCATGCGCGCCATTCGCTCCTGCACGGCGCGCGCGTAGCTCGTATAGAACGACCGGCGCATGAGATCGCAGTAGACGACGTGGCGCGGGAAGCAGGCACGCAACGCGTGGAGCAGCTCGACCCGCTGCGGCCGCGTGAGGTACATGAGCACGCCCTCGAGCACGATGTGCGTGCGCTCGCGAGCGGTGAAGCGCGCGAGCACATCGGCGAGCGCGTCGCGGGCGAACCGGATCGGGACGCGGGTGAGCGGGTTCGGTGCGCGCTCGGCCGGGAGCCGCTCTTCCTTGTAGCGGATGATCGCCGGCTCATCGACCTCGATCCAATGGCCGCCGTCGAGCCGGTACGCGCGTGTGTCGAAGCCGGCGCCGATGACGACGACGCGCGCGGTGCGGTCCTTGGCGAGCTCCTCGCGCAGGTGCTCGTCGATGATCGCGTGGCGCGTGGCGTTGCTTCCGTTCGGCTTGGCAAGGTCCTTGAACCGCTCCCAGATCGCGGCCGCCTCCTCGTTCATGAACGCGGCCGCGTAGCGGTCGCCGCAGACCGGTTTCGCCCGCGAGGCATCCCAGGCCCGTACCGCGAGCGTGTAGTAGGCCGTGCGCGCGATGGGATTGGTTTCGGCCGTGCCGCCGTGCTCCGCTACCGTGACGGGAAGTACCTGACTCATGGATGGTTCCTCATGGGTTGCGGTAGGCCGGAGCGTCGGCCGTACCGCTGCCAACCGGCCAGCCGAAAAACTGCTCAAGAAACTGCTCGAGCCGGCCCGGGCGGGGTGGCCCTTGCGCAAAGGGTGGGCTGGTCGAAGGGAAACAGCGCCCGTGGCGGGTCAGTCGAGGGTGCGGCGACGCCGCGGCCCGTCAGGCGGAACCGTGCAGCTCCCGCTGCCAGAGCCACTCGGTGACGCGGTCGATCCCCTGATAGAGGTGATAGCGATACGTGTTGAAGGCGAGCTGCAGCCGCTCGGCCGCCTGCTCCTGCGTGGCGGCCGGCTGGAAGAAGGTGTGCCAGAGCGCGCGGTAGCGCTTTTCGTCCTTCGGGCTCGCGCGCAGCGTCTCGACGCCCTCCCGCAGCAGCGCCTGCAGATCCGCGGCGGAGGGCGGCTGCGAGGCACGGTCGAGCACCACGCGCGAGCGCAGGAGCGGATTGTTTGCGAGCGCGGCAGGTCGGGTGTAATCGCGCAGCGCCTGGCGCACGGCCGCGGCGAAATCGGGTTGCGACAGCACCAGCCGTTGCGGGGTCTGCGGCGGCGGAGCGGGCGGCGGCGCGCCGGTCGCGAGCTCCCGCTCCGCCATGTGCTCGAGCCAGGCGGCCGGGGGCTCGGCGCGCCAGTCGTGCGCGAACACGCCGTAGCGGCGCCCGTTGAACGAAGGCTCGGCTTCCGGCACCCGCGCGAAGTTGAGGTGTGCGAACACCGGCAGCCACCGTTCGGGCTCGGTCGGCGCCGCGAAGGACCAGGCGACGGCGGGCGTCGTGAGCCAGGAGCGCAGCGACAGCATGGTGATGAGGTTCGTCGACGCCGCCTGGGAGTCGGGATCTTCCTTGGCCCAGAAGCGCGCGAGGAGCAGCGCTTCGCCGGTGCGCGGCGGACCGTTCTGGCGGGCGTAGTCGTACGCACCCTGCAGCAGGACGTCGTGCCGCAGGTCGTCGTCGCGCACCTCCCGCACCGTGAGCAGGAACCCGTAGCCGTAGGTCTGCTTCGCCGGGCCGCGGAAGCCATAGAACGCTTCCGGCTGCCGCGCGAGCCAGTAGCGCACGATCGCGGATCCGGGCTCGCCCTCCTGCGCGTGCACGAGCGCGAGCAGCGCCGCCCGGCCGTCCGCGGCGAGCGGCTCGGCGTACGCGGTGCCGAAGCTCTTCCACGAATAGTACGGCCCCATGGCAGGCGAGTTGCGGTGGAGATAGACGAGATCGAAAAACGCCTGCTGCTGATCGACCCCGCTGGTCGTGTTCATGCGCTCGAGCACGTGCTCGCGGATGCGCCGGTGCACGCCGCGGTAGCCTTCCGGGTCGCGCCAGCGGAAGTCGGCGTCGAGCACGTCGCGCACCAGGTCGTGCGGGCAGAGTCCGTGCGGACCGTGCTCGATGAGCGAGAGGCCCCGCAGCCAGGCGAACAGGCGGCTCGCTTCGGCGCCGCCGATGACGTGCGCGAGCAGCGATTCGGTGGTCGCGCGCGCGTGCGCGCACACTTCGAGCGCGCGGCGGTACTCGGGGCCCGGGGTGTCGCGTACCAGGCGATCGAGCAACGTGCGCAGGATGTCGGGTTGCTCGCGCAGATCGAACCTGGTGCCCGCGTCGCGATGTGCGAGCACGTCGGCGACGAGCGAGATCGCCAGCGGATGTCCGTGCGTGAACGCGAGCACGGCCTCGTCGTGCGCTTTCGCGATCCGGCGCTTCCGCAGGTACGCCTTCGCGGCCTCGGGCTCGAGGTTGCGCAGCGCCAGGAGGCGCGCGAGCGTCGCCCATTCGGCGTCGGTGCGCCAGGCGGCGGCGGGCGGCTCGCGCCCGGCGATGACGACGAGGCACTTCGCGGGCAGATCCGGCAGGAAGCGCTCGCGCAGCCAGCCGTCGAGCGGGCTCAGGTATTCGTAGCCGTCGATCAGGATGACGGCCGGCTCCTCGACGGGCACCTCGCTCGATGACCCGAGCACCCCGCCGAGATAGCGCAGAAAGGAATCCGGGGACGGATCGAGATCGCGTCCCTCGAGCCACGCGACCGGCCGGCCGGCACGCACCGCGAGCCGCTCGTATTCGCGCAGCAGCGTCGTCTTGCCGATGCCGCCGGGCCCGTGCACGTGCAGCACGGCAAACGGCGGCTCGTGCGCTTTGAGCGCCTGGCGGAACAGATCGATCTCGGCCGTGCGCCCGACGACGAGGCGCTGGCGCGCGCTCGCCAGCCGGTCGCCCAGGCGCAGCGTCGTTCTGCGGGTTGCGGCTTTCGGCGGCATGGTGCCGGCCCTGGCAAGGGATGGGCGGCACCCAATGTTACGGGCGGCCCCCGGGAAATGCACCGGGCGCGGTACCCGAGGCTGCGGCGCCGCTTGCTCGGACCCGCTGCGGACGACGATATCCGTGGAGCCGCGCAGGTACGAAACCCGTCGTGCGGGCAAAGCGGCCCGCCAGAAAGGCTCGCCTGGAGCGTCACGGCACGCGCCGCGTCGGCGTCAGACGCGCGCGCGGCTCAGCTTCGGACGGTTGCGCACGAGCGGGATCAGCACGCCCGGGGTGCCGGCCGCGAGGGCGCCGAGCGCGAGCTCGGCGTGCGTGAACGGGACGTCGCCGCCGCCCGGTATCGCCAGCATCAGCCCCGCGGCGAAGAGCGCGAGGCGGGCCATCCAGCCGAGCACGTCGTTGCCGAGGTTGCCGACGCCGAGGAGGTTGCCTTGCAGCGCGGCGGAGATCAGGAACACGCCGAGCACCGCCGTTCCGACCACGATCGCGATCTCGCCGAACGCGCCCTGCAGGAGGAGCGCCGGATTGTAGACGAAGAAGAACGGGATCACGTACAGGATCATGCCGAGGCGCATGGCCTCGAGGCCGACGCGCATCGGGCTCGCGCCGGCGAGGCCGGCGGCGGCGAACGAGGCGAGCGCGACCGGGGGCGTGATGTACGAGATCATCCCGAAGTAGAGCATGAAAAGGTGCACCGCCATCGGCTCGAAGCCGGCGGCGGTGAGCGGCGGCGCGAGCACGATCACGAGAAAGATGTAGCAGGCGGTGATGGTCATGCCCATGCCGAAGATGAAGCTCGTGATCGCGCCCATGACGAGCAGCAGGAGCGGGGCGTCGCCGGCAAGGTACACGAGATCGTTCGCGAGCGTGCCCGCGAGCCCGGTGACCGAGAACGCGCCGACGATGAGGCCAATGCCGGCGAGCAGTCCCGCGAGCTCGACGAGCGAAGCGGTGACGCCGGCGAGAAGCCTTCCGAGGCCGCGCCAGTCGATGCGGTTCTTCGGCGAGAGCTGGTTGATCGCGAGGAGCACGGCGGTCGCGTAGAACGGCGCGAGCGCTTCGCGCTGCAGCACGACGAGCATGTATACCAGCACCGCGAATACCGCGAGGTAGTACCAGCCGTCCCGGAATGTCCGGCGGATCGAGGGAAGCTCCGCGCGCGGCAGTCCCTTGAGGCCTTCACGCGCCGCGTAGGCATCGATCTGCATGAACAGGCCGAAATAGAAGAGGAGCGACGGCACCAGCGCGGCGATCGCGACCTCGAGGTACGGTACGCCGAGGAACGAGGCCATGACGAACGCGGTGGCGCCCATGATCGGCGGCATCAGCACGCCCCCGGTCGAAGCGCAGGCTTCGACGGCGCCCGCGTAGGCGGACCGGAAGCCGATGCGCTTCATCGCCGGGATGGTGACCACGCCGGTCGTGAGCACGTTCGAAACCGCACTGCCGCTCACGGAGCCCATGAGCCCGCTCGCGAAGATCGCCACCTTCGCCGGCCCGCCGCGCAGCGCCCCGAAGAGCGCGAGCGCGAGGTTGTTGAAGAACGTGCCGGCGCCGGTGTACTGCAGCGCCGCGCCGAACATGATGAAGCCGATCACGAGCTCGCCGAACGCGCGCAGCGGTATACCCATGACGCTCTCGGAGCTCGCGAAGTGATACGCCGCCACCGTGGGCAGCGGCTGCGGGAGACCGGCGATCGGCCCCGGCAGGTGGCCCGCGAACACGGGGTAGAGCGCGAAGAACAGCACGACCACGAACAGAACCGTGCCGCCCGTGCGCCGCGTGACGTCGAGCAGGAGCGCGAGCCCGAGGTAGCTCATCCAGATCGCGTGCTCCGGCGCCGCGAACTCCCAGCCTTCCTGCACGATGCGCGTGCCGTTCCAGGCGAAGTAGCCGAAGGTCCCGACGGTCGCGGCGAAGAGCAGCGCGTCGTACCACGGTACGCGGTCGCGCGGCGCCCTGCGGTGCGCCGGGAACAGCAGGAACACGAGGCTCACCAGCAGCGCGGCGACGAGGTAGAGATAGCTGCTGGTGAGGACCGTGTACCCGACGAAGAAGCCGAGGTTGAGGAGCTGATTGAGCGCGAGGAAGATGCTCGCGATCCCGAAAGCGATCGCGAGCGCCCTCCAGGCGCGCGGGAGCCTGCGGTAGCGCTCGATCTCGACGGCTTCGGCGGTTTGCGTCTGCATGAGTCCGACTCGATCACCGCACGGCCGCCGGCGCCGATGACGGCTGGTGCATCAAAGGGACTCCCGCGCCCGGCAGGCACGCGGCCGCTCGGATCGCGCTCAGAGCTCCCACTCCTCGACGACGACCTCCATGCCGGCCTTCGCGAGCGCCTCGGCGCGCACCTTCATCCAGGCCTTGGCGAACGCCTTCTCGTCCGCGTGCTCCTGCTGCTTCACCTGCTGCCAGGCTTTCGCGAGGACCTCCTGGCGCTTGATCAGCCGGTCGTTGTGCCGTTGGTGCTCGGGCGTCCACTTCCCGATCTCCTTGAAGTAGCGGATGGCGCCCTCGTGGAAGGGCACCACCCACTCGAACACCTGCCGGTCGAGCGCCCAGCCGTTGTTGCCGGGCGCGGCCTCCTTGTAGGCGTCGAAGTTCTCCACCATCGCCTTGGTCATGCTGTAGGTGAGATCGGCGTCCTGATCCTTGTAGGTGATCAGGATCGGGTAGGGGTAGGTCGCGTTCTCGACCGGCTTGTCCTTCGACAGACCGGCGCCCTCGCTGCCCATGGCCGGCACGTAGAACGGCGCGATCGACTTCAGCCGTTTCCAGCCTTCCTTGTCGTTGCGGGGGATGACCGGGTAGCGGATGCCGCGCGGGGACTTCTCGAGCTGATAGCACGGACCGGAGATGGAGCTCGCGAACGCGGCGTCCACCTGGCCGTTGATCATGCCCTTCCAGGCGGCGCCGAAGCCGCCGAACTCGACGCGCTCGACGTCGTCCCAGCTGAGGTTCGCGAACGCGAGCAACGCCGTGATGTTCTGGTTGAGCGCCGGAGCGCCGACCACCCAGGCGACGCGCTTGCCCTTGAGGTCCGCGAGCGTCTTGATGTTCGCGTCGGCGGCGGTGACGACCGTGAGCACCGCATCGCTGTTGTTCTGCAGGAGCACGCGCACCGGCTGCGGTCCCCAGCCCGGCGCCCCGAAGTCGTACAGCCCTTCCTGCGCCATGTACGTGCCGCCGACGCCGTTCGCCGAGAAATGCACGCGGCCGTCGCGCAGCACGATGTTGCGCGACACGTCGTTCTTGCCCGGCAGCACGCGCAGGTTCACACCGTACTTGTTCTTGAGCACGTTGCCGATCGCGACCGCCTGGTTGTAGCCGCCCGAACCGACGTCGTAGGCGCTCCAGGCGAGCGTCGAGGGAAGCTTGACCTCGGCGGCAGGCGCCGCCCACGCGACACCGAGGGTCAGCGCCGCGAACGCGGCGAGCCGGAAAAGGGACTTCAGTCGTTCGTGGAGCATGTACGTCCTCCTGTTGGCCATTTTTCTTGCTGAACGCGTAAGCGTTCGGCTGCGGCAGGTCGGCGCGCTACCGAGGCGGGCGGCGCCGGCGAAGCGCAAAGGCGGGCGGGGCAAAGCGTGCGGCGGTTTGCTCATGCCGAAGAAGCGAACTGCCTTCCGCAGTTTGGGGCCGCCAATTTACATTGCGGGCGCCGCGTTTCGCAATCGAGACGCCGCGTTCCGCAGGGCGAAATTCGTGCGGGTCGCGATGCGTGCGCGCCGCGCTATGCAGCGAAGGCGTCGCGCAGCGCCGCCGCCGATTCGCGCAGCGCGCGACCCGCGGCATCGATCATCCTGCCCATGGTGATGAAGCCGTGGATCTGTCCTTCGTAGCAGGTGTAGCGCACCTCGACCCCGGCCGCGCGCAGGCGCTCGGCATACGCCTTGCCTTCGTCGCGCAGCGGATCGCAGGCGGCCGTGAGAATGAACGCCGGCGGCAGGCGTGAGACGTCGGGCGCGAGCAGCGGCGAGGCGCGCCAGTCGCGCCGCTCCTCGGGCGCGCTCAGGTAGCAGTTGCGGAAGTAGTGCATGGTGTCGAGCCCGATGATGTAGCCGCGCGGCCCGAACTCCGCGGTGGACGGCGTATCGTGCTCGAGCGTGGTCGTGGGGTAGATCAGTACCTGCGCGACCAGGCGCGGGCCGCCGCGGTCGCGCGCGAGCAGCGCGACCACGGTCGCGAGGTTGCCGCCCGCGCTGTCGCCGCCGACCGCGATCCGGCGCGCGTCGAGGCCGAGCGCCGCCGCTTCCTGCGCGACCCAGCGCGTGGCTGCGAAGCAGTCGTCCACCGCCCGGGGAAACCTGTGCTCCGGCCCGAGCCGGTAGTCGACCGAGACGACGGCGCAGCGCGCTTCGTTGGCGAGCGTGCGGCAGACGCCGTCGTGCGTGTCGAGATCGCCGATGGTGAAGCCGCCGCCGTGGAAGTAGACGAGGACCGGGAGTACGTCGGCGTCGGAGGTGCCGCGCGCGCGGTACAGGCGCACCGGGATCGGACCGTGGGGTCCGGGCGCGGCGAGGTCGCGGACCGCGGCGACGTCTTCGGGCGGCGGCTGCAGCGCCTTGCGGGCGGCGCGGTACTGCGCGCGCGCCTCGGGCGCGGAAAGGGTGTGCAGCGGCGGGCGGCCGGCGGCGGCGATGATGTCCAGTACGGTTTGCGCTTGCGGATCGAGCATGGGCGTCTCCAGACGATGGCACAGGACGAGCGCCGTGTGCGGCGCTGCGAGCCGAATACCCGACTCGTCCGGAGATTGCAACAGCGGCGCGGCCTTCAGCGATCCCGGATCGGCCGCGTCGGATCGTGCGCGGCGTCGCCGGCCGGCAGGACGTCTTTCGCCCAGGGGAATTTCTTCCAGCCGGGAACCGGGGCGGGGCAGCCCGCCCGCGGGACGAAGTGCGAGCGTTCGACGAGCTTCAGCTTGTGGATGTAGCGCGGACAGTTCGGAAACACTTCGCGTACGGCAACGCGCACGATGAGCTCGGCGTCGGGATACGCGGCGAGCAGCGGATCGTCGCGCTCGACGCGCGCCGCGCCGTTCACGCGCATGCGCGTCTGGCGCTCGAAATCG
Source organism: Burkholderiales bacterium (assembly GCA_036381895.1). Lineage (GTDB taxonomy): Bacteria > Pseudomonadota > Gammaproteobacteria > Acidiferrobacterales > Sulfurifustaceae > JACQFZ01. Next base: position 35,305 of record DASVBY010000001.1, on the reverse strand, counting down.
ATGAACAGCAGCCCGACCTGGCCGGTCTCGAGCACGTTGCCGATCGAGAGATACATGCCGTTGCCGTTGTAGTTGGGGAAGGCGAGGGTCTTCGAATCGAGCACGCGCACGAAGCCCGGCTCGCCGCCCTTGTAGGAGCAATTGACGTAGCCGCGGCGATCGACGCTGGCGAGGAAGAACATGTCCATGCGCTCGATGAATTCGCGGTCGCCGGGCAGGAGCTCATGGTGCACCGTGACCTGTTCCAGCCGGTCGGCCAGACGCCGCGTGTCGAAGCGGTCCTGCAGTTCCCGACTGCTCTCCGGATAGAACGATGTCATGCGCCCTCCGGCGATGCGGCGGAGCCGCGACGCGCGCTTACGCGGGGTTGCGCGCGGAGATGAACCAGGTGCTCGACGGCCCCCACACGCCGTCGGCGCGCACGTAGGGCGCGAGCGTCTCGCGCAGCGCCGCGACCACCTGCGGGCGGCGCTTCTCGCCCTCGTCGCCCGCCAGCCGGATGATCTCGCCCGCGGGACCGAGCGCCATGGCGAACTCGACGGCCTCGTCGAGATCGCGGCCGATGCAGATATCGCAGTCGAAGCGTTCGAAGCGGATGCGCTCGAACCCGGCTGCGCGCAGCATCGTGCTCACCATGTCGGGGCCGGCCATCGAGAACGGGCCCGGGCCGCAATGCACCTGGTCGGTGTCTTCGTGTGCGATCACCGGCACCAGCTCGCGCACGCACAGCTCCGCCTCGTGCAGCCACGGGTTGTCCTCGCGCTTGCGCCATACGATCTGGGCGAACTCGCCGCCCGGTCGGAGCGCGCGGCGGATGTTGCGCATGGCGGCGCCGGGCAGGTTGAAGAACATCGTGCCGAAGCGCGCGAACGCGTGGTCGTAGGGACCGCGCAGGTCGTCGGTCTGCACGTCGGCGACGAAGAAGGCAGCGTTCTCGATGCCGGCCGCGCGCGACTCTTCCTCGGCCGCGCGCACGAAGTTCTCCGCGCAGTCGACCCCGACCGCGGCGCCTTCGGGGCCGATCGCGCGGGCGATGCGGCGCGTGCTGTCGCCGAAGCCGCAGCCGACGTCGAGCACGCGCGCGCCCGGCGGATGCAGGTTGCGCCCGAGCAGCTCGTCGCTGTGCGCGGCGAGGCCGTCGATCAGTAGATGCTTGAAGCGCACGAACTTCCCGAACAGTACGGTGTTCCAGGCTTCGATAATGATGCCGTTGTCGTCCATGATCGGCTCCTCCTTGCCGGGTGGGCTGCGGCTCGAGGCGGCCCGAGGAGTGCAGCGAGGCGCGGCGTGCCCGCTCGGCGCGGCGTGGATGGCGCGCGGTGCGCGCAAAGGAATGCAGAGCTTCCGTGCGTCGGCGGGCCGACGTCAATGAGGATTGTGCCTACGGCTGGTCGGCGCGCGCGGCGGAGCCGCAGGGGCTGCCGGGGAATGAGGAACCCCGAGCCGGGTTGCCGCAGCGGGCGGCGCGACTATTCGATCACGCCGAGCCGCCCGTTGTGGCTGCCCATGTACCAGTAGCGGCCGTCGGCGGCGATGATGGCTTTGCGGATGCCGACACCTTCGGAAGGCAGCGCGATCACGCGAAAACGCTCGGTCTGCGGGTCGAAGAGCGCGACCGTGTCGGTGGCGATCTCGTTCGCCCAGACGCGTCCCGCGGCATCGACGGTAACCGCGTACGGCCCGCCGCGCACGCCCGCCGGCATCTCGTACTGCTTCACGATTCGCATCGCGCGCGGGTCGACCTTGTAGAGCTTGCCGTTGCCGTAGCCGGTCACCCAGAGCGTCCCGTCGGGTGCGACCGCCATACGCCGCGGCTGCGAGCCTGGACCGGTGTCGAGGTCGTCGATCTTTCCGCTCGCGGGATCGAGACGACCGAGCTTGTTGCCGCCGATGCGGCAGAACCAGACATAGCCGTCGCGATCGATGGCGATGCCGTATGGACGCCCCGAGGTGGGGTATTCGGTGATCTTGCCGGTGCGGCGATCTAGGCGCCCGATGCGGTTCCCGGCCTGCACCGTGAACCAGATCGCGCCTCGATCGTCGAGTACGAGCGTATGCGGATCGCCGCCCGAAGGCGCCGGGTACTCGGTCACCTTCCCGGTCTTGGGATCGAGCCTCCCGATCGTGCCGTTGCCGTTGCCCGTGTACCAGACGAGGCCTTCGGCATCGACGAGGAGCCCGTGCGGTCTGGCGCCGGCGGGCAAGTCCCACTCGGTGAAGCTCTGGGTGCGGGGGTCGAAGCGCGCGATCTTGTTGCCGTGCATGACCGCAATATAAATGTTGCCGTCCGGACCCGGGGCGGGATCGCGCGCGAATTGCGGCGTCGGCACCGGCCATTCGCCCACTTTGCCCGCGACCTGCGGCAACGCGCCCGGCACGATGCCGTAGTTGCTGCCGCCGGCCGCCGCGGCGAACGAAACCAGGGAGGCGACCGCTCCGGCGAGCGGTGCGAGTAAGCCGGCACGCGTCATGACAGAGCGACCCTCGAAATGGCGCGAAGCCCGTAGTTTGCACCCGCCGCGCGCACTCGTCACGCCGCACGACGGCGAAGCAGGCGCGCTCGCGCCTGCACCGTTTCGGGTGCGAGGCCGGCGTCTGCCGGCTCGCCGACATCGGTTTTCTCCGGGCGCCGGCGCGGCTCTGCCAGTCATTGCGGGTGGCACGAGACGTGCTGAGCGATTATCGGGACCGAAGGCAGCCACATGCCGGCAGACGTACAGTGCTTGCGCGTGCCGCCGCCGCAGCGGCGCTGGCGGAGGCCACGCGCGCCGCGGACGAACGCCCCGCGAACGCGCGGCTCTCGACGCGCGAATATCAGGTGTTCCTCGCGCTCGCCGCCGGCCGCACGCTCACCGAGATCGCGCAGTCGCTCGCGCTGAGCTTGAGCACCGTGAGCACCTACCGGGCGCGCATCCTCGAGAAGCTGCGCGCGCACAACGACGTCGAGATTGCACTCTACGCGGTGCGCCACCGGCTGCTCGGCGGCGCGGCGCCGCTGTAGTCGCCGTCAGCCCTCGAGCCCGAGCCGTTGGTGCCACTCGGCGACCGACTCGCGCGAGTACTCGTCGAACAGCTGGTCGCGCGGCCCGGCGCACACCTCGACCCACGGCGCTTTCGATCCGAGCATGACGTGCGTGTGCTCGGGCGGCACCGGCAGCGGCGTGTCGATCGCGGATGCGAACGGGTGCACCAGTTCCGGCCAGCGCGGGTCCCAGACCCAGAGCGCGCTGCCGCACTTGCGGCAGAAGGTGCGCTGCGCCGGGCTCTGGCGGATGGCGCCGCTCGCCCCGTCCGCGATCCGCGCCTGATAGACGCTGACGTTCTCGATTCCTTCGACGTTCAGCGTGTCGGAGTCGCCGCCGAGATTGATCGCGTAGCCGCCGCTGCCGGCGGTCTTGCGGCAGATCGAGCAATAGCAGAGGTTGAAAGGATAGGGGTGCGGCGCTTGGAGCGAAAAGCGCACGGCGCCGCAATGACAAGAGCCTACGAGTTCCATGGTGAAACTCCGTCGGCAGGGGTGGACAACCGATACTTTAGAAAGGCGCGCTCGGCGGTGCAAAGCCGGCGGCGGGGTGGACCGGATCGGGGCGCCGGCGGATCGGCCGCGGTGGCCCGAGGGAGCAGCCGGCCGTCCCTGGCCGGCGAGGGGATGAGGCGTTACTGGCGCACGCCGCTGAACGGCGTCTTCCCCATCATGGTTTCGTATTCCCCCTTCATGTCGTTCCCGTCGACGCTCGCGCTGAACGACACGGGAAAGCTGCCCATGGGGGTGGACACCTTGGCGCTGAAGCTCACGCGGTTGCCTTCGACCTTGAGCTGCTCGAGCTCTGCCGTGCCGGTGCTGCCGGCGAGCGTGCCGCTGTAGACGCCGCCGGCTTCCTTGATCTCGAGCAGCGGGGTCTGCACGCCGAACGGCGTCTCCATGGTCAGTTTCCAGTTTCCGACAACGCTCATGCTGGTCTCCTCGGTGTGTCGTTCGATCGATCGGTTCGCGCCGGTCCTGCGGCTTCAGGCCCGGCCCATCTCCCGCAGCGCCTCGGCGCGCAGATCCTTGCGCAGCACCTTGCCGATCGGCGTCTTCGGCAGCTCGTTGCGGAAGACGATCTTCTTCGGCACCTTGTACGCCGTCAGGTACTGGCGGCAGTGCTCGCGCAGCGCCTCTTCGGTGAGCGCCGGGTCCTTCTTGACGACGTAGGCCCGTACCGCTTCGCCGGTCGCCGGGTCGGGCACGCCGATCACGCCCGCCTCGAGCACGCCCGGATGCTTCACGAGCACGTCCTCGACCTCGGTCGGGTACACGTTGAAGCCGGACACGAGCACCATGTCCTTCTTGCGATCGACGATGTAGAAGAAGCCGTCCTCGTCCATGCGCGCGATGTCGCCGGTATACAGCCAGCCGTCCTTCAGCGCCTGGGCGGTTTCCTCCGGCCGCTGCCAGTACCCGGCCATCACCTGCGGTCCCTTCACGATCAGCTCGCCCTGCTCGCCGACCGGCACGGCGTTGCCGTTCTCGTCGACGATGCGCACGTACGTGCTCGCGAACGGAATGCCGATAGTGCCCGGCTTCTCCGGGCCGTCCACGGGGCTGCTGGTGACGGTCGGGCTGGTCTCGGTCAGACCGTAGCCCTGGTACAGCCGGAAGCCCGTCACTTCCTTCCAGCGCTGCGCCACCGCTTCCTGCACCGCGGCGCCGCCGCCGACCGTGACTTTCAGGTCCTTCGGCGGGTTGTTGCGGAACCACTCTTCGTTGAGCAGCGCCACGAACAGCGTGTTGACGCCGATCATGAAGCGGAACGAGAACTTCTCGAACGCGGGCCTCAAATTCGAGATCGGGCGCGGCGAGGGGATGAGCACGTTGTGCCCGCCGACGCTGTAGATCACCGCGCTCACGCCGAGCGCGAAGATGTGGTAGAGCGGCAGCGGCGTCAGCGCCGTGCGGTTGTCCTGGATGTGCGGGCGCAGGTTGTTGTACGACTGCGCCACGTTGGAGGCGAGGTTGCGCTGCGTGAGCATGGCGCCCTTCGGCCGGCCGGTGGTGCCGCCGGTGTACTGCAGTGCGAGCAGGTCGTCGAGGTTCACGTCGAGCTCCGCGATCGAGCGCCCCTGGCGCAGGCGGCGCGCGCCGCGCGCGAGCGCTTCGGCCAGTTCCTCGGCCGGCACCGGACAGCGCGGCACCATCTTCTTCAGGCGCTGCACCGTCTTCACCAGCAGCTTCGCGATCGGCGGGAAGAACTCGGCGACGCTGTGGATCAGGACCTTCTGCAGCTGCGGCGTCTTCGGCACGACCTCGGCGAGCTTGTCCGCGAACATGTCGATCATGAGCAGCACTTTGGCTCCCGAATCCGTCAGCGCGAACTCGATCTCGGGCGGCGTGTACAGCGGGTTGATGTTGACCATCACGCAGCCCGCCTTCGCCGTACCGAAGACGAAGATCGGATAGGCGAGGCAGTTCGGGCTCTGGATCGCCACCCGGTCGCCCTTCTGCAGCCCGAGCTCGAAGCGCAGGTACGCCGCGAACTCGTCGCTCAGGCGGTCGACCTCCGCGTAGGTGAGCGTGCCGCTCGTGCCCGTGGGCAGGATCGTGGTGTAGGCGGGGAGCCCGGCGTGTTCGCGGCTCACCCGCGTCACCAGCTCGCCGAGGTTCTTGTAGTCGAGCGGCTCGAGATCGGGGCTGACTTCGGGATGGTAGTGCTTGAGCCAGGGCCGCGCGTCATACGCCTCGAACCCGGTCAACGGCGCCGGTCTGGCGGACTTGGTGTCGGTCATCGGTCTTGCCTCCACTCGCGGTGCGGCACGGCCGCCCGCTGTTGATCTTATTGGATCGCTCCGTTCAGGAGCCGATCAGGAAATGACTCTCGTCCATTTCCAGCAGGCTCGCGGCGCCCGCCTGCATCGCGGCCACGTGCGTCCGGGTGCGCGGCAGGATGCGCTGGTAGTAGAAGCGCGCGGTCTGCAGCTTCGCCCGGTAGAAGCCGGTTTCGCCGGTTCCCGCCGCGAGCTTCGCGGCGGCCACCTGCGCCGCCGCCGCCCAGAAGTATGCCAGCGTGACATATCCCGAATACATGAGGTAGTCGTACGCCGCGGCGCCGGCCTCGTCGGCGTTCTCGAGCGCCGCCATGCCGACTTTCATCGTGATCTCGCCCCACTCCTTGTTGAGCCGGGCGAGCGCCTCGACCAGCTCCTTGATAGCCGCGTTCTCGGCGTTGGCTTTGCAAAAGCGGTGCACGAGGCGGGTGAAGCTCATGAGCGTCTGGCCCTGGCTGCCGAGCACCTTGCGGCCGAGCAAATCGAGGGCCTGGATGCCCGTGGTTCCCTCGTACAACGTCGAGATGCGCGCGTCGCGCAGGTTCTGCTCCATGCCCCACTCGGCGATGTAGCCGTGGCCGCCGAACACCTGCATGCCGAGATACGCGGCCTCGACGCCGGTCTCGGTGAGGAAGCCCTTGGCGATCGGCGTCAGCAGCGCGAGCAGCGATTCGGCTTCGCGCCGCTCGGCTTCGTCCTGAGCGTGCAGCGCCACGTCGACCTGCTGCGCGCAGAAGTATATGAGCGCACGCCCGCCCTCGGCGAACGCCTTGGCGGTGAGCAGCATGCGGCGCACGTCAGGGTGCACGATGATCGGGTCGGCGGGCCTGTCCGGGGCCTTGGGGCCGCTCAGCGAGCGCATCTGCAGCCGTTCGCGCGCGTAGCGCGTGGCGTGCTGGAACGCGAGCTCGGCGGTCGCGAGGCCCTGGATGGCGGTGCCGATGCGCGCCGAGTTCATGAACGTGAACATGCAGTTCAAGCCGCGGTTCGGCGGTCCGATGAGGAAGCCCGTGGCGCCGTCGAAGTTGAGGACGCAGGTGGCGTTCCCGTGGATCCCCATCTTGTGCTCGATCGAGCCGCAGGTGACGGCGTTGCGTGCGCCGATCTCGCCGTTCGCGTCCGGCAGGAACTTCGGAATGATGAAGAGCGAGATGCCTTTCGTGCCCGCGGGCGCGTCCGGCAGGCGCGCGAGCACGATGTGCACGATGTTCTCGGCCATGTCGTGCTCGCCCGAGGAAATGAAGATCTTGGTCCCGGTGATCTTGTAGGTGCCGTCCGGCTGCGGTTCGGCCCTGGTGCGCAGCAGCCCGAGATCGGAGCCGCAGTGCGGTTCCGTGAGGCACATGGTGCCGGTCCACTGTCCGGAGACGAGCTTGGGCAGGTAGATGCGCTTCTGCTCGTCGCTGCCGTGCGCGAGGATGGTGCGCTTCGCGCCGTTCGAGAGCCCCGGATACATCCCCCACGCCCAGTTCGCTTCGCCGACCATCTCGCCGACCGCGGAGCCGAGCGACTCGGGCAGCCCCTGGCCGCCGTACTCGACGGGCGCGGCGAGGCTCGGCCAGCCGGCTTCGACGTACTGGCGGTAGGCTTCCCTGAAGCCGGTCGGCGTCGTGACCGCGCCGCCCTCGTGCCAGGTGCAGCCCTCGCGGTCGCCGACGCGGTTGAGCGGCGCCAGCACCTCTTCGGCGAACTTCGCCGCCTCCTCGAGAATGCTGCGCTCGAGATCCGGCGTCAGTTCCTTGAACTCGGGAAAGCGCTGGTAGTGCTCGGCATAGCCGAGCAGCTCGTTGCGTGCGAACAGGATGTCGCGCAGGGGGGCTTTGTATTCGGGCATGGTGCAGATCTCGGATAGCTGTTGTTGACCGCAGGGATGACGCCGACGACGCAGAGGTGCGGAGACGCGAACGGCGGTCCGCCGCGGCTGCGCGCCCGCTGCCGGAGCGACCTCTGGCTCAGGCGACTTCGAACAGGCCGGCGGCGCCCATGCCGGTGCCGACGCACATGGTCACGACCACGTACTTCGCCTTGCGGCGCTTGCCTTCGATCAGCGCGTGGCCGACGAGGCGCGCGCCGCTCATGCCGTAGGGGTGGCCGATCGCGATGGCGCCGCCGTTGACGTTGAGGCGCTCGTCGGGGATGCCGAGCTCGTCGCGGCAGTAGATCACCTGCACCGCGAACGCTTCGTTGAGCTCCCAGAGGTCGATGTCCTCGACCTTGAGGCCGTGGCGCTTCAGGAGCTTTGGCACCGCGTACACCGGGCCGATGCCCATCTCGTCGGGTTCGCAGCCCGCCACGGCGAAGCCGCGGAAGATGCCGAGGGGCTGGAGGTTGCGCCGCGCCGCTTCCTCGGCGCTCATGAGCACGCAGGCCGCCGCGCCGTCCGAGAACTGGCTCGCGTTACCGGCGGTGATGACGCCGCCGGGGATCGCCGGGCGGATCTTCGAGACGCCCTCGAGCGTGGTATCGGGCCGGATGCCCTCATCCTCGGACACCGTCACCTTCTTCGTGATCATCGCGCCGGTGGCCTTGTCGGTCGTCGCCATGATCGTCTCCATCGGCACGATCTCGTCCTTGAACTTGCCGGCCTCGCGCGCCGCCGCTGCGCGCCGCTGGCTGCGCACGCCGTATTCGTCCTGCTTGTCCTTGGGGATCTTGTAGCGCCTGGCCACCGTCTCGGCCGTCTGCAGCATGGTCCAGTAGAGCTCGGGCTTGTGCTCCTTCAGCCACTCCTCCTGGATGTACTTGAGGTTCACGTTGGCCTGCACGGTCGAGATCGACTCGACGCCGCCCGCGACCACGATCGGGGTCCTCTCGTCCTTGATGTACTGCGCCGCCATCGCGATCGTCTGCAGTCCCGAGGCACAGAAGCGGTTGACGGTCGCGCCGGCGACGCTCACCGGCAGCCCCGCGCGGATCGCCGCCATGCGGGCCACGTCGTTGCCCTGCGAGCCCTCGGGCAGCGCGCAGCCCATGAGCACGTCCTCGATCTCGCCGCCTTCGAGCCGCGCACGCTCGACCGCGGCCTTGATGACGTGCGCGGCGAGCGTCGCGCCGTGGGTGAGGTTGAACCCGCCGCGCCAGGATTTCGCGAGCGCGGTGCGGGCGGTGGAAACGATCACTACGTCGGTCATGACTATCTCCTGGTGCAGGCGGCGCGGTTCAGCCGGGCCGCTCGAGCTGCAAACAAGAAGGTCCGGCCGAAAGGACGCGAAAGCAGGCGGGAAGGAGGCTCGAACGGAAGCATATCTTCCACCCGTTGCGCCTCGGCGTCCTCCGGTTCAAGCGACAGCCGGAATCAGTTGAACGTCTTGCCCTCGGCCGCGAGCTTCGCGAGCAGCGGCGCCGGCTCCCAGAACTTCCGGTCCACGTAGGGATTGCGCCGGAACCCTTCCATGTAACGCACGACGTTCATGAGCCCGACCATGTCCGCATAGAGCATCGGACCGCCGCGGTGGATCGGGAAGCCGTACCCCATGAGATACACGAGGTCGATATCGGAAGCGCGCTGCGCAATGCCTTCCTCGAGGATCCGCGCGCCTTCGTTCACCAGCGCGAACACGCAGCGCTGCACGATCTCCTGATCGGAGATCCTGCGCGGGATCACGCCCAGCTCCCGGCGCGCCTCCTCGACCACCTGGTCCACCACCGGATCGTGCAGCGCGTCGCGCCGGCCCGGCTCGTAGCGGTAGTAGCCTGCGCCGGTCTTCTGCCCGAAGCGGCCCATCTCGCAGAGCCGGTCGGCGATTACCGCCTTCGGCATGTCGGGGTTCTCGGCGTATTTGCGCTTGCGCACGGCCCAGCCGATGTCGCCGCCGGCGAGATCGGCCATGCGGAACGGACCCATGGCGAAGCCGAAGTGCTCGATGGCGCCGTCGATCTGCTGCACCGAGGCGCCCTCGGTGAGGAGCGTGAGCGCCTCGCGCGCGTACACCGCCACCATGCGGTTGCCGATGAAGCCGTCGCACACGCCCGCGAGCACCGCGGTCTTCTTGATGGTCTTGGCGAGCTTCATCGCCGTGGCGAGCACGTCCTTCGCGGTCTTGTCGCCGCGAATCACCTCGAGCAGGCGCATCACGTTCGCCGGGCTGAAGAAATGCAGTCCGAGCACGTCCTGCGGGCGCTTGGTGCAGGCGGCGATCCGGTTGATGTCGAGGGTCGAGGTGTTGCTCGCGAGGATCGCGCCCGGCTTGCACACCTCGTCGAGCTTGCGGAACACGGCTTCCTTGACGCTCATCTCCTCGAACACGGCCTCGATCACGAGGTCCACGTCCTTCAGGTCGTCGTAGGAGAGCGTCGGCTTGAGCAGCCCCATGCGCGCTTCGAGCTTGTCGGGCGTGAGCTTGCCCTTGGCGATGCGGTCCTCGTAGATCTTGCGGATCGCGGCGACGCCGCGGTCGAGCGCCTCCTGCTTCATCTCGAGGATCACCACGGGAATGCCGGCGTTCAGGAAGTTGACGCTGATGCCGGTGCCCATGGTGCCGGCGCCGACGACGCCGACCTTCCTGACCTCGCGCGGCGGCGTGTCCTCCGGCACGTCGGCGATCTTCGAGGCGGCGCGCTCGGCGAAGAAGATGTGCCGCAGCGCCCGCGACTCGTCGCTCACGAGGAGCTGCGCGAAGAGATCGCGCTCGACCTTGAGGCCCTCCTCGAACGGCTTGAACACCGCGGCTTCGATGGCGTCGATGCACTTGAGCGGCGCCGGGAAGTTCTTCGCCATTTGCCCGACGGCCGTTCGCGCCCAGAGCAGGAAGGCCTCGGGCTTCGGGTGCGAGACCGCGCGATCGCGCACGCGCTTGAGCGGCATGTTGTCCTTGACGACCTTCTCCGCGAACGCGAGCGCATCCCCGAGCAGGTCGCCCTGCGAGTACTGATCGAAGAGCCCCGTGCCCATGAGCATGCCCGCCGGTACGCTCTCGCCGGAGACGATGAGGTTCAGCGCGGGCTCGAGGCCGATCGCGCGCGGCAGGCGCTGCGTGCCGCCGGCGCCCGGCAGCAGCCCGAGCTTCACTTCGGGCAGCGCGATCTGCGTGTCGGGCCTGGCGATGCGGTAGTGGCAGGCGAGCGCGAGTTCGAGGCCGCCGCCCATGCAGGTGCCGCCGATCGCGGCGATCACCGGCTTTGTCGCGGTGTCGAGAAAGTTGATGACCGTGTGCAGGTTCGGCTCCGCCAGCATCTTCGGCGTGTTGAACTCGCGTATGTCCGCGCCGCCGGAGAAGAGCTTGTCGTTGCCGATGACGACGATCGCCTTGATGCTCTCGTCGGCCTCCGCGCGCCGGATGCCGTCGACGAGCCCGCGGCGCACGTCGTAGCCGAGGCCGTTGACCGGCGGGTTGTCGATGCGAAGGACCGCGACCGGGCCGTGCAACTCGTACTGGGTGCTACTCATAGTGACTCCTGCAGCTTTGGTGGTGTCCGGCGGCCCCGGCTTCGGGCCGCGCGCGGCTGGGCATGCGACGGTGCGGCCCCGCGCGGCGGCGAACCGCGCGCCGGGTCGTGCACTCCGCCAGGCGGATTCCATACACTTGTGTACTGAGTTGCCATACACTAGTGCATCGCCAGCAGACCGTCAACCGACCACGCCATGCCCAAGACACGCCGGAAAGCGCCGACCCGCCGCAAGGCCGGTCCCGCCGCGCGCCGCGCGCCCGAGCAGGCTCCGCTGAGCCCCGACGCCTGGCTCGATGCCGCCGGCGGCGCGATCGCCGAGGGCGGCTTCGACAACCTGCGCGTGCTCGCGCTCGCGAAGCGCCTCGGCGTTACGCGCGGGAGCTTCTACTGGCATTTCAGCGATCACGCCGAGCTGGTCGTGCGCTTCCTCGAACGCTGGCGCGACCGGCGGCTCGCGGAGCTCGCCTACCTCGCGGCCAATCCCGACCCGAACGAGAGCGAGCTGCGCAAAATCTTCCGCCTGGTGCTGCGCGAGCCGGCGCGCAACGCCCGGCAAATGCGCGTGGAGCTCGCGGTGCGCGAGTTCGCGCGCCGGGACGCGTATGCCGCGAGAATCGTGGCCGAGGTCGACCGCGCCCGTATCGAGCACGTTGCGCGGCTCTTGCGCCACGTCGCGGCCGACGAGGCCCAGGCGCGCGACCTCGCGCTCCTCGTCTATGTCGCCACCATCGGCGGGCGCGTGGTGCTCACCGCGTTCCCGGAAGACGAATCGGCCATCGAGCGCATTGAGCAGCTGATCATCGAGTTCCTCGGCAGCCGCAGCGCCGGGCGCGCGGACAGCGCGGTCGCCTGACGCCGGCGGCGTTCGCGACGCCGGCGCATCAGTGCGGCGGCAGCCGGGTTCCGGTCCCGCGGCCGGCCGCGAGCCGCGCGCCAAAGAGCCGCACGACTTGGTCGCGCGGGAGCGGGCGGCTGAAGAGATAGCCCTGCAACTCGTCGCAGCGCAGGTCCTGCAGTACGCGCGCCTGGCGCTCCACCTCGACGCCTTCGGCCGTCACTCGCAGACGCATCGCGTGCGCGAGCGAGATGATGGTCGACACCAGCGTCATGGTATCGGGGTCGTGCAGCATGCGCGCCACGAAGGAGAGATCGACCTTCAGCATCTGCGCCGGCAGCCGCGCGAGGTAGCCGAGGGAGGAGTAGCCGGTGCCGAAGTCGTCGATGGCGATGTCGACGCCGAGCGCGTGCAGCGTTTCGAGGCGTGCGATGTTCTCTTCGCCCTCCTCGAGCAGCACGGTCTCCGTGATCTCGAGCGCGAACGGCGTTCTGCCGCCCTCGCCGTCGAGCGCGCCGCGCACGGTCTCGACGAAGCCGCGCTGGCGCAGCTGCACCGGCGAGACGTTGATCGCGACGACCGGGGCGTCGAGGCCGGCCGCGCGCCAGGCGCGGTGATCCGCCGCCGCGCGCCGCATCGTCCAGGCGCCGACGTCGACGATGAGTCCGGTCTGCTCGAGCAGCGGCACGAACTTCATCGGCGTCACCAGCCCGTCCGCGGGATCCGCCCAGCGCAGCAGCGCCTCGAGCCCGACGACGCGGCGGCTCGCCGCCTCGACCTTGGGCTGGTAGTACAGCACGAACTCGTCGCGGTCGAGCGCGCGGCGCAGCCGGTTCTCGAACGCGAGCTTCTCCGCCACCCGATCGGTCATCTGCGCGGTATAGAAAAGGAAGCGCTCGCGCCGCGCCTTCGCCTTCTTGAGCGCCGCTTCGCTGTTGCGCATGAGCCGCTCGGTGTCCTGCGCATCGCTCGGATAAACCGCGATGCCGAGCCGCAAGGCGATGCGCAGCTCCTGCTCCTCGACGCGGTACGGCTCCCGGGTGCACGGGCCGAGCGCCTCCTGAAGACGCCGCATGACCTCGTCCTCGCGCCGCAGGCCCGGAAGCACGAGCACGAAGCGGTCGGCCTCGAGGCGCGCGACGTGCGCGTCGTTTCCCGCGGCGCGTTTGAGGCGTCGTGCGAACTCGATCAGCAGCGCGTCGCCGACGTGCCGGCCGAGCGCGTCGTTGACGACTTTGAAGTGCTCGAGGTCGATGGTGCACAGCGCGAGCCGTGCGTCCTCGCGATCGGCGCCGCGCAGGAGCTGCGTCAGCCGCTCCTGGAAGAACGTACGGTTGGCGAGGCCGGTGAGCGCATCGTAATAGGCGAGATAGTTGAGGCGCTCCTCCTTGTCGATGTGATCGAGCGCGAAGGCGATGTCGCCGCCGAGCTCGGTGAGGAGCCGCAGCTCGGTGTCGTCGAAGAACCCGGGCTCGCGCGCGACCAGCCAGAGCAGGGCGAGCGGTTCGCCGCCGATCACGAGCGGCAGCAGCGCGAACGACCCGGCGCCGTGCGCGCTCAAGACGTCCTTCAGCGCGAGCCGCTCGTCGCGGGCGATGTCGTTCGCCACGAACGGCCGCTTCTGCGCCACCGCCTCGCCTGCGGGCGTGCGGCGGCCGCGGGCGTCGGCGAGCGCGAGCCGCGAAGTGACCGTGGCGAGCAGGTCGCGCGGCGCGCCCCACGCCGCGACCGGCCGCACGCGCCCGCGCGCGCGGTCCAGAAGGCCGATCGCAGCCATGGCGAAGCCGCCGGTGTCGACCGCGAGGCGGCAGGCCTCCTGGAACAGTTCCTCGCGGCGCTGCACGCGCACGATCACGGCGTTGATCCCCGAGAGCATCGCGTACACGCGGTTGAGGCGCTTGATCTTCTCTTCCGCCTGCCGCCGTTCGGTGATATCGCGCACGATGCCGAGGAGCGCGGTCACGCGGCCGCTCGAATCGCGCAGCGGCGTAGCCCGCGTCTCGAGCACCCGGCGCGCCCCCTTGAGCCCCGCGCCGCGGAACTCGAGCGTGTCCGATTGCCCGCGCAGGATACGGCGCACGAACCGCCGGAAGGCGCCGCGATCGTCGGGCTCGACGAAGTCGTAGATGTCGCGCCCGCGCATCTGCTCGAGCGTTTCCGCCTCGAACATGCGCAACCCGGCCGCGTTCACGTCGCGCACTTTCCCGTCCGGCGCGACCAGCGTCAGGCACTCGGGTTCCGTGTCGATGATGGCGCGCACGTACGCCTCGCGTGCGGCGAGCTCGGCATTGACGCGCTCGAGCTCGATCAAGCGTGCGCTCAGCATCGTGCCGAGCCGGCGGTTGTGCTCGCGCAGGTACTCGACTTCCGGCAGCTCCGGCACCGTGCGCGGCGCATGCAGGTCGCGCGCCAAGAGCTCCTCGAGCCGGGCGGCCAGCTGCTCGGGGTCGGGCGAGTACTCGACGAAGCCCACGGCGCCGAGCGCGACCGCGAAGCGGATGTCGTCGGGCGTGACGGTGCTGCGCGTGGAGAAAACGAGCGGCGGACCGCCGCGCCGGTGAAGCTCGCGGCACAGGGCGTAGCCGTCGACGCCGGGCAGCAGGATCTCGGCGACGATCAGGTCCGGGGATCGCGACGCCGCCGCCGCGAGTGCCTCGATGCCGTCGCCCGCTTCGATGACGTCGTGTCCGTTTCCGCGCAGCCGCGCGCCGAGAGCGCTGCGGCCGCGTGCATTGGCATCTGCTAACAGGATCCGCATCGGCACATCCCTGGCCGGCGACAACGAGCGTCACCACATGTCGTCGGCACCCGCCGATGCGGATGCCTCCCGCGCGGGATTATCGCATAGCGTGCGCGCCGTCCGGCCAGCGGCCGTGTAGCAGTACGGCTACCGCGTTTTCGAAGCCACTGCGGTACCGGTGGGTTCTGCCGATCGCTACGATCGCGTGCGATGAGTCACGGGAGAAACGTCATGTCCTTCGTTCGCGATCCTTCCTCCGATGCACCGGCTTGCGGCTGCTCCCGCGGGCGGCACTCGGGCGAGGCGGATCACGCCGCGGCGGCGCCCGCGCACGGGCTCGCGTCGCGCCGCACGCTCGAAGAGACCGTGTTGCGAACGCTCTTCCCCGAAAGCGCCGAGCGGCGCCGCGTCCTGCGCGCGGTAGGTGCGAGCGCGGCGGCGAGCCTGCTCGCGCAGTTCTTCCCGTTCGACGCGCTGCAGGCGCTCGCCGCCGAGAAGCGCCCGCTCGAGAAGAAGCAGCTCAAAGTCGGATTCGTCCCCATCACCTGCACGACACCGATCATCATGACGCATCCGCCCGGGTTCTACGCCAAGCACGGCCTCGATGTCGAGGTGATCAAGACCGCGGGCCGGGCTTCGTGATCGGCATGTCGCCGCTCTGGCGCCGCGCGCTCGACCCGTACATCCAGGTGCCGCGCCCGAGCTCGCCGCTCGCGTGGATGCCGCTCGCGCTCTCCGCGATCCGGGACTCGGTGGCGTCGGCGATCTTCGTGATCTTCATCTGCTCGGTGTGGCCGATGCTCATCGACACGGCGTTCGGCCTCGCGAACGCGCGCCGCGACTACCTCAACGTGGCGCGCACGCTCGAGCTCACGCGCGTGCAGACCGCGGTCACCGTGATCCTGCCCGCCGCGGCACCGACGATCCTCACGGGCATGCGCGTCTCGATCGGCATCTCGTGGCTCGTCATCGTCGCCGCCGAGATGCTCGTCGGCGGCACCGGCATCGGCTACTACGTGTGGAACGAGTGGAACCTGAACCTGAACAGCGTGATCTTTTCGATCCTCATGATCGGCGTCGTCGGCATGCTGCTCGATCAGGTGCTCGCGCGCGTCCAGCGCCTGGTGCGGTACGCGGACTAGCGGCGCCATGACGGCGATACCGAGCGGCCGCACGCCGGCCGAAACCCGTGAGCGGCAGAAGATGTCGGACGCGTTGCTCAGGGTCGAGAGTCTCGCGCGCCGGTTCCCGGGCGGCCACGGGAGCGCGCCGCTCACGGTGTTCGCGCAAGTGAACTTCACCGTGCGCCGCGGCGAGTTCGTGTGCATGATCGGGCATTCGGGCTGCGGCAAGTCGACGATTCTCGGCATCGCGCGCGCGTTCGCGATCCAGCCGAAGCTGCTGCTCATGGACGAGCCGTTCGGCGCGCTCGATGCGCTCACCCGCGGCACTATTCAGGAAGAGCTGGTCAGAATCTGGGAGCAGAGCGGGCAGACGGTGTTCATGATCACCCGCGACGTGGACGAGGCCATTCTGCTCGCCGACAGGATCATACTGATGACGAACGGCCCGGATGCAGGCATCGCCGAGATCGTGGAGGTGACGCTCGCGCGCCCGCGCGAGCGCGCGCCTGATCCACGAGCCCGCGTACTACGCGATCCGCAACCATCTGGTCGAGTTCCTGGTGAAGCGCTCACGGACGCTGCGCGAGCGCCCGCCGGATGCCTGCGACCCGAAGCATCCGCCCGTAGTGCGTCCGGGGCTCGACGACGCCGCACTCGCCGACGCCGCGGCCGCCGCCCGCATCGCATCCCGTCACTGAGGACGAAAGAGGAGGTCACATGACGCGCGCCGAAGTCACCGAAGCCATCATCGCCGCCAAGATCCGCAAGGGCCTCAAGTGGGCCGACCTGGCGAAGGCGGTCGGCAAGAGCAAGGAATGGGTCACGGCCGGCCTGCTCGGTCAGATGACGTTCACCCGGGAGCAGGCCGAGGCCGTCGGCAAGCTGCTCGAGCTGCCGGACGAAGCGGTGGCGCTGCTGCAGACCGTGCCGTACAAGGGCTCGCTGCCGACGGCGGTGCCGACCGATCCGCTGATCTATCGCTTCTACGAGATCATCAACGTCTACGGCACGACGCTCAAGGCGCTGATTCACGAAGAGTTCGGCGACGGCATCATGAGCGCGATCGACTTCAGCATGGACGTCACGCGCGAGCCCGACCCGAAGGGCGACCGCGTGAAGATCGTGATGAGCGGGAAGTTCCTGCCGTACAAGACGTACTGAGCGTGCGCGCGCCGCCAGGCATCGTGCGCGCCGCCGGGCGGCGCGCGCTGCGGTGCGCCCGCGCGTGCAGGTCGGCGAAGCGTCCGCTTCCCGCCCGCGCGCCTTGTACGCGTACGGTGGGTGTCGAATAATCGGGGGTTCCTGCACAGGCGGCGCCGGGGCGCGCCGCCGAGGAGCCGCGAATGTCCTATAGAAGCGGACGGCATTTCCTCCAGATACCCGGTCCCACCAACGTCCCGGATCGCGTGCTGCGCGCGATCGATTTCCCGACGATCGACCATCGCGGCCCCGCGTTCGCGGAGCTCGCCCAGGAGATCTTCCGGGGCCTCAGGCGCGTGTTCCGCACCGACGGCGACGTCGTCGTCTTTCCCAGTTCGGGAACCGGCGCCTGGGAAGCCGCGCTCGTCAACACGCTCTCCCCCGGCGACAAGGTGCTCATGTTCGAAACCGGGCACTTCGCCCTGCAATGGCAGCGCGTGGCGCGCGCCCTCGGCCTCGACGTCGAGCTCGTTCCCGGCGACTGGCGCTCGGGCGCCGACCCGGACGCGCTCGAAGCGCGCCTGCGCGGCGACGCCGCGGGCACCATCAGGGCCGTCGCCGTCGTACACAACGAGACCTCGACCGGTGTGACCAGCCGCATTCCCGAGCTGCGCCAGGCGATGGACTACGCCGGGCATCCGGCGCTGCTCCTGGTCGACACCATCTCCTCGCTCGCTTCGATCGACTACCGGCACGACGAGTGGGGCGTGGACGTGACGGTCGCCGGATCGCAAAAAGGGCTCATGCTCCCGCCCGGCCTCGGCTTCAACGCCGTGAGCGCCAGGGCGCGTGCGGCCGCGCGTGCGGCGCGACTGCCGAAGGCGTACTGGCGCTGGGAGGATATGATCGAGTCGAACCGAAGCGGCTACTTTCCGTACACGCCGGCCACGAATCTGCTCTACGGCCTGCGGGAGGCGCTGCGGATGCTGGAAGAGGAGGGTCTCGAGAACGTGTACGCGCGCCACGCGCGGCTCGCGGAAGCGAGCCGGCGCGCGGTGCGCGCCTGGGGACTCGAGATCGTGTGCCGCGATCCGCGCGAGTACAGCAACACGCTCACCGCCGTGCTGATGCCTGAGGGCTACGATGCCGACGCGCTGCGCCAGCTGATCCTCGAGCGCTTCGACATGTCGCTCGGCACCGGGCTCGGCAAGCTGCGGGGGCGGGCGTTTCGCATCGGCCACCTCGGCGATTTCAACGAGCTGATGCTGGCCGGCACGCTCGCCGGCATCGAGATGGGCCTCGCCGCTGCGGGCGTCCCGCATCGGCGTGGCGGTTTGATGGAGGCGCTCGACTATCTCGCGGGCGTCGAGGCGCGTGCGACCGCCCGGCAGGCGCGCGCCTGACTGCGGCTGCTGCCGGGGGAACGCGGGCAACAAAAAACCCGCCGTCCTGCGGGAAGGCGGGTGGGGTTCGGTTCCGGGATACGTTCCCGGCGACGTGCGCCTCGCCTGACAGTCGTCACCGCAGTCAGGCGCCCCCGGTACAAGCAGCTGACCGGCATCTGCCAGTCTAGTTCTTATTGCGAAGCGCAGTGTGCCCGAGCCGCCGGCGCTTGTCACGAGGAAAACCCCGAGAAGCGCTCAGCAGAAGCGTTGAGCCGCGCGCCGCGGCACGCGGCGGCGTCTCGGTCTGCATCAAAGCGATCAACCACTTGGCGGCGCTATGTACTTCGCCCGCTGTCTTGACCCCACTCGTCGCGTTCCCCGGCGCGCAGCCGCTGCCGGACGCCTCCCGATGCGCCTGATTCTTTTCAACAAGCCGTACGGCGTGCTGACGCAGTTCACTGACGCGGCCGGGCGCGCGACGCTGGCGGCGTACATACCGGTGCGCGGTGTCTACCCCGCCGGCCGGCTCGACCGCGACAGCGAAGGACTGCTGCTCCTCACCGACGACGGTCGCCTGCAGCATCGGCTGAGCGACCCGCGCTACAAGCTGCCGAAGGTTTACTGGGTGCAGGTCGAAGGGGTGCCGGAGGAGCGCGCGCTCGCGCAGCTGCGCCGCGGCGTCGTGCTGGACGGGCGGCGCACGCGCCCGGCCAGGGTGCGCCGTATCGCCGAGCCTGCGCTCTGGCCGCGCGACCCGCCGATTCGCTTTCGCCGGCACATTCCGACCACGTGGCTCGAAATCGTGCTGACCGAAGGCAGGAACCGCCAGGTGCGGCGCATGACGGCGGCCGTGGGGCACCCGACGCTGCGGCTCGTGCGCTACGCGATCGGCGAGTACACGCTCGCGGGGCTCGCGCCCGGGGAATGGCGCGAGGCGCCGCCGCCCGCCCGCCGCGCCCCGCGAACGGGCCGCTAGTCCGACGGCGCGGCCGCGGGTTTGGCTTGGCGGAAGCGGGCACTTATCATGCGACGATGATGTCCTTCCCGCAGTGCACAATCGACTTCTGCGCCGAGGTGCGACGATGAGCGCACGCTATCGCGATTTCTACCTCATGCCGCGCAGCTGGCTCGGCTGGGTCGGCACGGTCATCGTCGGCCTGATCCTGCTCGCCGTCGCCGCGGTGTTCGTCACGGCGGCGCTCGTCGCGGGCTTCGTCATCGCCGCCGTGGTGCTGGTCCGCGCCTGGTGGCTCATGCGCAAGCTCCGCCGGCGCCAGGCGCGCGAGTATCTGAGCGCGGAGTACACCGTCGAGGTACAAGCGCCGCGCGCGATGCCGCGGCGCCCGCCGGAACGGGATTTCGAAGACCTCTAGACGCCGGCGGCTACGCCCGGGCGGCTTCGCCGAGCTGAGCGCGGCACGCCTCCAGATCGCGCTTGAGCTCTTCGCCGTTCTGATAGCGCTTCGTCACCGGCTTCTGCAGCAGCCGCTTCACGATGGCGGCGAGGCTCGCAGGCGTCTCCGAACGCAGCTTGCGCAGGTCGGGCGCGGTTGCGGTCGTGATCTGGTGCATGAGCGCGGCGAACGAGTCGCCGTCGAACGGCGTGTCGCCGGTGACCATCTCGAACAGCGTCACGCCGAGCGAGTAGAGATCGGAGCGCCCGTCGACGCGCTTGCCGCTGACCTGCTCGGGGGACATGTAGGCGGGTGTCCCGAGGACGAGCCCGGTCCTGGTGCGGCTCGAGTCGGTGAGGCGGGCGATCCCGAAGTCCATCACCTTCACGCTGCCGCTCGGCTCGTGATAGATGATGTTGTGCGGCTTGATGTCGCGGTGCACCACGTCCTGCCGGTGCGCGTAGGCGAGCGCGTCGGCCACCTTGATCGCGATGTCGAGGATCCGGTCGAAGGGAAGCGGCTTGTCGGGATTTATGTAGGCGTCGAGACCCTTGCCCTCGAGGTATTCCATGGCGATGTAGGCGAGATCGTGGTCCTCGCCGACGTCGTAGATGGTGACGATGTTCGGATGGTGCAGCCGTCCCGCGGTTTCGGCCTCGCGGAAGAAGCGTTCGCGCACCGCCTCGAGCTCCTTCGCTTCGAACTCCTCGGAGAGCGCGAGCGTCTTGATCGCCACGCGGCGGTTGATCTTCGGATCGAGCCCGAGATAGACGACGCCCATCGCGCCGCGCCCGATCTCGCGCTCGATCTGGTAGCGCCCGAGCGTCGGTTTCTCCGCCCCGTGCAGGATCAGCGTCTTGCCGAGCGCGATGGTGTGGTCGCCCTGCTCGGCGCGCTTCTTGCGTTCGGCGGCGTCGCGAAAGCGCGCATCGTGCGCCAGGATGTAGTCGTAGGCGGCCGCGGCCTTGTGGAACTGCCGCTTGCGCTCGAAATCGAGCGCGAGGTTGTAGATCAGTTCGAGCACCGATGCGTCGACCGGCAGCGCGCGGAACTTGTCCATCGCGAGGTCGAGCTGTCCCTGCGACTGAAACGAGAGCCCGAGCATGCGGTTTGTGTGCGCCGCGTCCGCCGCCGCCTCGAGCCGGCGCCGTTCCCCGAGCACGAGCCGCTTCGCCCCGATCGCGAAATGCCCGGCGAGGAGCAGGAGCGCCGGCGAGGTCGTCGCCAGCCACAGCTTCTGCGTCGCCATCAGGAACTGCCCGGCACCGAGCAGCGCGAGCAGGAGCAGCAGCGTCACGAGCGCGGCGGTGCCGCCGCGCAGGTGCGGCAGTGCGAGCAAGAGGTAGAGCAGCACCGCGAGCGCCGCGGCCGCCTCGGCGGCGAGGCTCCATTCGGGGATGGTGTAGAAATCCTGGTTGAGGATCGCGGCGATCGCATTCGCCGCGACCTCGATCTCGCTCGCCGCCGGTGCCACGGGCGTCGGAAACGCCGGCCCGACGCCCGCGGCGAGGCCGAGGAGCACCACTTTGTTCGCGAACGCCCCGTTCGGCACCTTGCCGGCGTGAACGTCGCTGAAGGAATACGTGGCGAACGCGGCCGTGTCCGGAGCGCGTGGGGCGTGGAAGCCCGGGTGCATGTGCCCGGTGCGATCGAGAGGCACCTGCAGCCGGCCGAGCGCGAGACGGCGGCCCGGCTCGAGCACGAGATGCCGGCGGTCGAGGCCGACGCTCGCGGCGGCGAGAAGGATCGGCAGCGCGTACCGCGCGTCGTCGCCCGCGAGCACCGCGCGCAGCGCGCGCCTGCCGCCGTCGGCATCGGCGCGGTAGGCGAGGTGTCCGAGGGTGGCGTGGGCGGCGAACTCGGGAAGCGGCGCGCGCACGGCGGCGGCAGGGGCATCGCCGTGCCCGGCCGCATGGAGCGGAAGATGAAGGCGCGGTACGCCGCGCAGCGCGCGCGCGAGCGCGCGGTCGCCGTCGAGCGCGCGTTCCGCCTGCGCGAGCAGTCGGCCGAGCTCCCTTGCCTGCGGCTGCGCGGCGCGAGGAAAGCTCATCGCCGCGAAGCGCTCGCGGATGTCGCGCACCGCGGCGAGCCCCCGGTCGGCCTCGGGTTCGCTCCAGTCGAGCAGCACGCCGACGGCGCGGGGGCGCGAGGCTTTCAGCCGCTCGAGCCCATCGGCGAGCACGCTTCGCGGCCACGGCCAGGGGCCGAGCGCGGCGAGACTCGGTTCGTCGATCGCGACGAGGGCGATGTCCTCGGCGGCGCCCGGCAGGCGATAGGTGGCGCGGACGCCGAGGTCGTAGGCGAGCAGCTCGAGACGCTCGAGCCAGGGGTTGTCGGCGTAGCGGGCGGCGGCGAAGGCGGCGGCGACGAGCAGGGCGATGAACCAGTCGCGCTTGTAGAAACCGGCCTTCCGCATCCCCCTCTCCCGCTACGGCTCTTAGTATAGTCGCCCGCCGGCGCGGACTCCGCCGCACGGGGTCGGGACGAGGGCAGGCGGGTCGCGCCGGCGCGCGTCAGGAAGCTTCGGCGCTCCCGGCCTGGAGCTGCAGGTAGTTCTGCAGGCCGAGGCTGTCGATCAGGCCGAGCTGGGTCTCCAGCCAGTCGATATGCTCTTCTTCGGTCTCGAGAATGTCCTCGAGCAGCTCGCGCGAGACGTAATCGGCGACCGATTCGCAGTATGCGATCGCTTCCTGCAGGAGCGGGCGCGCGGCGCGTTCGAGCTTCAGGTCGGCGCCGAGCGCCTCCGGCACGTTCTCGCCGATCAGGAGCTTGCCGAGGTCCTGCAGGTTGGGCAGGCCCTCGAGGAAGAGGATCCGCTTGATGAGCTCGTCCGCGTGCTTCATCTCATCGATCGATTCCCTGCGCTCGTACTCGCCGAGGCGCGTCAGTCCCCAGTTGTCGAACATGCGCGCGTGCAGGAAATACTGATTGACGGCGGTGAGCTCGTTCGTCAGCACCCGGTTGAGGTACTGAATGACCTTCGCGTCGCCCTTCATGTCTTCCCCCTGCGGCCGGTTTTCCGGCGCAGTGTATCAGGAGTCCGGCAGGGCGTAGGCGGGCGGGGGCGAGGTGTCGGCGGTCGAATCCCGCAGCAGCTCCGCGGCCGCGGCACGGCAGCGGCCGCAGTTGCTGCCGAGCCCCAGGGAGCGCTCGAGGTCCTGTACGGACCGTGCGCCGAGCTCGGCGCACTGCCGCACTTCACGGTCGGTGACGGCGTTGCAGATGCAGATGTACATGTGGGCTGCTCCGACGGGGCCATTCTAGGCGAGGGCCGGCGGGGATGTAAATGCGAATTATTATCGTTACACCTCCCGGCCGACGGACGGTCGGCCCGGGGATCGGTAGCGGACCCGGCCGTATTCGCTTGATAATGCAGCGATCGTACGTCCGGCCCCCATAAGGAGGACTTGTCCATGCGTACGCCATCCCGAGGAAGCTGGTTCCTTGCCGCCCTTGCCGTGCTGCTCGCCGGTGCTGCGCCGGCTGCGCTCGCGCAGCAGAAGAAGACGGAAATCCTGTGGCTCGGGCAGGCGGCCATGCGCATCACCACGCCCGGCGGCAAGGTGATCCTCATCGATCCGTTCCTCACCCGGAATCCGAAGACGCCGGACCAGTGGAAGAAGCTCGATGCGCTCGGGAAGATCGACCTCATCCTGGTGACGCATGCGCACGGCGATCACCTCGGCGACGCCCCCGAGATCGCCAAGCAGCAGAAAGTGCCGGTTATCGGCCCGGCCGGGCTCAACCAGTCGCTGGTCGCGCTCGGCGTGC
This sequence comes from Burkholderiales bacterium, assembly GCA_036381895.1. Classification (GTDB taxonomy): domain Bacteria; phylum Pseudomonadota; class Gammaproteobacteria; order Acidiferrobacterales; family Sulfurifustaceae; genus JACQFZ01. Next base: position 11,723 of record DASVBY010000001.1, on the reverse strand, counting down.
TGCCGCCGGAGCTCGCGCCGCGCATGAACAAGAGCGGCACCATCGCGCCGCTCGGACCCGACATCAAGATCACGATGGTGCGCGCCGAGCACAGCTCCGAGCTCGTGTGGCGCAATCCCGCGACCGGCAAGGACGAGACCCACGTCGGCGGCGAGCCGGTCGGCTTCGTCATCGAGCTCGAGAACGGGTTCAAGATCTATCACATGGGCGATACCGGGCTGTTCGGCGACATGCGCCTCATCGCCGACTACTACAAGCCGGACCTGCTCATGATTCCGATCGGCGGGCACTTCGTGATGAGCCCGCGCGATGCCGCGTACGCGACGCGCGAGTACTTCAAGCCGAAGTTCGCCATCCCCATGCACTACGGCACCTTCCCGGTTCTGCGAGGCACGCCCGAGGAATACATGGAGGCGCTCGGCGAGTCGCCGACGAAAGTATTCCCGATCAAGCCCGGCGACCGGCTCGAGTTCTGAGGGAAGCGCGCCGCGCCACGCGGCGCGCGAATTGACCGCCGCACGCGCGCCCGGCTAGAGTCAGGCACCACCGACTACACGACCGCATGTCCTCTTCCGCTGACCCTGCCCCTTCCGGGCCAGGCGGAGCGCGCGCGCCGCGCACCTCCGACATCCTCCTCGAGCTTGCCTGGAGCTTTCCCCGCGAACGGATCGCGTTGCGCGACATCGTCCGTCTGCTCGGCAACCGCTCCTTCGGATTGCTCCTGCTCGTGTTCACGCTCCCGAACACGATTCCGCTCGGTATTCCCGGGATCTCGACCGTGACCGGCATCCCGCTCGCGCTCGTGGCGCTGCAGATGACGGTCGGCATGCCGCGGCCCTACCTGCCGAGGTGGATCGGCGACCGTTCCATCCGGCGCTACGACTTTCGCCGCCTGATGCAGCGCACCGCGCCGTGGCTGCAGCGGCTCGAACGGTTGATGCGGCCGCGCTGGCTCCCGATGAGCGGCGTCACCGGCGAGCGGGCTTTCGGTCTGGTCTGCCTGATCCTCGCGATCGTGCTGGCGCTGCCGATCCCGTTCGGCAACACGCCCCCGGCCATCGGCATCGCGCTCATCGCGCTCGGGCTCATCGAGAAGGACGGCGTGCTGCTCGCCGTCGGGGCCGCGGTCGGCGTCGCGAGTCTTGCGTTCGTCTGGGGCGTGCTCTGGACCATGCTCCAGGCAGCCGCGGCGTTCTTCCACCATCTGGCGCCGTGAGGCCCGCGCGGCGGGCGCGAGCGCGGACCGCGAACCGGGATCGGGGCCGACGCGCGCGGCGGCCGGGCGGAAGCGTGCGGGCGCCGGACCCCGCCCGGGCCAGTCGCGATCCGGTCGGCCGGGAGGCGCTCCGCGCCGCCCGCCGCGCACCCCGGCCGCGGCGTTCGCTGCGTGCTGCATCGGTTCGCGCTTTGTGTGAACATAGGGGCGCCGCCGCATTTCGGCCGCACGTTCCCCGTCAACTCGCAGAGCAGACCGCGACTCATGAGCTCGTCGATACTCGGCGCCGTGCCGCTCGCGCCGCGCGATCCCATTCTCGGCGTGACCGAAGCGTACAACGCGGATCCGAACCCGAAGAAAGTCAACCTCGGCGTCGGCGTCTATTACGACGACCAGGGCAAGGTGCCGGTGCTCGAGTGCGTGCGCCGCGCCGAGCGCGCGCTCGTCGAGGCGGCGGCCGCCCGCAGCTACCTCCCGATCGACGGCATGCCGGCGTACGTGCGCGCGGTGCAGGAGCTCGTCTTCGGCCAGGACGCGGCCGTACTGCGCGAGGGCCGGGTGGCGACGATTCAGGCGCTCGGCGGCACCGGCGCGCTCAAGGAAGCGGCCGATTTTCTCTACCGCATCAATCCCGCGGCCGAGGTCTGGATCAGCGACCCGAGCTGGGAGAACCACCGCGCACTGTTCGAGAACGCCGGATTCAAGGTGCACGCGTACCCGTACTACGACGCGGCCACGCGCGGCCTCGATTTCACCGGGATGACGCGCACACTCGAGCGCCTGCCGGCCGGCGCGATCGTGGTGCTGCACGTCTGCTGCCATAATCCGACCGGCGTCGACCTCGCACCCGAGCAGTGGGCGCGCGTGATCGAGATCGTCCGGGCGCGCGGGCTGGTGCCGGTGCTCGACATGGCGTACCAGGGTTTGGCGAGCGATCTCACGACGGACAGCGCGCCGGTGCGCCGTTTCGCCGAGAGCGTGACCCCGGTATTCGTCTCGAACTCGTTCTCGAAGACGTTCTCGCTCTACGGCGAGCGCGTCGGGGCGCTCAGCGTCGTCACCGCGAGCCGCGACGAAGCGGCGCGCGTGCTGAGCCAGCTGAAGCGCCTCGTGCGCACGAACTACTCGAATCCGCCGACGCACGGCGGCCAGATCGTGGCGACCGTGCTGTCGGACCCCGAGCTGCGGGCGCTGTGGGAGCGCGAGGTCGCGCTGATGCGCGAGCGCATCAAGGCCATGCGGCGGGCGCTGGTGGAGAAGGTACAGGCGCAGGCGCCGGGCGTCGACCTTGGCTTCGTGCTGCGCCAGAACGGCATGTTCTCCTACTCCGGGCTCGGCAAGGAGGCGGTGGCGAAGCTGCGCGAGGAGTATTCGATCTACGCGATCGAGAGCGGGCGCATCTGCGTCGCCGCCCTCAACACGCACAACATCGATTACGTCGCCGGCGCGATCGCGAAGGTGATGCGGCAGGCGGGCTAGACCGCCGGCGGCGCGGAGCACGCCGAGGACTCCCGGAATCGACGGGTCCTGCGGGCCGCAGCGTCCTACTGCTGCTGCCGCTCACGCGGCGCCCGAAGTCTCCTACTCGAAGGCAAGCACGATCTTGCCGAAGTGCTCGCCGCGCTTCATCGCCTCGAGCGCGGCGCGCGCGTCTTTCCAGTCGTAGACCTTGTCGACCACCGGCTCGATCCGGTGCAGCGCGAGCGCGCGGGTCATCGCTTCGAACATCTCGCGCGAGCCGACGGACACGCCCTGCAGCCGCGCGCCGGTGGTGATGACGGCCGGGATCAGCAGCGACTCGCGCGTCCCCGAGACCACGCCGACGATGGCGATGTGTCCGCCGAGCGCGATCGACTTGAGGCTCTGCTTGAGCGTCTGGGCGCCGCCGACCTCCATGACGAAATCGACGCCGCGCCCGCGCGTGAGCCGGCGCACTTCCTTGGCCCATTCCGGGTGCCGGCGGTAGTTGATCGTGTGCGTCGCGCCGAGCGCGCGGGCGCGCTCGAGCTTCTCGTCCGACGAGGAGGTGACGATGGTTTCGAGCCCCGCGGCGTGCGCGAACTGCAGCCCGAAGATCGAGACTCCGCCGGTGCCCTGCAGCAGCACGGTCTGCCCGGGCCGGAGCCGTGCGTCGTGAAACAGCGCGCGCCATGCGGTGAGCGCGGCGCAGGGGAGAGTGGCGACCTGCTGATCGGTCAGGTGATCCGGGACGCGCGCGACGCCCTGCTCGGAATAGACGGCGAGCTCGCGCCCGACCCCGGGGACCGGATGCCCGAGGGCCGACGCGAGTCCCTCCGGCGTCGCCGGGCCCGCCAGCCATTTCTGGAAGAAGAGCGGGGCCACGCGATCGCCCGCCCGCACGCGCGTTACGCCGGGTCCGACCGCCTCGACGATGCCGCAGCCGTCCGAGAACGGCGTGATCGGAAACGCGAAGTCGTTGCGCGCGTAGCGCCCTTCGACCATGAGCAGGTCGCGATAGTTGAGCGAGATCGCGCGCAGGCGTACGCGCACTTCGCCGGGACCGGGCACCGGGTCCGGCTGATCGATCAGCTTGAGGTTGTCGAGCCCGCCGGGGGCGATGACCTGGAACGCTTTCATTGCAACTCCTCGAGAAGACGACGGCGCGCCTCGGGTGCGCGGTGAGATTCTAGAGCGTCCGCGGCCGCGCAATCGCTCCGGCGAGCCGCCGCACGCCTTCGCGGATCGCCGGCGGCGGGAGCGAGGAGAAGCCGAACGCGTACTCGTTGCGCGGAGCCTTCGTCAGGTAGTACGCGGCCGAGCTGCGCAAGTGCACCTTGTTCGCCTGCGCGCGCTCGGCGATGCCGCCATCCGCGAACCGCGCGAGCAGGTGCATTCCCGCCGGTTCGCCGAGGATCGCGACGCGATCGCCGAAGTGCCGCTCGAGCGCGTCGACGAGCACCGTGCGCCGTTCGCCGTACAGCCGGCGCATGCGCCGGACGTGGCGCTCGAGGTGCCCTTCGCGCAGGAAATCCGCGAGCGCCGCCTGCTCGAGCACGGGCGCGTGCCGGTCGCAGAGCCATTTCGCGCGCGTGAGCACCGGCACCAGCGCCGGCGGTGCGACGACATAGCCGATGCGCAGCGCCGGGAACATGACCTTCGAGAACGTTCCGCAGTAGACGACCGGGACGTCGCCCGCGAGGCTCTGCAGCGCCGGCAGAGGCGATCCGCTGTAGCGGTATTCGCTGTCGTAGTCGTCCTCGAGGATCACCGCCCGCTGCCGCCGCGCCCACTCGATGAGCGCGAGGCGCCGCGCGAGCGACATGGCGACGCCGGTCGGGAACTGGTGCGAGGGCGTGACGTAGACGAGCCGCGCGCGCCCTCGGATGTCCGCAACGCGCACGCCCTCGGCGTCGATGCCGACGGGCTCGAGCCGCGCCCCGTGCGCGAGGAGCGCGCGGCGCGCGCCGAGGTAGCCCGGGTCCTCGAACGCCACGCGGTCGCCCGGCTCGAGCAGCACGCGTGCGCAGAGATCGAGCGCCTGCTGCGATCCGCTCACCACGATCACCTGCTCCGGCGTGCACACGACCGCGCGCGAGCGCGCGACATAGGCGGCGATCTCGTGCCGCAGCGCTTCGTGGCCCCGGGTGTCGCGCGCGTAGTCGAAGAGCGTCCTTGGCGCGAGCCGCAGTTGCCGCGCGAGCAGCCGTCGCCAGAGCAGGAACGGAAAGCGCTCGAGGTCCGGCCCCCAGCGGGAGAAGCAGACGGCGCCGGCCGGCGCGGACGGGGGGGTGAAATCCTCGCCGAGGTGCGCGCCGAAGCGCGACAGGCGGACGGCGGGCGAGGCGGCCGCGCGCGGCGCCTGCGGTCTCGCGCGCAAAGCTGCATCTGGCAGCTCGCGGCAGACGAAGGTGCCCGCTCCGCGCACCGGTTGCAGATACCCCTCGGCGATGAGCTGCTCGTAGGCCTGGGTCACGGTGCTGCGCGAGACGGCGAGCGCGCGGGCGAGCTCGCGCGTCGAAGGCAGGCGCGTGCCGCCCGCGAAGCGTCCGGAGAGGATGCCTGTACGCCACGCCTCGTAGATCTGGCGATGCAGCGGGGTTGTGGCGGAGGGATCGACGGCGATGGCGGCGCGCATGAGTGGACTGGTGAAGTGTACCAAAAGTGGCACTTCCCGCCAGCCACTCTCGCCGCGAGACTGCGCCGCACTGCGAATCGGAGGCCGCATGATCGAACCGCGTCCCGTAACGCTCGAAGGCGGCGGCGTGCGCCTGGAGCCGCTCACCCACGACCACCACGATGCGCTCGTTGCGGCCGCCTCCGACGGGCGCTTGTGGGAGCTCTGGTACACCGCGGTGCCGGAGCCGGCCGGGATGCGCGCCTTCATCGACCACGCGCTCGCGGGGCAGGAGGCCGGGCACATGCTGCCCTGGGCGGTGCGCGAGCTGCAGAGCGGCGAAGTGATCGGCTCCACCCGCTACCACGATATCGTCGCCCCCATCGATCGCGTCGAGATCGGCTGGACGTTCTATGCCAGGCGCTGGCAGCGCACGCACGTCAACACGGCGTGCAAGCTGCTGCTGTTCCAGCACGCCTTCGAGACGCTCGGATGCGAGGTCGTGGGCCTGCGCACGGACCGCTTCAATCTCGTCTCGCAGCGCGCGATCGCCGCGCTCGGGGCGAAGCAGGACGGCGTCCTGCGGCACTTTCAGGCGCGGCGCGACGGCAGTGCGCGCGACACGGTGATCTACAGCGTGCTGGCGCACGAATGGCCGGACGTGAAGCGCCACCTGCAGCTGCGGCTCGCGCGGCTCGCGGCGGCCGCGAGCACGCGCGTCCCGTGACGGCGAAGGCGCGCGAGAGCGATCCCCGGGCGCATTGCAGCGCTGCTCCCACCTCAGGGTCGGCGTTCGCGGCGAGAGTGCCTTGCCGGGCTGCATCGAGAGAGCGCGACGCCGCTGCTCGGGCGCGGCCGTTTCGTCGCGGCGCCGGATGTTCGGCTTGCGGGCAGCGGGCGCCCGGCGCGGTCCGCGGTGACGGTCCGTGAGCGCACGAGTTCTTCGACGCCGCACTCCCGGCCGCAATCCCCGGGCGGAGCGCCGCGGCGTTGGCGCGCCACTATCCGGGATGGCACGGATACGCACGCTTTCCACACTCGGCGAAGATCGCGCTCCCCCAATCAGGGACAAGGAGGTTGCAATGGGATTGCTGAAACGCTTTATCGCCATCGCCTTTGCGGTGTTTCTCGGCGCGGCGTTGGCCGGCTGCCAATCGGATGGTCAGATGGGCGGATCCGGCTCGCGCAGCGGCGACTCCGGTTCGGGCGGTACGACGGGCTCGGGCGGCGGCCCAGCCGGCGCTACCGGATACTAACGTCAACCTCCGAGCGGCCGGCCGCGCGCCGCGACGCGGCCGGCTTCTTCTTCGTCTCGTGCGGGGCGGCTACGGCGCCGAGCGGCAGAGCGCCGGCAGCAGCTCGCCGATGCGGCCGTTGAGGACCGCGTCGGCCATGTCGTCGAAGGGCGTGGGTTCGGCATTCACGATCACGAGCCGGGCGCCGGCGGCCTTCGAGTGCGGTACGACGTTGGCCACCGGATACACCTGCAGGCTCGAGCCGATCGCGAGCAGCAGGTCCGCTTCGGCGGCGGCGCGCATGGCGCGCTCGATGATCTGCGGCACGAGCGCCTGTCCGAACGAAATCGTGGCGCTCTTCAAGATGCCCCTGCAGACCTCGCACGGCGGATCCGCTTCACCCGCCCGTACCCGCTCGAGCACGGCGACCATGGGTCCGCGCCAGCCGCAGCTCATGCACACCGCCTCGCGCAAAGTTCCGTGCACCTCCACGATTCGGGCGGGATCGTTGCCCGCGCGCTGATGCAGGCCGTCGATGTTCTGCGTGATCAGCGCATGCAGCTTGCCGCGCCGCTCCAGCGCGACCAGCGCGCGATGCCCGGCATTGGGCTCCGCCGTCCACGCGGGATGCGTCAACCGATGCTGCCACGAAAGCCGCCGCACTTCCGGGTCGGTCATGTAGTGGCGGATATCGGAGAGCTTCTCCGCCTTGGGGTTGCGGGTCCACAGGCCCTGCGGCCCGCGAAAATCGGGAATTCCGGACTCGGTCGATATCCCTGCGCCGGTGAGCGCTACTACGCGCTGCGCCGCGTCGATCCAGGTTCGAACGCTCTCGAGCGTTGTCTTCATGGTTTCACTTTACCCGCGCCCCCGGAGGAGCCAGGCCGCGCCCGGCGCGAAACGCCTGCGCGCCGCCCGCAACCGCGCTACTATGAGCCGACGCCAAGCATGCGAGTGCCCGCGTGCCGGCGCAAGGGCGCCGCGCCGCTGCTCCGGGCGGCGGGCGGATTGAGCGCGGCCGGTACACCCTGCCGGCTCGGTCGCGAGTACCAGGAGGGCCGTGACAAGGAGCCTGTCTTGTTCGTTCGCTATCCCGGCGATGTCGACGCGCGCACTCTGACCCGTTGTCTCGAGCGGGCCTACGGCCTGTTCCTCTCGGGCCCGCCGCAGCCGCTCAGCCGCGCCCGCCACGCGGCCGTCTGGCGCGTGCGTACGCCGACGCGCGCGCTGATCGCCAAGCTGTTTCCTGCCGGCGTCGGCGAAGTCGTCGAGCTCGAAGCGGACCTGCTCGAATACCTGCGCGCGGGTGGGGCGTGCGTGCCGCACGTATTGCCGACGCGCGCGGGCGCGCGCCTCGGCGCCGTCGCCGGGCGCGCCTGGCCGCGCTTTCGCCGCGAGCACTACCCGATCATGGTGACGTCGTTTGCGGAGGGGCGGCGTGTATATCCCGGGTCGGTGACGCGCGAGGAGCTGGTTGCGGTCGCGCGCGCGATCGGGCGCATGCACGCGATGCTGCAGACATATCCGCGACGCGCGCGCGTGCGGCGCATCGAGCGCGAAGCGCCGCGGCGCGAGACCTTCGCCGATCTGCTGCGTTCGCCGAATGCGGCGCGCTTCGGGCGCCGGGAGCTCGCACACTGGGAAGGCATCGATCGGCTGCTGCAGCAGGCGGCGATACAGGCGCCTTCGGGCGAGCTCACGGAATCGGTGCTGCACGGCGACCTCGGCCTCGAGCACGTGCGGCTCGGGGCGCCGGGCGCGGATGCCGGCGCGGTTCAACTCATCGACTTCTCCGACTACGCCTGGGGGCCGGTCGTTTTCGATCTCGCGGCGATGCTCTCGCGCCTCTACTGGGAGCACGACATCGCGCCGAGCCGCTGGGAACGCCTGCGCGCCTGGCTGCTCGACGGCTACGCGTCGGCGTTCGCGCTGACGCGCGCGGACGAGCGCGCGCTCGACGGCGCCTTGCTCGAGCGGCTGATGATCGAGATCCGGTACCTGACGAGCGTGTCGCTGCGCACGCGCGCGCCGTTTCAGCCGGACGGCCTCCGCCGGCGCTACGCGCTCGTCGAGCACGTGCTCCGGCACCGCGCGCGCCGCGCGGGGGTGGCGTGGGCGGCCGCGGCGCGGCTCGGCGGCAGCCCGCAGCAGCTTCCCGACTGAACGAACCGGCGGCAGTGCACGGCGCGCCGCGCGGTCAGCGCGGCGTTCGATCCGACGCCAGCGCGGACGCGTCGAGGCGGTCCGGCGCGTCGGGCAGGCGCGCGAACGCGACCGCGCGTCCGAGCAGCCGTGCGGCGACCGCACCGACGCGTGCAGGCTCGCCGCTCGTCCAGAACGCCTCGGCGCCGCGGCCGCCGGACGCGCGGAGGCCCGCGGCCGCGAGGCGCCGCTCGAGCTCGCGCGCGATGGCGGCGCTCGGATCGAGGATCGCGACGTCGGGGCCCGCGATCTCCGCGATGAGCGGCGCCAGGAACGGAAAATGCGTGCAGCCGAGCACGAGCGCGTCCGCGCCCCGCGCGAGCAGCGGCGCGATATCGCGCGCGATCAGCGCGCGCGTGTCGGCGCTCGCGAGATCGCCGGCTTCGACGCGCTCGACCCACCCGGGACACGGCTGCACGTGCACGGCGACGGTCCGGCCGAAGCGCTCGAGGAGCGCCGCGAACTTGCCGCTCGCGAGCGTACCGCTCGTCGCGAGCACGCCGACCACGCCCGAGCGCGTCCGCGCGGCGGCGGGCTTGAGCGCGGGCTCGGTGCCGACGATCGGTACGGGAAAGCGTGCGCGCAGCGACGCGACGGCGGCGCCGGTGGCGGTGTTGCACGCGACCACGAGCGCCTTGGCGCCGCGTGCGAGCAGGAACTCGGCGATGGCGTGTGCGCGCGCTTCGACGTACGCCGCCGGCTTCTCGCCGTAGGGGATGTGCGCCGAATCGGCGACGTAAACGAGGCGCTCGGCGGGAAGCTGCGCGCGGATCGCGCGCAGCACCGACAGCCCGCCGACGCCGGAATCGAAGACGCCGATGGGGCGTGCGGCCGCGTCGCTCACGCGCGCAGGGCTTCGAGCCGCCGCGCCGCCTCCGCGGCGAGACGCGGGCGCGATACGAGGAGCTGCCAGCGGCTGCCGCCGAGCTGGCGCCACAGCACCGCCGAGCGGATGCCGGCAAAGAGCGCCGCGCGCACGCTCGCGGCGATCTGCGCGTTCGCGAGGTGGCCCTGTTCGCCCGTCACCATGATGCGCGGATTGAGCGTGCTGAGCGTCCGGGTGTAGAGCTCCGCGAGCTTCTCGGGCAGCCGCGGATGCACCGCTTCGTCGTCGTCCTCCGGGGACTCGAAGAACTCCATCTGCGTCTGGATCGTCCGCAGGCCGGCGCGGATCGCCTGCGCGACTTCCGGGCGCCGGCGCAGCGCCGCTTCGAGCTGCAGCATGGCGATCACGTACTTCGCCATCTCCAGGTCCTGCGGTGCGGCGCTTCCGCCGAGCTTGTCGCGCACGAGCGTGAGGCCGAGCGCAACCCCGCCGGCGCCGCCGTAGACCTCGGCGGTGCTCGGCGCGTCGATCGCGAGCACGGAGCGCAGGCTCGCCGCGAACGCCTGCGGCTCGGCGCGGCCTTCGCGCGAGAGCTGCTGCACCAGGCGCGCTGCCTGAAAGATGCCGGCCAGGGCGAGGATCCGGTCGTGATGGCTCGACTGCTGTTCCATCGTCTGGTTGTTCTGCCCGCCGTTGCGCGCGTCGGCTAATCTTAGCCGCGCGCGCCGGGAGCGTCACGGCGCGTCGCCGGTTGACGCACCTTGCATCCGGCGCTAAACGATGCCGCGCCAAGGTTTCAATCAGTCGGGGAGGTAAGCTTCGAATGCGTACTCGGCCGAGGCGGCCGTTGACCGGCCTCGTCATGGCAGGCGGCGGCGCGCGCGCCGCGTATCAGGTCGGCGTGCTCAAGGCGATCGCGGAGCTGCTGCCCGAGAATGCCCCGAATCCGTTCCCCGTGCTCTGCGGCACCTCGGCCGGCGCCATCAACGCGGCGGCGCTCGCGATCTGGGCGCGCCGCTTCCGCACCGGCGTGCGCCGGCTCAACCACGTGTGGCGCAACTTCCGCGTCGATCAAGTGTTCCGCGCCGACGCCGTCGGCGTCGCCAAAACCGGCTTTCACTGGCTCGTGGCGCTGCTCCTCGGCGGCCTCGGGCGCTACAACCCGGTATCGCTGCTCGATCGCTCGCCGTTGCGCACGCTGCTCGAGCAGACGCTCCCGTGCGAGGAGATCCAGGCGTCGATCGACGCCGGAGCGCTGCACGCGCTCGGCGTCACCTGCTCGGGCTACACCTCCGAGCAGTCGGTAACGTTCTACCAGGGCGTCGATTCGATCGCGCCGTGGAAACGCGCACGGCGCGTCGGCGCGGCGGTGCGCATCACGATCGAGCACCTGCTCGCTTCATCGGCGATCCCGTTCCTGTTCGAGGCGGTGAAGATCAACCGCGAATACTTCGGCGACGGCTCGATGCGGCAGGAGGCGCCGTTGAGCCCCGCGCTGCACCTCGGCGCCGAGCGCATCCTCGTGATCGGGTTGCGGCACGATCCGCCGCAGCAGACGCGCGACGCGGTCGAGTACCCCTCGCTCGCCACCATCGCCGGGCACGTGCTGAACAGCATCTTTCTCGATACCCTCGAGACCGATATCGAGCGGCTGCAGCGCATCAACCACACCATCAGTCTGATCCCGAAGCCGCAGCTGCGCGAAGGCGCGGTCACCCTGCGGCCGGTCGACGTGCTCGTGCTCTCGCCGAGCGAGGACCTCGAGCAGATCGCCTCGAAGTACGCGCATACGCTCCCCCGGCCGGTGCGCTACCTGTTCCGCCGCATCGGCGCGATGCGGCCGGGTGGAGCGAACCTGGTAAGCTATCTGCTGTTCGAAAGGGCCTACTGCCGCGCGCTTATCGGGCTCGGCTACGCCGATGCCATGATGCGGCGGCGGGAGATCCTCGATTTCCTGGAGACGGAGGGCCGCTGAATGGGCCGCTGGCTGATCACCGTCGGCATCCTGCTCATCCTGGTCGGGCTCGCATGGCCGTGGCTCACGAAGCTCGGCTTGTTCCGGCTGCCCGGCGACATCGTCATCGAACGCGAGAATTTCCGCTTCTACTTTCCGATCACCACGATGATCGTCATTAGCGTGGTGCTCTCCTTGATCCTGTGGTTCCTGCG